>NZ_CALWFZ010000045.1 GCF_944377805.1 uncultured Mediterraneibacter sp. | reverse complement strand
GAGACTGTGCATGCCTACCGCAACCGGCATATGGCTTATAGAACAGAACATGTATGGGAAAGGCTGAGCGATAAAGAATATTTAGAGAGAATAGGAGCTGCAAAGCTGTCTGTCAGAGATCATACTTTGCACCCTACGGCTGCCGGACTTCTTATGTTTGGAGAAGAATATAAGATTTTATATGAATTTCCTGAGTATTTTCTGGACTACAGGGAAGTTCTAGATCCGACAATACGCTGGACGGACAGACTGCAGTCCAGTTCGGGGGACTGGACGGGAAATTTATTTGATTTTTTCTTCCGTGTTTATGGAAAACTTGTAAAAGATCTGAAGATCCCTTTTAAGCTGGATGGTATAACTCGGGTAGATGATACACCTGTACACAAGGCATTGAGAGAAGCTTTGGCAAACTGTATCGTAAATACAGATTTTTATTTCCCAAGAGGGATTGTGATCCGGAAAGATGCAGATTCTATCGTAATGGAGAATCCGGGAAGCATTCGGACAGGAAAAGCTCAGATGCTTAAAGGAGGTATTTCCGATCCCAGAAATAAAGCATTGATGAAGATGTTTAATTTAATAGGTATTGGAGAGAGAGCCGGCAGTGGCGTGCCGGATATATACAGTGTGTGGGAACAGCAGGGGTGGAAACGACCGGAAGTCATAGAAGAATACGGATCCGATAGAACTATTTTGAAATTATCGTTTGTAAAAAAAGCGGCGATAAAAAATGGCGATAAAAAAACGGCGATAAAAAATGGCGATAAAAAGAAAGTGACAAAAAAGACAGAGCAACAATTAGAACGTATTCTGGCGTATATGATTCTTGGTCAGGAATATAAGACGAGTGAACTGGCGGAAGTGATTGGTGTAAAAGAGTCGAGGGCAAGAGCTCTGGTAAATGAACTTGTAAAATCCGGCAGAATAGAGTCAGAAGGGAAAAACAAAGGACGCAGATACAAAAAAACAGTATAGCGGGATTGATGCGGCACGCAAAAGAGAACAATTATCGACTTATACCCCTTTCTGTGATATGATTACGATTGTATGATCATAAAACAGAAAGGGGTATTTTCTATGGGAAATACGTCTGATAATAAAGCAGATAAGACAACGGGGCAGAAGTCAAAGCACCTCAATATCGGTCTTCTCGCCCATGTGGACGCGGGAAAAACCACATTATCGGAAGGCATGCTCTATTTAAGCGGCAGTATCCGGGATATGGGAAGAGTAGACCACAGAGATACATTTCTTGACACATATGAGATGGAGAGAGAACGCGGGATCACGATCTTTTCCAAGCAGGCGGTCATGAAGTGGAAAGATATGGAGCTCACACTGCTGGATACTCCGGGCCACGTGGATTTTTCTGCCGAGATGGAGCGTGTGTTACAGGTGTTGGATTATGCGATTCTGGTGATCAGCGGTGCGGACGGAGTTCAGGGACATACTGTGACGCTGTGGAGGCTGCTGAAACAATATGGGGTGCCGGTATTCCTTTTTGTTAATAAGATGGACCGGGAAGGTACGGACAGAGATGCGCTGATGATGGAATTAAAAAGCCGGCTGGATGAGGACTGTACGGATTTTGAACGGATATCAGACGGCGTGCCGGATGCTCTTGAAAGTCTTGCGGTCTGTGACGAAGGGATGCTGGAAGAATATCTTGAGACGGGAAAGATCGCCAGAGATACATTGAGGCGAGTAGTGGCCGAACGGAAAGTGTTCCCATGCTGGTTCGGGTCTGCATTGAAAGCAGAGGGGATTACAGAGCTGCTGGACGGCATCAAAGAATACAGTATTTGCCCGGAATATCCGGAAACATTCGGGGCAAAAGTATATAAGATCGCAAGAGATCCGCAGGGAAACAGACTGACATATCTGAAGGTGACAGGCGGAGAGCTGAAAGTGAAGGAAACTCTCCCGGAAATAGAGGGAAAAGTAAATCAGATCCGCATCTATTCCGGTGATAAATATGAGCTGGTTCAAAATGCACAGGCGGGAATAGTATGTGCAGTGACGGGGCTGGAAGGAACATATCCCGGGCAGGGGCTTGGCGCGGAGTCAGACTCGGATATCCCGGTGCTCGAACCGGTCCTGACTTATCGGATCGAACTGCCGGAAGAGTGTGATGTCCATGCGATGCTTTTGAATCTGCGTCAGCTTGAGGAGGAAGAACCGGAGCTTCATATCGTCTGGGTAGAGGAGACACAGGAAATCCATATCCAGCTTATGGGCGAGGTACAGACGGAAGTGTTGCAGCGTCTGATCAAGGAACGCTATGGAGTCCTGATAGAGTTCAGAGAAGGCAGGATCATATATAAAGAGACGATCGCCCGACCGGCAGAGGGAGTCGGGCATTTTGAGCCGTTGCGGCATTACGCCGAAGTACATCTCCTGCTGGAGCCGGGGGAGAGAGGTTCTGGTATGCAGTTCGCTTCTGAATGCAGCGAGGATATCCTGGACCGAAACTGGCAGAGACTGATCCTGACTCATCTGGATGAAAAGGAACACAAAGGAGTACTGACCGGATCTGCGCTTACCGATGTCCGCATTACCCTGATTTCAGGACGGGCTCATCAGAAGCACACAGAGGGGGGAGATTTCCGACAGGCTACATACCGGGCGGTACGCCAGGGGCTGATGAAAGCCCGGAGTGTACTGCTGGA
>NZ_CALWFZ010000044.1 GCF_944377805.1 uncultured Mediterraneibacter sp. | reverse complement strand
TGTGCAGATGCCGGCATTAAAATGACGTCATTTGAGAGTATACTGGATTTCTCTGAGTTCAAGCTGAATTCCGACGGACTGATTCCCGTCATTGTACAGGATTACAAGACAAATGAAGTCCTTATGATGGCATATATGAACGAAGAGACCTTTGACCACACGGTCAAGACCGGACGCATGACCTATTACAGCCGCAGCAGACAGTGCCAGTGGGTAAAAGGCGAGACATCAGGACATTTCCAGTATGTGAAATCACTGTCCATCGATTGCGACAAAGATACACTGCTGGCAAAGGTAGAGCAGATCGGCGCTGCCTGCCACACAGGCAACCGTTCCTGCTTCTATACAACGATCGTTGGAGCCGATTACGACGCCAAGAATCCGCTTCAGGTATTCGAGTCCGTATATAATACGATTGTTGACCGCAGAGAACATCCGAAAGAGGGATCTTATACAAATTATCTGTTTGAAAAAGGCATTGATAAGATCTTGAAGAAAGTAGGAGAGGAAGCGACCGAGATCGTGATCGCTGCCAAGAACCCGAATCCGGAAGAAATCAAATATGAAATTTCCGACTTCCTGTACCACGCCATGGTGCTCATGGTTGAACGGGGCGTCACATGGGAAGATATCACAAATGAACTGGCAGACCGGTAAGCCTGTACGGTTCTAATGAAAAATACAGGGGCATAAGATATGTTAACCATATTTTATGCCCCTGAGGTTTTTATATGAATGATTCAGAAATGCGCCGCAGAGAATTGCTGAGACAGACGCGCAGACTATATGACGACAAAAGAGAGATTCCCGCCGTGCATCCCAGATATGGAAGAATCTATCACAATCTGTATGAAGATAATTCGGGAGAGCAGGAAGCATCCGGAGGTACATTTTACATACGTCTGGTAATCGGAATCCTCTGCTTTGTCTGCTTCGTGTATATGGATCAGAGCAAGGCGGAGATTGCACAGGTGAACAGCACTGCTATTGTCAATCAGATTGAAAAGGAATGGGACACCGATGCGATCGTGGAGGCGTGGAAAGCTTTATAAAAAATTCTTTCTGCTGGTACAAGAAAGTGATAGAAAGCAACGGAGAAATCCTGTAAAATAATAACAGAGCATCGGACCGCCGGACTTATGCGAAGCTCGGCGGTCTTTTTATTGATCAATTATTAATGATATTTTCAGTAAAGGAAGGAAAAAGCAATGGATAAAAAATGGTGGAAAGAAAGTGTCGTGTATCAGATCTATCCGAGAAGTTTTAAGGACAGCAACGGGGACGGAATCGGTGACCTGAACGGTATCACGGAAAAGCTGGATTATCTGAAGGAGCTGGGTATCGATGTAATCTGGCTCTCACCGGTCTACCAGTCGCCCAATGATGACAACGGCTATGATATCAGTGACTACCGTGCGATCATGAAAGAATTTGGAACAATGGAGGATTATGACAGGATGCTTGACGAGGCACATAAGAGAGGCATCCGTATCGTCATGGATCTTGTAGTAAATCATACTTCAGACGAGCATAAATGGTTTATAGAGAGCCGCAAATCAGGAGATAATCCGTACAGGGATTACTATATCTGGCGTCCGGCTAAAGACGGAAAGGAACCGAACAACTGGGGATCCTGTTTCTCCGGTTCCGCGTGGGAATATGACAGTACCACCGATATGTATTATCTCCATCTCTTCTCTAAAAAGCAGCCGGACCTGAACTGGGATAATCCGAAAGTGAGAAGAGAAGTATTCGACATGATGAACTGGTGGCTGGACAAGGGCGTGGACGGATTCCGCATGGATGTGATCAGCTTAATCTCAAAGGATCAGACATTTCCGGACGGAGTGCCGGGCATCAACGGCTACGCAAGCTTCAACGAGCCTGCCAACGGTCCACACGTCCACGAATACCTGCAGGAAATGAGAAGAGAAGTGCTGGATGGCAGGGATACCCTTACTGTAGGAGAGTGCTCCGGCGTAACACTGGAAGAGGCAAAAAAATACGCCCGAAGCGACGGGAAAGAACTGAATATGGTATTTCAGTTCGAACACATGGATGTAGACGCTGACGGTACAAACAAATGGTCAGATAAAAAGATGGATCTGCGCGACCTGAAGTCAATCCTGACAAAATGGCAGAAAGGTCTTGATACCATCGCGTGGAACAGTCTGTTCTGGGAAAACCACGATCAGCCCCGCTCTGTCTCAAGGTTCGGAAATGACGGAGAGTACCGAGAACTGTCCGCCAAAATGCTGGCTACCTGTCTCCACATGATGCAGGGAACTCCTTATATCTATCAGGGAGAGGAGCTCGGCATGACAAATGTGCCGTTTAAAAACATCTCCGACTTCCGCGATCTTGACAGTGTCAATGCTTATCACGAACTGATCGGCCAGGGTGTATTCACTGAAGAAGAAATGATGAAATACCTGCGGTATAAAAGCCGCGATAACGCCCGCACACCGTTCCAGTGGGATGATACGGAAAATGCAGGCTTTACAACAGGTACACCATGGATCATGGTAAATCCGAACTACAAAGAGATCAACGCTAAAGATCAGCTGGAAAGAGAAGACTCCGTCTTCCACTATTACCAGAAACTGATTCGTCTCAGAAAAGAGCATGAAATCATTGTATACGGAAGTTATGACCTGCTCCTGCCGGATGACAGAGAGCTCTATGTATACACCCGTACACTCGGAACTGAAAAGCTGCTTGTTGTATGCAACTTCTATGGGAATACGCGGACAATGGAACTTCCGGAAGGGTGGACGCAAGAAGGCACAGAGCTTCTGATTGGAAATTACGGTGATATTTTCTGTGAAGAGAATACGGTAACAGTGCGCCCCTATGAGGCATTTGTTCTCAAAATGAAATAAGACGGCTTATTTATATGATTGACATACAATTTTCCTTTTAGTACAATTTATACTGGCTTTGCAGAATCTCATTCAGATACTGCAAAGCCAGTATGACTAATACCATATTTTTAATATTTAGAAAAAGGATGAAGTTAAGTGAGAAAATTAGCTTTAAGTGATGAAATATTACTAAGTATTGAAAAGCCCGCCCGCTATATCGGAGGCGAGGTCAATTCCGTGATGAAAGACAAGGAAAAGGTGGATATCCGTTTCGCCATGTGTTTCCCGGACGTATATGAGATCGGCATGTCCCATCTGGGCATCCAGATCCTCTATGATATGTTCAACCGCAGAGAAGACACGTGGTGTGAGCGCGTCTATTCGCCCTGGCTGGATCTGGACAAAGTATTAAAAGAAAAGAAGATCCCGCTTTTTGCGCTGGAATCACAGGACCCGGTGCGGGATTTTGACTTCCTCGGCATTACGATCCAGTTCGAGATGTGCTATACAAATATTCTCCAGATTCTCGATCTCAGCCGGATCCCGCTCCACGCAGCTGACAGGACAGAAGAGGATCCCATTGTGATCGGCGGAGGCCCCTGCGCATACAATCCGGAGCCGCTGGCGGAATTCTTTGATATCTTCTATATCGGCGAGGGAGAAGCTGTCTACGATGAACTTCTCGACACATACAAAGAATGGAAGAAGTCCGGCGCTTCAAGAAAAGAGTTTCTGCGTCAGGCAGCCCGGATCGAAGGGCTCTATGTACCGCAGTTTTATGATGTGAGTTA
>NZ_CALWFZ010000043.1 GCF_944377805.1 uncultured Mediterraneibacter sp. | reverse complement strand
AATTTCTTTTCCTGCACGATATTCAGTTGTCAAGTTTCGGTTGGAATCTTATTCATTGAGATTCCGAGAAGTTATTAAAATTATTATATATTTTAAATCGTTCTGTCCTGTCAGTCCTTCGTGAATCTCACTGTCCACTCTGAACCATAGAACAGTCCGTATTTCTCACAGAAGCTTCCCTGCGTCACTGCAAGAGCTACTTTCATAAGTTCGTTATTATAGATCATCGGTTCTCCCTTAGCGGCAAATCCAAAACTCTTATGGAAGAGTATCTTCTGATCAAACACGGCCTTTCCTTCATGGCATACAACGGTATGAACCATATCTCCATATTCAAATCCGGCATCATTAAATGCCTTCAGAGGAATGTTTGTCCACAGATTCCCGAAATTCGGATCATTGATCTCAAAAATTCCTTCTGCTTTTCCCTGTTCGATGGACGGCTCTGCAATAGGATGTTCCACGATCTCAGACACCGGATATTCCGGTCCCACTCCCTCGAAGTCAATGATTCCCGAAGCAAGTCTGGCCGCAGTATAGCCGAACAGATCACGGCCGTGAAAAATTGCCACCTCATCAGTTCCTTTCCCTCTCAGCCTGTTCACCTTCTCGTCAATCTCCCTCACCGCCTCGATGCCGATATACTTCTTCACATGAGTCAGCGATCCGTTATCCGGAGAAACGACATAATGCCCGTCTTTCGTCTTGGCTACACAGGCTCTGCGGCTTGTGCCTACCCCCGGGTCAACAACTGATACATAGATCGTTCCCTCCGGCCAGAAAGGCAGACTCTGATACAATCGATAGCTTGCGCTCCATGTATCATACTGGGGCAGTTCATGAGTTCCATCCATGATCTCAAGCTCCCGGTCTACACTTTTTACTACGCCGTACATGGAGCTGACCGCTCCTTCTTTATAAGTAAAATCTGTCTGAAATACCAGAATCGGTTTCATAACATATGCACTCCTCTCTAAATAAATGGATTATAAAATCTGGAGCCGTTCACGAAAAACGATACGCAGACCGATCCCGCAAGCACTGCCGCCGAAAAGAGCATCACAAGATAATCGTTTCTTCCCAGGGGCTTGCCCGCATACCAGGTCCTCTTCTTATGCTTGCCGAATCCTCTGAGATCCATAGCATTACTGATCAGTTCGATACGATCAAGAGTCGTAAAGATCAGAGGCACAAAAATATTCATAATGTTTTTCATACGGGTTCCCAGTTTCTCCTTTTTGGACAGATCCAGGCCTCTGCTCTGCTGAGCCAGAGAAATATCCTGATAGTCGCGGATCATATCCGGGAAATACCGGAGCGTCAAAGCCAGAGCATAAGCCGCTTTGTAGCTCACTCCGATCCGGTTTAAAGACGCCGCGAATTCGCTCGGATTCGTTGTCAGAAGAAAAATCATCCCAAGCGGAATTCCCGAAGCGTACTTCAAAATCTTCGTCACCTGATAAAGAATCTGTTCCAGTGTTACCGTATACCGGCTGTTAAACCGGAAAATCTCATGAACTGTTCCATAGATCTCCGTTCCATACTGCGGACTGAACAGATATGTCAGGCAGAAGTTCAGCAGGAGAAACACTCCGACGTAAACCATCATTGTTCGTATCTGCCTGAAGCTGATCTCAGAAATCCTGAAAAAGCAAAATGAGAGCACGAGAACAAATATGATATACCGGATATCATAGGAGAACATAACCGAAAATGTAAGGCAGATAAAAGCGATGAGCTTCGTCAGCCCTGACAGGTTGTAGATAAAGTTGTTCCTGTCAATATAGTCAAACAGTTTCGTCTTCATTTTGCCTTGCCCCTCTCTCATAGTCTATAAAATTCTGTACAAAAGAGGATGGATCCTCGATTCCGGTCTTAACCGCCAGCTCATACAGAGAAGTTACCTTTAAATTTGCCTGCTCTGCGATCTCTTCATCTGTGAGTATCTCAACTGCGCTCGCGTCTCCAATCTTCCTGCCCCCGGATATGACAATCGCGTGAGGCGTATATTCCAGCATCAGATGCATGTCATGAGTAATCATAATGATCGTCACTCCCTGGCTGTTCAGACTCCTCAGAAATTCCATGATCTCTGTGTAATGGTGATAATCCTGCCCTGCAGTAGGCTCATCCAGAATCAGAATCTGAGGCTCTAATACGAGCACGGAAGCAATCGTGACACGTTTTTTCTGGCCGAAACTTAAAGCCGATACCGGCCACTTCTTAAAGGGTGACAGACCGCAGATCTTCAGTGCCCTGTCCACCTTCGGCTCTATCTCTTCCTCCGGCACGCCGCGAATGCGGAGTCCCAGAGCAACCTCATCATATATCATCGGCTTACAGATCATCTGGTTTGGATTCTGCATGACAAATCCGATCTTCTTTGACCGCTCTTTGATCGTCCAGTCTGCCATATCCTCGCCGCTGTAATAAATCTTTCCTTTATCTTCCCTTACGAACCCGCATATCAGTTTTGCAAGCGTACTTTTCCCTGCGCCGTTCGTTCCGACGATGCTGACCATCTCTCCTTCATGAATGGAAAAACTGATGTCCTGAAGTATCTTTCTTTTCTTCGTATACTGAAAACTGATGTGATCCGCCCTGAGAAGTACCGGCCGCTCCGCCGGTTTTGTCTTTTTCTCCTGGGCGCCATTCCACGCCAGAATCGGAGCCTTCACCTGCTCCATGTCGAGAGTGTCAAGTCTTCCCGCATGCATATCGGGCGTTACTTTGATCCCGGCATATTTCATTGCGGTTACATATAAAGGCTCACGGATTCCAAGTTCCGGCAGTATATCCGCCGACATCAGATCATCCGGCGACATATCAGCCACAATCCGCCCGTCACCTACTACGATCACACGGTCGACATCCCGGTACAGCACATCTTCCAGACGGTGTTCTATAATAATAACTGTCTTCTCCTGATCCCTCCATACACGGTCAATCAGATCGATCGCTGTCTTCCCGGTAGCGGGATCAAGGTTTGCCAGCGGCTCGTCGAAAAGAAGTATATCTACATTGTCAACCATAACTCCGGCAAAAGATACCCTCTGCTTCTGTCCCCCTGACAGTTCAAATGGAGACGATTTCAGAAGTTCTCCCATATCCACAATATCTGTTACCTTCTGTACCGTCTCTTTCATTGATTCCAGTTCAACGCAGTCATTTTCAAGAGCAAATGCCACATCTTCTCCAACGGTCAGCCCTATGAACTGCCCGTCTGAATCCTGAAGAACCGTACCCACCATTTTAGAGAGCTGAAAAATATCCATCTCTTTTGTCTCCTGCCCCATAATCTTAAGGCTTCCCTGAATCTCTCCTTTATAAGAAAATGGAATCAGACCGTTCAGACAGTGTCCGAGCGTACTCTTACCGCTTCCGCTGGGGCCTACAAGAAGTACTTTTTCTCCTTTGTTTATGGTCAGGTTAATCTCATGAAGCGTGGGCTCCGCCTGACTGAAATACTGAAACTGAAAATCTTTGAACTCAATTACCGGAGTCTTTGGCGTTTCACTCATTCTTATGTCCTTCCTGTTAATCTTCTAACTTTCATAAATCAGACGAGGCGCTTTCCTTATCGTGATCCGCCAGCTTGTTCCTGTTCCGATATTATAAGCTCTCGCAAAACTTCCCTGATTAATAGCCACTGCCATGCAGTCAAGACTGTTTACATAGACAAGCGGTTCCCCCACATATACATCCGCAAAACTCTTTGCATATACAAGGATATTCTTATACAGGGTTCTCGTCTCGTTTTCAATACTGATCTCTATTCTTCCGCCGTGCTTTACCCCCAGTTTCAGGAACATTTCCCTTGTAATATTAGTCCACAGGCTTCCGAATCTGACATCCAGAACATCAATTGTTCCGCTGACTTTCTCTCCGTCATAAACCGCCTCTACAACAGGAAGTTCAATCACGCTGTCAGTATCTACTTCCGGTCCTACTTCCTCAAAAGTGATAATACCTGACGCAAGTTTTGCTCCTGTGTATGCATAAATATCTCTTCCGTGGAAAGTATAGCTCTCCCCTGAATTCGGCAGGCGGTTCACACTCTCGTCTATTACCCGGGCAGTTTCAATCCCGATAATTCTCTTTACATGGGTAAGAGTTCCGTTATCCGGAGTGACAATATACTGCCCGGTCTTTGTCTTTACAACAATGCTTCTTCTCGTAGATCCAACTCCCGGGTCCACAACACTGACAAATACTGCTCCCTCCGGCCAGTAACTTACTGTCTGGATCAGGCGGTATGACGCCTCCCATATGTCATACTGCGGAATCTCATGGGTCAGATCTGAAATATTCAGATTCTGATTCACCCCATAAGCGACTCCATACATCGCGCTGACTGCTCCGTCTGCTGTTCCAAAATCCGATTGTAGAATTAATGGTTTCATCATTTTATTCTTTCCTTTTCGAGCTAAGGAGCCCGGATTTTCCCGGATCCTTGCATTCTTAAAGTATAATAATTTTCAATATCAGTGTCAAGATACGGCAGGAACTGGAAAAGGGATCGCCTGTAGGATTACAATACATGTGTTACAACTGAATAATTAAAAAGCGAGGACAGCCTCTTTTGTGTTATATTTGAATC
>NZ_CALWFZ010000042.1 GCF_944377805.1 uncultured Mediterraneibacter sp. | reverse complement strand
TGACCGAATCCGGAAAAGTCCACTCAAATTTTACGTCTATTATTATAGCGAGCTTTCGGGAGACTGTCAAGTATCAAGCTTTACGGAATTGTGGCGGCTGTCTGTTGCTTTTTGTGTTACTTTATGGCACATGAGCATTCTGTTGCGGGATATAATATGATCGCTGCCGGGGATAACTATAAGGCTGCGGAGGCAGGCGGAATCCGCATGAACAGGGTAAGACTGATGTCAATGGCGATGTCAGGAGCGATTGCCGGTTTCGCGGGAGCAATGCTTGTAGGCGCTACATATGGAAGAGATGTGATCGGTATGTCGTCAGGATACGGGTTCGATGGTATGGCGATCGCTGTTCTGGGACAGAACTCGGCCATCGGAGTATTTTTATCAAGCATTCTGTTTGGCGGGCTGCGAACGGGAAGTCTGTCAATGTCAATGTTTGAGGGAATTCCCTCAGAACTCGTTTCTATCCTTCAGGGACTGATCATATTGACGGTTTCGGCTCCGCTGCTGATCCGGTCATTTAGAATAAGAAGGAGGAAGAAGGCATGAATTCCTTATTGAATATTATTGCAACGGCAATCCGAATGTCAATTCCCCTTGGGTATGCGGCAATTGGCGGGTCAATTTCAGAGTTTTCCGGCGTTGTGGCGCTGGGGCTTGAAGGTTTCATGACAATCGGCGCATTTACAGCTGTAGTCGGTGCCTATTATCTGGGCAGCGCATGGCTTGGAGTTTTGGCGGCAATGATCGCAGGAACTTTATTTGCTCTGGTATTCGGACTTTTCTGCATAAAATATAAATCGAACCAGATTGTTGCCGGCGTTGGAATGAATATAATTGCAGAAGGACTGGTATCTGTCCTGATGATCAGTATTTTTGGCAGCAAGGGAAAGTCCGCCGTTGTCGATGCGCTTCCTGCCGTTAATATTCCTGTGATAAAGGATATTCCCATATTGAATACATTGTTTTCCGGCTATACGGGGCTGGCCTATCTCCTGTTTGCGGTGATGGTCATTGCATGGATCGTGATATACAAGATGCCTGCCGGCATACGTCTGCGGGCAACCGGAATCAATGATACCGTCGTAGACAGTCTGGGGCTTCGTTCCGGTATGATCAAATATGTGGCAGTCGGAGTGTGCGGTGCGCTTTCTGCATTAGGCGGAGCGTTTTTATCACTGAGTCAGCTGAACTTTTACAGCAAGGATGGTATGGGTGAAGGAAGTGATGTAGCAAAGTTCTTGAGCCTAACAACGATGGAATTAATTGAAGTGATTTTATCAAAAGAAAACCTGAACAGAGCTTACAAAAAGGTAGTTGCCAATAAAGGTGCAGGCGGCGTTGACGGAGTCGCCGTAGAAGAATTGGGGAACTATATAAGGGAGAATCGGGAGAAAATTATAACATCTCTCAGGAACAGAACCTATATACCGAAACCAGTCCGAAGAGTATATATTCCGAAAGACAACGGAAAGAAAAGACCGTTAGGGATACCGACAGCGCTAGACCGAACAATCCAACAGGCAATATCGCAGCCTATATCTGATATTTATGAGGAAATATTCAGTGACTACAGCTACGGGTTCAGACCGGGAAGAAGTTGTCACGACGCCATCAGGCAGGCATTGGAATACTTGAATGATGGGTATGAATGGGTAGTGGATATAGACATAGAACAGTTTTTCGATAAGGTAAATCACGACAAATTAATTCAGATACTAAGGGAACAGGTAAATGACAGTACCACATTAAATCTGATTCGGAAATATCTGAAAGCAGGAGTAATGGAAAACGGGCTGGAGAAAGCGACGATTACGGGCGTGCCACAAGGCGGTCCACTTTCTGTTGTGTGTTCAAATGTCTACTTAGACAAGCTGGATAAGGAACTGGAACACAGAGGACTCCGGTTTACAAGGTATGCAGATGATGTGCTGATAATCACCAAAAGTGAAATGGCAGCCAACCGGGTACTGAAATCTATAAGTGAATGGTTGGAACGGAAGCTATTCCTGAAAGTAAATGCAACAAAAACGAAAGTTGTCAGACCGACACGGAGTAAATATCTGGGATTCACATTTCTGAAAAATGGTAGAGAATGGAAAGTAAAACCAACTACGGAAAAGAAGAAGAAGCTCAAAAAGAAACTGAGCGAGTATCTGAAAAGAGGCAAAGCAATCGCAAGACCCTTGGCAGTCACGGTCAAACGTGTCAATGAGATGGTGAGAGGATGGATTAATTACTTCCGGATTGGGATGATGAAAGAGTATATGGAGAAGTTTGGGGAATGGCTGCGGCACAAGATAAGAGTAATCGTCATGAAACAGTGGAAGAAGCCGAAAACCATCTACAGAAATTTGAGTTACTTAAACTGGAAGAATCGAAACGGTTTTAGCCATGAAGAAATCTATAAAGTCGCAAATTCAAGGCTGGGATGGTACAAAAGAAGTGGAATGAACGTAGTGAATTTCATTATCAGTAAAGATTTACTTGAAAACAGGATAAAAGACGGAGCAGGACTGCTCAATCCTTTATCCTATTACTTAGCAAAAGTTGGAATATAAGTTGTAGAGCCGTATACGAGACCCGTACGTACGGTTCAATGGGAGGGGCGAGATTTTATTCTCCCTCTACCCTATTATCTTTGAAAAGAGAAAAAGATGGATAACGCCCAGTCCCCCTGTTTTACATTCTTAAAATCCTTAAAGAAAAACAACCCGGTTTCTGGCTATGTCAGGATCCGTACGGTTATTATGATCAGGAACAGAAGCACGGTACTGGGTGGGGGTGAGCCCGGTACATGTTTAGCGTATTCAATCCGGGCATGGATTATGTCAGTTTTGCAGGTAACATTAAAATACTTTTTGTATAGATTCTGAAAGTAGGAAGGACTGAGACATATCTGGTGTGAAAGTTCGGCAATGCTCCACTTAAGATATGGAGGGGTATAAATTTTAGCGCGGAGCAGAGCAAATTTATCATAGGTCTTTCCTTTGATTTCTGTTTCATTTGTTTTTAACGGACAGATATGTTATTCTGTTATTACACTTTTGAGGGAAAGTGCTTCTTTATTCCCGCGAGCAACGAGCCAAGCGGACATGCTTGCATGTACATTTGGCGACTGCCGCGAGGGTCTAATACCCCGATGCTTGCAGCGGGGGCTTTGACTCTATACCCGATATCCGGGAAGATTTCGCAGACTGATTTATCAGAAAACATTATAAATGCAGGGAGTGATGCTGCTGAACAGATAAAATGTATCAGTCCGCTTTTGCGGGCCGAATAGGAAAGACTGCTTTAAGGCAGAGCAATAGCAGTTGCAAACAGAAAAAGGATTGTATTATACTTGAAGGAGATAAATATGGAAAAAAACAGTGCATTACAATGGCATCCGGGGTTTTGTGCAGCTCTGCGGATTACGTTTCGTGAAGAGTTGGAGTATCTGGAAATGTACGAGGAATATCAGCTTGGAAAGAAGCCGATGCAGATTGATATACTGATCATCAAAAAAACGGAAAAAATAGCGATAAAAAAATCAATCGGAAAGATATTCCGTACATATAATATCATAGAATATAAGTCGCCAAACGACTTCCTTAATATTAATGATTTCTATAAGGTATATGGATATACATGCTTCTATCAGGCGAATACCGATAAGGTCATGGAAATCGATCCGAGAGAACTGACGATTACTTTTGCGTGCAGTCACTATCCCGGTAAGATGCTGCGGCATCTGGAGGAGACTCGCGGAATTTGTGCGGAAAAGCAGGAACAGGGAATTTATTATCTGAAAGGGGATGCATTTCCCATACAGCTTCTGATCGTTCCAGAATTGTCTGCAGAAGAGAATTACTGGATACAGAATTTGCGTACGAATCTGAAAGCAGGCGGTGAAATCCGCAGTCTGATTGAAAATTATGAGAAGAACAGGATGTCAAAAGATTGTGAGGCAGTTATGGATCTGATCACACGTGCCAATCGTGAACAGATGGAGGAGGAAAAGAAAATGTGTGATGCATTAAAGGAATTGTTTGCAGAGGAATTAAGAGAAGCGGATGAGAAAGGAATGGCAAAGGGAATGGAGCTTGCAAAGAGGATTTTTGCCCTTAACGCGCAGGGGCTGCCGGCGGAAGAGATAGCACGGGAGTGCGGTGTTACGACAGAGCAGGTGAAGGAACTGATATCTTAAGATTTCCTAAACTTCTTGACAAAACCGCCTTGTACGACTATAGTATTTGATAGTTAATTTTTAGTTAATACTATTGTAACAAAGGTGACGAGGAAGAGGAGTACGCTGTCACTTCCGTCAGAGAGGACCGCCCGGAGGCTGAAAGGCGGTTTCGGAAAAGAACAGCGGAAGGTAGCTTTTGAACCGGATGGCTGAAGAGTATCCGTGCAGATGAGACAAGGCTGCAGGATGCGGGTAAGCTGTCCCGGAGTGGTTCACGTTACAGAACCATAGAGATATGTTTCCGGCAGGGCGTCTGCTCCGTGTTACGGAAATGTATGAAATAAGGTGGTACCGCGGAATCTTCGCCCTTTACATTACGTAAAGGGCGTTTCTTTATGTAAGTGTGAAAATTCCGTGAACACCGGGGGATTTAAGGAGAATACAATGAGCAAAGAATTAGCAAAGACTTATGATCCGAA
>NZ_CALWFZ010000041.1 GCF_944377805.1 uncultured Mediterraneibacter sp. | reverse complement strand
TTTCTCCTTCCTTCATATAAGAAAGTGTATTTTTGCATACCGCTACGCTTACACACTTGCTTTATTTATTTTACTTACTGTACTGAGTGTAGTTTATCCTTTTCGGAGTAGAACTTTTTTTACAGGCTCCTTCGATTCTGTATGCTCTTTTTTCGAAGGCTCTTCCACTTTGTCGTCTTTAACCACAGCTGTCTCTTTATCATGCTCAGCTTCATTGATGCGACAACCCCTTATTTTTGTCTTCTGTTTTGCGATATTGTGTCGGCGTCTGTCCTTTCTTCTGTTTAAAGAGCCTTGAAAAATACAGCGCATCGTCATATCCTACGGATCTGGCGATATCACTGATCGGAAGGTCTGTTTCTTTCAGAAGTGTACAGGCACGCCGGATACGGTAGTCAAGAAGGTATTCCTGAGGAGACGTTCCCGTAATATCCTTGAACAGCCGGTATAGATAAGTGCGCTCAATATTTAGATGATCTGCAATGACCTGAATATTGACGGAGTGGGCGTAGTTGTTTTCAATATATCGCAGCGCTTCCTCCACATATCCGATCTTTTTTTCTTTTGCAGGAATGTAAGTGCGAGGGAATTTGCTTACTAGCAGATACAGATATTCATACAGGATACTGTTCATCATCAGATCCCGATTCTCGGGAAGCTTGTATGCCTCGAACATTTTCTCGTGACAGAGTCTTACCCTGTCGTCTTTTCCGTAGTGAAAATAAGGTGTCTCAAGAAGAGATGTTCTTTTCAGGTACTCTTCAATTTTAATCCCCTGAAATCCGATCCATGTGTAAGTCCACGGATGGTATTTGTCCGCCTCATAGTAAATGAGCGTATTTGGCCGAATCAGGAATGCGTCACCCTCAGAAAGTTGCCAGATATGCCCATCTGTCTTATAGATTCCCTTCCCTTCCAGTATATAGTGAATAAGATATCCGCTTCTGACCACAGGACCATAGCTGTGGGACGGTTTACAGGTTTCATATCCGCATGTATAGATCATTGCATCTAAGTTTCTGGAAAAATCATTGGAAAATATATAGTCTTTCATATCGCTCTCCCAAGTGCCAACAAATCTGTATAGTTAGACAACATTTGTCTATATAATATGAAGTATATTCCAGTATAATAATTATTGCAAGGACAAATGAAACAGCATTTGTTCATGAAGGTTACAGAAATGCTGTGACCGGTGCCGCGGTATATACAATAATGCATGCAGATACTTATAAAGGATTGAATGAAATGGGAGGTATCTGAAAAATGGATGCTGATAAAAGGAAACGCTATGAAAATATAGCATCGGAACTTACCCGTCTTGCGGGCGGCGGAAATAATATTCTGGGAATCGCACACTGTGCTACACGTCTGCGCCTTGTGCTGGAGGATAATGATAAGGCGGACATTCACGCAATAGAAGATGTCGATCTTGTAAAAGGCGTCTTTGTCGCAGGAGACCAGCTGCAGATTATTTTCGGGGCAGGACTTGTAAATGACGTGTGTCAGGTATTGGCTGATTCCCTGCATATGGACAGCATGAGTCTCGGCGATCTGAAGACCAAGGCAAATAAGCGTATGAATCCTCTGCAGAGGGCAGTAAAAGCTCTTTCGGATGTATTTATCGAAATTATGCCGGGCATCCTCGCCGCGGCACTTTTGACCGGACTTTCCAGTGTGCTCGGTAATATTGATTTTGTTCAGAATAATGACACATTATACGGATTGTCGAGACTTATTAATATTTCTTCAGGAGCGATTTTCGGATTCCTGCCTCTGTGTGTGGCTTACAGTACAGTCAAACGGTTCGGCGGGCGCCCGATCATGGGTATTGTAATCGGCTGTATCATGCTGACTAATTCTCTTGCCGATGCAAGCGCGGCAGCACAGGGGACGGTGGAAGTGACGACACTTCATATTTTTGGTATTCCGGTTGATCTGATCGGTTTCCAGGGCGGTATTATTGTGGCGCTTTTGATAGGTATTGTGACAGCGAAACTGGATATTTTCTTTGAGAGGAAAGTCCCAGAAGTCATCCGTTTGCTTGTATCTCCGCTGCTCACCACTCTGGTCAGTTCTTTCCTGCTGTTCATGATCATCGGACCGGTCGGGCGAGAACTTGCAAACGGGATTACGACAGTGCTTGTATGGATGACACAGCATCTGGGAGTAATTGGTTATGCGGCATTCTCAGGAGTGCAACAGTTAATCGTTATTACCGGACTTCATCATGTATTCGGGGCTATTGAGTCACAGCTTCTGGTTGATACGGGACGGAATTTCCTGAACCCACTGATGTCTGTAGCAATCATCGCGCAGGGAGGCGCAGTACTTGGATATCTTGCGAGAAATATGAAAGATGCGAAAGCGAAAGAGCTGTGTATTCCCAGTTTTATTTCAGTTTTATTTGGAATTACAGAGCCGGCTTTGTTCGGTGTAAACCTGAGATACCGGTATCCGCTGATCGGAGGATGTATCGGCGGTGCTATCGGAGGTGCAGTTGTATACTTTACTGATTTGGCGGCACTGGGATTCGGAACTACGGTTATTCCGGGAATCGCACTTGCAGATCCGGCGCATAATGGATATGTAAACTATATTATCGCACACGTGATCGCCCTGGCGGCAGGATTCCTCTTTGCATTTATTTTGGGAATCGGATTTGAACGGAAGAGAACATCAGACGTTGCGGCGAATACAACGGCAGGAACCGGAAAACGTTCTGTACAGATCTCCTCTGTAACGGCAGGTAGTCAGAAGACCACAGAGACAAATACCTCCGCAGATGTATCGCAGGAAGGGCAAGATGCTCTGCCGGAAGAAATCAGTGCATTTACATCCGGAGAGTTTATTGGGATTGAGAAAGTAAAAGATCCTACATTTGCACAGAAGATACTCGGGGACGGTGTTGCGATCGTGCCGTCCGAGGGTAAGATTTACGCGCCGTGTGATGCATCTGTAGAAATGGTTATGGACACGAAACATGCAGTAGGACTTCGCACAGCGGCAGGAAACGGCATTCTCATCCACGTGGGCATCGATACGGTGAACCTTCGGGGAAAATACTTTGATGTACATGTAACTGACGGACAAAGCATCAGGAAAGGTGATTTGATCATGGAGTTTGACAAAGATAAGATCAAAGCTGAAGGATATGACATTTCTGCCTGCCTGATTTTTACAGAACCGGTAGACGGCGCATATGTTGAAAGAGAGCCGGAGCATGCGGTCAAAGCAGGAGAAAGGATCGCAGTGATCAAAGAGTAAGAGGGACAGCTATGGAAAATGAAATGCAGCAAAAAAGGTTCCGGCAGGAACGGGAAGCATTGAAGAAGATGGAGAGGACAGTAAACAACTGTCCTTTCCGCACACAATATCACATTATGCCGCCGGTGGGATGGATCAATGACCCTAACGGACTATGTCAATTTAGAGGTGTCTATCACGCTTATTTTCAGTACTCTCCATTAAGTGTGCACGGCGGTGGAGGATACTGGGGACACTGTACGAGCCCAGATCTGATTCACTGGGAGTATAAAGAACCTGTCCTTACGACAGATATACCTGAAGATGCGGGAGGAGTCTATTCCGGCTCTTCATTTATTGAAAATGACCGTATGTATGTCTTTTATACTGGTAATGTAAAACAGCCAGGAGATTATGATTATATTGATTCGGGAAGAATTTCCACTCAGATACTGACTAAATCAGATGACGGACAGCATATGTCCGGAAAAATCAAGCTTCTCGGAATGGAGGACTATCCGAAAAATATTACCCAGCATGTGAGGGATCCGAAAGTGTGGAAAGAAGACGGCAGATATTACATGGTACTGGGAGCCCGCGCCCGCGCGTGGGACGCATCAGGGAAACGGAGCGATAAGGGCGGCATACTTATTTACACTTCCGACAACAAAGAAAAATGGAGCCTGTACCGGGAGATTGTGCCGGAACATAAATTCGGCTATATGTGGGAATGTCCGGATCTCTTTACTCTTGATGACATGAGGATTCTGTCTTTTTGTCCTCAGGGGCTTCTCTCCGGTGAGGAAAATTATCAGAATCTATATCAGTCAGGATACTCGCTTCTGTCTGTATATGATCCGGACAAAGAACATAGTGTCAGGCAGAATAACAGAACAGCGGAGTGCAGCTGGAATCCGGAAGAAACATTCCGCGAATGGGATATGGGATTTGACTTTTATGCACCGCAGAGCTTTGTAGATGAGAATGAAAGAAGAATACTGATCGGCTGGGCAGGAGTGCCTGATACAGAAAGGACACACCGTAATCTTTCTGTGAAAAACGGATGGCAGCACTGTCTGACATTGCCGACTGAACTCGAATATCGAAATGGAAAGATCTTTCGCAGACCTGTCAGAGAACTGGAGTCTCTTCCATGGATGAAAAAAGACGCAGAAGCAGCGGATGGTGAGAAACGAAAATATCTCTGGAAGAATCAGACAATAGAAATTATTGAAGACGGAATTGCAGGCGGTGAAAGGCAGTATCTGATCGGGAAGGAAGATAACGGACTGACAATCCGGGTATCGGGTGACAGAGTAGAGCTTAATTTCCTTAACCGTAACGGAGAGCCGTCTGCATGTGGCGGAGGAAGAAAAGTGCGCGCCGGCCGTGTCGAAAGAATGGTAGAAGATCTACTCGTGATTATTGACAGTTCTATTGCCGAAGTTTTTGTAAACGGCGGAGAGATCGTATTTACCACAAGAATTTATCTTGAGAAAAAAGACAGAGAACTTGTTACAGACGGCAGATGCCGGATTCTTGCAATCTGACAGACTCGGAGATATAATTTAATGCGGAAGGAGGCACAATGATGAAAGTATTAATGATCAACGGAAGTCCTCATGCAAAAGGAAATACATACATTGCCCTGCAT
>NZ_CALWFZ010000040.1 GCF_944377805.1 uncultured Mediterraneibacter sp. | reverse complement strand
GACCTTCGGGGACTCGAACCCAGGACCGACCGGTTATGAGCCGGTTGCTCTAACCAACTGAGCTAAAGGTCCAAAATTAGTATGTTCCCTGAGGAACAACAGCCGATGATCGGACTTGAACCGATAACCTGCTGATTACAAATCAGCTGCTCTGCCAATTGAGCCACATCGGCATATTCTATTTTCCAGAGCAACTGATTTGTAATCAGGCTCTGCCTGCGATTGACATGGTCAATCTTATTGAATTGAGCCATATCAACATATTTATTTTTCAGAGCAGCTGATTTGTAATCAGGCTCTGCCTGCGATTGACATGGTCAATCTTATTGAATTGAGCCATATCAACATATTTATTTTTCAGAGCAACTGATTTGTAATCAGGCTCTGTAACTGACCCCGACGGGAATCGAACCCGTGTTACCGCCGTGAAAGGGCGATGTCTTAACCGCTTGACCACGGGGCCAAAATGCAACAAAACTGAGCGTCGCTACCTCTGGCGACGCTCTATATCATAGCATACGGCGGACGATTTTGCAAGCATTATTTCCCTATGAACGCACTGTATATTGCAACTTTTATCACAGAAGAATAACTTTTTGAAGCGCCTGCTACGTTCTGACATATACATATCCATCCATAATCATTCTTGCGGTACGATAGATCCCGATTTTATCCACGCTGATCTTTCCATCCCTTACAGATACCTGTGACTCAGTCTCTATAATGCCGGAGGGATGTGCTATTCTGAGTAGCTGCTCCTCATGAGCAGCGTCGCTTAGAAGATCATAGACTACACTGCCCGGAATTCTGGCTGCTGTCGCAGTGGCAACTGTTCCTGTTACCGGATATGCTTTATGCATATGCCCCATAAATATAAGCCTTGAAGTCATATGACTTTCTCCTTCTTCTATCACTCTTCCATTAAAGCATGCGTGGCCGCATGCTTCACTGACAATAGCAAAGAATGGCTGAAAGGGCGTCACTTCTGCCGCCTCTCTCCAGTGTCTGACCATACCCGTTTTGGCACACACTTCGCCTCTGATCCTCTCAATAAGTCTCATCCTGTCACTGTCTGCCTCAATCTGATCAGGTGTCTCCGTTCCCTTTAAGCCAAGCTGCGCGGCATGAATAAACACTGCCATATTCCCGGCATCCACCACGGATACCCTGTAATCTCTGCCCTCCACTGATATGATATCACATGCTTTATTTGTAGGCAGGACATTCCCCGTTATGCCGCCCGCCGTATCCGACCAGTCTAATGTGATCTTCGCTCCTGTTCCCGGAACTCCGTCAATATGATAATCTCCCTTCACTGCTGCTTTTCCATTGACAACCGGAACAAAAGCAGTCAAAATCCGATTGGTGTTTGTCAGGCGTATCCTGACTGTTGTAACCGGCTCCACTGCTCTGACAAGTCCCATGTCAACGGCAAAGCCACCCACTGCTGATGAGATATTTCCGCAGTTCCCTCCATAGTCGATAAACGCTTTCTCCATGCTAACCTGTCCAAAAGTATAGTCCACATCCGCCTCTTTCGTGCTGCATGGAGCGATTATCGCGAGTTTGCTCGTCAGCACATCTGCTCCGCCAAGTCCGTCTATCTGACGGATATCCGGACTTCCGAAAACAGACAGAAGCACACGATCTCTTTCCTTCGGATCCTCGGGCAGTTCATTTTCCATGATAAATATTCCTTTGCTCGTTCCTCCTCTGACTATGGCGCATCGTATCATATTCATCTGACTGTGCATTTCTGATCTCCTTTCCGTCCGCATTTCTGCTGCATCTGAATCATCACATGATGGCCGCTGTAGTTTCCCTGTATGACGGACTTCTGATATTTCGACACTCTGAGCAACTTTTCAAAATCAATTCCCGTATCATATCTCATGTTCTGAAACATGTATACAAGGTCTTCCGTAGCCGCATTCCCAGATGCGCCCGGAGCGAAAGGACAGCCTCCCAGTCCCCCAAGTGTAGACTGGACTTTCGTGATTCCCATTTCCACCGCTGCCAGTGTGCATGCCAGTCCCATGCCTCTCGTATCGTGGATGTGCACCATAAGTTCCGTTTCCGGACATATTTCTGTTACACTGCTGATCGCCGAGCGGACTTGTAAGGGATCCGCGGTGCCGATTGTATCGCACAGGCATATCTCCTTTATCCCCATTCCGGACACCACTGCTGCAAATTCTTCCAGTTCTCTCATCCCGGCTCTCCCTTCAAAAGGACAACTGAACGCTGTCGCAATGTCCAGGCATATGTGCAGATCCGGATATTCCGATATAATGGCCTCCAGTTCTTTTAATGATTCTTTTCTTGTACGGTTAATATTGGCCTTGTTATGACTTTCACTTAAAGACACCACATAGGAGATATGCCGGATTCCCGACTCGTATGCGTTCCTCGCTCCCTGAAGATTCGGCACGAGAGCCAGCAGGTCGATATTCGGATACCGGCTGACGCAATACTCCGCCACTTCTCTTGCATCCCGCATCTGCGGGATTGCCCGGGGATTTACAAAAGAACAGACCTGTATATGAGACACTCCGGCGTCTGCCAGTCCGTCAATAATCTTCTTTTTCTCTTCCAGGGGAATCAGCTCCGTAACATTTTGCCAGCCATCTCTCGGGCCTGTTTCATAAACAACGATCTCTTTCATATCCGGCTCCCTTATATAATCTTCTCTTCTCTGAGCAGGTGTACTTCCTCTTGCGGTATCCCAAGATACTCCCGCAGTATCTCTTCCGTATCCTGGGACAGCACAGGCGCCGGTCTGAATGTGTCAATCTTATGATCTGTGAGTTTTATTTGATTTCCGGTCATTTTTAATTTTCCCGCTCTCGGATGGTCGATCTCCACGAACATTTCTCTGGCTCCTGCGATATGCGGGTCTTTTGCCACACGGTCTATAGTATTAATGGGGGCAGCCGGTATTCCCGCTTCCAGCAGAAGATCTACGATTTCATCGACTTTCTTGTCCCTAAGCCATTCTTCAATAACCGGCTTGAGTTCTGCGTGGTGAATCACACGGCTATTATTGCAATTAAACCGCTCGTCCTCCAGAAGTTCCATCTTTCCCATCTGCCCGCAGAGCAGTTGGAACAACTTGTCATTTCCCGCTCCGATCACGACCGAACCATCCGACGCCTCGAAAGAATCGTAGGGATAAATCGCTTCATACCTATTTCCGATCCTCTCCGGTACTTTTCCTGTGCAAAGATAAATAATATTGATAATCTCAAGCGACGATACCATAGAGTCTACAAGAGAAACGTCTACTTTCTCCCCTTCTCCTGTCTTCATTCTGTTGATATACGCCGCCAGAATCCCTGTACAACAGGACAGCCCCCCCATTACATCCGCAATGGCAGTTCCGGTTCTTGTCGGCTTTCCTCCGGGCCAGCCGGTTGTACTCATCAATCCACTCATGGCCTGCCCAATGATATCATAACCGGCTCTCTGAGAATACGGTCCATAATGTCCGAAACCGGATACACATCCGTAAATCAAACCCGGATTAATCTTTTTCAGATCCTCATAACCCAGCCCGAGTTTTTCCATCACCCCCGGGCGGTAGTTTTCAATCAAAATATCGCTTTGGGCGACAAGCTGACGCAAAATATCCTTTCCTTTTTCACTTTTGAGATTCAAAGTCATCCCTTTCTTGTTGCGGTTCAGATTCATATAATATGCGCTCTCGCCATTGATGATCGGGAAGTTACCTCTGGCATCGTCGCCTTTCCCAGGTCTTTCAATCTTTATCACCTCAGCCCCCATGTCTGCCAGCATCATCGCGCAGTAAGGTCCGGCAAGTACCCTTGTCAAATCAAGAACCTTAACCCCATTTAACAGTCCTTTTCCCATGTTCCTGCACCTCCTTGCGAATTTATCCGTATTGTAGTATGATTCAGATAAGTTGTATGTGGTATTTGCAACGGAGGTGTAAAATGACCCTAAACACAAATATGCTTACCGATATCCCACTTTTTCATGGAATCACAGAAGATGAACTTGTACGCCTTGACACAATTCTTGCTCCCCGTCTAAGGCAGGCGCATTCCGGTGAATTTCTCTCCTATCCCGAAGACATTCTTGAAGAGATCGGAATTGTTCTCAGTGGTAAGGTGTACATGGTCTCAGAAGACTTCTGGGGAAATCAGAACATTATCGCCGAATTTGCCGAGAACTCTCTGTTTGGTGAAGCGCACAGTATCACTCTGGATCCTATGTTTTTCTCACTTGTAGCTGTGGAACCCTCTGTTCTCCTCTATCTGAACACAGGGAAAATACTCAGCGTCAGAGAACACAGCGACAGCGGAATACAAAAGCTGTATCACAACCTTATGACAATTATCATCCGCAAAAAATTAAACTATATGAAAAAAGCAGATCTTCTCTCCCGAAGAAGCCTACGCGAAAAAATCTCCGCATTTCTGTCGGAAGAGTATCAGAAGAGCGGGACTTCTTCTTTCAGAATCCCATATAACAGGCAGCAATTGGCTGATTATCTCTCTGTAGACCGCAGCGCGCTCTCTAAAGAACTGTCCAAAATGAAAAAGGAAGGAATTATAGAATATAATCATAACTGGTTTCAGTTGAAAAGTTTATAATTATGAAAATCACGTTGCAAAAGCAACGTACTTTTCGGTCTGGTTATTGTATTATATCCATGTCAGAATATGAGATAACCGACAATGCAAAATCTGTACATTATAGGCAGAGTCGCAGAAAGGAGAAAACTATGAAAGTAACAAGCAAGGGAATTGTAAATGGAATCATTCAGGACAAATACGGGAAACGCGGAGTATGTAATGAGCTGGGTATGCCTACATATTCTCTGCCTCTCTCTATTGAAAACGCGCCGGAGGGGACAAAGAGTTTTGCAGTCGTAATTGACGACAAGGATGCTTTTCCTGTAAGCGGAGGATTTACATGGGTACACTGGGTTGCAGCGAACATATGCAAAACAGAACTGGAAGAAAACGAAAGCCAGACAGCAGATGATTTTGTGCAGGGCGTCAACTCCTGGCTTAGTATCCAGGGAGGAAGCCACCCGGCTGAATCCTGCAGCTATTACGGGGGTATGGCTCCGCCGGATGCTCCACATATCTATGATATTCATGTTTACGCTCTGGATACTACACTTGATCTCAAAAACGGATTTTACATGAATGAATTGTTCAGAAAGATGAGAGGACATATTCTCGAAGAGGTTACTATCAGCGGGGAATATGCCAACTAGATTTCCCGTGGTTTATAAGACAGATGCAAAAGGAACTGCCGGTGGTTAAAAACTTCAACCACCGGCAGCTTTCATCTTTTTCATATTATAAATGTTTCTAAAAAATAGGCTTCGCCTATTCAACTCCCCTAACCCCTCAATCATGAGGGGTTAGGGGTTTTCTTATGTTATGTTTTCTTGCATAATAGTCTTATGAATATCTTACAAAAAATCTTTACAGACCATTATGAAGAAATTATATATACTCTCCATCCCAGAAAAACTGAGGTGGAAAATATCGATAAGATGATCAACTGCGGTGATCCCTCATTTGGCGGCGCTATGTATTCCTGCCCCCACTGCGGTAACTTCAAGTTTGTTCCATTCCGCTGTCACAGCCGTTTTTGCCCCACCTGCGGCAACAAATATGCTATGGAGCGCACCACAAGTATGTCTTTCAAACTTGTCAGTGTCCAGCATCGCCACTGCGTTTTTACCATTGATGAAAATCTCCGCGACTTTTTTCTTCAGGACCGTTCCCTCCTGAACTGCCTCTTTCATTCCGTCTCCAGTGTTATATCGCGGATGTTTTTTAATCTGAACCATGCCAAAAATTTTACTCCCGGCTATATCATGGTCCTTCATACTTTTGGCCGCGATCTCAAATGGAATCCCCACATTCACTGCCTTCTTTCCGAAGGTGGTTACAGTGATGACGGCTTCTGGCGCCATGTAAAACACTTTAACTACAACTATCTGCGCAATGCTTTCCGCACGGCTCTTCTCAATGAACTGGAAGACCGGATTGGACCTTCTTTCAAAAAAGTGAAAGCGAAATGTTACACTCAGCATAAACAGGGCTTCTATGTCTATGCCAAACCGAATCTCTGCGATCCGAAAGTAGTGGCTAAATACATCGGCCGCTATCTTGGCAGGCCAGTAATTGCCACTTCCAGGATTGACCGGTATGACGGAGATACCGTTACTTTCCA
>NZ_CALWFZ010000039.1 GCF_944377805.1 uncultured Mediterraneibacter sp. | reverse complement strand
CACAGCTTGCTCGTCTCGTATCCTGTTATGATATCGATCATGTATTTGCTCGCCACACTGCTGACCAGTCCCATAGATGTGCTGAACACACCGAGGATCACGTAAAATACAATAGCGCCTTTGTATCTCGCGCTGTAGCTGAATATCCACTTCCAGTCGTCTATGATTTCGCCAAAAGTCCCGTCTTTCCATCTGGATATCAGGATATCCAACGATTCAAAGGCGGGATTCTTATTTTCATTCTGATTTTCTTCGTTCATCAAATCACTCCTATCCCTGATGGCTGAACTGTTATCTGGAAACAGTATACATTCATCGTCCTGGAGCGTCAAGCCGCGGATCTCTGTAAATATTCTCCTACGTAACAGTTCAGCCAATGGCGCGGGCTGAACCGTTACTCTCTTACAATGTCTGCAGGATTTCTTCCAGACATATCACTGCCTCTTCTGAAATCGTACATTCGAGGTGAATAACCGGTACGCTCCCGAGGAAATCTTCGATCAAATCCATGGTATGGATATGATCTTCTCTATTCCACTTATTCACCGTAATCTGGCTGTACAGCAGCGGGAACGCATGGCCGGGAGTCAGCTTCTCAGCCTTATTTTCCTTTGCCTGGCTGAGCATGACAACAGCCTTTACAGGGAGTGCTTCATTATTGCACACCTCTGACGTGCCGCACACTGGCCAGCCCTGGGCGTTCCATCTGCCATCGATCTTTCCCAGAAGGGAACGGTCACCGTTGACCGTCCGGCTTCCGCGGTACTTCTCCCACAGATTCGCCTGAGTCGTCTTGCCTGTCTCTGACGGAGCAGAGAAGAGGATGGCTTCTCCCTGATATTCCACATAGGCACAGTGGAGAATCATGCTGTTCCGCTTCACCAGACGGCGTTCCAGCGCAAGAAGAGAGGTAAATATAGGATCGATATGCAACTCCGCAATCCGCTCCCAAATCAGCGTAACCTCCGCACAATTTTCAGATACTTCCTGATAGCAGGCGTAATACTCCGGATTTCCTTTCACTCCGATCAGGCGGCACTCAAGGCTCTCTCCCGCTTCCGTCTCACACCGAAATACAGCGAGATCCGGCCGCTGTGCGATAACCTTCCCCTCCGGATCGGGAAGTGTGTCTGAAACATTTATCTGATAAGTGTACTCAAAACTTTCAGATTCACATTCAAACTTCATGAAATTCTCCGGCGGCGTTATCTCCGCCGGACAGCAAAGCCGGAATACAAAATCACCTATCTGAAATATTCTGTCCATTCTGTATCTTCTCCCATTCTTCCCGCACTCTTTTTATTGTTCTTTTGGTATACTCACACATATATTCTGGTACCCCTTCATATGAACCGCTTTCGAGGAAAGCACAGGCAGCACAAGACTGGCACACTTCACGGTGGGCACAGACACTGCACTTCGGGCTCAATCTAATCTTAGAAACCGACTCTACCAGTTGTCCCCAAGATGATTGAAAACCAAGTTCAAAAACCGGCACAGTTGGTTCAGTCATCATAACACAAGGACGCATTTCCCCCTGCCAGTTAATTATAAAAGAGCTCCGCCCCGCGCGGCATCCAACAGGCGTTGGAACGTATTCCCCGGAGGGCATATCAGCCTTCTCAATAAATTCTTCTGCAAATCTGCTGAATTCTTCTTCTGACATTCTTTTTTTCATGAGTGCCACTCTTACATCAGCCGCCTGTTCTGCCGTCAGTCTGGCGTTCTGGGGAAAATGTCTGCACCGTTCCCTAGATGCGGGATACATATACGTATCAAATTTCCATACAGCCCCGGTCTTATCTGCAATAGCTGTCAATGCATCTATATCATTTACATTAGCCGGGGTAATACTCCCATTTATTTTTACATCAATCTTTCGTTCTTGCAACAGTTTTATTGCGTTAAGAGCCTTTTTATATCCGTCTGGATAATGACATAACTCTCCATAGGTATCTTCATCTTTTCCGTATAAAGTAATGTTAATCCTACGGGGTAAATATTTTGCAAAGAAATCCGCCCACCGCTCATCAATCAGTGTACCGTTCGTATTTAGAGTCAAAATCATTCCCATCTTTTTTAAAGCAACGTATATTTCTTTGAATCCCGGATACAATAATGGTTCACCGCCGGTAAGCAATACGAACATTGTTCCGGCTTTCTGCATCTCCTTTCCCAGCGAAATCCATTCCTCTGTGCTGCGCAGACGGCCTTTTTGTTTCATTTCCTCCTGGCTCAAACGCACAAAACACATATCACAATTCATATTACATAGTGGGGTCAGCTCTAATATTGCATTGATTGGGACATGATTTATTGTTGCTTTTTCACATAAATATTGTTCAACATTTCCATTATATTCAAGCTCTTCCATATATTTCTCCATTATTTTCTAAATTGCAAAACGGATGGCCTAAAATAAGCCATCCGTTTGAAATTCGCTCTACTTTATATGTAAATAAACTATAGATTATGACGCATTCGGATTTGTCTCCCACTCTGCATCGCTTACTTTTGAAAAATGTCTGTGGGTCTGACCATACCCGTCGGACCAGTAATATACGTCATATGCAGGTCCGTCATTTTCATATCCACCAAAAAAGGTCCATTTCTGTGGCTGCCACATAGCATTAGCCTTTGGTCCATCACCAGGCACTCCTTCTACTCCTGTATGCCATACTCCGCATCCGTAAACTCCGTCATTAGTCAGTTTTGTGTCTCCACGATCATATTGATCATTCCCATTATTATCAATAAATCCATAACCCGTTGGCACATTACAATTAATCTTCCAGCACGCAGCTACATACTCATTTGCCGCAAATTGCTGTACTACGCCTTCCGGCTTTCTCCATACCTTTCTTTCCATTTTTACTCCTCCTTTAATAAACCATATTTTACAGATTCTCTTATATAATCTTTGATTCCCTGTTCCATCTCGCCATCAGGATCGGAATATTCTTTCCTTGCCTCAGCAATCACTTCTTCCTCTGTCCTCGGCTCCTGGAACAACTGCCACAGAAAACGGCAGGTTTCATTTAGCGATATTACGCTGTTTTCAAATATTCCCGCTTCGCCTACAGGTACCAGCACTGCTTCGCCGGCAACTTCCCGCAGAATAAAATTCGGGTTTGCTTTAAACATCCTGACGCCTCCTTCTTTTGTTCCCTTTGGAAGATGATCCTGAGATTCGGAACCGGAGAGCATTTCGGATGACTGATTCTCTCTCCCCAATATACTCCTCCCCTACAACATTCTTGTATACTTCATTATGATAGCACAAAACATCTGATTGTCAATGCTAAAAAACACAGTTTTCTCACTAATTATTCACAATTTCTGGAAAGTATGTAATATTTGTAATTTTTGTGCAAATAATCTCTTTTGCCTATATACAAATTGTGCAAATTATAATTTTTATATCAGTATGCGTTCCGGAATTTCATTTTTCGCCTTGTTTTCCCGCTGCTTCCAACTCCAATTCCGGTATATTCCGCACGATATCTCTGATATACAGTTCACGGAGGAACCCGTAGACATCACGTCTGGCAGTTTCTTCATCCACATCATACTCTTCCTGAACTCTCACACACCATATATTCATCATTCGCCTTTATGCTCTACCTCCTCATACATCAGCCTCCGATACGCCTCTGCATACCGACACAGATACTCAGGCACTCCATCGTAAGCCCCGCTTTCCAGCCTTGCACTCGCCACACAAGTCTTGCATATCGGGCGCAGTCGGCACTTTATGCACTTCTCATTTACTCGGAATGCCTTAGATTCTTTTGACACTTTTTCCCATGCAGCCTCAAAGCCAGTATCAAATACCGGAACGGAAGGTTCTTCCAGGGTCACGCACGGTCGCATCTCTCCCTGCCAATTTACTGCAAATGAGCAGTTTCCGGCCATACAGGTAATTCCTCTCGGATATTCCGCAGCACCACTTTCAAGTTGTGCAATCTTCTGCTCAACATATATCGGAAATGCCTGTGGATCCATTTCTGCTTTCAAAGCTTCCATGCCTGCTGTTGCCGCCTCTTCCGGCATCAGTCTTGACTGCTCACCAAAGGGCAGCCCTCTCTCGTGAATACCGGGCAGCATATAAGTATCCATATGTACCGGAACCCCAAGCCTTCTCCCGAGAGTATAGATCTTCTGCATATCCTTATAGTTGTCCTTTGTAACACTCCCGTTGATCTTCACATCCACATTGCGGTCTTTCAGCAGACGGATTGCCCGAATTGTTTTCTCAAATCCTCCAGGATAATGGCACAGCGTCTCATAAGCTCTGTCATCCGCTCCATAAAGTGTAATATTGATCCGGCGTGGTTTATTCTCTCCGAAGAAGTCCGCCCACTCCTCATCAAGAAGCGTACCGTTCGTGTTGATTGTCAGAACCATTCCCATCTGCTTCAGCTCGGAATACAGCTTTTTGAAATCCGGGAACAGTAATGGTTCGCCGCCGGTCAATAGCAGGAAAAGGGCACCCGCTTTCTGCATCTCCCGCCCCAGACTGATCCATTCATCCGCGGTACGCAGTCCGCCTTTTTTCTCCATCTCGGAACGGTTCAGTTTGATATAGCACATATCGCAGCTCATATTACAGAGAGGCAGGAGTTCCAAGCTGCCGTTGATTGGCTGCTGTTTCATAGCGGCACGCTGCAACAAAGCCCGTTCCATTGTAGTTTCCACATTTTTATATCTCATATAGAATTTCCTTTTCAATATAAATATCCTTAAAAACTTGTTTAAGAAAACATCTCGCTCTTTAGCTTACGGACATCATACCACGCTCGCTGATATTACATAGAGTTCTCTGGCTTCCATTGTCTCCTTCCTTCTGTCAAACTTACTTGAGCTTCTCACTCGCCAAATTATTATACTCCCCACATTAGAAAAGGACGGGAAAGCAAAACGCTTCCACGTCCTGTATATAGTTTTTGATAACCATATGTATTAAGAGCGGTTCGGGTGCTCAGGAGTAGGATTAACTACTGTTCCATAGTGATTCCATCTTCTTTTTTTATCCCCACTCAATGTATACCAAAAAATAATGTCCCCATCATTAATTGAACCATCCCCATTTGCATCTATATAGTCTGTATATCCACCGTTAAGCGATCCTTGATCGCTGCTATTTTCAGCATAGAATGAAACGTTTCCATTTTCATCAACATTAAACTGATTATTACTTGCTTTACTGCAGCTCCCCGTATGATCATGGCATTCACCACCATAAGGTCCTTGACCACCCCACTGATCCCAACCATAACCGCCATAATTTCCGTATCCAACTTTACATGCCACCGTCCAACATACTGCTACATACTCATTCGGCTCAAATTTCTCCACTACTGCTCTCGGTGTTTCCCATCTCTTCTTCATATACAACATACCTCCATTCCATCTACCTTCCTAAACAACTCTCTGACAAAGCGTGTACATCGTCTATGATTTCTGAATCAAGTATTATATTAATAAAGCATTTCATAACAGCATCCGCTTATGCACGGGATTAAAAGGCAATACAATTTCTTTTTACCATACTATTTTACGCTCTATTTTTTTCAAATTCAAGAAAAACAGGACACATTTAACACTTTTTTAACCGTTTTTTCACATTACTGATCTTAGCATCAGTGTACACTGACGCTATCCGGGACTTATTAATTAACGGCGGAGACGCACTATGCACCCCCGCCGGTCCAATTATTTTCACTGTATAATCTTGTACTTTTTCATCAGATCTACCCTGTGATTCCCGATCTCAATACTCGCCATGGCATCGTTCCCGCTCATATTCTTCGATTCTTTCAGATATTTTCTTACTCTGGACGCCCACGCCACCGGGAGCAGGAACGGATATTTCTTCAGATATGTATAGGTTCTCTCCATATATTTTCTGTCGGGGAAGAGTGTCTGAATCAGCGATGCACCGGCTTTCTTTCCTTTTTTATCTTCGCTTACCGCCTGCAGCGTGATATTACTGCTGTGCTTTCTGCTCATGCTGGAATCCCCGAACACGCCGCCGTCGATCAGATCTTCCAGCATATCGCCGCCGTCCGCCTCGATCTCTGACCAGCTCTGCGGATAACAGGCTTTGACGGGATCGAAGTTCAACTGTTTTTTTCCAATATCGAACAGGGATGCCGCAAATACATCCGCATGGATCTCCCCGCATTTTTCCAGCAGATACTCCCAGTCAATTTCTGCCCCGTAAGTTTCCGCATAGATCACGATATCGCACACCTGCCGGATACCGAAGCCGCTGTGCAGGAAATGTTTGAACGCATGAAGGATCAGATAGAGCAGATGATCCGTGTGGCACATCGTATACACTTTTACACCGTTTATTTCCGCCTGTATCTTCCGGTCAAACACTTCGTCAAACAGACGGTTCAGTCCGCCATATGCTTCTGACTCAGAGGAGAACAGTTCTTTATGAAGCTCTATATGTAACATACCGCCCACATGATAGTAGGGAACTTCTCCCTCTTCGTCCGGATTCATATCAGGCTCCAGCATATCCATGTGATTCTGAGCAAATACATCTGCGCAGTCATGGAACTGTTCTGCCGGTATCAGTACATCCTCATCCCCCGAGCACCGGTAATCCGGTTCGCGGTACAGACTGCGGCATATGATGCCTTTTACTACCACAGGGGTAAGCCCCTGCTCTGTCAGTTTTCTGTAAAGCTGCAGGAACTCATCCGTCTTCCTGCTCTGCGTCATTACCTGCCGTATTACCTGCCCTTTGATCATCTGTACCAGATCAGGCGGGCACGATGCAAATGCCGGGCAGGCATATACCGTGTCATATATCATAGGAAGGATCTGGTGGTGCCGGCAGAGACGGAACAGTTCCGCCCAGTCTTCTGCACTAAGGCCATCCTCCCACATTACTTTCTCACCATTCAGGAAGCAGCGCAGCGCCTCCAGCATCTTCTCACTTATCGCATTCAATTTCATATGTACCCTTCTTTACTTCAAAAATCTTTTTCCGGTAATACTTTTCATGCATGAGTTCGAGCATCGCTGCCCTCAATGGTATTTTATACTAGTATTGGTATTTATTTCCAGTCTTTTGTGCCAAAAATTTCCAGCGGTATCTGTTCTCTCTTTTTTAATACCGCCATTCTTCGAAGTGTTTTCATCTTAACACGTAAAAAATAGGCTTCGCCTATTCAGCTCCCCCTGCCCCTCAATCATGAGGGGTTAGGGGTTCCCTTTTGTTACTTT
>NZ_CALWFZ010000038.1 GCF_944377805.1 uncultured Mediterraneibacter sp. | reverse complement strand
ACTTTCGGCTCCATTTTCTTCTCAAAACATCTGGTTGCGAAAGTATGTCGTATCGTATGTGGATGGAAGTCACGGATACAATAATGATATCCGGGACCACCATTGTCTTATCATCACAGTCAAGCTGTACATCCACCGGGCCCTGAAGCACTTTACACTTTCCACCTTTTTTATTTACATAGGCAACCATCTGGAAGCTTACCTGCATTGCTATATCCTGATGTCTCACCGTCGGGGACGCCATATCATACAATACGCCGTCGATCAGCTCGGCGCGCGTATTTTCCGGAAGCGAATAGTAATCTTCAATCGTATAACCCCTGTATCGTTCAATGCCGTATCTGAGCGCACTTTCCTTAATGATATTTACGTCTGGGCCCTTTTTATATTCTGTCATCTTTTCACGCCTCCATGCGTATTACATTTTCAGAAGGTCAGAACTGCATTCTGCAAAAATCCGATCAATCCGTCAAGATCAAACACCTTCAGATCCTCCGCCGCACTTTCCGGAACCTGCCTGAACCGTTCCAGCTCATCAAGGATATGGCCGATACCTGAATAATCCGCTTCCGTGATCCCCGGATCGGCTCCTGCTTTCAACTCCGCCGGCAGGCTGAACTGCCTGCACAGGTGGGTGTTCATTTTCGTATAATCCCCGTAATAATATTCCTCTGACAGGTATCTTTTCAGCGGAACACACGCTCCGCTTTTCTTCAGCCGGACTTCAGCGATCTCATCCCGGATTCCTGTCTCTTTGCCGTAAACATCATAAAAGCCGGCCACCTCCGGGATATAATCCCGAAAGAAACACCGGTCAATATAAAGATGGAACAGATAGCCACGATACACGGCTTCCCCCATCCTGTCCGAATACTTCTCGATAAAACGGTCCGGATGGGGCCATTCCATCATGCACTCTTTGTATGCAGGATCCCTGAAATGCGATACCGCTTTTGCTTCCCGGCTGGTCACCGTATCCGGGAGCAGATTGCCGATATAAAAATCATTCTGCTGCTTCGGATCTCTGCACAGCGGATCTTCCGGATCTTCATATATTAATCTGTCAAGATACATCTTCGCAGCGGTCAGATGTAAAATATATCCCGGCATATAATCACTTCCCTGAATCAAATTGTTATGTTACTGTCATATTGTTCCTGACAGCTGACACTTTCTGTCGAGCACGGCGTCCCACTGTACCGCACTCAGAAATTGAGGCTGCTCCATATCATCCAGCTTATCCAGATTCATTCCAAGTTCTTTCTGTGCTCCGACAGCAGCTTCTTTCAAAGTCATATCACATTCTGTTGTCTGTGACATTACATTCTCATAATTTGAAAACGCATGATCATGATCAAACAACGGGCAGAATCCGGTCAGCTTTCCGGTCGCATTATCCATCAGGAATCCCAAGTTCTGTTCATGTCTGTCATTATTATTGAGAATGTAATCCGCGATCTGCATCTTCAGATAAAATTCCCGATCCATTTTCTCTACTTCGGCATACGGATTAAGGCCATAATTTTCACAGAATATCTGAAATTCTTCAAAAGATACCAGAGAAATCTGCTCAGATGTAAAAAGCTCTGAATTTACTACAGCTTCTCCTACGCCACGGATCCATTCTTTTCTTTCTTCAGAAATATAATCGGAAATCTCTTTCTCTGCAGACACCCGGTAATGAATGTGCGGGATGTCAAGAACATTCAGGATCTGATCTGCCGGTATCTCGTATTTTCCCACTTTGTGGAGATACAGCTTTCCTTCCTGACGGATCCATCCTTTTGCGCTTGCTCCCAGTGTCGTCAGTTCCGGTGTGTGGATATTCCGCCGCTCTTCTGCACTGGCGGTAAAATGTATATTTGAACCTGACAGAGAGATTTCTGTCACAAAAAGAGACAACGGGTTTCGGAAAAGATTAACCTCTTCCCAACTCTTGTCATCGTCATCCTGACGGAGCCAGTATGAATCTTCAAGACTCAGACCACGGCACGCCTTGCACACAGCAAACCGGTTTGTCTGAGAAAGGCGGAGTGAATTCAAGATCTCTTTCGCATAACTGCGGCCGATCGACAAAGTTCTGTTTGACGCCCATTCGATAAAATCAACAAAGGTTATATTTTCTTTTCTCAAAGCAAACGGAAGCCGGTCAAAATCCAATACCCTGCACACGCCATTTTCCTGGATATCCAGTACCGGCCTGTTTTTCAACAGCACCTGCATTCCTTCGATCTCCTTTTCTCCATATATCAGATTATATCAGACAGCCGGACAGCAAACAACATAAACAGACCTGAAAATCCCGCATTTCTGCTTCATACATTTCCACAGAAATACGGGATTTATCCAGGGGGTTATTCAATTCATTATCTTCCGGTCAGAATTCTTTGCTCACAATGTCAGCCCCGCTTGTTTCCGCTGTCACTTTGATCTCTCCGCTTCCGGAAGGCCGTACCGCAAGGAGCGCTCTCCCATAAAATGTTGTATACTCACCGTCTGTAAAGTTCTCTGTACTGTACGGGAATGCGCTGCCGAATCCCTGAAGCTTTCCGTCCCCCTCTACAGTCACTTTGATCTTTCTGTCGCAGTCTGTCTTCAGTTCACCGCTTTTATCTGTCAGTTTTATCTCAAAGAAACGGATATCCTGCCACTCATTCCCCTGTTCTTCACAGATCCGGATCTCCAGTTCATCTTCCGCTGTATTCAAGCAGTGTCTGCCGGCTTCTTTCCCGTCTCTGTAAAGAACGGCTTCCACATATCCCGGCTCGTAAACGGTATCGAATACCGTAACGCCAGCCAGCAGTTTCCCTTCTGACTTCTTTCGCACGCTCTTGCGCCCGGCGCTCTTTCCATTCACAATAAGTTCGACTTCATCGCCCATGCCATACACTTCAACGGAAACCGCTTCACCTTCATGTCCTCTCCAGCTCCAGCTCGAAACAACATCCGGCCATGACCACGGTGTCTTAAGCGCATTTTCTGCATCATGATCCATATTTTTCACAGCAAGGAACGGCTTTGTCCTGTGTCCCACTACACACTCCCGGTAGAAGCTCTGTGGTCTGCGATATCCCGTAATATCAAAATCACCGCTATTGGATAATTTGTACGGAAAGACTTCATAAATATCGCCGCTCTTGTTGACGGTACCTCTGTTCCGTCCGATTCCCGGTTCGCCCAGATAATCCCATGACGTCCATGAAAAGTCGCCTAAAATGTTCGGATACTTCTCAACCATTTCCCAGTTTTTAGCGATATTCCGCGGGAATGTCTCGCTGCCCACACAGATCCAGTCTGTATATTTCTCCATATCCAGCAGCTGCTTATCCTCAGCATAATTATATCCGACAATATCAATATTCCCTCCGGCTTCCTCTGTCGCCGCCACTACCGCATCCGCACACTGCATATCATTGATCTTGTCCATCATTTCAAAGATCACGGTATTGATATCCGTACTCTTCTTTTCTTCAGGTATGGCTGATGCTCCCGGCGATACGGTCAGCATGGCATTGATCCCCGCTGTTACATATCGGGTACTGTCAAGTTTCCGGAACCGGTTTGCCAGCATGCGGCTGATCATTTTTCCATCCGGCCTGCCCAGATCTTTGATTTCATTTCCAACAGAGTACACAACTACGCTCGGATGATTGAAACATACATCCACCAGCATCTCTGCTGATTTTTCCCAGTCATCCGCAAATGTCCTGCTGAAATCATCTTCTGTTTTTCTGTAATTCCACATATCTGTCAGTTCCGCCATCACAAGCATGCCGTATGTATCACATGCATCCATCAGTTCCTCACTCATCGGATTATGCGAACAGCGGATGGCATTATATCCGGCTTCTCTGAGCATCCTGATCTTCCGGTATTCAGCGCCTTTAAATGCTGCGCTTCCGATAATACCGTTATCATGATGTATGCAGCCGCCGTATAAGCGGACATTGGCTCCATTGATACAAAACCCTTTCCTCTGTCCGAGCGAAAGTGTCCGGATACCTGTACGGAACTGCTCTTCATCAACCGTCTCATCTCCGTCCAGAAGCTTAACCGTACATTCGTACATATGAGGACTGTCCGGATCCCAGAGTTTCGGAGCATCCATATAGATTTTCCAGTTTGCACAGGTTACAGCCTGTTCTTTGAGTGTAACCTTTCTTCTGCTGACACAGGCGATATCTCCATTCTCATCCCGGAACTCGATCTCCGCATTCACTGTGCATGGCAGGATATCTTCATTTTTAATATCCATACGCGCCGTGAGTGCCGCTTCCTCTTCATCCGCATGCTCGGTATTGATCTTAATTTTCCCCGGACAGAAATGGATCTTACCGCTTCTGAGCAGATAAACATTTCTGTATATCCCGGCGCCTGAATACCAGCGGGAGTCACAGGATGTATCCGCCTCCACGGAAATCAGATTCTTGGCTCCGTATTTCAGTAATGCATGTATTTCGACAAAAAACCGGTCATAACCGCATCTGTTTCCTCCGGCGTATACACCATTGACAAATACTTTTGAATTTTTATAAACGCCGTCAAATTGAAGCACAATATATTCGCCTTTCCACTCAGGCTCCACATACAATTCTTTTGAGTAGAGAACAAAAACGTTGGGATAAAAGCCTTTTCTTCTGTCCCCTTCTTCAGAACAGGGAAGGCTGATCACTGCATCATGCGGAAGATTGACTTTCTGCGGCGGAATGTCCGCAGGTTTCGATCCGATCCTGTTATATTTAAAATACCAGTCCTCGTTAAACAGTATTTTTTTCATCCTATTTCTCCTTTTCTGCCTGCTCTCTCAGCCTCTTATTTTCCTTTTCTACATTCAGGAAGATAAGCACGATCAGTGTGATCACTGACGGAATAGCTACTGCCAGGATATATCCGTAATTGATCATATTCACAGTAAAAACTGACTGTACTTCTGCCGCACCGTCAAATTTAGCCAGTTCAAGCAGGATACCGGTTGCCGCTGTGCCGAATCCTGTACCCACTTTCAGACCTACGGAAGAACAGGAATACATCATGCCAGTTACGCGGGTGCCGTATTTCAGCACAGAATAATCATCCGCCGCAGCGATCAGGGCATTCACACCGCCTCTCATTGGTGCGGTACCGATTGCCTTTCCGATTAATCCGATTATAACAGCTATGAGACAGAACTCCGTATTGCCGCCGATCAGTGCCAGAACGCCTGTTGCAATCCCAAATACAGCACCCCAGATGCCAACTCTTCGGATCCCGAATTTTTCCGTAAGCTGTGGAACGAAAAGCAGTACGATGATTGCCGGCACCATAGCAACCATACTCAGCGTACCGAGAAGGCCTGCATTGTTGAGTTTATAGGTTGTATAATAAATCCCAAGTCCTGACGTAACACCGCTTGCCAGATACATCACAAGATACCAGAGCAGGACAAGGAGGAAATATTTATTTTTGAAAAGAAGCACAACGGATCTTACAAATCCAACCTTCTCTTCGGCTGCGCTCTGCGCACTGTCTTCCATCAGTTCACTTTCTGAGAGTTCCTTTACCGCAAGCACCGGAATGAAAAGGAATACAAAACAAATGATTGCATAGATCAGTGATACGATCGTCCATCCGTGCTGACCGCCTCCAAAGAATTCAACCAGATCAGATGTAAATGTACCAAGCAGGATAACCGCAATCCCGGCAAAGATAAAACGATAGCTTCCAAGCTGAACACGTTCTTTTACATTCTTTGTTACAAGCGCCGTCATGGAAGAGTATGCAATATTGCTCATTGTGTAGAACACAACACCCATAAGTGTATAAACGATGAAAATATATACATACTGCGTGTTTTCTGAAAAACTTCCCGGTATATTAAACAACAGGAATGTAAACAATGCTACCGGAAAAGCACTGATCGCATACCAGAATCTGGCTTTTCCCATTTTACTCTTTGTCTTATCGATGATCCGTCCCATAATAACGTCCGATATGCCGTCCAGGAACTTGGAGAGCATCATGATCACACCGATCACGCCTGCGCTTATTCCCAGAGTATTAGTACAGTAGATCAGGACAAATGATGACACGAATGTCCAGCAATAGTTCGATCCAAGATCTCCCACTCCATATCCTACCTTCTGCATGAAGGTCAAATATTTCTTTTCTGATGTATTTCCCATACCTCATTACCACCTTCCTGTAATCTTTTGTTGAAATTGAATCATTATTGTTCCCGGAAACTCAAATAACTTTTTAAAAGTATCTCTTTTCTGACCCGAATTTCCAATAACAAAAACAGGATACAGGAAAATATTCATATCAAAAACGTGCCAAAAGGACTCATTTAGTATAATACTGGCCAATCCCATAGTATAATGAAATTACAATACAGAAACTTATGATCAGAATATACAGAAGCGAAGGAGAACAGAATAAATGAACAATACGAATCGGTTTCAGAATATGAATCAGGGTCCGCAGAATGCCTTTGACATTCATCATTATGGCAGTTCCATTTCCGCGCTGTATGAATTAAAATCCCCTTACGCATTTATAAAAGAGAAATTTGATTATAACGATAATCTGTTTCTTTCATCTGCGGAAGCTCCTCTCTATTTCTATAGCAGCAGCGATCCGCTGAACGACAGTACTTTTAATTATTCCCAGACGCATCAGCATGATTATTTTGAGATCATGTTTGTAATGGAGGGAAATACCATCCAGAAAATCGAAAATCAGAAATATCTGTATCATACCGGACAGTGCTGCCTCCTGAATCACGCAGTCCGTCACCGCGAGCAGCCCTGCGGCAATTCATCTTTGTATTTTCTGATGCTGTCTGATGATTTCGTCACCCGGATGATCCAGAATGATCTCTGCTTCAACGCAGACGGCTCACATCAGCAGCGCAGCAACACTGTTTATGAGTTCTTCCGCAGATCATTAAAATCACGCGATAAACAATACATGGATTTCTATCCCAAAGTTACCTCTGAAAGAATAATTCCGTTATTGAAAAATCTGTTTTCAAAACTGTCCACGGAAAATGCCCGTCTTTCATATGGCAGCTATCCGGCAATTCAGGGAATCATCTCAGAGATATTGGGGATCCTGCTTGATTACTCTCTCTATAATTCGCGCAGGATATCCGTAGACAACAGCAAACAGGAATATCTGTTTATACAGATCCAGAGACTTCTGGAATCTCACAGCGGCAAGATCAGCCGGCAGGAAATCGCGGAAACACTTCACTACAGTGACAGCTACCTGAATAAGATCGTCAAACAGTCTGTGGGAATGAGCCTTCTTGAATACAGAAAATTCTTCACCATAAAAGAAGCCGCACACCTTCTCGCCAATACAAACAAAACAATATCCGAGATTATCGACGAACTCGGATTCTCGGGTCGGACATACTTTAACAATCTTTTTAAAAAGCAATACGGCATCACACCTTCACAGTACAGAAAAAATATCAGAAGTGAATCGTGAAAAAAGCGCCTGAAAGATGACTCTATCAGGCGCTTCCTCTCATTCCTGTGAAATTGTCCGTATACCTTCAAAACTACATACAAAGAAATCTCTACATCACTTTACCTATTCCCGCTTTGGTTATGCCCTCGACCTATTAGTAACAGTCAGCTCCATGCATTACTGCACTTCCACCTCTGCCCTATCTACCTCGTCGTCTTCAAGGGGTCTTA
>NZ_CALWFZ010000037.1 GCF_944377805.1 uncultured Mediterraneibacter sp. | reverse complement strand
AATTTCTTTTCCTGCACGATATTCAGTTGTCAAGTTTCGGTTGGAATCTTATTCATTGAGATTCCGAGAAGTTATTATAAAAAAGGGAGTGTTCATCCAGAAGACTCCTTTTGTTTCCCAGTATAAACCTTGGGGTTTGCAGTTTTCTATCTTCTCATCCATCCCTGACCTGTTCCGGTTCCTTATATAGTCTGCGCTCAAAGTTCTCTACATTTTTAAGGATATGATTATCTCCTGATTCGCGTCATAATAAGCTCTGCACTGCTCTTCCGTCACAGCCGTTTCATTTTTGATTAGAGCGTTTGTCACCTGAGTTTCCAGATTGGAATATCAGTATTTATAATATATCTGTTCATCAAAATCCGTCAGACCGTAGACGGTTCCTTCCTCCGATTCAAGCGTCTCTGATCTGGCGGTATTTTTCTGCTTTCGGAATACAAAATCGCGGCCACATATCCCTTCTCCCCGGTATATATAACGGGATAATCTTTTTTCTTCCAAAGCAGACACATCGCCCGATCCTTTTCATAGCCCAGCCATATCCACCACTCTTTATCATCATTTCCTCTCAAATAAGCTTTTGCATGGTGTCCGAAAACTCTTTCATTTCTTTGTTAATCATTACTGGTCTTCCATCCTTGTTAAGGAAACAATGTGTTGTCGTTCCAAATGCGCTTAACCCTCCGCCTTCCGACATATTATAAATATCGTATCTGAGTGTAAACTTAACCTTACCAAACTCCTGAAGGCTTACAACGATCTTCACCTCGTCATCAAATTTGATGCTTTTCCTGTACTCACACTCGGCATGGAGCACCGGACTCATATACCCCATCTCTTCAAATCTGCGGTAAGGATACCCCAGTTGATCCAGTATGTCGATGCGCGCCTCTTCCATCCAGCGGATATAGTTGGAATGATGGATAATCCCCATCTGGTCTGTCTCGTAATACTTCGCCTTTCTTATATAGGGTTTCATTTTCTTTCTCCTTTCTCTCACTCCATACACGGGAAAACTCCCTCGTCTTTTAAATCACCTTTACAGCGTCACCGATATTTTTTACTCCGATCAGTCTGATTCCTTTCACACCTTTTACCATCTTAAGGGATACCTCCGGCAGAATACATGTCTCAAACCCCAGCTTCTTTGCCTCAGCCACTCTCTGCTCCGGCATGTTCACGGCTCGTACTTCCCCGCTTAGCCCCACTTCTCCGAACACGATTGTCTTTTCGTCCACCGGACGGTTCCGGAAGCTCGAAGCGATTGCCATGATGATTCCCAGATCAATGGCAGGCTCATTCATCCGAATGCCGCCGGCGATATTTACATATGCGTCATAACTTCCAAGAGCCATGCCAAGGCGCTTCTCCAGCACCGCCATAAGCAGATTCACCCTGTTATAGTCTGTTCCGGCCGCGGTTCTTCGCGGCATTCCGAAATTACTCTGACACACCAGTGCCTGAATCTCTATCAGGATTGGGCGCGTTCCCTCCATAGAGCAGGCGACTACAGATCCCGAGGCATTTTCAGGACGTCCGCTCAGCATATATTCTGAAGGATTTTCCACTTCTGCAAGACCCGACTGCCGCATCTCAAATACACCGATCTCATTGGTCGATCCGAACCGGTTCTTCACTGCCCGCAAGATACGGTAGGACGCATGCCGGTCCCCCTCAAAGTAGAGCACTGTGTCCACCATATGTTCCAGAACCCTGGGACCCGCAACAGTACCTTCCTTTGTAACATGCCCTACAATGAAGATAGTAATACACAGTCCTTTTGCAAGCTGCATGAACAGATTCGTGGATTCCCTCACCTGGGAGACGCTACCGGGAGCGGAAGAAATCTCTTCGCTGTACATCGTCTGTATGGAATCTATGATCACCAGCTCCGGCTGTTCTTTTTCGATCACGCCCTTTATAATCTCAAGATTCGTCTCACACAGAAGAAGAAGTCGTGAGGAAAACGCTCCCATGCGGTTTGCTCTCAGCTTGATCTGCGCCTGAGACTCCTCCCCCGAAATGTAAAGAATCTTCTTTTCCTCCGCCATCTCACGGCATACCTGCAGAAGAAGTGTAGATTTGCCGATCCCTGGATCGCCTCCGACCAGCACAAGAGATCCCGGCACGATTCCTCCGCCCAGCACACGATCCAGCTCCCGAATTCGTGTTCCGCATCTGGCGTCGTCGTCAGCTGTCACACTGTTCAGGGGCACTACTTCCGCCTCGCGCACAGACTCCCGAACAGACCTGGCGGAAGCGGCCGTTCCTTTTGTAATGCCGCTGTTTATCTTTTCTTCTACAAATGTATTCCATTCCCCACAAGCAGGGCATTGTCCAAGCCATTTCGCCTCTTCATGCCCGCAGTTCTGGCAGAAAAATACGCTCTTCTTTCCCTTCGCCATATTGCCATTCCTTTCCTCAGGTCCTGATACGGGATTACCGTACAGGAACAGTACATCACTGATTACATAATCACCGGAAGTGCCAAAAGGCACATTCCGGGATTATAAGCGGTCGCCAGGGTCTCGGGCAAGCCCGGACTTTGGCTCGTCGCCGTCACAAAAAGCGGGTGGATAAACCACCCGCCCGTCAGCCGGCATACCTTATTCCAGCTTTAATCTGTCAACACTTTTTCACTGTTATCTGAGCGCTTTTATCAGCGGTCAGTTCCACACTGACACTGAGTTTTCCGCTCAGATTCGTGCTCATCTTTCCTGCTGAATCTCCATCTATAAATACCTCATATTCACTCTCCGGCTCAAGCTCCAGAGTAAACTGCACATCTGTCCGGGCAGATACCTCAAAAGATACCTCCCTGTCTGTTTCTCTGAAATTCTCCACTGCGCTTCCCGGAACAGACTCATAGACAAACATTCCGTTTTTCTCAAGTTTGGTAATCTCAGAAAAAGTTTTTACTTTATAAATATCTCCCTCAAACTCATAGTTGTCTTTTTTCGTCTTCGCGGCAAGAGTATAATCCCCAAAACTTAATGTTCCGTTACCTTCTGCGCGCAATAGTTCTTTCACTGCTGCCATTTCAAAATTTCCTCCTAGGTATTTGTAATATCGCTATTATAATATAAAGTCCGCCAATTTTCCACTGATAGATCCGTGAATTTTGCCGGCAGGATAAAAAGTTACGACGCCCTTGTGATAAATCTTATCACCTTTTTGGACGCCCCGGCCTCTACATGATCTCCGGGTTTCACCTCGCCGTTTAAGATCGCATCCGCAAGTTTGTCCTCCAGTTCCGTCTGAAGGGCGCGGCGCAGAGGCCTCGCTCCATATTTTGCGTCTGTTCCCTTCTCTATGATGAGATTCTTAGCCGACTCCCTGAGGATGAGATGAATGTCCATCTGATCGGACAGTCTCTTTGTAAAGTCACGGCAGAGCAAAGTGACAATCTTCTTCATATGACTCTTATCAAGCGTATGGAACACGATCGTCTCATCAATGCGGTTCAGAAATTCCGGGCGAAAGATCATTTTCACCTCATCCATCACATTCTGCTTCATTTTCTTATAGTCGTCCGCCGGATCTTCTTTCGTGGAAAATCCAAGCTTCTTGGGCTCCACAATCGCTTTGGCTCCGGCATTCGATGTCATAATGATCACCGTGTTGGAAAAATCTACTTTCCTTCCCTGAGAATCCGTAATATGCCCGTCATCGAGCACCTGCAGAAGAATATTAAACACATCCGGATGCGCTTTCTCGATCTCGTCAAAGAGCACAACAGAATAAGGATGCGTCCGCACCTGGTCGCTGAGCTGCCCTCCTTCCTCATGGCCTACATATCCCGGCGGAGAACCGATCATCTTGGCAACGGAATGTTTCTCCATATATTCCGACATGTCGACACGGATCATCGCTTCCTCATTGCCGAACAGCGCCTCTGCCAACGCCTTGGAAAGCTCTGTCTTTCCGACTCCGGTTGGACCAAGAAACAAAAACGAACCTACAGGCCGCTTCGGATCTTTCAGGCCCACTCTCCCTCTCTTTACAGCCCTGGCTACCGCGCTGACCGCCTCTTCCTGTCCGATCACCCGTTTGTGAAGGACACTCTCGAGTTTCTTCAGACGCTCCGCGTCACTTTCCGCCAGCTTCTGCACCGGCACTTTCGTCCATGCTGATACAACTTCCGCAATATCATCCTCTGTTACCGTGGGGTGATTGGCCGCGCTTTTCTTCTGAAAACGTTTTTTGAGATTTGAAAGCTTTGCCTCAGCCTGCTCCTGTTCTTTCTGCACAAGGGACGCCTCGGCAAAATCACCGTTTCTAATGCTCTCCTCTTTCTGTTTTCCAAGCTCTTTTATCGCCTCTTCGAGAGCCGTCAGATTCTCCGGCACTTTGTATCCTCTTAAACTCACTTTTGAGCATGCCTCATCCAGCACATCGATTGCCTTGTCTGGAAGGTTTCGATCCGTAATATACCGTCTGGACATCTGCACCGCCGCGTCAAGAGCAGCGTCCTCCACCGCCACTTTGTGATGGGCCTCATACTTTTCCCGCAGGCCTTTTAATATATCAATACACTGTTCTGCTGTTGGCTCTTCCACGGAGACAGGCTGGAACCGGCGTTCAAGCGCCGCGTCCTTCTCAATATATTTGCGGTACTCGGAAATCGTAGTAGCTCCGATAAGCTGCATCTCGCCTCTTGCAAGTGACGGCTTTAATATGCTGGACGCATCAATAGCGCCTTCCGCTCCCCCTGCTCCGATCATTGTGTGGATCTCATCAAGAAAGAGAATCACATTTCCGCTGGCCTTAACTTCCGCGATCAGGCCTTTCATCCGCTCCTCAAACTCACCGCGGTACTTGGAACCCGCGATCAGGCCCGGAAGATCCAGCGTGCAGATCCGTTTCTCCTTCATCTTTTCCGGAACTACTCCTGAGGCTATTCTCTGTGCCAGCCCTTCGATAATCGCCGTTTTCCCCACTCCCGGTTCTCCGATCAGACAGGGATTGTTCTTTGTTCTCCGGCTTAGCACCTGCATAAGGCGGTGCATTTCCCGGTCTCTGCCGATCACCGGATCCAGCCTGCCCTCTTCAGCCCGTGAAGTCATATCAGTACAGAACTGTTCCATCATGGAACGGGCATTTCTTCCGTCTTCCTGCATCTCTTCCTGATATTCTTTCGGATCTGCTCCGACTGCATTCATAATATCCTGAAAGATCTTTTGTATATTAATATTCAGTGTAATCAGGATTCTCGTTGCCACACAGTCCACATCCCGGATCATGGAAAGAAGCAGGTGCTCCGTTCCCGCTTTCTCCGCGCGCAGTCTGTGCGCCTCCCTCTCACTGTTTTCAAGAAGATCCTGATACCGCGGGCTCTCTTCCGGCCTGCCCGTCACACGCACATCCTCCCTCGGAACAATCAGCTCATCCATAAGCTGCAGTACCTTTTCCTCCTCCACGCCGTTCTGAGCAAGGATCTGGCCCGCAACTCCTGTAAATTCCTGTCTGAGCCCCAGAAGAAGATGTTCTGTTCCGATATACGGATGCTGCATCTCCCTCGCTTTTTTCGCAGCATAGCGGATCACGTTCTCCGCCTGCTTTGTGAATGCTGTATGCATAAAAACCTCCTGTTATTCATAGTCATCAAATATCTCGTCTACCAGGTCATGCACTTCCCTGCGCGAAATATTCTTGCAGCAGCCGCGCGCAAGCACGATCCTAAGCTCACGTCTCATCTGTTCAAGCTGCTCCAGTTTATCCACATCGAGAGCAATCACGGCACCCCGTCTCTTGTCAAGACTGATATAGCCTTCCCGCTTTAATACACTGTATGCTTTATTCACCGTATGCATATTAACACCGATCGTATCTGCAAGCTGTCGTACAGACGGGAGTGAATCTCCCTCCCGAATGACCGAAGTGGCAATTCCCATAATAATCTGGTTACAGAGCTGGATATAGATAGCTTCGTCACTGTTAAAATCAACTTCGATGATCATAGCGATCCCCTTTCTCTGATGTGTTATAGACATAATAGCACAGGTTGCTCCCCGAATGCAAATGAGTCTGCGGGGAATATCTATTCTCCCGCAGACTCCTGTTATTTCCACAGACCAGAATCACTTCTCCTTCGGAAACTGCATCTCTATCCTTGTTCCCTGCCCTGGCATACTGTCCACTGTAACTTTGGCTCCGTGCAGCAGCGCGCCGTGCTTCACGATAGACAATCCCAGTCCGGTTCCTCCCCGCTCTTTTGAGTGGCTCTTATCCACACGGTAGAAACGCTCGAATATTCTCTCATGATGTTCTTTTGGAATGCCGATTCCGGTATCAGATACTGTTATCTTTGGCCCGTCCAGCGTATTTCCTACCCAGACAGACACTCTGCCGTATTCATTATTATATTTTACCGCGTTTTCGCATACATTGTAGATCATCTCGTCAAGAATCTGACGGATTCCCCAGTAATGAACAGACTCTCCGGTCATTTCCATTCTGATGTTTTTCTTTGACGCGAGCGGAGAAAGCCTGCTGATGATCTCTCGGGTCAGGTCATAGAGATCCACATCTTCTTTCTCCAGCTCGACTGACTCCTCATCTAACTTGGAGAGTTTGATAATATCCTCCACCAGTGTGATAAGGCGGCGGGCTTCTTTATAAATGCGCTCGGAAAATACCGGAATATCCTCCGGGCGTACCATACCGTTTTTCATAATCTCCGCATATCCCGATATGGAGGTAAGAGGAGTTTTCAGCTCATGAGAGACATTGGCCGAGAACTCTTTTCTCATATTTGAGACTGCTTCTTTTTCCTTGTTCTGCCGGTCCATAGCCTCGAGAAACGGCTGCAGTTCCGGATAAATCTTGTTCTCAAGAGGGTTCTCCAGATCCAGTTCATAGATCGGCCTTACCAGTCTTCTTGTCTGCCATTTTGCCAGGAAATACGCAAACACAAGCACAATAACTGCCAGCCCGCCCATAACCGGAAGTATATCGAGAGCTGTTCCAACCAGGCCGTCCATAGATTTTGAAGTCCTCAGGACAGTTCCGTCATCCAGGAGTACTGCGTAATAATACAGTTCTTCCCCGACAGTGTCTGACATCCTGACGTCCTCACCCTCGCCGTAGGACAGAGCCTCCCGCACTTCGTTTCTCCTGCTGTGATTCTCAAGCGTGCTGCCATCGCTCAGCGTATCGTAGAGCACATCGCCATTTGGATCGATCTGGGTCACTCTTGTCGTCCAGTCCACCTCATTCATTTCATCCAGATAGTCAGCCCCCGATATATTGATAGCCGTCTGAATATAACGAGTCTCCTGGCGCACTTCCGCTTCAAGTATTGATAAATTTCGGTTGTAGATAAAAAGTGTCAATATAGCGTAAGAAAGAAGCAAGGTGACAGCCAGCACCATCACCATGCTTCTCTGTATCCGTCTTCTCATGCGGCTCCTCCAACACGGTATCCTACACCGCGTACTGTCTGAATGATTTCACCTTTTTCCCCGAGTTTCTGCCGGAGAGTCCGGATATGGACGTCAACTGTCCTCGTCTCACCGTCAAAATCATATCCCCAGATCTCCGTCAGGAGCTGGTCTCTTGTCAGAACGATTCCCTGGTTGCGCATCAGCTTCTCCAACAGTTCAAACTCCTTGAGGGTCAGTGCGATTTCTTTTCCGTCCACTGTGACTTCATGCTTTTTCACATCCACATGCACACCGGAAGTCTCCATGTCCATCCTGTCTTCCACCTTGCCGCTTCGCCGTAATACGGCTTTGATGCGGGAGACAAGTTCCATCATACCAAACGGCTTTGTCACATAGTCATCTGCCCCGGAGTCAAGTCCGACAACTTTGTCGTACTCCGAACCTTTTGCAGTCACCATGATCACCGGAATGCTCTTCGTTTTCGATGAGGATTTCAGCTTCCTGAGAAGTTCCAGTCCATCATCGCCGGGAAGCATAATATCAAGCAAAATAAGCTCCGGCGTATCAAACGCCAGAGCCTCCATAAAAGCAGAACCGTCTGCAAACCCTCTGGC
>NZ_CALWFZ010000036.1 GCF_944377805.1 uncultured Mediterraneibacter sp. | reverse complement strand
TTACCGCCGGTATACTCTCTGATCCATCTCGGGATCTTTACCGTTCCGATATCGTCGCACTGTCTGTGGTGGGTACAGCCCTCGCTGATCAGTACGGTATCCCCGTCCTCCAGACTGTCCAATGCGGTCACGCCGTGTACTGCCTGTTCGAGATTTCCTTTATAGCGTGCCATTAATATAGAGAAAGAGGTCAATCACTCCGCCGCTTACTGCCTTGACATCATTACCAGAGCCAAGGCGAATTGTATTGCCTATACGAAACCTGTAAAGAAACCTGCCCCCACCGTGGGCGTCCACGCAAGAATTATTTCTAAGGGTAACCACGAGAGAACTTTTAACTCTCAAGTAAAATTACTATATGGAATATTTTCCACTTCTGCAATACACCCATGCTATTTGGCACGTTACCGATGACATTCGGTAAAAAATTCCTCTTTTCTCCACTCACTCATCCACCAGATCTATCTTCTCCAGCAGATACCTGAGCACGCTTTCCTCGCCGGTCACCAGTTTTGCCTGTACAGCCATTCCCTGTATGAACTCAGGGGTTTCCTTTCCGTCTGCTCTGCCCCGTGCGGTGATCGTAGCTTCTACCTCATAATAGCTCATTCCGGTTTCACTGTTGACCTTGATGTCTTTCGATACAGACATCACTTCACCTTCAAAGATCCCGTAATCTTCCGTCTGCGGGTAGGACGCCACTTCATATTTGATCTTCTGCCCCTCGCGCACAGATCCTATATCCTGATTTTCCACATAGATTACCGTGCAGAATATGCCGTTTCCATCCGGCACGATATTACCGATCTGTTCGCCGGCGGACACATGGTCGCCCGATGTTTTTTCTGCGCTCAGATTCAGATATCCGTCGGTCTGCGCCTTTACATCGCATTCTTCTATTCTCGTACGGATCGTTTCCAGTGTCTCCTCGTATTCTTTTTTCTGCCCCTCATAAGTATTGATCTCTGTATTAACCGTGTTCTTTTCATTGGTTACAATCTGGTCTGTGCTGAGTTCCAGTGAACCGTTATCCAGTCCGCTCAGATTTCCCGCCGCCTCGCTTCGATTCGTTTTCAGAGATTCAATATTGCTCTGAACTGATGACAATGACTGTTCTACAGATGCTATCGACTCTGTCTCAAGCCGGCTCAGCGCCAGCGCCTTTTGGTTTTCCAGTTCTGCGATGGCATTACTGTTATCTGTTACGCCCTGCGTATTGCTGCCTGTCTCCACTGACGAACCTGCCAATGCGCCTGCTGCAGCGTCTGTTTCTGCGTCTGTCCTTGTGCCGGTGCTCTCCGCCTGCTGTCCTGCCGACTCCTGCGCTCTTTTCAGTTCCGCAATCTGGATATCATACTGATTCGCTGTATAATTATACTGGTCTATGTACCCTGCTACAACAGTATGATAATACACCTCTTCCGAACTGAAACTGTTCGTCCTGTTTCTCATATCAGAGATCATCTGGTTTAACTTCGACTGCTGATCCGTCAGGCTGCTGATCGAGCTGTCAATGCTGTTCAGGCTGTTCTGATACTGGCTCTGCTGAGTACCGGCGTCCGCCCGCACCATATCTCGACTGATATTCACAGCGTCAAGCTTTGTTTTAAATTCTTCGTAATAACTGTTTTCTTTACATTTGTCCAAAGCGCCGCTCTCACGTCCAGTTCCTTATAATAAGCCTCCAGGATTTCCAGCCTTTGCTCTGTCTTGTCCAGCTCTGTCACACAGCTTTTCTCCTGTTTCTCAAGTTCTGACGGATCCACGGAATATATAGTCTGACCTGCCTTTACATATTCTCCGTCCTCTGCATCCCAGGAAAGGATCGTTCCGTCTGTTATGTTCGTGATCGTAGCCGTCGTCGATCCGCTCCTGATCATCCCGTCTGCATGGGTCACAAGATCAATACGGAACAGGCCCATCCACACAAGCGCGATCACCAGTATACCCGCCAGTGTCCAGATCAGTATGGCAAAGATTGGACTGGGTCTGGAAGAATATACCTCCGTACTGTCTGACATATCTTCCATCTTTATCACGATCGGATTCATAACTCTTCACCTCCCAGTGACTGGTGTCTTACGAGACCTGCGTATTTTCCTCCCAGTTTTTTCAGTTCTTCGTGTGTTCCCGATTCAATGATCCTGCCCTTGTCCATCACATAGATCCGGTCGCAGTTTTTTATCGTGCTCAGCCTGTGTGCGATAAATATAGTGGTCATATCTTTGGAAAATTCCTGAATCGTATCGTCCAGAGCGCGTTCTGTCACCGCGTCAAGATTGCTGGTGGCCTCATCCAGGATCAATACGTCCGGTTTCTTCAGCATAGCTCTGGCGATGGCGAGTCTCTGCCGCTGACCACCCGAGAGATTCGCGCCGTTCTCGTCCAGCCGCGTCTCATAGCGGAGCGGCATCTCATTGATAAATCCATGTGCCTGCGCTTTCTTCGCAGCGTCCACAACATCTTCCATCACAGGATAATCAATTCCCAGCGTCAGATTCTCATAGATACTGCCGCTGAACAGGAATGTCTCCTGGGGTATGTAGGCAATCCGCTCCCTTAGTGTTTCGATCCGGATATCTTCTATGTTATTTCCGTTTATCAGTATCTCTCCGCTCTCCGCCTGATAGAGATGAAGAAGCAGTTTTGCCAGGGTGGTCTTTCCAGAGCCGCTCTCACCGACGAAAGCGACTTTTTCTCCTTTTCTGATCGTCAGACTTACATCTTCAAGCACCAGTTTTCTCGTGCCGTAACGGAAATCAATGTTCTTCAGTTCAATATCACCGGCGATGCTTTCCGGATGCAGTTTTCTCCTCTCATTCTCTCCTTTTTCCGCCTCCAGATCCAATATCTCACCCAGGCGGTCTGCCGCAACGACTGCCGTCTGCATCTGAGGCTGGAGATTGATCAGATTTTTAACCGGATCCAGAAAATATACAAGAAGAGACTGGAATGTGATCAACTGCCCCATAGTAAGGGAACCATGTATCACGTCTACGCCGCCCACCCACAGGATCACAATGCCGCCTACCAGCTCGACAAATACTTTCAGGGCATTCTGCATATTTCCTATAAAGCTGAGCCGGAACACACTCTTTAAAAGTTTTACAAATCTGCTCTCCGTCTCATAGTTTGCCTTTCTCTCGGCATTAAACGCTTTCACTGTCTGCATCCCGTTCAGTGATTCCACCAGATAGGACGTAAGCTGCGCGTTATCCTCCATCTGGTTACGGTTCCATCTGTCATAGCTCTTACGGAATCCCAGTACGATTACTGCATACAGCACGACCATGATCACTGCGATCCCGAACATCTTCGCATTCTGCATATAGAGAACGATGGCGCCGCCCACTGCCATCAGAGTATCGATCATGATCGTAAGCGTCGCTCCCGATATGGCGTCTCTTACGTTGGACGCGTCATTGAACCTTGATACGATCTCGCCGACCTTCCTGCTGCCAAAAAAATTCATAGGCAGCTCCAGTACATGTCTGTAATATCCCAGCAGCAGAGCGATATCCAGCTTCTGGCTCAGATAGAGCAGCAGATGAGACCTTATAGCATTCAGGATCACCTTAAAAATGTTCAAAAAAATAACGCCTACAGACAACGTGGTAAGCGTCCGGATCAGTCCGTCTGGAAGGATATCATCCATCAGCGCCTTATAGTAAAATGCCCCTGCAATTCCAAGTATAGTATATACAAGAGACGCCATAAAGATATGTAAAAGGAGTCTCTTCTGAGGCAGGAGAAGATGAAAAAATCTCTGAAAAAGTCCTTTCGTCTCATTTCCTTTTACAAAGCTTTCCGATTTCACGAGAAATATCAGCACACCCGTCCACTGATACTCCGGCGGCTTTCCGGGTCTGGCCGGCTTCCCGAAGAACTCTTTGGGAGTAAGTTTGACAATGCCGCGCCCCGGATCTGCAATGATAATCTGTTTCTTCGTGATCTTGTGAACCACTACATAATGCATGAGATTCCCGTTAACGATAACATGAGCGATACAGGGCAGGGGAAATTCTGAGAAAAACGCTTTCTGATCGCCCTTTACAGCCTTAGCAGAAAAACCAAGCTGTTCCGCAGCCTTGATCATCCCAAAAGCGTTCGTTCCCTGCTTATCCGTTCCCGCAATCTCACGGATTTTGGATATGGGGATCTTATAGCCGTTCTGCTTGGCGATCGTGGCGAGACATGCCGCGCCGCAGTCGGTTATGTCATGCTGTTTTACACAATAGTATCTCATGATTTTCTCCTATATCATTCTTTTTACTTAAACCAATTGATAAGCCATTGGAAGTTAAAAAGTCCCTCCTTTTTCATGCCGCCCGAACATTCAAATAATTCTTTTACGGATAATTTTTTCCACATATCATTCCCTCCAAATATGAAACTCTTTCTTTGAGTTAACCGTTTATACAGAAAAAAGTCAATATACATGTGCTGTTTGGCTGATTTATCGTGCTATTTGGCATAAAATATATACTTTCTTTTTTTTCTTAATATTGATTATAATTATATTCTGTCAGGAGGCATAATCATGAGTGATTTATTTCGTATTTATACTGATCTTCTGGGAAACATTATAGATACTTTTCTTTTTTTTCGTTTTATTGATAATAATATATCCTATAAAATCAAGAACAGATACAAAACAATCCTGCTTTGTATCTATATTATTTACTCTTTGCCGCAGCATTTTCCATATGCTTCACTAATTCCCCTGATAAGCTTTACTCTGGACTTGATATTTCTGTTCTTCTGTATATGGCCTAATTGGAAATCAGCACTTTTTATTATGATAAAATATAAAATTTACTATTATTTAAGTATGTCAGTAATACTTGTTCTTCATTCTTTTATCTTTAATGATCGTGGTGTCCTTTTTTCTTCTGACATTTATGAACAATATAAACTGATTATTATATTGTTTCTTACCTATACTGTTTATGTGCTGTATTCAAACTACAAAAAGAACCGCAAGATCCGTTCACGCTACTATCTTTATTTCAGTGTGATTATTTTAGCTGTCTGCCTTTTACTCAGCTATGCCACGCTCTATATCTGCCGTAGGGAGCCGGAATCGCAAATATTACCGTTGCTGTTCTCAACGTTGATTATACTTGTTCTTTTGTGTATTTCTCTCTATGACAAGTTTCTGATCCTGATAGAGGAAAACGCCAATTATAAAATGCAGGCTGAGATCAACCGTCTGCAGGAGGATTATGCCTTGCAGATAGGCGAGAACCTGAAGGTTCTCCGCTCTGTCCGCCATGATATCAAGAATCATCTGATCATCATCGACGGGTACGCATCGCAGAAAAATTTTGAAAAGATACATGAATATATCAGCAGGATCGGAGAGCGTTTTAAAGACACGGCGCCAATCCAGACATCAGCCACAGCAGTTTCTGCCATCCTGAATGAAAAGTATGCCCTGGCACAGCAGAAGAATATTTCATGTGAAATCACATGCGACTTTCTAGATCTAAAAGTCGATGATTTTACCATGATCACAATTCTGGGGAATCTGCTTGATAACGCAATTACGGCGGCTTCCAAATGTGCTGACGGATGGATCAGGGCGAATCTCCAGCAGCAGGATTCCCTGCTTACCATTACGATCGATAACAGCCATGCAGAAGAGATCCGGGAAAAAGACGGCGTCTTTACCAGTACAAAAACGGGCAAGCCAAATATCCACGGAATCGGCATAAAAAATGTCCGCAAGGCCGTAAGCGACCTACGCGGACAAATTGACATTAACTATACGGGGAGTACGTTTCATATCGGTATAGTATTGCCCAATTATAAATAAAACAACACCTTCAGTATTCTGCCAGGAATCGGTATATTCGTTGAAGCACGGTTAATGTTTTATATTCCATATAAATTTCCCCACGCCAACGCCCAATTTATACGAAAACAGCAACGCAGCACTAACAATAATTATCCATACAGTGTATCGAATCAATGGATACGTATTATATATTACTACAGCTTTTTCAATAACTTTAAGAATTGCCTTTGTATCCATTGTATACACCCATTCCAAAACATGCTCCACAAAAAATTTCCAACCCCACTAAGGCCCATGCAATACCGCCGTCAACTTCTTGAATCTCGGTTGCTGTCATTTCCATAAAATTTCCATCCATAATATTTTACTCCTATCCTCTAACATTCTTAACAAATTTACCTACTGCGACACCAATCTGGTAACAGCCATATCCTGCTGCACAAACACCAGCTACTGCAGCCGCCGCAGCCAGAACTCCAATACCACCATCAACATCCATAATTTCATTCTGAGACATTTCCTCAAAATTTTTGTTTAAACTCATTTCCATCATTTTTCTCCTTGTCATCTGATTTTACAAGAAAGTAAAAAAGTAATATTTTAACCGCGGACTTATTTTACCAGTCTTGTATTTTGCTCTACTGAGCTTACTCTTACCCTAGCATTTTATATAATCTCTTTCAATATATATGTGCTATTTGGTCGTTCAACAAGGATATTTGATAAAATAAAATCTCTTGCATCATATAAGAAAAGCAGGAATCCGCCTATAATAACTGCTGTATTTTAAAAAAGTCTTCCCCTCGTCTTTCTCCTGTCATTTTATTTTACAAAACAGAATTTTCTTCTTGTAGAAAAGCATTTTTTTACTTTATCACATTACCATAACAGATTCAATTCAGAACACCACTGTTTTCATACTAAACGCCACATATTGTTTACAGCTCTCTGAAAACATGATAGTATTTTTGCAGTACAGCGGCTTACGCTGCTAAAGAAGGAGAATCAAAATGCCTGAAATGAGAATCGCAGTCTGCGATGACGAAGAATTTTACCGTGATGAATTATCAAAAATGATCACTGTCTATGGAAATGAAACCGGACAAAAACTCATTCTGGATACATGGGAGAGCGGCGTCGCCCTGCTTGACGCAGTAAAGGGTGGGGATAAGGACTATGACATTATCTTTCTTGATATTGAGATGCCGGAGCTATCAGGCATGGAAGCTGGCGAGGAGCTGCGCCGCATGGGGAAAAATATGGCTCTGTGCTTTGTGACCAGCTTCAACGAATATGCGCTCAATGCCTATCAGATCGACGCCATCGGCTATGTTGTAAAGCCGATTCAGTATCTCAATCTTAAGAAAATGATGGAGAAAGCGGAAATGCAGTATTGGTATCGCAAAAAAAAACGAGGAGGCGCAGAAACGGTATCTGGAAGTCAGGCATGGACGCCAATCCGTTATCATCGACCTTGAGAAGGTCGTTTATATCGAAAAGAGGCGGAATCAGTGTATTTTCCACCTTACAGACGGGGAGCAGATCTGCTATGATACGCTGAAGAATATATATAAGCAGTTGGATCACGACATCTTTATGCAAATCCATCAGGGATTTATCGCGAATTACAACCATGTCAAAGAAGTATTAAACGACCGGGTCTGCTTTGGTTCCGGTATGGAAGCCCCTTTAAGCCGCCGGTATTATGACGCTATTTACGGCAGATATATGGATAAACTGAACCGCATCCTTGTAAAAGTGAACACGGCAAGTAATATCAAATGAGGTATCCGTTCACGTACAAACGGATACCTCTATATTACGTCTCTTGATTTTCTACACACCGTCCACCCAGCAGCGTGACTACATGCTCTTTAAAAGCATACAGATGGTCTATATATTCACCGATAATTTTCTGGCAATATTCTTTTACGATAACTCCGTCATAATCGTGGGCAAGCTGATTGCGTATCTTTAACATTTCCATCCAGATATCATCCGAGATCAAGTCTGCATTATACGCTTTCCCCAGCACTTCTATGGGTGACTCCGCCACGAAATCGGTTATTGCATAATGCTGAATCAGTAAATCTTTCATCACCTTCCAGGACAAATCAAAAGTAATGCTGAATTTTGCACTTGTTCCGCTGAGCACAAAAGAATCTGACATATCCCGATGACGCGCTTCAGCCAGAGCGTCCAGAGACCTTTGAAATGATTCCCAGCTTTTACTAAGCACCACTGCTTGCACTGTCAGCTGCGACTCACTTTCCTCATAGATTTCTGCTTTATGATATAACAAAAAGGCTGCTGAAACTTAAGATTTTGTCACTTATACAAAATCTTACAGCAACTTATGTATCTCCGGAAATACCTCTACGCTCCGCTTCAATATTCCCTTCACATACGCGATCATGATCCCGTAATTCGTCATGGGCACTCCCTGATCTGCCGCGCAGCTCAAGCGGTATTTCATCTCCCGCTCATTTAACATACAGCCGCCGCAGTGGATGATCAGTTTATACTTTGTCAGATCGTCCGG
>NZ_CALWFZ010000035.1 GCF_944377805.1 uncultured Mediterraneibacter sp. | reverse complement strand
ATATGGGTGTTTGTATTTTGGCAAAAAGAGTGGTGCTGGAGCTAGGCTCCAACACCAACTTTGTCTACAGTCTGAAGCGGCTCCATCAATATGATGGAGCCGCTTCCTGATACACTTTATTATGCTTAACTGATCTGTCCTACTTGCTTGCAATAGCTGCCTGTGCCGCTGCCAGTCTCGCGATCGGCACACGGAACGGTGAGCAGGATACATAGTCAAGTCCGATGCTGTTGCAGAATTCTACAGAGCTCGGGTCTCCACCGTGCTCGCCGCAGATTCCCACATGGAGTTTCTGGTTCGCCGGTTTGCCCAGCTCGATTGCCATCTTCATCAGCTTGCCTACACCTGTCTGATCCAGTTTAGCGAACGGATCATTCTCAAAGATCTTAGCGTCATAGTAAGCGTCAAGGAACTTACCAGCGTCGTCACGGGAAAATCCGTATGTCATCTGTGTAAGGTCGTTTGTACCGAAGCAGAAGAAATCAGCCTCTTTCGCAATCTCATCAGCTGTAAGAGCAGCTCTCGGGATCTCGATCATTGTACCAACTTCATATTTCAGGTCGCTGCCTGCTGCTGCGATCTCAGCGTCCGCTGTCTCAACAACAAACTTCTTGACATATTTCAGCTCTTTCACATCGCCTACGAGCGGGATCATGATCTCCGGAACGATGTTCCAATCCGGATGCGCTTTCTTTACATTGATAGCCGCGCAGATGACAGCCTTTGTCTGCATCTTTACGATTTCCGGATATGTGACTGCCAGACGGCATCCACGGTGACCCATCATCGGGTTGAACTCGTGCAGGCTGTCGATGATCGCTTTGATCTGCTCAACAGTCTTGCCCTGAGCGTCAGCCAGTTTCTTGATGTCCTCTTCCTCTGTCGGAACGAACTCGTGAAGCGGCGGATCAAGAAAACGGATCGTAACCGGATTACCCTCGAGAGCCTCATACAGAGCCTCGAAGTCTCCCTGCTGATACGGAAGAACTTTCTCAAGAGCTGTCTCTCTCTCTTCCTCTGTCTCAGCGCAGATCATTTCACGGAACGCGTCGATTCTGCCCTCGCCGAAGAACATATGCTCTGTACGGCAGAGTCCGATACCCTCAGCGCCAAGCTCAACAGCTTTTTTAGCGTCTTCCGGTGTATCTGCGTTTGTGCGTACCTTCATTGTTCTGTACTTGTCAGCCCAGTCCATGATACGTCCGAACTCACCGGCGATTGTCGCGTCTACTGTCGGGATGATTCCGTCGTAGATATTACCTGTAGATCCATCGATGGAGATCGGGTCTCCCTCGTGGAATTCTTTTCCGCCGAGTGTGAATTTCTTGTTTGCTTCATCCATAACGATGTCACCGCATCCAGATACACAGCACTCACCCATACCGCGGGCAACAACTGCTGCGTGAGATGTCATACCACCGCGTACTGTCAGGATACCCTGAGCTGATTTCATACCTGTGATGTCTTCCGGTGATGTCTCAAGGCGGACAAGAATAACCTTCTCGCCTCTCTCTGCCCACTCTACAGCATCATCTGCTGTGAAGACAACTTTACCGCATGCCGCTCCCGGTGAAGCTCCAAGGCCTTTGCCCATCGGTGTAGCAGCTTTGAGCGCTGCCGCGTCGAACTGCGGATGAAGCAGTGTGTCAAGGTTACGCGGGTCGATCATAGCTACAGCTTCTTCCTCTGTTCTCATACCCTCGTCAACAAGGTCGCACGCGATCTTCAGAGCAGCCTGAGCTGTTCTCTTACCGTTACGCGTCTGAAGCATGTACAGTTTACCGTGCTCTACAGTAAACTCCATATCCTGCATATCTCTGTAGTGTGTCTCCAGAGTCTTGCATACTTCTTTAAACTGCTTGAACGCCTCCGGGAACTTCTGCTCCATCTCGGAAATGTGCATCGGAGTACGAACACCGGCAACAACGTCCTCGCCCTGTGCGTTTGTAAGGAATTCTCCGAAAAGTCCGTTTGCTCCTGTAGCCGGGTCACGCGTAAACGCAACACCTGTTCCGCAGTCGTCTCCCATATTACCAAATGCCATCATCTGTACGTTGACAGCTGTTCCCCATGAATACGGAATATCATTATCACGGCGGTATACGTTAGCTCTCGGGTTGTCCCATGAACGGAATACAGCCTTAACAGCGCCTATCAGCTGCTCTTTTGCGTCAGTCGGGAAGTCTGTTCCGATCTTCTCTTTATACTCAGCCTTGAACTGTCCTGCCAGACTCTTCAGATCCTCTGCTGTCAGCTCAACGTCCTGTGTAACGCCTTTTTCTTCTTTCATCTTGTCGATGAGCTCTTCAAAGTATTTCTTACCTACTTCCATAACTACATCAGAATACATCTGGATGAATCTTCTGTAGCAGTCCCAAGCCCAGCGCGGATTTCCTGATGCCTCTGCCAGAGCCTCAACAACTTCCTCATTCAGGCCAAGGTTCAGGATCGTATCCATCATACCCGGCATGGAAGCTCTTGCACCAGAACGTACAGAAACGAGAAGCGGATTCTCTTTGTCTCCGAATTTCTTTCCTGTGAACTCCTCGAGCTTTGTCATAGCCTCCATGATCTGTGCCATGATCTCGTCGTTGATCTGTCTGCCATCCTCATAGTACTGCGTACAAGCCTCTGTCGTAACAGTGAATCCCTGCGGTACAGGAAGACCCAGGCCTGTCATCTCTGCAAGGTTGGCACCTTTGCCGCCAAGAAGGTTTCTCATAGTAGCGTTACCTTCTGTGAACATATAAACCCATTTTGTTGCCATGTTCCAATGACCTCCTAATAAAATTTGCAAATATTTCTGCAATAATTCGCATATAATATTCTAATGGTTTTGAGGACATGCGTCAAGCGTTTTGTCCATGAATGATGCACAATATTTCAGCGGTTTTTTTGTATATCAGACATTCCAGACATACTTGCCTTTTTCCCCTGTCCCATAGAAGTCGGCAAAAGTAATCTTGAACAGATTTTTCTCTTTTGCGCCAAGGTCGATCTTATTTTTAATGATGTACTGCCAGATCCCGGAATTAGATATATCTCCCTGAAGCAATATTCCGGCGAGTTTCCCGTCTCTTAAGATAGCTCTCCGGTACACGCTGCGGTCTTCCTGAGCGACAACCCGGTCGCCTTCCCCGGGGCGCAGTTCTCCAAGGCACAGTGTCACAAGTCCGAAAAAATTAATTGTATTTTTCTGAGCGAAAGTATCGGTATACTCCTCACTGTCCCCGCACATATTGCGGGCAGCCGTCCTGCCCTGTTTCATCGCGTTGGGCCAGATGCCGGAAAGCCCCGTCACATCTCCCGCCGCATAGACATCCGGACGGCTTGTTTCCATGCGGGAGTTTACCTGTATTCCGCAGTTTATCTCAATCCCGCTGCCTTCAAGAAACTCCGTGGCCGGGCGGACTCCTGTCGCCGCGATCACCACGTCGCAGGAAATAACTTCCCCGGTGTCAAGAATCACTTCATGAATCATGCCGTCAGCCCCGCAGGAAGCCTCTTTCGCGCTTTTTCCGAGGAAAAATTTCACTCCGGCCTTTTCAAACAGTTTCTGATAAGCTTGCGCCGCATGGGCGTCAAGCTGCATCGGGAGGATCTGATCTGCCATCTCTACGACCGTCACGTTCTTTCCCCGGTCCAACAGTCCGTACGCCGCATCCAGTCCTACAAGGCCCGAACCGATCACAAGGACATTCTGTGCCTTTTCAGACATGGCATCAATCTTCTGGGCATCCGAGAGATGTCGCAGTCCGCACACGTTCTCCGCCTTTCTCAGATCTCCCACCGGAGGGATCGAGCTGTTCGCCCCCGAAGCGATCAGAAGCTTATCATAGGAGACTTTCTCACCTGACGCAAGACATACGGCCCTGCCCTCTGTGTCAAGCGATGTCACTCTCCCCTGAATCCAGCTGATCCTGTTCTTTTTAAAGAATCCCTCCTCAGTAAAGTCAAGTTCTTCCGCCGTCCGTTCATGAGACAGATATTTGTGCAGCATACATCTGGAATGAACATACTCGTCTGCGGAAATCATGACAATATCCGCGTCGCTCTGCCGTTTCCTGAGTTCTTCCGCAGCGGTGATCCCGGCCGCGCTCGTTCCTATAATCACATATTTCATTCCCTACACCTCCTCTACATGAATCGCGCCCTTCGGACAGGACTTTACACAGTTTGGTTCTCCGCCGTCCTCCGCGCAGAAGTCACACTTTATGACTTTTGATCTTGTTACACGGTCAGGTTTAAGCACTCCGAACGGACAGTTCATCACACACATAAAGCATGAACCGCACCGGTTTTCATCATATGTCACAAGCCCTGTTTCAGGGTCTTTTCTGAGCGCTCCGCTCATACACGACATCGCACATTCCGGTTCGTCACAATGACGGCAGAATATCGGACGGTAGGCGCCGTCATCTCCCTGGAGAATGAAGTTACGGCTCTCGTTTTCCGGGTTTGTGAGATCCAGGTCATAGACTGATCCCGGCGTTTTTCTGTGAGCCTGCATACAGGCAACAGAACAGTTTTTGCACCCGTCACATTTTTCGTATTCTACTATAATTCTTCTCATATGCCTACCCTCCTTATATCTGAAGCGCAGCGCGTTTTTCGAGAATGATCTTTTCCAGTATATCAGCCGACTCTTTTGCATCCGGATTAATGATAACCTGTCCGCCTGTCAGTTCTTTCATATCTTCTGTCAGAACTTTCACCGCAGTGCCGCTTCCTGTGACAAACGGAGGAAGGCCAAGATGAAGCGGAAGGCCAAGCGCCAGACCAAAGCATCCGTCAGCGAGAGCCTGTTCCTCCAGCCACTGTGCTGCCGAGAGCACGAGCGGAAGCTGCGGAAGATCCACACCGATTGCCTCTGCCAGTTCTGTAGCCACGATCTCAAGACGTCCGATCGCCAGGCACGGACCGAAATTAAGTACCGGCGGGATTCCCAGTTTCTCACAGACCGCACGGAGTTTCGGACCCGCATATTTTGCCGCCTCCGGCGTCATAAGTCCGCAGTTTTCGATTCCTCCTGAAGAGCATCCTGCCGTCAGCACAATAATATCTTTTGCAATGAGTTCTTTCGTAAGTTCAACTGTCAGCACATCGTGGCCGCCCGCTGTCAGATTGGAGCAGCCTACCACACCTGCTACACCTTTAATATCTCCCGATACGATCAGATCGATGAGCGGCTTCCAGTTTCCTCCAAGGAAGTCTTTGAGAGAACCTTCGCTGACTCCTGTCAGGGTGTTCTCATATCCGTGATCCTCCATCAGACGCATCTCCACATTCGGGCGGCGCTCTGTGTAGGACTTCACAACTTTGTCGATGATCTCCTCTGTTACCTGCTCCCTGTTCTCGAAATCAAATTCTTCCAGCTCGGCGTTCGCCTTTTTCGCTACGCTGTCGATACAGAGCTGTTTGATGTGAAGCTCATCACAGATCGGCTCAATCCCCGGCAGCGTACAGTTAAACTCAGAGATTACCGCGTCGATCGCTCCCGTTGCAAGAATCGCCTCGCTTGTGTAGTTATTTCCCGCGTGTCCGTCAAAAATTTCCTCATAGTGGGCTCCGCGAAGCTGAAGATCCTGGCCCACACAGGTACAGCCTACCAGCTTGAAGCCTTTTGCGCCTGCCGCCTGCGCCTTTTTCACTACATCTTCATCTGTCAGACGCTTCTGGAGATATGTAAACATAGAATGCTGATGCCCTGTGATCATAATATTGATATAATCGGGATCAATCACTCTCATTCCGACCGGAGCCATCCTGATCTCCGGCTCCCCGAGTACAATATCATTTAACAGGTTAGTCAGGGTAAGTCCGTAGATTCCCGTGGAAATTCCCAGTTTCAGACAGTCTTTGAGCATGTCCACCGGATCGGAGCTTAAGTTTGTTGAACATTTCACAACGCCGTGGCAGATCTCAGACTTCGCGCCGCCCGGCAGGATTCCCAGCTTCTCCCAGTTCTCATAGCGCGGAGCGTAAGCCATCTTCTTTACCAGTTTCATCTTTTCGTACTCCGGAAGGTACATATCAGCCAGAACAGCGTCAGCTACCTTCTCTGCTCTCAGATGAACATCCGGCTCCTCGATCCCAAACGTCTCGGCCAGACGGTTCAGCGTGTTCACGCCTTTAATCTCGCCTTTTCTCTGAGCTACGTCTTTTACATTGCGCGCTGTGTTCTCCACAACGTGAATGTAGCAGCCTGAACCTGAAGCCACCGCCCTTAAGAAATTTCTTGCCACGATCGTATCGGCGGTTGCTCCGCAGATTCCTCTCGGCGCCTCCGGGGTGATGCGGCATGGACCGTTTGAACAGAGCCGGCAACAGACTCCCTGAAGTCCGAAACCGCATTTTGTGCTCTGCCCGTCTACTCTGTGATGGGAAGTTTCAAAGGGAAGATTCTGGATAAATCCCTCCAGCGGTTTATCCGCGCTCTCGCATGTTGTGCATCCATAACACTGATTCATTTGTACTACCTCCTCGTACTTTAGATGTTCTTAGATTTTTCTTCGCAGATGATGTCAGCAGGCCTTACCCGCATATCGTGTAGAAACCATGAAAATATATACTTGACAAATTTACTCCACTTTAAAGGCGACAAAAATGCTGATCTGGAATTCTCCACTTCAGCCTTCTAAAATATCGTAAAGCGTTTTTTCCCGAAGCAGCTTCTCCACCGAGCTCTGTATCCCGAGAAGCTCCCGGTGTACTTTGCAGTGATTGGAACCGGAATTCCGGCTGCAGAAATGATGAATACATTCCATGACGGAAAATTCCGGCTCAATTGCCGCTATTATGTCATAAAGTGTCAGGTCGTCTAAACTTCTGCCCAGGCGATACCCGCCTCCTGCGCCCCGCGCGACATCAACGATGCCCGCTGTGCCAAGCTTCTTCATGATCTTATAGCAGAACGCTCTGGGAACCTCTTCCAGGCTGCAGATCTCATCCACATTTCGCTGTTCCCCGCCTTTGAGCGCCCTGACAATGCGGATCGCGTAATCGCTTTCTCTTGTAAAGAGCATATCATCACCCACTTTGTTAGAATTATAACAATCTTGATTATTTTTGTCAACTTATCGCCACAGAAGATCCCCCTGAATTTTCACAAAATTTCAGGGGGATTTTTTGTGTATTATGCACGAATAAAAATTACATTTTCAGAAACGCCCGGTAACCTTTTACGGCCTCATATACATCCGCCTTGCTGGATACTTCATACGGGGCGTGCATGTTCAGAACCGCCACGCCGCTGTCGATGACTTCCATTCCGTAATTGGCCATAATATAAGCGATCGTGCCGCCCCCTCCGAGATCCACTCTTCCAAGCTCGGCAAACTGGTACGCCACTCCCGCGTCGTCCATAGCCTTGCGAAGGGCCGCGATGTACTCGGCATTGGCGTCATTGGATCCGGATTTTCCGCGGCTTCCGGTAAACTTATTAAAAGTAATGCCATTTGCGAAAAAGGCGGAGCTGCGTTTTTCAAACGCTTCAGCAAACATCGGATCGTAAGCCGCGCTCACATCCGAAGAAAGCATCCGGGAATTCGCCAGGGATCTTCTCACCTTTAATTCTGATTCCCCTTCTGTCATGGCCACCAGCTCGGCAACCGTGTTTTCAAAGAAACGGGAGTGCATCCCGGTGGCACCCACGCTTCCGATCTCCTCCTTGTCCACAAGAAGACAGCATCCTGTTTTCTTTGCCTCTGTCACATCAAGCATGGCAAACAGAGATGTAAAAGCGCATACTCTGTCGTCCTGCCCGTAGGAGAGTATCATGCTTCTGTCAATTCCGCAGTCGCGGGCTTTCCCTGCGGGAACAATCTCCAGTTCCGCAGAGGCAAAGTCTTCTTCTCCCATGTTGTACTTCTCCTTTAAAAGTCTCAGAACATTTGCTTTGACCGCTTCTTTCTGCTCTTCTCCTTCTACCGCTTTATCAAGAGGACGGTTCCCTATGAGCAGATCTAACTTCTCTCCCTCGATTACTTTGGATGCCTTCTTTTCAAGCTGTTCCTGGGCCAGGTGTACCAGAAGATCCGTAATCACAAATACCGGTTCGTCCTCTCCCTCTCCAATGCTTACTTTCTCCACGGAGCCGTCCTTTTTCACAACAACTCCGTGCAGGGCAAGAGGCTGGGCCACCCACTGGTATTTTTTAATCCCTCCGTAATAATGAGTGTCCAGGTATGAGAGTCCTTCATTCTCATAAAGAGGATTCTGCTTTACGTCAATGCGCGGGGAATCAATGTGGGCGCCAAGAATGTTCATGCCGGATGAAAGAGGCTCCTCACCGATTCGGAACAGGGCGAGCATTTTGTCCATATTTACGGCATATACCTTATCTCCCGGCTTTAATGTCGTTCCGGATGACCGTACTTCATCCAGGCTGCGGTATCCCGCGTCCTGCGCCATCCGAATGCCAAGTTCTACACATTCCCTCTCGGTCTTTCCGTTATCAAGGCATGTTTTATACAGATCTGTAATCTGCTGAAGTTCCTTGAGCTGCTCTTCCCCGTATGTTGTCCATATATTCTGTTTCATTCTTTTTATTCCTTCCTCGTATTATATAGTAGTAGTGTTTATAGACCCTCTCCAAGGTCTGTATGCTATACTGTTTGGAGATACTGTGGA
>NZ_CALWFZ010000034.1 GCF_944377805.1 uncultured Mediterraneibacter sp. | reverse complement strand
GGATCCGGAGAATCCGTATACATTTGAAGAATTCGTTGATGTATGTAAACAGTTTACAAAAGACACAGACGGAGATGGAGAAATCGATCAGTGGGGATGCGGTATGGCAAACGCATTTATGCTTCAGCCGTTTGTATGGTCCAATGGCGCAAGTTATCTGACAGATGATTATAAGACGGTCAACATTGATACACCTGAGTTCAAAGAAGCTCTTCAGGATTATGTAGATCTTACACTGAAATATAAAGTTACACCGACAGTTGAGCAGGATGCTTCTCTCGGTGTATATCAGAGATGGCTTGCAGGCCAGGAGGCGTTCTATGCATGCGGTACATGGGATGTGGCAGCCTTTATGGATAAAGAAACATTCCCGTTTGACTGGGATCTGTGCGCATACCCCACACTGTCAACAGGCAAGACCATGACATGGCTGGGAACCGTGGGATTCTGTGTATCTGCTAACAGTAAGAATCAGGAAGAAGCTACCGAGCTGATCTCCTATCTGTGTACAGATGAGGATGGCCAGAAAGAGCTGTCCGGTATTACCGGAGGACAGTCTATCCAGCTTCCGAACATTAAGTCTCTGGCAGAGGGTGAGTTCATGACAGCAATCGAGGATGGAACGCTTGCCTTCCCTTCAAATGTGGATGTGTTCTTCAATTATCTGAACGGCACAGATAAATATGAAGGAAAATTCCAGGAGACAACTTATACACCTAATGCGGAATGGCATGATATTTTCCTGGAAGGGCTTGATAATGTGAAAAACGGTTCTATGACAGTAGATGAATATATTGCACAGGTACAGCCCCAAATGCAGGAATCTCTTGATGAAGCATGGGAAAGTGTAGAGTAAATTATGATTGAGGACCGGTCTGAACCCGGTCCTCCGAAGAGAGGAGGGGGAGAATATCGGCATCGGCTTAATCCGGTATTTCTGCCCTCTCTCTGTCTGGAGGTAAATGGTATGAGCGAAACTAAAGTGAAACCAGTAAAGAAAAAGATGAATAAGGCCGAATTCAAAGAGCATTGCTGGGGACTGGCATTTGTGTCCCCGCCGTTTATCGGCTTTCTGATCTTCATGGCCTTTCCTATCGTATTCGCGTTTGTCGCCAGTCTGACAAAATGGAATGGTATGAATGATATGATGTCCAATTTTGTGGGAGCGGAAAACTATATCAAGCTTCTGGGAGATGAAAAATTCTGGAAGGTGCTGCTGAATACGGTAATTTATATGATCGGAATTCCGATCGGAATGATTCTTGCGCTTATTATTGCGGTTGGAATGAACCGTAAGATCCGGGGAATTAAAATACTCCGTACATTATATTATGTGCCGGTAGTATCTTCTCTTGTTGCAGTTGCGATTCTGTGGATGTGGGTATTCAATTATGATTACGGTCTCTTGAACAGTATTATCAAAGCGGTGACTGGAGCTCACGGTCCTAACTGGCTGGGAGATGAATTCTGGGTAAAGGTATCAATTATCATTTTCATGGTCTGGAAAGGACTGGGCGGATCGATCATCTTGTATCTGTCAGGTCTGCAGAGTATTCCAAGAGACTATTACGAAGCAGCAAAGATTGACGGGGCCAGCGGCTTTAATTTGTTCAGGCATATTACTATTCCGCTTGTGTCTCCGGTTACATTTTATCTGCTGATCACAGGTCTGATCGGCGGATTCCAGGTATTTGTAGAAGTCCTGGTTATGGTTCCTAACGGCGGACTGAATTACAGCGCGGCAACGGTTGTCTTTTACCTGTATGATAAGGCATTCGGCAATAATCAGATGGGTTATGGTTCGGCTATGGCGTTTATCCTGGCAATCTTTATCTTTATTGTTACGGCAATCAACTTTAAAGTTCAGGACAAATGGGTCAAAACCATTGAATAGGAGGTGGAACTATGGCGAATCTTGATGAAAAAAGCTCAGAGGTTAAAACGAAAAAAGCAAAGGCTGTAGATGGAGTTGTATTTATACTTCTTCTCGTTGGCGCTATTGTTATGGTATTCCCTCTTATTTATATGTTTTTGAGTTCGTTTATGACTAAAAACCAGATCCTTTCTGCAAACTTCAGCATTATTCCGAATCCATGGAAATTCGGTAAATATGCGGAAGTGCTTCAGAAACCTGAATTCTTAAGAGGTCTGCGAAATACATTGATCGTGGCACTTCCGGTGTTGATTGTGGGAGGTTTTACATCATCCCTTGCGGCATTTTCTTTCAGTAAACTTAAATTTAAAGGAAAGAGCGGGATTTTCCTGGGGCTTCTGGCTACAATGATGATTCCCTTTGCAGTTGTTATGATCCCGCAGTATGTAATGTTTACGAAAATGGGGTGGACAAACAGTCTTCTGCCGCTGATCATTCCGGGGCTTTTCGGTAATGTCAGTATTATCTTTTTCCTGAGACAGAATCTGACCAGTGTACCGGACTCTATTGTAGAGGCGGCGAAAATTGACGGGTGCGGATATTTCAGGATGTATTACGGTATATTCCTTCCTTTGATGAAAGGAGCGCTGATGACCCAGCTGATCCTTTGGTTTATGGGGATTTGGAATGACTATCTGGCACCGACGATATTTATCCAGGATGAAGAATGGTTCACCCTGCAGGTTGTTATCCGTTCCTTTAATGCGTATTATGCAGTGAACAGCGATTACCCGCTTATTATGGCGGCGTCTGTGCTGGCAATACTGCCAACTCTGCTTCTGTTTTTCTTCTTCCAGAGATACATTATTGAATCTATGGCGGTTTCAGGAATTAAAGGATAAGGTTTTACAGTGTACGGGGCTGCTGTTCAGGCTGCTGACAGCGGTCCCTTTTTTAGACTATAACGGAGAAAATGAATGTTTTGAAAAGAGGACTCTATATATGGAAAGGATACTTCGGTTAAATGATACCGATGTGGTTCGTAATCCGGCGGTATGGTCCCATGATCCGTCGATGATGTGGGATCCTGTGAGTGGGAGATATTTTTCCTATAGTACGGATGTATACCGTCCTGAGGCAGGGCTTTGTGAAAAACGGGGAATCCCGGTAAGGAGCTCCGATGATCTGGTCCATTTCAAATATGAAGGAACAGTACTTTCGGAGAAAGCGGCTGGGGAAGGCGCTGACAACGGAGATTATCCTGAAACAGAAGGTTTCTGGGCGCCGTTTGCTGAGTATGTGAACGGTGAATACAGGATGTACTATTCGGCGACAAAAGCGTTCGGAAGCTCGGAGTCACGAATCTGGCTGGCTGTATCGGATACTCCGCTGGGACCTTTTGAGAACAGAGGAATCGTTGCCGATACATGGGGCACAGATGATACATATCCGAATGCGATAGATCCACATATCGTACATACGGGAGAAAAAAGCTGGCTTGTTTACGGTTCTTTTTTCGGCGGTATATATATCAAAGAGCTGGATTCGGATACGGGGCTTTCGGCAGACGGTGATCCTCGCAGTATGGGGATATGCATTTCAAGAAAAGCTCCGGATGCAATTATAGATGGTCCTGAGGGCGCGGCAGTGATATATGCGCCTGAGACAGGATACTTCTATCTGTTTCAGTCCTATGGATGGCTGGGAGATGATTATGATATTCGTGTGGGAAGGAGCACCAAGGTTACAGGTCCGTACCTGGATATAAAAGGGAGAGATCTGAAGGAGCATTCTATGGGAGTGAAGCTTGCCGGCAGTTATTGTTTTCAATCGTCTGATCCGCCAGTCGGATCCGACAGGGACGGTTGGAAATGGGGCGGTATAAGAGGCCCGGGGCATGGCGTGCCGTTTTATGATCCTGTGTCAAAGCGGTATTTCTTCGTGCATCATTTCCGGGACGGGGCATCTGTAAACTGCGTCTATGACAGTGAAATGGAGAGAAACAATTATCAGATTCATTATATGATGGTGCGTCCTATGTTCTTTGTAAATGGCTGGCCTGTATTTGGTCCGGAACCATATCAGGGAGAAAAGTTTGAGCCGCTTTCTCCGGATGAGGTCAGAGGCCGCGGGGAAAGCCTGGTATTTGACGATGTTGATAATTGCATAAAGTTTTCAAAAGAAGAAACAGCGCATAGAAAGAGTTTATATCCGGAAGAATGTGTCATATACAAATGCCCGGATTTTGAGAACGGAGGAGATGTGGCAGTTATTACAGGAATTAATAATTCCGGGCTTGCATATTGGAAAAAATTCATGTATAGTATTGTTTAGATAAATCTAAAATATTAAGGTTATCTGGAAAGTAGGAAAAAGCAATGTTACACATAAAAAATTTGGATGAAGGGCTTCCGGTGTTTAAGGCGCTGGGATCCGAGCTGAGGATCAATATTGTGAAACTGCTCCTGGAGAACCGTGAGATGAATATGAATGAACTTGCCTCTGCGCTTGGCATCACCAACGGTGCACTCACCAGTCATATCAAGAAGCTGGAGGAGAGCGGCATTATTCAGGTGCTGGCGGAACGTGGCGGTCATGGAAACCAAAAGCTTTGCCGGGTAGCGGTGGATAAGATCCTGTTTGAGATTGACAGCGATGAGACTGAAGATGAGAATAACATTTACAATACGGAAGTGAAAGTCGGTCATTATTCAAATTACGAGGTATATCCGACCTGCGGACTGGCGACGGATCAGGCGCTGATAGGAGAAGTGGATGACCCGAGATATTTTGCACATCCGGACAGGATTAAAGCGCAGATTCTGTGGTTTACCAAGGGGTATATTGAGTACCTTGTCCCAAATCTGCTTCCGAGTGCGACGAAGATAGATCAGATCACACTTTCTCTGGAACTCAGCTCGGAAGCTCCGGGAATCAATAATGACTGGCCCTCGGATATTTCATTTTTCCTGAATGACGTGAAGATCGGAACGTGGACAAGCCCGGGAGATTACGGAGATGTACAGGGAATCTTCACGCCGGACTGGTGGTTCCCGAACTGGAATCAGTACGGTCTTCTTAAGATGATCGTCATAAATAAAAAAGGAACCTTTGTGGACGGACTGAAGATATCGGATGTGAACATAAGACAGTTTAATCTTGATTATAAGAGCTCGATCCGGGTTAAATTCCAGATCGAGGAAGATGCAAAGAATGTGGGAGGTCTGACGATCTTCGGCAGCGGATTCGGAAATTATAATCAGGATATCAAAGTCAGGATTGCGTACAGTCCGATGTAAAAATAAGAGTAAGATATATCAACAAGTGAATACGGCGGCTCAGAAAACAGTGGAAAACCATGTATCTGGGCCGCTTTTTGTATGTATATGATGCGAAAAGGAGGTAAAATTGAAGAGGTTATTGGTATGCATGCTGGCGCTCCTGTGTCTGGGGACATCGGCATGTGGAAAACAGGAGAAATTAAAAGCAGACACGCCAGTGGAAAAAGAATTTTCGGAAGTGTCTGTTCACGATCCATCTATCGTTCAGGGAGATGACGGGAGTTATTATATTTTCGGATCACATTTGGCTGTGGCAAAAACAGATGATCTGATGAACTGGTCTTATGTAAACCAGGGAGTGAAAGATGATAATGAGATCATTCCTGATGTGTATTCTGTAATGAAAGACGCTTTTGAGTGGTCACACAGCAACACATTCTGGGCGCCTGACGTAGTTAAGCTGAATGATGGAAAATATCATCTGTATTACTGTAACTGTCAGGGAGATACGCCGGTGTCCTGTCTGGGGACAGCAGTTTCGGACAGCGTATCCGGTCCGTATGAAAATGAAGGACTGATGCTGAAATCTGGAATGGATGCGGGGCAGGATGATGAAGACGGCAATCTCTATCAGGCAGCATCAGATCCTAATACAGTGGATCCCAATACGTTTTATGATGCGCAGGGGAGACTGTGGATGATCTATGGCTCTTACTCCGGAGGTATTTTCATTAAGGAGATGGATCCGGAGACCGGACTTCCTCTGGAGAGCGGTTACGGAGAAAAACTGCTGGGAGGCAATCATCTGAGAATAGAGGCTCCGTATGTGATCTACAATGAAGACACAGGTTACTACTACATGTTTTTGTCTTTCGGCGGGCTGGATTCGGACGGGGGATATAACATCCGGGTGTGCCGTTCGGAAAATCCGGACGGGCCGTATGTAGACTCGATGGGACAGGAGATGACTGACTGCAAAGGACCGTCGGGCTCTTCGTTCAGTGATGTGACTGCCGAACAGTATGGGACAAAGCTGATGGGCGGTTACAAGTTTGAGTGGAAAGAAGGCGAGGAAGGAGAAGACAGGAGAGGCTACCTTTCTCCGGGACATAATTCATGCCTGTACCAGGAGGAGACCGATAAATATTTTATCATCTACCACACCAGGTTTGAGAACAGCGGCGAAGAGCATCAGGTCAGGGTGCATCAGATGTTCTTTAATGAGGATGGATGGCCTGTCATTGCGCCATACCGGTATGCGGAAGAAACAGTAGAACCCTGCAATAAAGAATCAGTTGCCGGCACGTATAAGCTGATCAATCACGGACGGGATATTTCTGCGGAAATGAAAACATCGGAAGAGATTGAATTGAATAAAAACGGAGATATCAGCGGAGCTGCAGAAGGTACCTGGAAACTTACCGGCGATTATGGGGCGGAGCTGACGATAGACGGGAATACTTACAAAGGAGTCTTCTTAAAGCAGTGGGATGAGGACGGGAAGAAATATGTTATGACCTTTACCGCACTGTGCAGTGAGACAGGCGTTTCCATATGGGGAAGCGGTTTGAATGCAATATGATTTACAGCGGGGGCGGAAGATATCGGGCTTCCCCCCCCATACGGAAAATGACTACGCAGAATGTAAAAACCAGGAGGAAGCTGATAATGGCAAGAATGATAATCAATCCAAACAGAAAACTGAGCAGGATCAATAAGGAGATATACGGACATTTTTCGGAACATCTCGGAAGATGTATCTATGAGGGAATCTATGTAGGTGAAAACTCATCCATTGAAAATGTAAACGGCATGCGTACAGATGTGGTAGAGGCTTTGAAAGAGATCCGGGTTCCGGTGCTGCGCTGGCCGGGAGGATGCTTTGCAGATGAATACCATTGGAAAGATGGAATCGGTCCCAAAGAAAACCGGAAAAAGATTGTCAATACACACTGGGGCGGTGTTGTGGAGGACAACAGTTTTGGTACCCATGAGTTTTTTGAACTGTGCCGGCAGCTGGGCTGTGAGACATATATCAATGGAAATCTGGGAAGCGGCACTGTACAGGAAATGTCCGAGTGGGTGGAATATATGACGTTTGAAGGGGTATCCCCGATGGCCGAACTGAGAGAAAAAAACGGTCAGAAAGAACCGTGGAAAGTTGATTTCTTCGGTGTGGGAAATGAAAACTGGGGATGCGGCGGAAATATGAACCCGGATTTTTATGCAAATGAATATCGCAGATATCAGACCTATGTCCGTGATTATAAAACGGATCACCATATTCAGAAGATCTGCTGCGGAGCCAACGTGGATGATTATGAATGGACAAGGGATGTTTTGTCTACATGCTTCAGACATTCTATTCCGGCTCAGCACGGATTTATGGACGGACTTTCTCTCCATTATTATGTGCATCCGGAAGGCTGGGAGATCAAGGGAAGCGCTACAGATTTTGATGAAAAAGTATGGTATAAGACATTAAATAAAGCTTTGTTCATGGAAGAGCTGATCTGCCGTCACGGCAAGATTATGGATGAATTTGATCCGGAAAAGAAGATTGGCATGATAGTGGATGAATGGGGCACGTGGTTTACCTGCGAGCCTGGAACAAATCCGGGATTTCTGTATCAGCAGAATACCATGAGGGATGCCCTGGTTGCCGGAATCACTCTTAACATTTTCAACAAACACAGCGACCGGGTCAGGATGGCGAATCTGGCACAGATCGTGAACGTACTTCAGGCAGTGATCCTGACAGAGGGAGAGAAGATGATCAAGACACCGACTTACCATGTATTTGATATGTATAAATACCATCAGGATGCGTCTCTTGTAGAGAGCAGTATCGAGACAGAGGTTATCGGAGCTGAAGAGGAATGGAAGGTGCCGAATTTGACAGAATCTGTTTCTGTGGATGAAGAGGGAGTACTGCATCTGACTATGACAAATCTTTCTATTGAAGAGAGTTATGATATTGATACGTTTATTGTGGACAGAAGCGTAAAAGAAGTTAGGGGCGAGATTGTGACAGATGAGATGCAGGCCATGAATACTTTTGAAGATCCGGAACATGTTTATGTGAAGAAGTTTGACGGAACACAGATAACGGAGAGCGGAGTGAAGTTTACGATTCCGGCGTGCAGCGTTCTTCATCTGGAGCTGAGATAAGAAATGGCAGAAACACAGCGGATATGCAGGAAATGTCTTCTGAGGGATACTTCTGAGGCGGAATATTTTCAAAATATGTATGCATATATTGCAAATATTTCCGAGGATGATAAAGTGTCTGATAAAGAATATGAACGCAGACTGTCGGAATGTAGAAAGTGTGAGCATCTTTTTAAAGGTATGTGCAGAATATGCGGTTGTTTCGTAGAGATGCGGGCGGCGATGGCTGTACGGCATTGTCCGGGAACAGAAAAACGATGGTAGAGCATGGGGCGTAGTAAATTCAATTTTACTACGCCCCGGTCTGGTTTAAATTTCTATTTCTGTCACATTTGCGATCCGCATTTCAGAGTACAGGATCACCATATCTCCTTCTCGCAGTATCAGGTTTCCGTTCGGAATCATGACCTTTTCCTTCCGTTTCAC
>NZ_CALWFZ010000033.1 GCF_944377805.1 uncultured Mediterraneibacter sp. | reverse complement strand
GGCCTTGCACAGACCTGGCTCTTATTCTCTGCAAAAAGTGCTGCCGCACTAATTATTTAGTGCGACAGCCCCTTTTCGTATTCTTTTCAGAGTTATTTTGTTTGCCCTGTCAATTATGCCTTTCTCTCAAGCACCACGCACTGAAACGCCCCAAGCTCCAGCTTTCCTTCATAGACCGCTCCGCTCTCGGCGTCCGTCCATTTTCCGATGCCGTCCACGCAGACCGGCTCATTCTTAAAGTTCATCACGAATACTGCGTCTCTTCCGCCTTTACCGGATTCGTCCATGCCGGTACGCTCCGTTACCGTCACGCCGTAAGGAAGTTCCGTCTCCAGCGCGTTCTTCAGGCCGGAGCGCTGAAACACATCGCCGTAAAGTGCCCGCAGAAATGCAATATCAGACTCCGCCGCCAGATAATACGCCTCTCCTTTTCCGAATGCGTTGCGCGTTACCACCGGGCAGCCCTCGTAAAAATCCCGTTCGTAGGCAGAAAGGACCTCTGCCCCTTCTTTCGCGTGATTGATCTCGCACATCCGCCGTGCCGGGTACTCTGTCCCATTATATGCAAACTGATTTTCAAACTCTTCGGAGGGAGCATCAATTTCTTCCTGCATAACGCCCAGCACATCCTCCAGCGGATGATGTCCGGTAAAGCAAAGATCCGTCTCATCCGCCATGCCGCTGAAATATGTAGTAACGAAAGTTCCGCCGTTTTCAACGAACGCCTTTACTTTTTCGGCCCATCCGGATTTGTACATATAATTTAGAGGAGCAGAAACGAGATGATATCCGCTGATATCCGCATCCATATCTATGATATCCGCCTCAATGCCTTTCTCCCAGAGCGCACGGTAATGTGAAATCACACAGGCAGGATAGTCAAAGTCCAGCCTTGGACCTGTGATATCTTCAACAGCCCACCAGTTTGCCCAGTCAAAAAGGATAGCTGCCTTCGGACGGTTTACAGTTCCGTCAAGGATCTGATCCAGACCCGGCAGCCGCTTTCCGACTTCCGCCACTTCACGGAATGTACGTGTGTTGCTTCCATTCTTGTGATCCAGCACGGCGCCGTGGAATTTCTCATAGGAACCGCGGCCTTTTCTCCACTGGAAATACTGGACAGAATCCGCCCCGTGGGCAACCGCCTGCAGGGAGGAAAGCATATGCATTCCCGGACGTTTCACCGGATTATTATTTCTCCAGTTGATCACAGATGGCACACTCTCCATCAGGAGGAACGGTTTCTTCTTCATGGTGCGCATCATACTGTGGTTAAATGCCGCCTGAACCGCCGCGGGGACTTCATCTTTCTGCTTGTGCCAGAACGGATAATTATCCCATGACACGATATCCAGCTCCTTCTGCAGTCTGTTGTAATCGATATTCTTAAATGTATCCATAAAATTTGTGGTCGCCGGAAGATCCGAGTGCTTCGCTGCTGCACGTCTCTCCATGCCGCAGAAATCACTGATCTGATCCGTGACAAATCTGCGCCAGTCAAGCTCCAGTCCGGTCACAGTCGTCTCACCGTGGGGCGCCGGGCTGTGGATCTGCTCCCAGTCCGTATATACATGGCTCCAAAAACGTCCCCACCACGCGTGATTCAGCGCATCCAGCGTGCCGTATTTCTCTTTCAGCCACTCTCTGAAAGCGCTCTGGCACAGATCGCAGTGACAGGCTCCGTCACTGAAATTCCCCGCCAGCTCATTGGACAGATGCCAGAGGATCACATTTTCCTTTTTCCCGAATCGCTCCGAAAGCGCTTCGTCAAGAGCAGTGATCTTCGCGCGCATTACCGGCGATGTATAACAGAAATTATGCCGTTTCCCCGGCAGGTTCCTCCGCCCGTCAGCGCGCACCTGCATTACCTCCGGATATTTCTGCGTCAGCCAATGGGGCATGGCGCCTGACGGCGTCGCAAGGATTACCTGAATCCCCGCTTTTCCCAGATTATCAATGATCTCTTCCAGCCACTCAAAGTCGTATACGCCCTCTTCCGGTTCCAGTACCGCCCACGAGAACACCCCCAGCGTCACACAGTTGACGCCTGCTTCTTTCATAAGTCTGATATCTTCCTCTAAAACCTCCGGGCAGTCCAGCCACTGTTCCGGATTGTAATCTCCGCCATGGAGCAAATGTCCTCCTAACATGATCGTCCTCCTTTTTGTGTTCTATTTTTTCTGCAGCCTCTTAAATACCTCTGAAGCTGAATGTAAATGTCATCTTTCCGTCTGCATCCAGCAGATACTCCGGATGCGGACGCGAGCCCCAGCTGTCATCCCCTGCAATTCCCATCTGGCTGAGCGCCGCACGGACCACAGTATAATGTACCTGCGGAAGTTCATACGGATGCTTCGCATTTTCCAGTTCATGCGGCGTGTACGGCAGGGCAGAGAACATCATAGGCCCGCTCTTTTCATCCATCTCAAAGAGCATTCCTCTTCCTCTCCTGTCCGTTACCGAGGCATACCGCACCTCCTCTTTGGCTCCGCACTCCTGAGGCACAATATATTTTGCCATATTGTCTTTCACTAGATTCTTATAAATGCCGAGCTTTGCGCCTCTCTTTCTGTCAGCATAAGTCTCCGAAGGCCCGAGTCCGTACCATTCCACATGATCATAATCCGCGTCAAGTTTGAAGAGAACGCCGAATTCCGGCATATCCCCCAGCTCTTTTACCGGATCGTAAGACAGGGTCGTCTTCACTCTTCCATCTCCTGTCACCTCATATGCAAGCGTGCACCTGCTCACCGGTATCGTGGGCATCAGGTAAGTATAAGTTATTTTCACAAAATGTATCCCTGTTTCGCTGATGCGCTCTTCTACCTCAGGCTCCAGAACCGTACCGCAGGAACCTTCCCGAAAATCCTTGTGAGATACATACATACTGGCGATCTTCCACTGTGCATAACGCTTCGGCATCTGATTTCCCTGATCATTATCCACAGGCGCTCTCCAGAAATTAGGCTTGGGGATCTCTTTTATCATCTCTCTGCCTGCATACCGGTAGGACACAAGGCCACCGTCCAGCACAGAAAACAGTACGTCAAAGTTCCCGCCTTTTACTCCGATGTTATGCTTGCCCCGTATCACGGTAACTTCTCCGGCACTTTGTCTCTTTTCTTCTTTGATCCTATATACATACTGGCCAAATGCCGCCTCATGTCCTGCTGCCGCCCAGACCGCCTCTTTTTTCAGCCTGAAGGATACCGTGATCGTATATTCGCCCGGCGCAGTTTCCGGCTGTACCGGGAGATCATATGTTTTTTCACTCAGCGGCTCTACATCTGTTTCCAGCTTTTCACCCCTGATCTGCACACCGTTTCTCGCCACCGTCACGACACAGTCAAATGTGTCCGTATTTACAAAAAGATTTTTGTTAATCACTTTTACCTGTTTTTCAGACACTTCGGCAGTAATATTCTGATAGTTGAATTTTACTTCCTGCATCTTCGGGGAGGGCTCTCTGTCTCCGCCGTACACGATACCGTTGGCGCTGAAATTATAGTCTGTCGGCCGCTCGTCAAAGTCGCCGCCATACGCCTGAAACTCATTGCCGTACCGATCCTTTTTCGTAATGGTCTGATCGATATAATCCCATATGAATCCGCCCTGATAAAGAGGCTCCGTATCCGTCAGATCAGTATATTTGTGCATTGCGCCGCAGGAGTTCCCCATAGCGTGGGTATATTCACAGCAGATAAACGGCTTGCTCCGATCCTTTGCCAGAAACTCTTTGATCGATCTCACCGAAGGATACATCTGGCTTTCCATATCACTTGTATCATTATAGCTGCGGTCATTGAATACTCCCTCATAATGCACCAGACGTGTGGGATCCTCCCTGCGGAAAAACTGAGACATTTCATAAATATCCTTGCCGCCATATGATTCATTGCCGCAGGACCAGATCAGAATGGATGGGTGGTTCTTATCCCTCTGATACATGGAATTCGCGCGATCCAGCACCATATCCAGCCATTCCGGTTTATTGCCCGGCACAATATAATCATAATCGCCTGTTACATAAGCCGTATCCCATGAACCGTGCGACTCAAGGTTCGTCTCATCGATCAGATACAGACCGTATTCATCACACAGTCTGTAGATCAGCGAGGAATTCGGATAATGGCAGGTCCGTATGGCATTGATATTATTCTGTTTCATCACAGCCAGATCTTTGCACAGTTCCTCCTCCGAGACACACCTGCCTCCCACAGAGCTGAACTCATGGCGGTTCACGCCTTTAAACACGATCCTCTTTCCGTTCAGCGTCATAATATGGTCTTTCATCTCGAATCTGCGGAATCCGGCCTTTTGGGGTATGACTTCACACAGGCTGCCGTCCGCATCATATACCTCAATTGTCAGATCATACAGTTCCGGTTCTTCCGCACTCCAGAGCTTTGGTCTGTCAAGCTCCCACAGCCATGTATTCTCTCCTGCCAGCTCTTTCTCATCCTCCAGACACACCATGTTCTTATAAGCAAGACGGATGCGGGCCTTTCCCGTTCCCCACGTCTCTGTCCGGATCTCTAATTTCCCTTTTGACAGCGTCTCGTCCGGAATGGCGCGTACTCTGAGATCGCGGATATGTACATCTGGCACGGTATAAAGGTAGACATCCCTGTAGATGCCGGAAAAGCGGTAAAAGTCCTGATCCTCGCACCAGCTCCCGGACGTCCACTTGAACACCTGCGCCGCCAGCTTATTCTCCCCGTCTTTTATAAGATCCGTCAGTTCAAATTCCGAAGGAGTAAATGTATCTTCACTGTATCCGACAAACGCTCCGTTGAGCCAGACCGCGATGCCGCTCTCCGCTCCCTGAAAAGAGATAAAAATACGTCTGCCCCGCATTCTCTCCGGAACCGTAAAATATTTCACATAGCTTGCCGTCGGATTAAAATGCTCCGGAATCCCGCCCGGACGTATATCCTCGCGTCCTTCCCACGGATACTGTACATTTACATAATGAGGAGCATCATACCCTTCCATCTGTATGTGTGCCGGCACGCGGATATCATCCCAGTCAGAGCAGGAGTAATCCGGTTTTTCAAAGCCCTGCACAGCCAATCTGTAATTCTTTGCATAGTGGAATTTCCACACCCCGTTCAGGCTTTCCCTGAATTCTGATTTTCCGGACAGCATGTCCGCCTCTGACGCATAATAGACATGATCGGAACCGGCATCCAGCCTGCCGTCCCGAAAATACCGGGGATCTTTCACGTTTGTGTAGTCAAATACTTTCATGCAGTGCTTCCTCCTTCTTAACATAGTGACTGCCGTCTGCACCGCAGCTGGTTATCCCGCTGTATTTCCTTATTATAACGTCTCTGGACGTTTCGGTGTATGATATGTTAAACTAAAAATATAATATTTTGAAACTGATTATACAGGAGGTGCTTTATGAATGTTGTTTTCCGCAGTTCCCCCGTGATAGATCCTTATACATTTGAGTCTGTCGGAAGCGGATGGGAGCAGGATCGAGTCACACGCCCGTCAGGCTATCCGTTCTATCATTATCTGCAGACAGAGCAGGGATCCGGAAAGATCAAAACAGCCGCCGGCACCTATATCCTGAAGAAGAACGAGGGGCTCCTGATCGCTCCGTTTATCCGCCATTCCTACGACAGTTCCGAGGCTGTCTGGCGTGTAAAATTTGCCACTTTTACCGGCACGGCCGAGCGAAGCATCCCCCAGATCATGGGCAGCCGTCCTGTCATTCCCGTAAACGCCGGACAGGGCACACAGATTGCCCGTCTGATCGATGACAGTCTGGAACTGTACAGCCGCCGCCCTCTTGACCGGAAACAGCTTTCCGTCAACTGCTATGCTGTTCTGGTAAATATTGCAGATACCGCACATGCAGGCAGCCCGGCTGACGAACCACTGTACCAGAATTATGTACTTCCCGTAATAAAAGAAATTGAAAGGGATTACTCCCTTCCGCTCACTATAGCGGATTTAAGCCGGAAAGTATTCATCACCCCTCAGTATCTGACCCGTCTCTTCCGCCGGTATCTCAACTGCTCTGCTTATGAATACCTGACCTCATACCGGCTCAGCAAGGCAAAAGAGCTGCTGATCACCAGCCCCCGCCTGGAGATACAGGATATCGCCCGGCGCACCGGCTTTACTGATTCCAGCCATTTTATCGCTGTATTCAAGAAGGCTGTCGGAACCACGCCGCTGGACTTCCGGCGGATGAACTGAATCCTTTTGTTCAAAATGCAGTTACAAAAAGTGCGCCCCGGGTATTTTATCCAAAATACCCGTGACGCACTTTTATGTCATAAAAATACAGATTTAGAAATCTTCCATCTTATATCTTTTCATCATTGCACCGTATTTCATCCGGATGATTTCATTTCTCTTAAGAACATCCTCTTCGCTGCCGACATACTGGCAGCGGATGCAGTAATATTCGTCTTTGTCCTTATCATAAAACATATCGATATCAAGATCTCTCATAAAACACATCGGACAGCGGTAATTTAATCTGCCTTTTCCAGCTTGAGCCATGTGGACACTACCTCCTTATCAGAAACTTCTGTCGTATATCCCAGTGTAAACATCGGTGAGAATGCATAGCCCTCGCGGACATAGCCTTTCGCCTCTTTTTTGTCCATGCTCATGGACACCTTTGTCTCAATCTCAGGGATTACTGCGCTGACGCTGTCGGCGCCTTCCATATCTGCTTCTCTGCACTTATATTCATAGCTGATGGTCTTCTCTTCTCCCTCTTTTGTGCAGGCAAGGGTAATATGCGTCATATCCTCCGGATATTCTGTCGTTCCGTAGCATGCAACCATGTATTCATTCAGCTCGACTTTAGCAGACGGATCGCTCATCTCCAGTATATTTCTCTCAATCTGGATGTCAGATTCACCCTCCGCGAAGATGACCCGTGTCTGAAGCTTTACAGTCAGATCAGCGAACTCAATATCCACCGGATCAAGGGTAAGAATTCTCTTTTTCCTGCCGCCTTCCATCTCTTCTTCTGAGAAATGAGCTTTTGTACGGCACAGGCACAGATCTACTTCCTCGCCATTGTGGGTAAGTTTCGCGCTGCGCACAGTTCCCTCTCCTGCGTAATGAGTGAAGTATCCAGCTCTGTATTTCTCCTGGATCAGGAACGGATAAGACGCATCCTGCACATGTTTTGTCCCGATTCCAACTTCCCATTTGAGTTTCGCCGCATACGGACGCAGATCTACGATCGCGCCTCCCTGATCCATGTTGACGCAGGCTCTCATATACGGGTCGCAGTACCAGAATACCTGCTTGTCTGAGCCGTAGAGAATATCTCTCCACAGAGCACACTCAGGCTCTGTATAAGTCTTTTTCTGACGGTAATGATCTGCGAACTCCGCCATTGTCATATCGACAAGTTTTCCTTCTTTTTTAAGCTGTCCGTAATATGCCATACCGTCCTCATAGGATTTTTTGAGCAGTTCGTACGGAGCTTCCCAGCGTCCCATCTTATTGAGCCAGCCCGGTCCTACGAACATCATATTGTAGGCATAGCCGTTGTTGTATTTCTCAAGTGCACGGTACTGATCAATGAGGTTGTACAGATACGGATACTCCCATGTCTTTGTATCATAGATCATTCCGCGCAGCACATTCTGCGGATGGGTTCCGAAGTTGGAGCCGTTTCCATCGTAACATGCCAGCAGGTCACGGGAGAGATGAGGGATTGCTACAACACCGCTGTCCTCCGCCTCATTAGCCGCCGGTGCATGTGTATTCTGCTTTGAAGGGATCCACGGATTCCACGGGCCTCCGTCGAACAGGGTATACCATGAATTATTGCACGTATGGTACGCCTTTGGTCCTTCCTCCCAGCAGGTCGCAATCTCACATTTTACTGACGGATACTTTTCCTTGATATAGTTTGTCAGTTCTGCGTCCATATAGTAGGAACCTGTTGACTCCGGATAGAAACCGAATGTGTCATAGAATTTCCCGAATACATCATCCACGATAGATTTCTTATCTTCCATGGAGAACATCCAAATACAGAAATCTTTCGTTTTATATTTTTCACGGAACTCCGTACACGGGAGTCCCAGAAGTGACAGTGCGATCTCATCACCGTATTTCTCGTGGTCTTCCTTTGCAATCTGGATTGCCTCTTCGTTGAAGAGAGATGCATATGTCATCTGGATTGTCGTCTTAAGTCCGTTCTTATGCGCAGTTTCCTGCTGAAACTTAAAGATATCAAGAGACTCTGTGAGAAGAGACTTTCTTCCGATATCCTCTTCCTTCCCGTGGCCGGTCACCTTCTCGGCATACTCCGGCACCATCTCGGGACGATGAATAATATTAACAATAAATTTATCCATGTTATGTACCAAACCTTTCTGTTTCACTTTCTGCTGAAATCCCGGATTGTATCAAGCGCCTTCAGGGCGTTGCCTCTGTAGTTAAAGAGCGCCTGATTGGCCCATTCATTTCCTCCCGGTCCTTCCTCTTCGATATAGGCCAGCGCTGCATCGTTTGCCCATCCGCTTCCGGGCACCGGAAGCCAGCCCGGCTCCCAGTAATAGAATCCGCGGGCTTCTTTCACCCTCGAGATCCTTGTGAGGAAATCCTGCATGAAGTCGCTCTGGCCTTCCGGCGTCATCGGATACTCCACCTTCGCGGCAAGCTCCGGTTTCGTCGCCATACCTTTACGCTCGTTCTCCCCGAGCTGTTCATACACGGCATAGTCCTCCATCGTGTGTCCCATGGACACTTCCGCCACGATCAGTTCTTTGCCGTATCGCGAAGAAATGTCATGCATATTGTCCTCAAGATCCTGCAGGGTCCCGTGCCAGAACGGATAATAGGACAGCCCGATTATTTCAAACTCCTCTCCCCGCTTCATAAACTCATCAAACCACTCTCTGTAGAGAGCGTTGTTGCCGCCGTTATCCAGATGCAGCATGATCGGAAGATCCGGATCGACACTTCTCACCGCCCGGATACCGGCATTTAAAAACCGTGCTATATTATCATACTGCGGCACTTTCCCATAAGGCCAGAGCAGGCCGTTTGAGAGCTCATTTCCAACCTGTATCATCGTCGGGAACGCATCCTGCTCCTTCAGCGACACAAGCACCTGTCTGGTGTAATCATATACGGCCTGCTCAAGCTGCGGCACATCCATGCCGCGCCATGCCTTCGGGATGCGCTGTTTGCCCGGATCCGCCCAGAAATCACTGTAGTGAATATCCAGCAGAAATCCCATACCTTTGGCGAGCACTCGCTTCGCAAGCTCTGTCGTCGTCTTAAGGTCATTGGTGCCCGCACCGTACGGAACCCCCGATTCGCTGTACGGATCATTCCACAGTCTCAAGCGGATCGAGTTCACACCATATTCTTTTAATATTTCCAGAAGCTCCTTCTCCTGTCCGTCTTTGTAGTATTTTGCTCCCAGCTCTTCCAGTTCTTTCAGCGAGGAGACATCCATGCCCTTGATAAACGATTCCATATACTGCCCTTTCTGTCAGAATGCCACCGGTGTATAATTGCACCGGCAGCGCATTTTTTTAACCCTTAACTGCTCCGCCTGTAACACCTTCTACATAGAACTTCTGCATGATTATAAACAGGATCGAGATCGGGATTGATACGATCACGCCGCCAGCGCAGAACTGTGTAAAGTATGTATTGATCAGGCTCTTCTCAAGCATATTGTAAAGTCCGATTGCCACGGTCCACTGAGACGCCACACCGGAGTTGAGCATCATCTTCGCGTATACGAAGTCCATCCACGGTACGAGGAAAGAACTGATAACCGTATACACGATGATCGGCTTGCTCATCGGCATAACGACTTTGAAAAATACTTTTGCCTCACTTGCACCGTCCAGATAGGCAGCCTCACGCAGAGATGCCGGAACTGTATCCAGAAAGCCTTTTGCTATAAGATAGCCCAGTCCGGATGACGCTGAATATACAAAGATCAGACCGAGATGGCTGTTCGTCAG
>NZ_CALWFZ010000032.1 GCF_944377805.1 uncultured Mediterraneibacter sp. | reverse complement strand
AAACGGGCGGCAAAGAAGGACAATATGGATCAGCTTTAAGAAACAGGAGCCGGCGCATTGATTCGGATGCGCCGGCTCCTGTCTGTTATTTCTCTGTCTCCATTATTATGGTCTCATATTCCCTCAGAGATAGTTCCCTGTTCCCAATATTAACATTATCATAATTGGACAGCAGGACTTTCTTCACCCGCCCTTCAAACGGCAGCTTTTCCGAAGTTCCCTTTACATTACAGACAATCAGAACACTCCTGTCCTGATTACTTCTCTTATAAGCAATTACTCCATCTGTCTTTTCATAGGCTGGTATCAGATCACCATAGATAAACAGATCTCTATAGTCATCCGCTTTTCTCAGTGCGATCATCTTTTTGTACCAGTGATACAAAGATTCTTCCTGGTTTTTCGCCGCTTCAAAATTAATCTCTTTATAATTCGGATTCACCGCAAACCACGGAGTTCCGGTTGTGAATCCTGCATTTTCCCGTGAATTCCACTGCATAGGGGTTCTGGCATGTTCCCTGGATTCCACATTCAGCTTCTCCAGTGCCTGTTCCTCTGTCATTCCCTCCTGCAGGTATCCCTTGTACATATTAAATGTCGTAGGATCTTTAAATTCATCAATACTCTTTTTCCGGTAATCACGCATCCCTGTCGCCTGTCCCTGATACAGAAATACAATGCCGGGAAAGAAGAAATTAATGCTTCCCAGCGTAGACATACTGTGATATCCGATATTATCACGGGGAATAAATCTCTCTGCGGATCTGGACGTATCATGATTGTCCAGGAAATTACAGAGAAATCCGCTTCCATTTACATATTCCTGTTTTTTAAACAGTGCGTCTCGCAGGTCATTTATCATTTCCACAGGACGATCCTTCCACTTCGGGTCATTGACATGATATCTTGTGTGACAGAAATCAAAGATACTGGAAAAATATCCATTTTCCCCGATAAAATCTTCCAGTTCCTCCGGAGGCACATCATCCGCTTCCGCCAGAGTAAATGCATCATGCGGCTGGAATGTCTCTCTTTTCAGCTCATTGAGGAACTTTTCAATTCCTTTTACGTTCCGGAAATACGGGAAGCCGTTTACATAGCCGTCCACTCCGTCCGCCGGAAGATTCTGATACGCAAAATCCTTTTTGAGGTGACTGATTGCATCAATCCTGAAACCGCCAAGCCCCATATCCAGCCACCGGTTAATCATCGCATAGATTTCTTTTCTTAACTTTTCATTCTCCCAGTTCAGATCAGGCTGCCATTTTGTAAAAAGATGAAGATAATATTTGTCTGTATTCCCGATCCTTTCCCAGGCACTTCCTCCGAAGATCGATCGCCAGTTATTTGGCTCTTTTCCGTCCTTTCCCTCTCGTATGATATAGTACTTTCCGTACTCCCCGTCCGGATCCTGAAGAGCTTTCTGAAACCAGACATGTTCCGAAGATGTATGATTCACGACCAGATCCATAAGAATCTTGATACCTCGTTTATCCGCCTCGGCAATAAGATGTTTCATATCCGCCAGAGATCCGAACATAGGGTCAATTTCGTCGTAGTCAGAGATATCGTACCCATGATCTGCCATAGGAGATTTATTCACCGGACAGATCCATATCATATTGATGCCGAGCTCGGCCAGATCATCGAGATGTGCGATGATTCCCGGCAGATCGCCGATGCCGTCCCCGTTTGTATCCTGAAAACTTTTCGGATAAATCTGATACCCAATTGTATTATGCCACCATTTTTTCTGCATTGTTTCCTCCTGATCAACCCTTTACAGCGCCGCTGGTTACGCCTTCAACATAAAACTTCTGCATGTAGATAAACAGCAGAGAAATCGGAATGGCTATAATCACGCATCCCGCGGTAAATACAGTAAACATTGTGTTGACATTGGCTTTTGTCATCATTGTGTAAAGCCCGATTGCGATCGTATAATTCTGTACATTGTCGCCCATAATCACCCTTGAGAAGATGAAGTCCATCCACGGGGACATAAATGCGGTCAGTGAAGTATATACAATGATCGGTTTTGCCAGCGGAAACGTGATCTTAGTAAATATCTGGAACTTTGTCGCCCCGTCGATCTGCGCCGACTCATCCAGTGCTTTAGGCATCGTGTCGAAAAAACCTTTAGACACATAGAAGGTTAAAGCCGACCCTGCCGAATAGACAAGTACAAGAGCTGCAAGACTCTGTGTCAGATTCATGGCCTTTAAGATATAGTATACGGCGATCATACTCATAAACGCAGGGAACATATTCAACACCAGCGCAATCTTCATAATCGGTTTTCTCAGCCTGAATCTCAGCCTTGACAATACATATGCCATAGACGTTGTCAAAAATGTACTGATAATACACGAAAACACTGCTACTATAAAAGTATTTCCAAACCATCTCAGGAACGGATAATCCGTATTAGTAAACAGCACTTTATAATTATCAAGAGTAAAACCGTGTGGTATAAAGTAAGATACGAACTGTCCGCTCTCTTCTCTGAAAGATGTGAGCACGATCCATACGATTGGGAATATCCATATGATACTTATTACGATTAAAACAATATACGTAACTGCATTTCCGAACTGTGCTTTCTTTTTCATTGGAACATATCCTCCTTATTATAGGCAGCTGACCTTGTATAGGCGATAAGTGAAAATACCGCACATACGATAAACGTAATAATACCGATCGTAGATGCAAGATTATAGTCCGCCTTTTCCACAGTCAGCTTGTACAGCCATGTTACCAGCAGGTCGGTATCCCCGGCCGCATAATAGTTGCTGTTCATAGGAGCTCCGCCGGTCAGCAGGTAGATGACGTTAAAGTTGTTGATATTTCCAATAAACTGCTGGATCAGCGTAGGAGTCATAATAAATATAATCTGCGGAAGCGTAATCTTCCGGAATATCTGGAATGTATTCGCCCCATCGATTCGTGCCGCTTCAAGCTGATCCTCCGGCAGGTTGGTCAGAACGCTTGTCACAATCATAATCGTAAATGGAATTCCTACCCACATATTTACCGCGATAACCGTAATTTTTGCTGCCAGAGCGTCCGTCAGAAACGGAAGCGGTTCTGAAATCAGTCCCAGATTTTCCAGCATCGAGTTGATCGGCCCTGCTGCGTGAAGCATATTTCTCATAATGAGAAGAGAAACAAACTGTGGCACTGCCACTGTTGTTACAAAGATAGTACGGAAAAATTTCTTGAATTTAATTCCTTTTTTGTTAATAAGGAGTGCAAGTATCACGCCTCCGAGGAAACTGGTAAATGTAGCGAAAAATGCCCATATCAAAGTCCACACGAGCAGCGGGAAAAATGTACCTGCTATATTACCTCCCAACATAGAACCAAAATTGGAAAATCCGACCCAGTCAAACAGATTCTTCGGCGGAAGATGATTGTGATCGTAATTTGTAAATGCCAGAAGTATCATGTAAAGCAATGGAAGTACTGTAAAGATCAGAACTGCTGCCGTAGGTACCGTAAGAAGTGTCACGTGAAATCTGCTGTCCAGAAGCAGAGCTGCGTCCTCTCTGAATGAGCGGATATGCTCTCCGGATTTTCTGCATTCATATACCGCTGCAGCACTCCTCGTATTTACCACATAAAATACCAGAAATAAGGCGATGATCATGATAGTCGCCAGCCCGTAGATCATGCAGAGCATGGAGTTGTCTCCCTCTACCTGCACCTTGATACCCAGACTCTCATCCATAACCCATCCCTGAGCCTGTGTCCCGAGAGTGATCAGCCCCACAATTGACGAGGCTCCCGTCAGCACCATGTATACAATAAATCCAATTTCAGATAGAAGGAAAATAAGACCTTTGATAATCTGTCCGTTTCTCAGATTGGCAAATCCCATAATCAGATAGGACAGCTTAACGGAGATATCCCCCTCCCGGAATCCGTTTATATATTTTTTCCACCACGTATTGTTGTTTTTTTCCATAAATCCGATCCTCTTTTCCACTTTATAATATAAGAGCCTGACAATGGCTCAGGCTCTTATGAATTGAGGTTATTCTGCAGTGATATCTGTATTATTCTGCTGCCGCAGAATTTGCTACCAGATCATCCAGTTTTGCCTGCATATCGGCTTCCGTCAGATTTCCGCCGTATGCATCAATGATGATCGGGTCGAGCAGATCCCAGAAAGAACGGAGCTCCGGAAGCTTCGGCATCAGCACTGTATACTCATCCTCTGTCATCTGGGAAACCACATTTGTGATCGGATCATTTTTGACCTCATCGGTATCACGCAGTTCCTTGTTGCACGGAATTGCTCCAACTGCGTCGAAACGCATCTTCTGACACTCTGCATTTGAAAGATAATCTGCAAGTTCCATAGCGTCCAGCGGATATTTTGTAGCCGCATTAACAGCCAGCAGTTTCACGCCCTGGAATGCGCGCATCTGCACCGGTCCATCACCGAAATCACATGTCGGGTATACCGCTACTCCGAGGTTATCTCCCAGAGCGTCTGTGATATCGTTCTTTCCCCACGGTCCTGTCACCATAGCGGCGATCTTACCTTCCTTTAAGAGAGATACTGACTCACTGTTGCATGCTACAACATTCGGGTTATCTTTCAGGGATGCGATCCATTTTGTCACATTAACACCCTGTTCATTGTTAAAGGTTGTTCCTTCCAGATCTTCACCGTTATCTCCATAGAGTTTACAGCCGTTTGCGATATACTGCGGTGCGATTGTGTAGTTAGTTCCCTCCTCGGCAAGGTTAAATCCGATCGGAGCCTTGGCTGTAATACCCTCAAAAGTCTTGACATCTTCATCCGACAGCATAGACTTGTTATAAACAAGATACATGGATTCTACCTGATACGGATAACCGTATACAACTCCCTGGTATGTAGCTGCTTCATATGCGGTCTCTGTATCCTCTTCTTTGATCCTGTCTACATATTTGGTATTTTCATAGAGTACACCTGACTCTACCATCTGACCGAGCTGATCATGCGGCAGCGCAATAATGTCGGCAGCCGCTTCCGGATCTTTCTTCACATCTTCTTCTGCCTTGCCGCTGTCTCCGAGTACAACTTCAATATCATAATTCTTATCAGGATGTTCTGCTATGAAGTTGTCTACCATTGTTTTGGTTACCTCCAGAATATCCTGGTCAGCCCACACTTTGAGGCTTACATTTTTACTGTCAGACGCAGCGGCTCCTTCCTCCTTTTTGTCGCTTCCGCATCCCGCCAGCAGGCTTCCTGTCATGAGCGCAGCCAGTCCGAACGCAAGAATTCTCTTTGTTTTCATAACACTGTTCTCCTTTCCCTTGGGGTTTCTCCTCAGTGGCTTCCCCTTTGTTGTTCCTTATTTTAGCAGTCATGTCTCCGGTGGAAAATGAACAAAATAAACTTATACTTTAAAGAAAATAAACTTCCCAGGCGAATATATTGCACTTTAAATTATGTGATGCTAAAATTTCCATGACTTAAATACGATAATCTATTACCTGGGAAAGAGAGGACTGACGCTTGTGAAATTATTCCGGAGTATAAAGAAACTTCGCACTAAACTGCTGATTATTTTTACTGTTCAGGTGTTTCTCCTTCTAGGAATCGCTTTATCTGTCAGTTTTTTTCTTGCCCGCAGTTCAAACCATAAAAATCTGGACTTACTTAACCGGCAGCTAAAAACTCTTGCTGACACTGACTTTCAGAATATCTTCGACGAGATAGACCGTGCGTATCTCTCCATTGTAACAAGTTCAAATTTTTCTACTCTCTATAACGCACGTTCCGACAGCAATCCTCTGGAAATCTATGAACTTTATTATGATGTCGATGACCTTCTCACAGCGCCTCTGACATCATCTCAATATATACATAGTATTAACTATCTTACACCTGATAATAAGATTCTTATTTCCAGTATTGCAGGTGAGCTGTCAATGGAAAGAAATTTTTCTATTGACAACTCACCTGAATGGTTCCAGCTCCATACACGTCTGCTTAATACAGTGGGTTCTCTTTCCGAGACATATATTCCGCCTCACCAGGAACTTTACTATCAGCGGACATCCAGCTCAGCCAACCAGACCGTGGTCTCTATTGTACGTAAGACTGCCAGTTTCAATACCAATTATAAAAACAGGGGACTTCTTTATTTTAATGTAGAGCTTTCTGATTTTGTGGCTCTTACCGATTCTCTAAACCTCTATCCGGATATGGAAACTGTCATTCTTACAGATACCGGACGGGTAATCCATGATTCCTCTGAAAGTATCACCGAATGTACAGATTGTATAGAGACACTGCGTAATTGTACATCAGAGCAGTCTCTCACCCTGAATGGACAAAAATATATGACTGTTCCTGTTACCATGAAAGATTCCGGATGGAATATCTATACGCTCATACCGTGGCAGGTTTATACTGCTGATATCCAGGACTATACAGTATACAGTCTCGCATTCGGCCTTATCGTATTTATCGCAGGCTTTATCATGACCTGGATTATGTCGGCCCGTGTCTCTGCTCCCGTAGAAAATCTGTCCCGCACAATGAAATCTGTACGCAACGGCAATATACAGCAGCGGGCTGATATTATCTCATCGGATGAAATCGGAGAACTGTCTAATACATTCAATACGATGCTGGACCAGATCAACCGTCTGATCGAACAGGAATATCAGCTAAAAGTAAAACAGCAGGATGCGCAGATGAAAGCGCTGCAGGCGCAGATCAATCCTCATTTTCTCTACAATATCCTGCAGTCCATAGCCAGTATAGCTTCACTCAATCACCTGCCCGAAATTTCGATTATGGCAAATTCTCTGGGCAAAATGATGAGGTACAGTATCAAAACAGAGGAAAATACAACTACACTGGAGGATGAATTAAATCATGTTGCCCATTACCTTGAAATCCAGAAAATCCGCTTTAAGAATCAGCTTGATTATTCCATCGACTCCTGTGAAGCCTACGGACGCTATCCGCTCCTGAAACTGACTCTTCAGCCACTTGTAGAAAATGCCGTCATGCACGGATTCACCGGACAGCACCAGAAACTTTTCATCTATATCCATGTCTATCAGGAGGAATCTTATCTGGTAGTAGAAATATCAGATGACGGTGCCGGAATGTCAGCCGATGTTCTGGCTGAAATCAGACGTTCGCTCTCTGATTCTGCCACAGGTTTCTACAGCGACACACAACAGAGTATCGGTCTTGCAAACGTGTACACACGTCTGAAGCTCTGTTATCAGCGGCAGGCCGTGCTGGAAATTGACAGTGAACCGGATGTGGGAACCGTCATTACACTAAAACTGCCTTTATATTTTAATCGCCTGGAGGAAAAAAATCATGATTAAGACCATTTTATGTGAAGACGAATACTGGGTTCGAAAGGGACTTATCAAACAGATCCCCTGGGACCGGTATAATCTGGAACTTATCGGAGAGTTTTCTAATAGTATACAGGCTGTGGATTTTATGAAAGACAATCCTGTCGATCTCGTTATTACTGATATGAATATGAAAGACGGAGATGGCTTAAGTCTGTTAGACTATATCATTGCAAATCACACCGAATGTGAAATCATCGTAATCAGCGGCTATACAGATTTTACCTATACCCGGAAAGCAATCCAGGCTTCAGTGTGCGAGTATCTCTTAAAACCTGTAGAAACCGAAGAAATCTGCAAAGTTCTTGATAAGATTACTTCAAGAATACATGAAAAGGAAAAACTCCATGAACGAGAAGAGAAAACTGTACCGCTTCTTCAGGAACAGCTTTTGAACACTCTGGTATCCTCTGATTATCCTGCCGAAAGGAACCGGGTAATTGTAAATGAACTGTCTCAGATGGGATTTTCTCTGAGTGATACATGGTTTACCGTACAAATCTTCACTCTCAGGAAAGAATATACCGATACAGACGGTATGCTCAGTGACAATGAGCTCCAACTCTGGTTCAGAAACACAGAACCGCTGTTCACTTCTGAAAACTGTATATTTTTCCGTACAAAACGAAGCAGGGAGCACTTCATCCTTCTGTGGCAGGGGACTGAAGAGTCCCCTGTCTCAAAGGCAGACTTCATTCTGACTTACAGAAAACTTGCAGATCTGTGCCCGTATCTGCTCAAATCAGGAATCGGTGACAGCGTAAAAGGATATTCAGGAATCCCATCCTCCTACAACCACGCAGCAGCCTGTCTCGACTATGAACTTGAAGATTTCGGAGTATCTCGGCCGGTAGCCTATGAGGATATCTCCCAGCTTCCTGCCTTGCCATCCGCACCAGTACTTATCGATGAGCCCCTTCTGACCGGCATCATTAAATCAGGCGCTTCCAGTGAATTTAAGAAGTTCACCTCAGATATCTTCGCTTCCTGCTGTATACAGTCATATTACTATCTGCCCGCCTGCCGGAACTCTGCTGCCAAACTGGCACTTTCCATGGAACGTATTGCCGCCAGAAATAAAGTGGCATTTTCCGAACTTTCCGGTGCGATCCGGTTCATCTCAGACATGATATCAGCCGAAGAAATCAACCGCTTTCTCGGCATATGTTTCGAAAAGATCGCGGAATCCTGCAGATATGAGAAAAATACATCTTCCAAAGATATCATATCGGAAATAAAGGAATATGTACTGGCCAACTACAGCCAGGAAATCAGTCTGATGGCTCTTTCACAGAAATATTACATCAACCATATTTACCTGAGCCGCCTGTTCAAGGCTGAAACCGGCGAAAACTTCAGTTCTTATCTGACCCGTATCCGCATGGAAAAGGCAAAAGAACTGATACTCAAAGATACCTTTAAGGTAAAAGAAGTCGCTGAGATGGTAGGCTTTAAGAATCCCTATTATTTCACCAAGACTTTTAAAAAATATTACGAATCTGCACCAGCTCTGCTGGACAAAATAAAATAACCGGGAGATGTGATCATGAAGAAAAAAATAGTATATGCCGCCATCCTCGCCATAGTTGCGGTTTCCGTCATTTCCGGCTGTCTCTGGTCTGCCAAAGACAAGTATACAGACGAACAGGAGGAAGAGCAGATCATACTGTATGTTATGCATAATAAACAGGAAGCGCCGGAAACTTATCACAAACTTGCAGAGGCTTTTCATCAAAAATATCCGTATATCACTGTTCAATATGAAGTTCCTACAGATTTTGATCTTGAGCTTCAAAAGCGCATGAACCGCGGTGATACACCCGATATCTATACCGCCACCGCGGCGCAGGCTAACGCCGGTCTTCTTCTCGATCTGTCAAAACAGGAATTTCTCTCCCGGATGCGTCCCGTACATTATGATACTGTCACCCGGCCGGGTGAATACTTCTTTCCCATGGGGTACTCCGGAGCAGGTATTATCTGTAATGAAACTGTACTGGACGAATATAATCTTGACCTTCCCGAGACATTAGAAGATCTGGAAAAGATCCACAGCATCCTCTCTGAAGAGAGTGTATATACTTTTGCTCTTGGTTTCAAAGATCTCTGGACTGCACATTTCTGTTTCCGTCCTGCATATTATGCCGTTTATGCAGACCAACCCGAATGGAACACGCTCCGCCGCGATGGCAAAGTAAGTTTCTCCTCTACTCCGGAGTGGAAAACCGTCGTTGACGTAGTCAAAAATTATGTTTACGCTTTCGGGAATAAAGATACCGCTTTCGAACGTGGGTACATGGACGCGTGCAATATGCTGGCTCTGAACCGCGCAGCTATGCTTGTTCAGGGTTCGTGGGCAGCTGCGAAAATTGAGGATTACAATTCTAATACCCGCCTGCGCATGGTGCCTCTTCCGATTTCAAATGATCCCGATGAAGGCAAAATCAATTATTACTGTGACTATTCCCTGTCAGTCAGCGCGGATACCGCACATCCGAGAGAAGCAATGCTCTATCTGGATTTTCTCGCATCTGAAGAAGCGGCTGAAATTTATGTAAAAAATACAGGCTCATTCTCAGGTTTTATTGGTGCGCCTGTGCCAGACAACACTATCGCAAAAGATATCCAGACTTATGTAGATGCGGGAAAATATATTGATAACCCTTCCGACGGATGGCCACCCTATTTTTATATAAATGCCGAAAGAATTCTTGCCGAGTATATGTTTGGCGGAAGAGACTATGATAATATGACAAAAGCCCTCGATTCTGCATGGAATCTCAGAACCGAGGAGCCTTAAGAACAAAACTGATTTTACCTTATATAAGATTAACTCTTTTTCATTCTGTATCTTTTTACGATCAGAACTTCCAGTCCGATAATTGCCAAAGCTATGATCACATCAATCACGATTGCTGCGATCTGCCATCCGGGCAGTCCGGCGTCAAGAGCTTCTTCACTGTAAGCACGGCTGTTCACCACCGTGTACATGATATTCTTTGACGCCTGACGCATTGCCTGCAGCGACGTAGCGCTCTCGGTATCAGATTTTTCCTGCACACGATCATCGCAGCGATTGCCGCAATCAACACCACCGCAAATCCGATCAGATATGGAACACATAAATTTACAATGTTCATCACATCAGCCATATTAATGTCTAACATTCCTTTTTCCCTCCTGAACAAATTTATTTTTGTCTGTCTTTATTTTAGTCTAACATCGGTTTCCCAATATAATCCAATACTTACTCTTTATCATTTATCATACATGAAGAGCATTATAAAAAGCCGGCATCCATACGCCGGCTTTTATCCATGAACAATATTTTCTTTTTCGCTCTGTTTATTTCATTTCTTTCTCCCAGTAACGGATCACG
>NZ_CALWFZ010000031.1 GCF_944377805.1 uncultured Mediterraneibacter sp. | reverse complement strand
GAGCTGGCGCATGTTGCCGGACAGCGCCGGACGCCATACAGCGAGATTTTCCCGCACAGCGGCGAATCGAGCTGGCGCATGTTTAGGCAATAACATTTCATATATAAGGAGGTTCCACAATGGACACAATCAAATGGGCAGTGAACAAAATGCCAAAGACGGCAGATTCCAACCTGAAGATTATGGGAATGGATGAGGTCAGAAAAGCCCGCGCTTTCCATGAAAGTTTCCCCCAGTACAGCGTCACGCCACTGGCAAAATTGGATCATATGGCGGCGCGCCTCGGACTTGGAGAAGTATATGTCAAGGACGAGTCTTACCGTTTCGGACTAAATGCGTTCAAAGTGCTCGGCGGCTCATTCGCAATGGCTCGCTACATAGCAAAACAGACCGGAAAAGATGTATCCGAACTTCCCTACAATGCACTTACCTCCGAAGAACTTAAAAAAGAATTCGGACAGGCAACCTTCTTCACCGCTACTGACGGAAACCACGGACGCGGCGTAGCATGGGCAGCCAACAAACTGGGGCAAAAAGCGGTTGTCCTCATGCCGAAGGGAAGCACCAGAACAAGGCTGAACAACATTCTTGCCGAGGGAGCGCAGGCGACAATTGAAGAATACAACTATGATGAATGCGTCCGTATGGCCAATGCTATGGCAGAAAAGACCGAAAACGGTATCATGATACAGGACACTGCGTGGGACGGCTATGAGGAGATCCCCTCATGGATCATGCAAGGTTACGGAACTATGGCGATGGAGGCTGACGAACAGCTTCACAGCTATAACTGTAAACGCCCGACGCATGTATTTATTCAGGCCGGCGTCGGTTCTCTTGCCGGAGCTGTACAGGGATACTTTGCAAACCGCTATCCCGAAAATCCTCCAAAAGTAATTGTAGTGGAAGCCGAAGCTGCCGCATGTTTATATAAAGGCGCCTGCGCGGGGGATGGTAATATCCGAATCATAGACGGCGATATGGTGACGATCATGGCCGGACTTGCCTGCGGAGAGCCCAACACAATCTCATGGGATATTTTAAAGAATCATGCAGATACATTCATCGCATCCCCTGACTGGGTGGCGGCAAGAGGCATGCGTATGCTGGCCGCTCCGATCAAAGGAGATACGCCGGTTACGTCCGGGGAATCAGGTGCGGCACCGTTCGGGACACTTGCCTGCATCATGACAATGGAAGAATATCAGCCGCTCAGAGATCATCTTGAACTGGATGAAAATTCCAATGTCCTCCTCTTCTCCACAGAAGGAGACACAGATCCCGGAAGATATGAGTCCATCGTCTGGGGCGGGAACGACAGGTAAACTGTCTCTTCCCTTTAGATAAAGTAACGCGTTCAGGCTATTTTAAAGAAAAGGAGATTGTACATTATGGATTTTAACAAGATCAAAGAAGCCGCTCAGGACTATGAGAAAGATATGACCGCATTCCTCCGAGCCATCGTAAAAAATCCGGGTGAGAGCTGCGATGAGAAAGCTCACATCGACACGATCGCCGCCGAGATGAGGAAACTGTCTTTCGACGAAGTTGTAATCGATCCTCAGGGAAATGTCATCGGATACATGGGAACAGGCGATAAAATCATCGCATACGACGCCCATATCGACACAGTCGGCATCGGTAATATCGACAACTGGAACTTCGATCCGTATGAAGGATATGAAAACGACACCGAAATCGGCGGCCGGGGCGTATCCGACCAGTGCGGCGGGCTTGTATCCGCAGTTTACGGAGCAAGAATCATGAAGGATCTTGATCTCATACCGGAAGGGTGTAAGATCATGGTTGTCGGTACGGTTCAGGAAGAGGACTGCGATGGCCTGTGCTGGCAGTACATCATTAATGAGGATAAGATCCGTCCGGAGTTTGTCGTATCCACAGAGCCGACAGACGGAGGTATTTACCGCGGCCAGCGCGGGCGTATGGAGATCCGCATCGATGTAAAGGGAATCTCCTGCCACGGTTCTGCTCCTGAAAGAGGCGATAACGCGATCTACAAAATGGCAGACATACTCCAGGATGTGCGCGCCCTCAACGAGAACAATGATGCGGACGAGACAGAAATCAAAGGGCTTGTGAAAATGTTAAATCCCAAATACAATCCGGACTGGGAGGAGGCCCGCTTCCTCGGACGCGGTACGGTAACTGTCTCCCAGATCTTCTACACATCCCCGAGTCGCTGTGCGGTAGCCGACTCCTGCGCGGTATCCCTTGACCGGCGCATGACATTCGGCGAGACATGGGAGAGCTGTCTGGATGAGATACGCTCTCTGCCAAGCGTAAAGAAATACGGCGACGACGTAGTCGTATCCATGTACAACTATGACCGTCCTTCCTATACAGGCTGTGTATACGAGATCGAATGTTATTTCCCCACATGGGCCATCCCGAAAGACCACAAAGTGACAAAATCCCTTGAAAAAGCCTACACATCTCTGTACGGTGATAAGAGAATCGGAGCTCCTGAGACACTGGAAATGCGTCAGAACCGTCCGCTTACGGACAAGTGGACCTTCTCAACAAATGGCGTGTCCATTATGGGAAGAAACGGTATTCCGTGTATCGGTTTCGGCCCCGGAGCCGAAGCTGAGGCACACGCGCCGAATGAAAAAACATGGAAGCAGGATCTCGTGACATGTGCAGCCGTATACGCGGCACTGCCAAACTGTTACTGCGAATAAATTTTTCAAATATCAAGGAGGATAAACAAACATGAAAACTTTACAGGACTATATCGATAAGCTGAAAGCCCTGAACTTTAAGGATATGTACAACGGAGACTTTTTCCTGACATGGGAGAAGACAGATGAGGAACTGGAAGCCGTATTTACAGTCGCCGATGCTCTCCGTTTCATGAGAGAAAACAACATCTCCACGAAAGTATTTGAAAGCGGGCTTGGAATCTCTCTTTTCCGCGATAACTCCACGCGAACCCGTTTCTCTTTCGCGTCCGCATGTAATCTGCTCGGCCTTGAAGTACAGGATCTGGACGAGGGTAAATCCCAGGTGGCTCACGGTGAAACGGTTCGTGAGACAGCGAACATGATCTCATTTATGGCAGATGTAATCGGCATTCGCGACGATATGTACATCGGCAAGGGCAACGCCTATATGCATGAAGTCGTTGACGCTGTAACTCAGGGAAAGAAAGACGGTATCCTCGAGCAGAAACCGACACTTGTGAATCTGCAGTGCGATATTGACCACCCGACACAGGCAATGGCAGATATGCTTCACATCATTCATGAATTCGGCGGAGTTGAGAACCTCAAAGGAAAGAAGATCGCTATGTCATGGGCTTACTCACCGTCCTACGGTAAGCCTCTCTCTGTTCCCCAGGGTGTCATCGGACTGATGACACGTTTCGGTATGGACGTTGTTCTGGCTCATCCGGAAGGATACGAAGTTTTCCCGGAGGTTGAGGCCGTAGCTGCTGAGAACGCAAGGAAATCCGGCGGTACATTCACAAAAACAAATAATATGGCGGAGGCATTTAAAGATGCTGATATTGTCTATCCAAAGAGCTGGGCGCCTTTCGCCGCTATGGAGAAGCGCACAGAACTGTATGGAAACGGCGACTTCGACGGTATCAGAGAACTGGAAAAAGAACTCCTGGCTCAGAACGCAGAGCACAAGGACTGGGCATGCACAGAGGAACTGATGAAAACGACAAAAGACGGCAGGGCTCTCTACATGCACTGTCTGCCGGCTGACATTACAGGCGTAAGCTGCGAAGAAGGTGAAGTTGACGCAAGTGTATTCGACCGTTACAGAGATCCGCTCTACAAAGAAGCAAGTTACAAACCATATATCATCGCCGCTATGATCTTCCTCGCCAAATTTGCTGATCCTGCGGATATTCTCAGGAAACTGGAAGAAAAGGCAACCCCAAGAGTATTAGAATAATTTTCACTCTGCCAGGCATAACACTATCTATCATTTATTGAACAAACAGGAGGTACAGACACAATGTTAAAATATGTTGAGACAAAAAACGCACCCGCAGCAATCGGACCTTATTCACAGGGGATCATCCTGAACGGCATCGCATTTTTCTCCGGACAGATCCCACTCTCACCTGAGACCGGCGAAGTCGTAGGCTCTGACATTACAGAGCAGGCAGAACAGGTTATGAAAAATGTGGGCGCTCTTCTTGAAAGTCAGGGCGCGACATTCACAGATGTTGTTAAGACTACATGTTTTCTCGCGGATATGGCTGATTTTGCAGCATTTAACGAAGTCTACGCCAAATATTTCACAGGTAATCCTGCACGCTCCTGCGTCGCTGTAAAAGCACTTCCGAAAGGAGTTCTCTGTGAGGTAGAGACGATCGCTGCTGTCAGAGAGAATTGATCTTCAGGAGGCAGTTTATGGAAAAGAAAAAACGCATCGTCATTGCTCTGGGCGGAAACGCCCTCGGCAATACGCTGCCGGAACAGATGAAGGCAGTCAAGATCACTTCACGCGCCATCGTGGATCTGATTCAGGAAGGATGTGAAGTCGTGATCGCTCACGGCAACGGTCCTCAGGTAGGCATGGTAAACAATGCCATGCTGGCTCTCACCCGCGAGGATCCAAAGCAGCCCAACACCCCTCTGTCCGTCTGTGTTGCCATGAGCCAGGCGTATATCGGGTATGACCTGCAGAACGCACTCCGGGAAGAGCTTCTAAACAGAGGGATCACCGATGTTCCTGTGGCAACTATGATCACACAGGTTCGTGTCGATCCTGATGATCCCGCATTCGATTATCCATCTAAGCCGATCGGCCGCTTTATGACAAAAGAACAGGCAGATATGATGACAGAGAAATACGATTACATTATGAAAGAGGACTCGGGCCGGGGCTACCGCCGCGTGGTGGCATCCCCGAAACCTCAGGAGATCATCGAGATCGGAACAATCCGCAACATGGTAGACTCAGGCGATGTAGTCATTGCCTGCGGAGGAGGAGGCATTCCTGTCACTCGTCAGGGCAATCATTTAAAAGGATCCAGCGCCGTCATCGATAAAGATTTTGCAAGCTGCCTGCTGGCAAAAGAACTGGACGCTGATTTTCTGATTATCTTGACTGCTGTCGAGAAAGCTGCCGTCAACTACGGGAAACCAAATGAGAAATGGCTTGATGAGATCACTGTAAAAGAAGCGGAACAGTACATAGACGATGGACACTTTGCGCCGGGATCTATGCTGCCGAAAATACAGGCCGCCGTAGATTTCGCCCGGTCAAAGCCCGGCAGACAGGCGCTCATCACTCTGCTTGAAAAAGCAAAAGACGGTATCCTTGGTAAAACCGGCACAAGAATCCATTTATAATGTCTTATAAAGACCCCTAAGCAGATACTCGCCGGTTACGGTTTCCGGACAAAAGCTATTGCTCTTCCTGAAGCACCTTATATTTTCCGTTCTCCACAAGCACAACTGTAGGCTCTTTGGAAGGTTCCCCGTCTGCGCCCCAGGTGATCTCTTTTCCGGTAAGGCCGTCGATCGTGATCGATGTCATCGCCGGTTTCATGGCTTCACATATCTCCGGGACGCTCATATCCGGTGTAAGACCGGCCCTCTCCGCCGCTTCCTTAATTACATACATACTGTCATATGCATCCGCAGCGAACTGAATGGGCGTACTGCCAAACGCTTCCTCATAATTCTCCACAAAAGTCTGCGTAGCCTCATCCCCCGCATCCGGAGTGAATGGAGTGAGGAACATCAGTCCTTCTGCCAGCTTGGCATCAAAGCCTTCCACATCAAGGAGTCCATCCATTCCGTCCACACCGAACCACTCCGGAGCATAACCTGCTCTGTTGGCCTGAGCGAGAATCAGAGACGCCTCCTGATAATAAATCGGAAGAAAGACAAGCTCTGCGCCGGCATCTTTTGATTTCTGGATCTGAACCGAGAAGTCCGTACTGCTGTCTGATGTAAACGCCTCGGCCGCAACAATGTCAAGACCTCTTTCTCTCGCCTCTGTCACAAAGCTCTGGTAAATACCCGTCGAGTATGTGTCAGAACTGTCATAGATAATCCCGATCTTATCAGCCAGCCCGGCATCCGCGATATAGTCAGCGGAAACTGTACCCTGGCTTGGATCAGAGAAGCACATGCGAAAAGCATTGTCATACTGAATACTCTCCACCGCAGTGGCAGAGGGGGTTAGCTGAAACATATTGTCAGCGTGGGTTTCCTCCGTAACTGCAGTACAGGGCGTAGATGTGACTGTTCCTATCAGCATCTGCATCCCCCAGTCTTTCAACACATTATACGCGTTGATCGATTTCTCTGCGTCAGACTGGTCATCCTCAAACTGATACTCTATTTTATATCCGTTGATTCCACCCGCTTCATTTATCTCATCCACCGCAAGCTGTATGCCGTTTTGGACGGCAAGACCATAGATTGCAGTATCTCCCGTAGCAGGACCGATACTGCCTATCCTGAATGTCGTCGCATCGGCGTCTCCTTCAATCCTGTCGTTTCCCCGGCACGCGGCAAGCGAAATCAGCAAAGCGGATACAAGCGCAACGCCTGCCGCTCTTTTTAACAATCTCATAAATAGTTCCTCCCTTAAAACATCTAACGTCCTAATGGTAAACTGACGTCAAATATTTGTCAAGAGCGGCGACAGCGCCAGTGTATACCGACGCTGTCATTTTATTATATCAGTCGTCTAATGTCACGATTTTACCGTCCTCATCCCAGAGATCATGCCAGTCTTTTGCTCCCGGCCACAGGAATACCTGGCCTTTGACAAGGCGGTTATTTCTCTCAAGAGTCGCAATTGTGGCCATCTCCTCATCGGTCAGTGGATCTTCCGTCATAGACTTAAGATTGCTCACATATTCTGCCTCATGTACAGAGAATGGAATCGGGATCTGTCCTCTCTGATGAGCCCATTTCAAAGCGATCAGAGCCGGGTGGCAGTTATGAGCTTTCGCAATCTCCTGCATCTGGGGAGTCTTCATGTCCGCAATATCCTCCGGCATCATGTCACGCTCCGGTCTCTGGGGTGAGCCCAGAGGCATAAACCCGATCGGCTGGATATTATGAGCCACAAGATAATCAAACAGCTCCTGCTGCTGGAAGCAGGGATGCAGCTCCAGTTCACAGGCAACCGGCATAATCTTCATCAGCGGAAGGACAGCATCCAGCTTCGGAACCGTCATATTAGAAATACCGATATGACGGATCAGTCCCTTTTCTACCAGACTTTCGCACTGTCTGTATGTATTCATAAACTCTTCCACACTAAACGGCTTTGAATTCGGATTTCTGGAATCCACATCGCATCCCGGCGCATGATAGTTCGGGAACGGCCAATGAATAAAGAAGAGATCAATGAAGTCACACTGAAGATCCGCAATACTCTTTCTGCAGGATTCCTCTACCCTTTCGTGCATATCGTTCCAGACTTTGGTCATGATATACAGTTCCTTACGCTCTACTACGCCCTCATCAAACGCGGCCTTAAATACTTCACCGATCTGATCTTCATTTCCATAGCATGCCGCGCAGTCAAACATTCTGTATCCGCAGCGGATGGCTCCGGCTACCGCATCAGATACCTGATCCGGCGTAAATCGGTCTGAGCCGAATGTTCCCATTCCGATACACGGAATCTCTTCTCCTGTGTAAAGCTTCTTCTTTGGCACGATTGCCGGGTTAATAAATTCTCCCATTTTCTTTCTCCTTTTCTTTTATTATTTCACAGCGCCAAAACAGTATTATTTCGTTTTAATATCTGTTTCGGTCACAGCTCTGTGATCTTTACCTGAGGCAGGATTCTATCCATGTCCTCTCTGACAAAAAATCCTGTCTCTTCTCTTAAAGCGGCTGCTGCCGAGATCGCACTGGCTACGCGGAGCGTCTCCCTTACCGAAAGTCCCTTACTGATTCCAAGAGCATACCCTGCGATCATGGAGTCTCCGCAGCCAACCGTATTGACCGCATCGATTTTCGGCACTTCCGCGCGAAAGATTCCTTCATCACATACGACAAATGACCCGTCGCCTCCAAGGGATACTGCCACAATCCCCACTCCGTTTCTGTGGATCTCCCTTGCCGCCTCTACCATATCGTTCAGATGATTGCAGGACTTTCCTGTCAGCATCCGTATCTCATCAATATTCGGCTTGATCATCGTAGGGCAGGCCTTTATTCCCATTTCCAGCAGGCTTCCGCTGGTATCAAGAATGATCGGTCGGCCGGCTGATTTACAGATATTTATCAGACGCTGGTAAGCGGTTCCGTCCAGGCCTTTTGGTACACTGCCTGACATAGAGATTACATCCGCCGTGCTCACCAGAGTCGAAAATTTTTCTTCAAATTTCGTAAAATCCTCTTCCGAAACAGTAAATCCGGGCTCCAGAAACTCGGTCTGTACATGATTTGCTTCATCCCATATATTGATGCAGGAGCGGCTCTCTTCCGCCATATGGTAAAATTCACTTTTGATACCGAACGGTTTCAGAGAATCTTCTATATAATGCCCCGCATGTCCTCCTACAAAGCCTGTTGCTGTAACCGAGGCCCCGGCAATGGAAGCCGGTTTTGAAACGTTCAGTCCTTTTCCACCCGGCGTATAGGCGCACTCCCGGACCCGGTTCACCGCTCCGATCTGAAAGCCGTCCACAACATAGCGCTTGTCAATAGCCGCGTTCAATGTCACTGTCAGTATCATGACCTGCCTCCTAATCTTCATTGACCAGCATCAGTTTTCCTTTGACAAGTCCAGGAGTCTTGAACATCTGAAACGCTTCCTGGGCCTGACTCATCGGCATTTTTTTGTAGATAAAATCAGGATCAAATTTCAGCTGTCCTGTTGCAAAGTAATGAGCTGTCAGTTCCCATTCCTTTCCGGGAAACGGAGAACTGTAAGACATCCAGGAGCCCGTCAGTTTAAATTCTTTGCGGTTCATATTTTCCCAGAGAGCCGGCGTAAATGTCATATCTTCATGAGGCGTTCCGATAAAACATATATGTGCTTTATTAGCAGCCAGTTCAAACGCCATATGCATAGTAGGCACCTGTCCTGCTGTCTCAAACACATATCCGTACCCTTTTCCTCCGGTGATCGCAAGAGCTTTCTCCATATATCCCTCTTCCGTCGTATTGATCACTTCATCTGCTCCGAGACGCTTTGCAAGCTTCAGTCTCGCCTCGCTAATGTCAAATACAACCACTTTTCTGGAACCATAGATCTTCGTCCACTGCATCGTAAACATACCGACCGTTCCGCCTCCTAAAACGGCAACATACTCTCCGCCCTGATAGTCATTCTGATATACGCCGTGGAGAGCTACCGTAGCCGGTTCAAACATCGCGGCCTGCTCATAAGGGATGGCTGGATCATATACTACCGCGTTCTGCTCCGGAATCACCACATAGTCCGCGTTGCTTCCCTGCTCCCTTGATCCGATGAAGCTGTAGTGCTTACACAGGGAGAAGTTTCCGTTCTGACAGTCGTCGCATTTCATACACGGCTTCAGCGGAGCTCCTGATACATGGTCGCCGATTTTAATTTTTGTCACGCCCTCTCCGACTTCCACTACATCGCCAGCAAATTCATGACCAAGCACAATGGGATAAAAATGCACTCCGTGATTAAGTACGCGCGGAATATCCGAGCCGCAAATGCCGGAAGCTCTGACCTTTACCTTCACCTCTCCCGGGCCCGGCGATGGCTCTTCATAATCCAGATAGCGCACATCCTCATTCGCGCATACAACAGCTGCTTTCATGTTTATCTGCCTCCTCTTTCTTTCATGATACCTTTTAACTGTTGATAGAGTTCTATATATGTATGGTAATTTTCATCGTATACTGCCTGTTTTTCTTTGTCAGGCTCATGGGATCTTCTATCGTGTACCGTCATCTTTACCGCTTCCTCAAAATCAGTATACATTCCGATCCCCACGCCTGCGAGTATTACCGCGCCAAGGGTCGTCGCCGTATCAGAGGACGGCACGATGATTGGTTTCCCGGTAATGTCCGCCTTGATCTGCGTCCAGAGCAGTGAGTTGGCTGATCCTCCCATCGCGCGCATCACAGTCACATCGGCTCCTGCCTCTTTCGCGACTTCCAGGTTATGTCTGAGGGCATATGCCGTTCCTTCCATAGCCGAGCGTATAAAATGCCCTTTTGTTTTACTGAAATCAAGACCGTAATATACACCTTTGGCATTCGGATCCCAGATCGGAGTCCTCTCTCCCGACATGTATGGCAAAAAAATCAGACCGTCGCTGCCGGGAGAAACCTTTTTCGCCTCTTCGTTAAAGAGATCAAGAGCGCTTTTACCCCGGCGCTTCCCCTCTTCTCTCTCATAAGCGCCGAATTCTCTTTCGAGCCAGCGCATCACACCGCCTCCTCCAGTCGTGCCTCCCTGAAGCAGCCAATGCCTGGGAATAACGTGATAGCCCAGGATCAGTCTCTCGTCCGCCTTATAAGAGGAAGTGCAGATACTCATACCGCCGGCCTGACCGCCCTGTTCCTGTGTCTCGCCACTGTGTATGACTCCCGCTCCCAGAGTACCACAGGCTGCATCAAGTCCTCCGGCTGCCACCGGAGTTCCCGGAGAGAGTCCGCATTGTGCCGCCGCCTGTTCTGTCACAGTTCCTACAATAGCATGACACGGATAAATCTCAGGCAGAATATCCAGGGAAAATCCAAATGCCGAGCACATATCCTCATCCCATTTTCCTCTTCGCATATCAAAACAGTGAAGCCCATACCCCTGTGAAAGATCCTGACTGATCGCCCCTGTCAGCCTGTATACGATAAAGCTGTTAGACTGTAATATTTTATAGATCTTTTTATATATATCCGGAAGATTTCTCTGATACCAGATGATCTTCGGCGTAGTATAGGATGGCTGGAGCGGATTCCCGCACAGCTCAAAGATCCTTTCCTTTCCTATCTTCTCATTATATTCTGCACAGATGTCGGCAGCCCTTGTGTCCATCCAGATAGGAGTGTTCGTAAGAACGTTTCCTCTCCGGTCTATCGCAATTGCCGACCAGCTCTGTCCGTCGATTCCTACCCCTTTGATCTCTGACGGAGTAATGCCGCCTTTCCGCAGCACATCCGGTATCGTCTTGCATACAGCCCTCCACCACTCATCAGGATTCTGCTCCGCCCAGCCCGGATGAGGATAGTACACCGGATACTCTCCGCTGCCTGATGCCGCTACATGGCCTTCTTTAGTAAAGACAGCAATCTTACAGGCGCTGGTACCAATATCAATCCCCAATAAATACTCACTCATAATACTCTCCTTTATCTTTTCCCGAAACCTGCATTCTGCCCTATTGCTTCAGTGGTTTTACCGAACGCCCCTCGACAAATCCCGTTTTTAGTGTCACGGTGGCTGTCGTTTTCTCTCCATCCATATCCCGGCAGTCCGATCCGGACAAGCTGCCCTCCAGTCTTTTGATAAGAGTGTCAGCCGCTTCCTGCGCGATCCTCGCAGTAGGCTGTGTCACAATACTCAGTTTCGGAACAGATGCTTTCGCAAAGTCCACATTGTCAAATCCGATCACTGAAAGTTCATCCGGTACACGGATATTCAGATCATTGATCTCCATCATCGCTCCCACCATCATCTCATAGTTTGAGATAAATACCGCAGTCATATCGGGATTTGCCTCCCGGAGTTTACGCATAGCTGCCGCTCCGCCGGCAATCGTATAATTTCCTCTGGCAATCAAACTATCGTTGGAAATTATTTTATTATTTTGAATAGCTTTTTGATACCCTCTCTGTCTCTCCCTGGCAGTATATACATCGTCCGGTCCGGCAATCATTCCGATCTTTTTGTGACCAGATCGTATCAGCCGATTCACCGCGTCCTCGGCAGCGCCCTGATTGTCAACCAGAATACAGTCGCATGAAATCCCCTTCATTTTACGGTCAATCATGACAATCGGTTTCCCGGCTCTGATGAACTTCTGAAATACGGAATCAGACGCTCCTGTTGGCATTACAATTAACCCGTCTACTCTTCTGTGATACAGAAAATCAACCGCTTCTCTTTCTCTTTCCGCATCTGAGCGGCAGTCACAGATCATCGTCGCATATCCGTGGCTTCTGAGAATATCCTCAGCTCCGGTGATGATTTCCGCAAAGAAAATATTGTTAAGCTCAGGAAGAATGATCCCGATCGTCTTCGTTCGGTTAGTTTTTAATCCTCTGGCCACTTCATTTACTTCAAAGTGAAGCTCTCTGATTGCTTCTTCAATCTTCACGCGGTTCTTTTCTCTGACATTTCCTCCGTTTAAATAAGAAGAAATCGTGGCGAGCCCGAGACCGGTACACTTCGCTATATCCTTCATCGTCGCTCCCATTTCATCCACCGCCTTATCTTTGTAGTCCGCACTTCCGGTACCAACTGCTCAGGCCTTTCCGTCGCATCCGCACATCTTCATGCGGATCATAACCTGCTCTTTTACTGCCTCCATAGCCACAATGCCGAGTTTTTTCGGATCGAAAGTCTCCGGCTTTTCTTTCAGAAGCTTCTTTACAGCATCTGTATAAGCTGCTCTGAGCTCTGTTGCAAAATTCACCTTGCACATACCTCGCTCCACACACTCTCTTACATCTTCTTCGCTGAGTCCTGACGCTCCGTGCAGTACGAGCGGTACAGATACAACTTCCCTGATCGCGCTTACTCTCGGTTTGTCCAGTACCGGAGTGCCGACATAAAAACCATGTGCTGTTCCAATCGCAACAGCGAGCGAGGAAATACCAGTGCGTTCCGAAAATTCTTTCGCCTCTATCGGATCTGTATTCGTATCCGCTTCAGCTTCCAGATCATCCTCTTTGCCTCCGACTTTTCCCAGTTCCGCTTCCACCGGAATTCCAAATGCTTTTGCCACATCCGCGACCTGCTTTGTAATCGCAATATTATTCTCAAAATTTTCATGCGAGCCGTCAATCATAACCGATGTATATCCGGCCTTCATCGCCTTTACAGCCAGATCGAAGCTGCTGCCATGATCAAGATGTAAGCAGACCGGAACAGGCACCTTCTCAGCCTCGGCTTTGACAATAGCCGCATATGTCTCCACTGAGCCGTATTTAACGGTGGAAGGCGTCGTCTGAAGCATAACCGGAGCCTTTAACTCCTCAGCTGCTGCGAGGACCGCCTTGACCATCTCCATGTTTTCAACATTAAAAGCACCTACCGCATAACGGCCCTTCTGCGCGTCTAAAAGCATTCTTTCTGATGTAACCAATGGCATAATATTTCCTCCTTTTTAAAACCGAAACGTTTCGGTTTTGTTCATGTATTTATCTTAATACATTATGATTACAATGTCAACATATAATTAAAACAAAACCACCTGAAAGATTGTAGGATTACAATACATGTGTTACAACTGAATATTTAAAAAGCGAGGACCGGCTCACTTTGTGTTATATTTGAAT
>NZ_CALWFZ010000030.1 GCF_944377805.1 uncultured Mediterraneibacter sp. | reverse complement strand
AGACACTATTTTTATCATGGAGCAGTAATAACAGAATGGAATGATAAATCAAGTGTCTTTTTGGGAATGTTTGTATTTGTAACGAAAGAACCATACTTTTATGATAAATTAAAGGATGAGAATTCAAAAGATGAACTTTGCAAAAGACCTCTTGTACATGAATATGGTCATACAATACAATCCCTTATTTTAGAACCTCTTTATCTTATTATAATTGGGATACCTTCAACTTTGTGGGAATTTTTTCCAAACTTACATAATATTAAAGCAATCAGACAATTTAACCTGCAGTGAAGAAAAACTTATATTGGTTCGGCAGTTGTAGTATAGAGAACAGAGGGGTATAATGACTGTGAGCTCAGTCTGTTATTGACGCTCCGGCATAATCACTGTGATCTTGCAATTAATAGGCATAGAAGAAAGTGCGTGATCAGAACGGAAGCGGCAAAGGCCTGTTATAATGGAGAATGATTAATGAATGATAAAATTTTAGTTCCACCTATTAAATGTCAGGGAATAAAAACAAAACTGGTACCTTTTATTAAAGAAAAGGTCAAAAGAAATGATGATGGAGTATGGATAGAACCCTTTGTTGGAACAGGGGTTGTCGCTTTAAATATGTCTCCGAGGAAAGCGATTCTCACGGATAAAAACCAATATATAATCGCATTTTATCAAGGTATTCAAAACGGAACAATTACCAGTCAATCTGTAAGAGAATTTCTTGAACATCATGGCAGAGAATTAGAGAAATATGGCGTAAAATATTATAACCAGATGCGTGATGAATTCAATAAGAACGGAGAACCTCTTCATTTCCTTTTTTTAAACAGGTCAGATTTTAACGGGATGATCCGTTTTAATAAGAAAGGGCAGTTTAATGTTCCTTTCTGTCAGAAGCCGAATCGATTTTCAAAAGCCTACATCACTAAGATCTGCAATCAAATCGATAATGCAGCCCATGTTATGGAAGGAAAAGACTGGAAGTTTGAGTGTTGCTCCTGGGAAAGAGCATTTGAATACGCATCTGAAAATGACTATATATATATCGATCCTCCATATATAGGGAGAGATACTTCTTATGTTGGCGAATGGCCGGAGGAGGAAGCAATATCACTTGCTGAATATTCTCATAATACCCCAGCTAATGTCTGTTTGTCTATGTGGAAAGAAAACAAATTCCGGAGAAATGACCATTTATTTGATTATTGGTCGGACTTTACATGGTATGAGCAAGACCATTTTTATCATATAGGCGCTAAGGAAAATAACAGGCATCCTATGATTGAAGTTTTGGCGATAAAAAGATAAAAGTGGGGGAAAAGGAAAGTCCTCCCCCATAAAAGAGACTATTTGTGATACTTACACTTGTACTTTTTAATACTTTTTAAAACCTTATTTTTATCAAAGCTGTGGAGTAATTCAACTGACTTGATATTTTTGGGCAGCCAGGTTAAAAACTCGTCGAGTGACTTGTAGGACGAATCGGAAGTACGATATTTGGGATAGTATTTCCAGTAAATGTCAAAGACATCTTGACCCAATTCGCTGAATGGTCCTTTTCCATTTTTGAGATCAGAAAAGTTTCTCGTTGAAAAAGAACCTATATTTTCTGTATTTCCGGAACCGGGTTTGTCGCCGGCAATTTTATATTTCTCCTCAATAAAATATTTAGTATCCGTGTAGGGAAAAGCTATTTTACTGCGTTTTGCATATTCATAAATGCGACTTTCCTGAGCTAGATCATTTCTTTTATAAACAAAGCCGATTACATAATGCTTAATATAATCAGTGTATTTATACTCAATATTTTTATTATTATTCCTCATATAAGAAGCATATGAGCCAAGAGTGAATTTTATAGGTGATCCGTCAGTGTTTATGTATGTGGTTTTTATATCAATTGCTATTTTTTTGTCTGGGCGACCTGGCTTTAACATTATAAAATCGGGGTATCTTGTTTGTGATTTTGGTGTTTCAAGGGTGTATTTAAGTTCATCAGCGATTTCTTCAAGCACTGGCTGCGCAAACATTTCAAATATTCTTCCGATAATTTTTGAATCTGTTCCAAGAGTATGGATACGATTATCTGAATCCAATATTCCACAAGCCTCAAGGTTTACATTTTCCATTTTCTCATAAAATTTTCTGATAATACAGTCGGACACTTTTATTCCTCCAAAATAATTTACAGATTTCATCATCAGAAACTTCAGCTATACGTTGAATATATTTAGCTGTGATGCCTGGTTTAACGAAGCCTTATATTCCTTCCCCCAATTCCCCATCGCGTCAAGAATCGGCTGCAGGCTTTGTCCCAGCTCTGTTAAAGTATATTCCACTCTCGGCGGAACTTCCGCATATACGGTACGGGTTAACAGACCGCTTTCTTCCATCGCCCTAAGCTGCGCGGTCAATACTTTTTGCGACACGCTTCCGATGGATTTTTTCAGTTCGCCAAACCGCTTCGTTCCGGGCATCAGGTCGCGCAGAATAAGGACTTTCCATTTGTCTCCAATCAACATAAGTGTGGTTTCCACCGGGCAAGCGGGCAACTCTTTTGTTTCCTGCATCTTATTACTCCTCTTCAATAGTTTCCTTTTGGTAACTACGGCACTTTAATGTGCTTACTTTACAATAAAACTCTATGGATATAAAATACCGTTAGAAAAGGCGGTTGTCAATACCGCGATACGGGAGGATTTATTATGGACGTACAGAAATGTCTGGAAATATTACGCGAAGTAAAAGATGTGGCCTTTGCTACAGTGGACAAGAACGGAATGCCGCAGGTGCGTATCATTGATGTAATGCTGATTGAAGAAGGAAAGCTTTATTTCTGTACCGCGCGCGGAAAGAATTTTTATCAGCAGCTTACCGGTTCCGGGCATGTGGCTGTCACAGGTCTGAACAGCGACTATCAGATGATCCGGTTGTCGGGAGAGGCTCACAGGCTTCCAGACCAGAAGAAATGGATCGACCGGATTTTTGAGGAAAATCCGGCGATGAAAGACGTCTACCCGGGGGACAGCCGATATATTCTTGAGCCGTTCTGCGTGGATCAGGGGCATCTTGAGTTTTTTGATTTAGGGAAAAGCCCTATTGTCAGGGAGAGCTTTGCTCTCGGCGGTTGTGATATAGAACTAAAAGGCTTTGAAATTACGGATGCATGCATAGGCTGCGGAATGTGCGAACGAAACTGCCCGCAGCAGTGTATTGAAAGCGGAGAGCCGTTTTTTATCCGGCAGAAGCACTGCCTGCATTGCGGCCTTTGCTTTGAAAAATGTCCTGTTCAGGCTATCAGAAAAAGAGGTGAAGAGAGATGATTCAGGAAATGTGGACTTTGTTAGTAACCCGATGGGATTTTTTTGCCGGATTATTACTGGAACATTTAGAGATTTCTCTGGTTGCCATTGCCATCGCTATTGTACTTGGCGGCATTGCCGGCATCCTGATCAGCGAATTTCAACGTTTCGCTAAACCCACTCTGGGAGTTATCAATTTTCTGTATACGATACCTTCTATTTCAATGCTTGGATTTCTGATCCCGTTTTCCGGCGTGGGGAACGCTACAGCAATCATTGCGCTGACAATCTATGCGCTGCTTCCTATGGTGCGTAATACCCACACTGGCATGAGCAATGTAGACCCGGCTATTCTGGAAGCGGCAAAAGGTATGGGAAGTACGCGGATTCAGATGCTGTTTAAAATCAGACTGCCGCTGGCAATGCCTGTCATCATGTCCGGTATCCGCGGCATGGTAACGATGACGATTGCGCTGGCAGGTATTGCATCCTTCATCGGAGCCGGAGGTCTGGGTGTTGCCATCTACCGGGGGATTACTACGAATAACGCGGCTATGACGATGGCGGGCAGTCTGCTGATTGCGCTACTGGCGCTTCTCATGGACTTTTTGCTTGGAATTATCGAGCATCGTATGAACAGGCGCAGCGCGAAAGCAAAGAGAGCGAACCGCATTGCGGCGGTGACTGCGGTGATTGTCTGCGCAGCGTTGATCTGTGTGTCACTATTTCCTTCCGGACAGGGAGAGACGATTCGCATTGCAACTAAACCTATGACTGAGCAATATGTGCTGGGGGAAATGCTGGATATCCTGATTGAACAGGACACCGATCTGAATGTGGAAATTACCCAGGGTGTAGGCGGAGGTACGTCTAATATTCAACCCGCTATGGAAAACGGTGAATTTGATCTTTACCCTGAATATACCGGAACAGGGTGGAACATGGTGCTGAAAAAAGACAGCTTATATACCGAAGACCTTTTTGGCGAGCTGCAGCAGGAATATGAGGACGGCTATTCGATGCAGTGGACCGGAATGTATGGTTTTAACAACACCTATGGCCTGGTTGTGCGGAGCGAAATTGCGAAGCAGTATGACCTCCAGACATATTCAGACCTTGCGGCTGCTGCCGATCAGCTTGTATTTGGGGCGGAATATGATTTCTTTGAGCGGGAGGACGGATATGATGCGCTCTGCCAGACTTACGGACTGCGTTTTAAGGAGACAATGGATCTGGACATTGGACTTAAATATCAGGCGCTTAACCAGGGACAGATCGACGCAATGGTGATCTTCACGACGGATGGTCAGCTCTCCGCCTCGGATGTGGTGGTGCTGGAAGACGACAGAGAGTTTTTCCCGTCCTACCTTTGCGGCAATGTTGTCCGTGACGAGGTTATAGAGGCCCATCCGGAGTTGAACGATGTGTTTGAGAAGCTGACAGGCCTGATTACGGATCATGACATGGCGCAGATGAATTATGCTGTGGAAAGCGAGGAGAAAGAACCTCGTGATGTGGCGGAAGATTTCCTGCGGGCGAACGGCCTGCTAAAGTAAGAGGTGGCAAAATGACAAAAACAATGATTGAATTTCGCAATGTAAAAAAATCCTATGGGGATAAAGTGGTTTTGAAAGATCTGAGTCTGTGTGTGGAAAAGGGCGATTTTGTAACTGTCATCGGTTCTTCCGGCTGCGGGAAAACATCTGCCCTGAAGATGGTAAACGGCCTGCTCGCGCCGGATTCCGGTGATATTCTGATCAATGGTGAAAATATAAGAGACAAAAACCAGACGCAGCTGCGCCGCAATATTGGCTACGCCATTCAGGGCAGCGTCTTGTTTCCCCATATGACGGTGGAACAGAACATCGCCTATGTTCCGAACCTGCTCAATAAAAAGGACAGGCAGAAAACAAAGGAAGCTGTGAATAAGTGGATGGGGATTGTAGGGCTGGATCAGGAAATGAAACACCGCTACCCGTCCGAACTATCGGGAGGACAGCAGCAAAGGGTAGGGATTGCCCGAGCGCTGGCGGCTTCCCCGGAAATCCTTCTCATGGATGAGCCTTTTGGCGCGGTGGATGAAATCACCCGTGCCCAGCTGCAGACAGAGCTGCAGCGCATTTACAGTCAGACCGGGATTACCGTGCTGTTTGTAACCCATGATATTGCCGAAGCGCTGAAGCTGGGGACAAAAGTACTTGTAATGGACAGGGGAGGGATCCAGCAGTATGCGGCGCCAAAAGAACTGCTCGCCCATCCGGCGACGGATTTTGTTCAAAGACTTACCGAACAGCAGCGCCGTACCTGTCATCTCCCGGATGACCGGCTGGGCGATTGTGAGTACAACGGAGTCGGCAGTATGAAAGGATAACAGAGACGTTGTGAATTTGACAGTGAGGCATGATTATATGACGGCGAAAGAAATATTCTTATATTTGCATAGGGAGATTCATACTACAGTGGCTGCCACTGTTGATAAAAACAATCTTCCAGTCACCTGTGCGATCGATATAATGGACGCTGATGAGAACGGCATGTATTTTCTCACAGCGAGGGGCAAAGGATTCTATGACCGTCTGGTAACTCGGGGATACCTGGCTCTTACCGGTATGAAGGGGGAGGATACGATGTCCTGTGTGGCAGTGTCTGTCCGTGGAAAAGTGAAAGAATTGGGGAGTGGTTTGATCTTTCTGAAAAGCCGATCAAAAGGTTTTCTTTTGCCTTCGGACAGGCGGAAACAGAGTCGGAGGGATACTTCATTACTGACGCCTGTATCGGTTGCCATGCATGCGAAGGAGTTTGCCCGCAGCACTGTATTGATGTCTCTTCCGTACCGGCAGCGATACAGCAGGAGCACTGCCTGCACTGCGGAAACTGTAAGGAGGTCTGCCCGCAGAAAGCGGTTATCCGGAGAGGACAAAACTATTGACCAACTTCCGGTAAGTTTCGGATCAGTAACGGTATCAGCAGAGCAAAGGAGAATTCCGGCGATAAAAAGTTTCGTTGCTTTTATGAGATGAAACAGATATACTGTCGTTAGAAAACAGTAAGAAAGAGTAACGAATGAAAAAAGACAGAACAAACAAGAATTTGCAGCTATTACAGCTGATCGTCAGTGCCGGACAGGCTTCCAATAAAGTTGATGCAGAGTATCCGCAGAAGCAGGAAATGTACTGGATGTCACAAAGAGAACACCTCTGCAATTTTGTCCTGGCCAGATTGAAGAATCCTGGCTTAATTGTCAAAAACGAGCGTATAAACGGGGCTCTTCTCAGACAAAAGGGGGCAAAGGAGTGGCTCGAAAATAATATTGATTTTAAACAGTTGGAGATTGATCGGGAAGTAAGATTTAATTTCCAACAAATTTTTGATATTTTAATATTTCTCATCCATTATCTCTCTATACAGCAAAATTTAATCACTGACGCGGATCGGAGGTTAGTCAGAGAAATGATGACTAATTTTAGAAAATTAGTGGAGCGGCCGGACTGCAAAGCAGTTAAATTCGACAGAGAGAAATGGAAATGTATTGAAAATCTTGTCAGCATCTTCAAAGAATACTTCTGGGAAAAGTCAGAGCTGGAAATATCCCGTGAAATTGTTGACTTTTTTAATGAATTACTGAGTTCTGACTCTGATCTGACCAGAAAAATAGAATCTGTGCAAGAACAATCTTAAACTCTCATGAGCCGGAACAGCCCCGCATCGGGCTGCCGGCTATCCTGAAAATCCACCTTCAGCGCATCCAAAAAACCTACAATATTTATCGTAATAGTGTTATAGTAGTATAATAGATGGTGTTTACCAGGGCAGGCGGACTGAATTTGTCTTTTACGGCTGTGATCCGGCGGACAGGAGAACAGCAGGGAGGAGAAGTGGAATGGAAAGATACAAAGACAACGGACTGTGCGATTTCCTGAAAGAAAAATACAAAAACAATGAAGCTGACAGCGATATTAAGTTTTTCGACACAGACAAAAGTCTGCTCGTAGTTGCGGAGAAAAAGGACGCCGAACCGCTCTGCCTGATTATCGATGACAGAGTCAAAAAAGAGGCGGACCTGGAAAATGGGACAGAGAGTGAGAGAGAGCACTGGAAGCTATGTTGCATGATCGCACAGCAGGCGGAGCTGCCGCTGTTCTGGATCCGGTATGTTGACTGTGAGATTCTGAACAACAGCGACTATGTGCATTTAGGGATCTTCAATAAAGGCCAGAAAAAATATGGCCGGATTCAGTTAAGTCAGATGCCGACTATATTTTCCCGTTTTAAGATTGAAGCAGAACTTGAGAACAGGACGCCTCAGAAGAGGAAAAATGACAGTCTGTCAAGCGCTTTCCATATTTGGCAGAGAGAGTGTCTGAGAGTCGGCATATTTGCTGATGTCGATCTGATCAGGCTGCGCGGAGGAAGAGTAGTTGAACTGATGGAACTGAAAAGGTCATACATTCCTTTTGACAAATGGAATCCGTATAATAATGACATCAATAATTTCTCGATTCTATGTAACTTTTGCAGAAAGCTTGGGAATGTGGACTTTCACATTGTTTTTAACGCCCAGGTCAATGCGGGGCTGCACGGCTCAGGGGCAGAATTGGGAAAATATTACCGAAGGATCGAGAAGAGGGGAAAAGGGGATTTCTATGACAAGATTGATATTCTGAAGCTGTACCGGGTTGAGCGCAGGGAGAATGTATATTATTATCCGCTGCCTTACCCTGTGCTGCTGGGAACGATCAGCCTGGAAGACTATCTGGAGTATGGCGCGTATGAGAAATTTTTAAGAGAGCGGGAGTCTGAAGAACGGATATAAAAAAATGAGATAAAAGGGAAATGTTAAATGGATAAGCTGCGAATGGAAACTGTCAACAAGGCGGAGGAGAATTACAGGGCATTAGCGGAATTATTTCCGGATGCCCTGACAGAGAAGATTACAGGATATGACGAGAATGGAAAGGCCATCGTTGAGCGGGCCATCGACGTGGATGTTTTAAAACAGGAGATCGCCTGCGGCGTAGTCGGAGAGGGAGAAGAACGGTATCAGTTCACATGGCCCGGCAAGAAGGAAGCGGTTTTGCTGGCGAACACCCCTGTTACAGCGACGCTCAGGCCGTGTAAGGAGGAGAGTGTTGACTTCGACCATACGGAGAATCTTTATATTGAGGGGGATAACCTGGAAGTTCTTAAGGTGCTCCAGGAAACTTATCTGGAAAAGGTCAGGATGATCTACATTGATCCGCCTTATAATACGGGAAATGACTTTGTATATAATGATAATTTCGCGGAGAGTATGGACGAATATCTGGCGGCCAGCGGACAGTTTGACAATATGGGCAACCGGATGTTTCAGAATACGGAAAGCAATGGCAGGTTCCATACGGACTGGCTGAATATGATCTATCCCAGGCTGAAGGTGGCGAAAGGGCTCTTGGCGGACGACGGGGCGATATTTATTTCGATTGATGAGACGGAGCACGACAATCTGCGGAAGGTCTGCGACGAGATTTTCGGCGCGAATAACTTTGTTGCGGATATTGTCTGGAAGAGAAAGCGCGGACGGGATAACAGCGCCAGATGGTTCAGCAAAGCACATGAGTACTGTCTCCTGTATGCCAGGAATAAGCAGTCGTTTCATACAGGATACTTAGAGCTGGACAAAGAAACAAAAAAAGCATATAAGAATCCTGATAATGATCCGAGGGGAGATTATCGTATGCTGGGCTGCTGGGCGAGAGGAACTCAGGGCGGCGTCAGATATGATTTTACGACGAAAGACGGGCAGTATTTTCCGGAGAGGCTTTGGCTGTTCAGCAAGGCGAATATGAAGAAGCTGGACGAGGAAGACAAGCTGGTGATCCGGGGAGACAATATTTACCGGAAAATGTTTCTCTACGAGAACAAAGGGAAGATACCGGAGACTTTATGGGATGATGTATCCAATGCGGCGAACGCGTCGGACGAAATAAAGAAACTGTTCGACGGGATTGTGTTTGACACGCCCAAACCGACTCCGTATATCAAAAGGATGCTGGAAATCGCGACAGACAGGGATTCTCTTATACTGGATTTCTTTTCCGGCTCAGCGACGACAGCGAACGCGGTAATGACTTTGAACGCTCAGGATAAAGGGCACAGAAAATACATTCTGGTTCAGGTGCCGGAAAAAGTTCCGGAGGGCAGCAATGCCGCAAAAGCCGGATACGCCAATATTTGCGAGGTCGGAAAAGAGAGGATCAGAAGAGCAGCCGAACATATCAGAAAGGCATATCCGGACTGTGGCGTGGACTGTGGATTCAGAGTACTCAGACTGGACAGTTCCAATATGAAAGATGTGTATTACAGTCCGGCGGAACTTGAGCAGCAGTCGCTGTTCGAGGCGGAGGATAATATCAAGGAGGATCGAGCGCCGGAGGATCTTTTGTTCCAGGTGATGCTGGATCTGGGCGTGATGCCTTCGGCGAAGATTGAGGAGAAAATCATCGGGGGCAGGAAGGTGTTCTACGCTGCGGACGGATCTCTGATTGCCTGCTTTGACCGCGATATTACAGAAGAGACTGTAAAAGCTGTGGCGAAAGAAAAGCCGCGCTATGCGGTATTCAGAGACAACGGCATGGCGAGCGACAGTGTGGCAGCGAATTTTGAACAGATTTTTAAGACATACAGCCCGGGAACAGTGAGGAAGGTTCTGTAGGATGAAATTTAATTTTAAGATACAACAGTATCAGACAGACGCGGTTGACAGCGTGGTCGGGGTCTTCAAAGGCCAGCCCCATTCTTTGCCGGCCGATTATGGGAACGCGGCGGTCGTACTGCCGGATGAGGCTCTGCTTGCCAACATCCGGGAGATACAGCAGAACAATAATGTGAAGCTTTCAGATAAGCTGATCCATAATCTGGGCAGATGCTCTCTGGATGTGGAGATGGAGACGGGGACGGGTAAGACTTATGTGTACATCAAGACGATGTATGAGCTGAACCGTCATTACGGCTGGTCAAGATTTATTGTAGTCGTGCCATCCATCGCCATCAGAGAAGGAGTAAGAAAATCTTTTGAAATTACCCGGGATCATTTTATGGAGCAGTACGGCAGGAAGATCCGCTTCTTTGTGTACAACAGTAAAAACCTGAATCAGCTCGATGCTTTCTCTGGCGATTCGGGTATCAGCGTTATGATCATCAATATGCAGGCTTTTAACACTTCCATGAAAGAAGGGGGAAGAAGCAGGGAGGCCCGCATTATTTATGACAAACGGGATGAATTTGGCAGCAGGAGGCCTATTGATGTCATTGGAGATACTCATCCGATCATTATTCTGGACGAGCCCCAGAAGATGGGAGGCAGCGCGACGCAGAAGGCGCTGAAGTACTTTAACCCGTTGTTTTGTCTGAATTACTCGGCAACCCATAAGGAGCATCACAATCTGGTTTATGCACTGGACGCGGTGGACGCGTACAACCAGAGACTCGTCAAACGGATTGAGGTTAAGGGATTCCAGGTGAAAAACTTCCGCGGAACGGATCATTATCTGTATCTGGAGGAGATTATTGTCTCTCCGAAGCGCCCGCCCAGAGCGCGCATTGAATTTGAGGTAAAGTACTCCGTATCTGTGAACCGTGAGACGAGGATCCTTGGTGTGAACGATTCCCTGTATGAGCGGTCCGGGAGAATGGAGCAGTATAAAGGTTACCGAATCGCGGAGATCGATCCAATGACATGTACTGTGACTTTTACAAACGGAGAAGTACTCCGCAGGGGAGATGTGACAGGTGACATCTCGGAAAGGGATATGAGAAGAGTCCAGATCCGTGAGACAATCATTTCCCACATGGAGAAGGAAGAAGAGTTATTTCGCCGCGGAATCAAAACTCTGTCTCTGTTTTTTATTGATGAGGTCTCCAAATACCGGAACTACGATGAGGAAGGGAAAGAACTGCCCGGAGAATACAGTCAGATGTTTGAGGAAGAATACCGGGACGTAGTGAAAGCTTACATCACGGAAGACGACACTCCCTATCAGAGATATCTTAAAGCGATCAGTGCGGAGGATACCCATAAGGGATATTTCAGCATTGACAGGAAAGGCCGCGTCGTAAACAGTGTAATCAAACGGGGGACGGACTCCTCAGACGATACTTCAGCGTACGATCTGATCCTTAAAAATAAGGAGAGACTGCTCAGCTTTGTCGAGCCTACCAGATTTATTTTTTCCCATTCCGCGCTGCGGGAAGGATGGGATAACCCGAACGTGTTCCAGATCTGTACGCTCAAACACAGCGACAGCACTACGATGAAGCGGCAGGAAGTGGGCCGGGGACTGCGCCTGTGCGTGAACCAGGACGGCTTTCGGATGGATGAGCAGAGCCTTGGAAGAGAACTTGTGCATAAGGTAAACAGCCTGACTGTGATTGCCAGTGAGAGCTACCGCGATTTTGTTACGGACTTGCAGAGGCAGATCAAGGAGGTGCTCTACGACAGACCTGCCCGGGCATCTAAGGAGTATTTTACCGGGAAGACAGTGCGGATAAACGGTGCTTTTCACAAGATAACGTCAAGACAGGCCACGGCGATTTACCGGTACCTGATTCGGAACGATTATATCGATGATGATGAACGCATTACAGAGCAGTATCACATGGATATGGAAAAACATGCGACGGCTCCTCTTCCGGAAGAACTTTCACCGATGGCAGAGGAGATCCACAGGCTTGTGCAAAGTGTCTTTGACGAGAAGATCTTAGATGAGATGATCGGAGATGGAAACGAGACAAAAATATCATCCAATGATCTGAATGAGAACTTTTTCAAGAAAGAATTTCAGTCATTGTGGAATCAGATTAACCATAAATATGCGTATACGGTTGCGTTTGACAGTGATGAGCTGATCGGGAAATCCGTAGAGCAGATCGACAGAGAGCTGTATGTATCACAGCTTCAGTATACTGTATCCAAGGCGGAGCAGCGGGAGGAGCTGGATGCCCGGATGATGGGAGAAAGTTCTTCCTTTTATGAAGCAAAGTCCCGAACTGTTACGCTGAAGCATTCCGAAACGAGCCGGATTAAATATGATCTGATCGGAAAGATCGCGGAGGGCGCTGCGCTGACGAGAAAGACCGTATCCGCGATCCTGCGGGGGATCAGCCCGGAAAAGTTCGCTATGTTCCGGCATAATCCCGAGGAATTTATTACAAAGGTTATCAGACTTATTCGGGAACAGAAGGCGATTCTGGCCGTGGATCACATTTCGTATCAAAAGATTGAGGGGAAGTACGACGATTCTGTCTTCACGGAGGAGAAGCATACAAGTGTCGATAAGGCATACCGGGCGAAAAAGCATATCCAGGACTATGTATTTACTGACGGTACTGCGAGGAAGAGCGTAGAGCGCAGGTTTGCCGAAGAGCTGGACGGCGCTGAAGAAGTGTGTGCGTATGCGAAGCTTCCGAAAGACTTTTCTATTCCCACGCCTGTGGGGAATTATTCTCCCGACTGGGCGATCGCTTTTTATGAAGGCACAGTAAAACATATCTGTTTTCTGGCGGAAACAAAGGGTACTGTGGATGATCTGGAGCTCAGACCGATAGAGAAGGCAAAGATATTATGCGCAAGAAAGCTGTTTAATGAAATATCCACAGAGGACGTAGTATATCATGATGTAGACAGCTATCAGAACCTGCTCGGCGTCATGGAGAGTATAGAGAAGCGGTGACGGCAGAGTTTTTCTAAGAGAAAAACTCTGCGGCCGCGCGGATCAGATACTCCGTGTCCTTCACTCCGGCTGTTTCGTAAGGCGAGTGCATGGCGAGCTGGGGAAGTCCAATATCCGCCGTGTTGAGAGCTACCTGTGTATTGGAGATATTTCCTAAAGTGGAGCCCCCTGCCATATCGGAGCGGTTGGCGAAAGTCTGGACGGGAACCCCGGCGCTTTTGCATATATCCCGGAACATGGCGGCGGATACTCCATCAGTACAGTATTTCTGGTTGGCGTTGAACTTCAGGACGATCCCTCCGTTTATGTAAGGCCGGTTGGACGGGTCTGCCTTTTCGGCGTGATTGGGGTGAACAGCATGAGCGTTGTCGGCAGAGATCATGAGGCTGTCGGCCAGGTGAATCAGATAGTCCTCACGGGTCAGACTCAGACAGTCATGGACTCTGGTCAGAGTGTCATACAGAAATGTAGAGGCCGCGCCCTGCTTTGTCGTACTTCCGACTTCTTCATTATCCAGTACGCAGTGGACTGCCATGTAGTGTTCTTTTGCCCCTGCGAGGAAGCCCTGAAGGGAAGCATATGCGCACTGCAGATCATCCAGACGGCCGCAGGAGATAAACTCTTCAGAAGCTCCCCAGATACTTGCCTTTTCTCTGTTATACAGAAAAAGATCGTGTCCGAGAATCTCCGATGGATCTACCTCCGCGGCATCGGCTATGATATTCATGAATGATCCCCTGCTCTCCAGCGTGCCGTAGAGGGGAAGCATGTCTTTCTGGGCGTTGTATTTATAACTGTTATTGGCCTCCCGGTTCATATGGATGGCGAGATTGGGAATCAAAACCAGATCCCGGTCCACATTTACCAGTCTGGTAAGGAAAGTACCCGCAGACGGTTCCTTAATGATTACGCGGCCCGCCACGGACAGCGGACGATCGAACCAGGGGGCGCAGAGCATGCCGCCATAACGCTCTACGTTAAGACGGATGTACTGCCCGTCAGATTCGAGTTCGGGGTTCTCTTTGATCTTAAAAGAGGGAGAATCCCCGTGACTTGCCATAATACGCATCCCCCTGAAACCATCTGAGGGTACGGCGAATGCGATCAGGGAGGAGTCATTCCGTGTAACAAAATATTTTCCGCCGGGTCTAATCTGCCATTTTTTGTTTTCCTGTAATTGTATGTAATTTTCCTTTTGCAGCTCTTTTTTCATATTTTCAACCGCATGGAAGCAGGACGGACTGTTTTCCAGAAACCGTGCCAGTTCTTTTGAAACCGTATGTTTTATCATAGTAGTAAATTCTCCTTTGATTTATGAGACGCCAAAGAGACAAGGCTCCGGCGATATAAGATTTAATGGATGTTTTCAGCATATAATCTGTATTCTTTGTTGTCAAGATGGTATACTTGTGACAAGGAGGAACGATGCGATGAGACTATTGATTGCTGAGGACGAGAAAGACCTGAATCAGATTATAACGGGCAGGCTCAAAGCAGAGCACTACAGTGTGGACGCCTGCTTTGACGGAAAAGAGGCGCTGGAGTATCTTGAGAGCGCCGAATATGATGCCGTGATTCTGGACATTATGATGCCGGTTATGGACGGATTAAGCGTACTTAGAAAAATGCGGCAGAGAAATGACCACACGCCGGTGCTGCTCCTGACGGCGAAGGACAGTGTGGAGGACAGGGTAAAAGGGCTTGACGCCGGCGCCAATGACTATCTGGTCAAGCCTTTTGCGTTTGAGGAACTGCTGGCCAGAATCCGTGTGCTGCTGCGCAGACCGTCTGAGGCTTCCGGATCCTGCTGTCAGATCGCGGACCTGGAAGTACATATGGATACCCGCCAGGTGAAGCGCGGGGGCAGAGAAATTAAGTTGTCGGGGAAGGAGTTTGCCCTGCTCCGGTATATGGTGCAAAATGAGGGGATAGTTCTCTCCAGAGACCGCCTGGAGGAACATCTGTGGAACTTCGATTATGCCGGTGGGTCTAATGTGATCGACGTATATATCCGGTATCTGAGAAAGAAGATCGACGAGGGATACGAACCCAAACTGATACACACTGTGCGGGGAGTCGGGTATGTGTTGAAGGTGGAGCAATGAGAAAAATATCGCTGAAATTAAAACTTACCCTGTTATATACGTTTTTTATGGCGCTTCTGACATGTGTGGCGCTTGCTATCCTGTTTTCCCTAAGTACAAGGGAGGTGCTCTCTTCCACCCAGTCCAGACTGGAACAGAGAGTGCAGGACAGCGTGGAGAACATCTCCCTGAGAAACGGGGAGATACGGATAGACTCAGACTTTTACTCGGTGAGTCATGACGTCTATCTGGCGCTGTATGACAGCGGGATGTATCTGCTGTATGGAAGAGTGCCTCACGGTTTTGGCGTCCAGCCGGAGATCGCTGATGGGGAAGTGCGGACGATCCGGGACGGCGGCAGAGACTGGTATGTATACGATATGTCATACCGGCTGTCTGATGATCAGACGGTCTACATCCGTGGGATTACATCCATTACGGATGCGGAGGAAAGTTTCACGGTGACACTTCGTTTCGCCCTGATTCTCCTGCCGCTCATGGTGCTGGCGACAGCGGTGATCGGATACCGATTTACACGCCGTACACTTGCGCCTGTCCGCAGAATCACCAGTACAGTCAGGGAGATCCGAGCGGACGCGGATCTGTCACGCAGGATCGGTTTGACAGAGGGCGGCCGTAAACAGAAAGATGAGATCTATACGCTGGCGGGTACTTTTGATGAGATGCTTTCAGAGCTGGAAGAAGTGTTCAAAAGGGAGCAGCAGTTCACTTCGGATGCTTCCCATGAACTGCGTACGCCGGTGAGTGTGATTCTGGCGCAATGCGACGCCATGCTGTCAGACGGGACGCTTCCGGAAGAGAGGCGGGAACAGGTAACTCTGATCCGCAGGAAGGCAAAACAGATGTCAGACATGATCAGCCAGCTTCTGTTCCTCTCCAGAGCCGACCAGGGACGCCAGCCGCTGCACAGAGAACGGCTGGACTTAAGTGAACTCACGGAGATGATCATAGAGGATCAGCAGATGATTGCCGATGCTAAAGGCAGGGGGATACGGATCGAAGGGAAGTCAGATCCGGATCTATATGCCAATGTGGACGAAACACTTTATATCCGTCTGCTGGCCAATCTTATCTCCAATGCGGTGAGATATAGTCATGACGGGGGAACTGTGGAAGTTACAGTCAGAAGAAACGGAAACGAGATCATAGGGAGCGTACGGGACTTTGGAGTGGGAATATCCGGGGAGGCGCTGCCCCATATATGGGAGAGATTCTACCGGGCGGACGCGGCCAGAACAGAAGGCGGCTGCTCAGGACTTGGCCTGTCTATGGTGAAGTGGATTGCCGAGGCACACGGCGGCGGAGCATCTGTGGAAAGCACGGAAGGGAAAGGCAGTGTATTTACGTTTCACTTTCCCGCGGAAGAATAGCGGTTTCAGATAATATCAAAAAAATTAAAAAAATGAAACACTTTAATCTTTCTTTAATGTTTCTCATCTATAGTGGTATCAACGAAACAAAACAAACTAAAAATAAATGAACCATAAGAAGGGAGAAAAAACATGAAAAGATTAGCAATAGCAGCAATTATCTCATTGACGGCAGCAGGAGCATTCGCAGGATGCGGTGCAGTCGGAGGCAGCGACATCGGTCAGGACGCAGCGCTTCAGACAGCGCTTAATGACGCGGGGGTCAGCGAATCTGATACGACCAGACTTCAGGTGTCTTCGGACAGAGACGACGGAAGAAAGATCTATGAGATTCGTTTTGACGTAGACCAGACAGAATATGACTACGAGATTCTGGCATCTGACGGAACAATTTTAAGTTCGGACACGGAGACCCGCGCGGGAAACACGCAGAATGGGCAGACTGACGGGACACAAAGTGGAACCGGACAGACAGACAGCGCACAGCAGAATGCTGCTCAGAATAATGCGGCAGACCAGAATCAGCAGGGAGGCGCGGCGGCAAATGTAGCTGTAAGTCGTGAGGACGCCATCGCCACAGCGCTTGCGAAAGTTCCGGGCGCTACCGAGAATGATATCAGAATCGAGCTGGATCTCGATGACGGAAGGCAGAAATACGAAGGAGATATTATTTACAATCAGATGGAGTATGACTTTGAGATCGACGCGAACACGGGAGAAGTGATAAGCTGGAGTGAAGAGAGACCGTAGTCTGAAATACGCCGGGCGGATAAACTAAACCAATGTTTTAACGGCAGGTATCGGAAGGGATAATCCGGCGCCTGCCGTTTTCATATGCTGTGGCTTCTCAGGACGGTTTCAGGCGGCGTGAAATGTAGGTTTGTCAAACATATGTTACACCATGCTGAATAAATTCCTTCAAGACAGTCTGTGGGGATTTCCAGCCCAA
>NZ_CALWFZ010000029.1 GCF_944377805.1 uncultured Mediterraneibacter sp. | reverse complement strand
GCAAAACAGATGGAAGGTATGACAGGTGAGAACCTGATGAGACTTCTTGAGTCCAGACTGGACAATGTTATGTTCCGTATGGGATTCGCAAGAACAAGAAAAGAAGCAAGACAGATCGTTGACCACAAGCACGTTCTTGTTAACGGCAAACAGGTAAACATTCCGTCTTATCTTGTAAAAGCCGGAGATGTAATCTCTATTAAAGAAAATAAGAAAGGCTCACAGAGATACAAAGATATTCTCGAAGTGACAGGCGGAAACATGATTCCGGACTGGCTTGAAGTTGATTCAGAGAATCTGACAGGTACAGTAAAAGAGCTTCCGAACAGAGAAGCAATTGATGTTCCTGTAGACGAGATGCTGATCGTCGAGCTGTATTCTAAGTAATATCGGCTGCAACAGCGTACCCCTTCAACATTTTAAAACCCATAAGGAGGGTCTGTGTAGTGTTTGATTTTAATAAACCAAATATTGAAATTACGGATGTTTCAGATGATAAAAAATACGGAAGATTTGTCGTAGAGCCGCTTGAGAGAGGTTACGGAACGACACTTGGAAACTCCCTGAGAAGAATCATGCTTTCTTCTCTTCCGGGAGCTGCCATCAGTTCTGTGAAGATCGACGGCGTGCTTCACGAGTTCAGCTCCATCCCGGGAGTTAAGGAAGATGTGACAGAGATCATCATGAATCTGAAATCTCTGGCGATCAAGAACACTTCCGAATCTGATGAAGTCAAGACAGCTTATATCGAGTTCGAGGGCGAGGGCGTTGTTACAGGCGCTGATATCCAGGCAGATTCTGATATCGAGATCGTCAACCCGGATCAGGTCATCGCTACATTGAGCGGCGGAAAAGACTGCAAACTGTATATGGAGCTTACCATTACAAAAGGCAGAGGATATGTGAGTGCAGACAAGAACAAGACAGAGGACATGCCGATCGGCGTGATCCCGATTGATTCCATCTATACACCGGTTGACCGCGTAAACCTCACTGTAGAGAATACACGTGTCGGACAGATCACTGATTATGATAAGCTGACACTTGACGTATGGACAAAGGGAACAATGCTTCCGGATGAGGCAGTCAGCCTTGCGGCAAAAGTACTGAGCGAGCATCTGAAGCTCTTTGTTGATCTTTCAGAAGTTGCCCAGGCAGCGGAAGTAATGATCGAGAAAGAGGATGACGAGAAAGAGAAAGTTCTTGAGATGAGTATCGATGAACTTGAACTTTCCGTGCGTTCCTACAATTGTCTGAAGAGAGCCGGAATCAATACCGTGGAAGAGCTTACAAACAAGACTCCTGAGGATATGATGAAAGTCCGCAATCTTGGACGGAAATCTCTCGAGGAAGTGCTTGCTAAACTTAAAGAGCTTAACCTGGAGCTAAATCAAGGCGACGAATAATATAAGGCGTCTTGGTGCAGCTTCTTGAATCATAGGATTAAGAAGATATCATTAGCAGGGCGACGGATAATTCTGGAGCTCCGCAAGAAACATTGAAATATTTCTCCGCCGGTAAGACCGAAGAGCACGGCGGGGACATTTGATTAATAAGACCGAAGATGCATAACCAAATGGAGGAAATTAGAAATGGCAAAGTATAGAAAACTCGGCAGAACATCCAGCCAGAGAAAAGCGTTGATCAGAAACCAGGTAACAGCTCTGCTCAACAATGGAAAAATCGTTACGACAGAGGCTAAGGCGAAAGAGATCCGTAAAGTAGCGGAGAAGCTGATCGCAATGGCTGTAAAGGAGAAAGACAACTTTGAGGAAGTAACCGTAACAGCAAAGGTTGCACGCAAAGACAAAGACGGCAAGAGGGTAAAAGAGGTAGTAGACGGAAAGAAAGTAACTGTCTATGACACAACAGAGAAAACGATCAGGAAAGATCAGCCGAGCCGTCTCCACGCAAGACGTGAGATGATGAAGGTGCTCTGCCCGGTTACGGAAGTTCCGTCAAAAGCAGCCGGAAGAAAAGCCGGAACCAAGAAAGTAGACGTAGTAGAGAAACTCTTCACAGAGATTGCGCCGAAGTACGCAGACCGCAACGGCGGTTACACAAGAATCGTTAAGATCAGACAGCGTAAAGGCGACGCTGCTATGGAAGTTCTGATTGAACTTGTATAATTGAATAAATTCAAGGTTGATTAATTTACCGCCGGGTAAACAAAAAGCGTTGAATCTGTATCGGCAGGCCATAGGAGATACAGATTTGGCGCTTTTCTTTTTGGCGCTCCCGGTGAGAAGTGAGGTGTATAATATGGAATGGATATATTTAGCGATTGCGGGAGGTCTGGAAGTGTTCTGGTCCACATGTATGAAGTTCTCCGAGGGATTTACTGATGTGAAATATACGATATTGACGGTGGTGGGAATGATACTGAGCTTTCTTTTCCTCTCCCAGGCAACGAAAAACCTGCCGCTTGGAACGTCCTATGCGATCTGGACAGGGATCGGTGCGCTGGGGGCTGTGATTGTGGGAATTCTGCTGTTTAAAGAGCCGGTAACAGCGGCAAGAATCTTTTTTGTATCGCTGCTTTTGATTGGAATTGTAGGGCTAAAAGCAACGTCAGGACATTGATTTAGAATAAATATAAAACAGGGATCAGACGTTTCAGTCTGATCCCTGTCTCTTTGTGCTTTCTGGCACTTCCGGCCATTTACCATGTTCGGAAAAACACATTATCCCCGATTACAACCCCGGTCCTGTTAGTAGAGGGGGCATACAGGAAGTAGTAACAGTCTGCAACCGCGGAAAGCCTTGCGCCGTTTATGGCATCTTGAGCTACCTGCACGGAAAGACTGGTAGGCCCGTTCTTAAGAACTCTGTTAAGACTTCCGGTCCATACCGGCGCGAACTGTCCGCTGGCGTAGATTACGCCTCTAATGGAATTGGGGAATCTGGAACTTTCCACCCGGTTCATAACGACAGTTGCCACGGCAAGCAGAGCGTCATAGTTCTGAACAGCCTCACACTGAAGAAGCGCCGCCAGAAGTGTGACTTCATCCGTGGAAGCGTTTATGCTGCCACCGGTTGTAACCGAACTGTCATATCCTCCGCCGGAAGCGACTGTCTCCTGCGCGGCTGCCGCCGCTGCCGCTTCCTCCGCCGCGATCCGTCTGGCTTCTTCTTCCCGGGCGGCTTCCAGGCGGGCCTGCACATCGGCGAGATCGGTGGAAGTCTCCTCCGCTTTGGCCTGCAGAGCGTCCTGCTGGGCCTGGAGCTCAGACTGCAGCTCTGTCAGAGATGCCTGCTGAGCGGATAAAGTTTCCTGCTGATCCTCGATCTGCTGATGAATTGCTTTTAACTCATCAAGAGCTTCGCGGTCATAAGTGCTGAGGTTTTCGATAAAGTCAGCCTTGTTGAGGAAATCTGTCATATTCTCGGCGGAAAAAAGCATTTCCAGCAGTGTTGCGTTGCCGTGCTCGTACATATATTTAATACGGGCTTTCATATCCTCGTACTGCTTATTCTCGTTTTCCTGCGCTTTTTCCAGTTCATCGGACGTACGCTCTATTTCTCCTGTGAGTATCTCGAGCTGCATCTGAGTACCGGATAACTCTTCGCTCAGAGCGAGAATGTCTTCGTTGATCCCCTGAAGCTGGGTTTCTAAAGCGGAAGACTGGCTTTCCAGACTTTCAATATCATCATTATCTGCGGATACCGGGAAAACCGAAAGTACAATTGCGAGAGAGCAGAGCAGAGCGATTCCTGACTGTATCCATCGTTTTTTGTGGGTATTCATGTTTCATATCCTTTCTCCGTGTTTAAGCAATTTCCATGTTTCCGATATGAGCATCGGACAATTATTATACTACAAATTGCGTTATTTGGCAAACTCTGATAGAATGAAATAAATGTGAAATTCAGTATGTTTTGTTAAAAGCTGGAGAAAAGTGTATTATGACGAACAGGATTAAGATGATAGGATTGGATCTGGACGGCACTTTGCTGACAGACAAAAAGGAGATTACGCCCCGCACAAGAAACGCCCTCTGCACTGCGATAGACCGCGGGATCATTGTGCTTGTGGCGACAGGAAGGCCGCTGTCGGGAATACCGGAAGAGCTGCTGCGTTTACCGGGAATGCGTTACGCGCTGACGTCAAACGGCGCCAAGATTATGGATGTACAGGAGGGGCGTGTGATTGAGGAACACCTTTTAGATCCCGCCCCCGCGGAAAAGGCATTGGAAATATGCTCAAAGTATGATACATTACAAGAGGTATATTTTGACGGAAAGAGTTACGCGCCGGTAAAGAAGCGTCACCTGATTGAAAAATATCACAGGAATCCTAATATGTGGGAATATATGAGAAAGACCCGCATATGGGTGGACGATGTGATGGAAATGCTTCGCCGCAGCACAAAAGGACTTGATAAGGTTCAGGTGCTGTTTGCCGATATGGAAGAACGCAGCGCTGCGTGGGAAGATCTCCTGTCGGTCAGGGAACTTGAGCTGGTCGGCTCTCTCGGATATAATATCGAGATCAATGCGGCCGGAGTGAATAAAGGAAGCGGGCTTGTCAATCTGGGGCGCCTGCTTGGAATCAAACGCGAAGAAATCATGGCTTGCGGTGATGGAGATAACGACCTGTTGATGCTGCGCGAAGTCGGATTCGGAGTGGCTATGGCCAACGGCGTAGAACAGGTAAAGGAAGCAGCGGACTATATTACCCTCTCAAATGAAGAGGATGGAGTGGCAGATGCGATTGAAAGATTTGCGCTCGGAGGAGGAGAAAGATTATGCTGGACATATTAAAAGCGATTATTTTCGGTATTGTAGAAGGAATCACGGAGTGGCTGCCGATCAGCAGCACGGGTCATCTTATCATTCTGGAAGAACTGATTAAGCTCGATCAGGGCGACGCCTTTTTTGAAATGTTCCAGGTGGTGATTCAGCTTGGCGCGATTCTGGCGGTCGTAGTGATTTATTTCCACAGACTGAATCCATTTTCACCAAAGAAAACCCAGAAACAGAAGATGCTGACATGGCAGACATGGGTGAAAGTTGTCATCGGATGCATTCCGGCAGGAGTAGTCGGTATTCTGTTTGATGACTGGATTGATTCAGTGCTGTATCACTGGTATGTTGTGGCGGCAACACTTATTATCTATGGTGTTCTCTTTATTGTAGTTGAGAATTATCAAAAGGGCAAAGAGCCGCAAGTAACGAAGATGTCGCAGCTTACCATCCCGATGGTTCTGATCATCGGAGTGTTTCAGATGCTTTCGATGATTCCCGGTACGTCGCGCTCGGGCGCAACGATTGTGGGGGCCCTGATGATCGGCGTGTCGAGGAGCCTGGCGGCGGAATACACATTTTTCCTCGCCATACCCGTTATGTTCGGCGCCAGTCTAGTCAAACTGTTTAAGTTCGGCCTGAACTTTACCGGGATGCAGGTGGCGGTTCTTCTGATTGGTATGGCGGTATCCTTTGCGGTATCGATAGTGGCGATTAAGTTCCTGATGAATTACATAAGAAAAAATGACTTTAAAATATTTGGATATTACAGGATTATTCTCGGAGCGATTGTGTTCCTCTATTTCGGAATCAGCGCGCTTCTGGCATAGAAAATGCATAAAAATTCAAAATTGGCACTTGAATTTTGCGGAAAACATGCTAGAATTATGTAGATAATCTGTATGAATATGCAAGATAAAAATGGAGGAATGAAAAATGAAAAAGCTTTTGGCAGTATGCCTGACCGCTGCTCTTACCGTAGGTATGATTGCAGGCTGCGGTGGCAATAATGGAAGTGAAGGAAGCGGTGACGAAGGTTCTGGCAGCAGCGCAAAGACCGCGAAGGTGATCGATGTTGATCTTACAAACGAAGAGTATGCGTTTGGAGTGGATAAAAGCCAGCCGGAACTTCTGGAGCAGGTAAACGCGTTTATCGCCAAGATTCAGGAGGACGGTACATTAGACGAGATCTTTGACAGGTATTTTGGAAACGGAGAGCCGATGCCAGTTGAGTCTGCGGCGCTGGATGAGTCAAAGGACCAGCTTGTCGTGGCTACAAACGCGGCGTTTGAACCATTTGAGTATATGCAGGGCGAGAGCTATGTGGGAATCGACATGGAGATAGCGTCACTTCTTGCAGAGGAACTGGGCCAGGAACTGGTCATCCAGAACATGGACTTTGACGCTGTATGTCTGTCAGTAGGACAGCAGAAGTGCGATATTGCGATGGCCGGCCTTACAGTCAGCGAGGAGAGAAAAGAGTATGTGACCTTCTCTGACACATATTATCAGGCTTCTCAGCGCCTGATCGTTCCGAGCAGCGACACTGCGTTTGACGATATGACGGATGCGGAGTCGATCGCGGCGGCGCTGACTGAGCTCGATTCTTCCGTGAAGATCGGAGTGCAGCAGGGAACAACGGGCCAGGGTTATGTAGAGGGCAGCGAGGATCTTGGATTCGCCGGACTTGAAGCGACCTGTCAGACTTATAAGAGCGGATCTCTTGCCGTGCAGGATATGCTCAATGGAAACATCGATTATGTGATCATCGACGCGGCTCCGGCTGCCGCGATCACAGAGGCGATCAACGAGATGCAGTAATAACTGCCGGCGTCTGATCTGTCCGGACAATAGAAGAGAAAAGAACAGGACTTGAGTATAGGAAGGAAAATACAGGCATCAATGTCTTCTTTTGCAGGTGCATGGATTTTCCTTCTTTTGAGAAGGGAAAACAATGGGTAATTTTAGTCAGAAGGTAGACAAGTTTATAGAGATATTTATAGAGCAGAACGGCTATGTAAGAGTACTGGACGGTCTGCAGAATACACTTATGATCGCTGTGCTTGGTCTGATTCTCGGAATCCTGATCGGAACCCTGATCGCTACGGTGAGGGTGCTTCCGAAATATAAAGTGCTTCCGCGGGTGTTAAACGGTATTTGCAGTTTTTATGTGGCGCTGTTTCGAGGAACCCCTATGGTGGTTCAGCTGCTTGTGTTTTATTATGTGCTCCTGCCCATTATCGGCTGGAATATCAGCGGAGTGCAGGTGTCCATGCTCGTGTTCGGACTGAACAGCGGCGCCTACATATCTGAGATCATGAGAAGCGGTATCCAGTCTGTTGATCCGGGACAGATGGAGGCCGGCAGGGCGGTAGGCTTAAGCTTTGGAGCGAGCATGACAAAGATTGTGATTCCGCAGGCGGTAAAAAATATCCTTCCCACACTGGGAAATGAGTTTATCTCCCTGATTAAAGAGACGTCGGTCGTAAGTTTTGTCGGCGCGGCGGATCTCTATGTGGCGTTCAACTATATTGGAACAAACAATTATGAGTTCATGGTGCCATATCTGGTGATGGCGCTGATCTACATCGCCCTTGTACTGGTGATTACCCTGCTCATAAAATTACTGGAAAGGAGCCTGAAGAAGAGTGATAGACGTAATTAATCTTAGGAAAAGCTTCGGTGATCTTGAGATCTTAAAAGGGATTGACATCACCATCAATAAAGGCGATATCGTCGCAGTGCTCGGCCCGTCAGGTTCCGGTAAGAGTACGTTCCTGAGGTGCCTGAACTGTATGGAGGATCCTACGTCGGGCAGTATCATTTTTAACGGAGTGGATATCGCTGACATGAAAGTGGACATCAATGTGCACCGCCGTCATATGGGAATGGTATTCCAGCATTTTAATCTCTTTAATAATAAGACGGTGCTCCAGAACGTGATGATGGCGCCGGCGTATCTGGGATGCAGGGACCTTAAAAAGGCAAAACGCAAAAACCGGATGATACGCTTCAAGAATGTATTCCGCAGCAATAAGGAAGAGCTGATTCCGATTACAACGACAAAGGAACAGATTAAAAGTGAGGCTAAGCAGCAGGCGCTTGATCTGCTGAAGCGCATCGGACTTGATGACAAAGCGGACGCATATCCGTCCACATTGTCCGGCGGCCAGAAGCAGAGAGTGGCGATCATCCGCTCCCTGGCGATGAATCCGGATGTGATCCTTTTTGACGAGCCGACGTCAGCTCTGGATCCGGAGATGGTCGGCGAGGTGCTCGACTTGATGAAGAAGCTGGCAAAAGATGGTATGACGATGGTCGTGGTAACGCACGAAATGGGATTTGCCAGGGAGGTGGCTTCAAGAGTGATCTTTATGGACGATGGGCAGATCCGTGAGGAGGCTCCGCCGAAAGAATTTTTTGAATATCCGAAGGATGAGAGACTCAAAGAGTTTTTGTCCAAGATCCTGTAATTTTTATATTGACAGAGAGAAACGCCGAAATTATGATGGCATTACGGCGGTATAAGGGGAAACCCTGTGTACTGCGTGTGAGCTGGAATAATTCCGGCGTGATTTAATTTCATCTGCAGGGAGAGTGAACAGATATGAATTATGAACGGATACAAAAGGCATTCTTTATTGAGCGTCCGAACCGTTTTATTGCATATGCACAGCTAAATGGACAGAAAGAGACAATTCATGTGAAGAATACGGGACGGTGTGCGGAGCTGCTTGTTCCCGGGGCACCGGTCTATATACAGGAGAGCGCTAATCCTGCGCGGAAGACAAAGTGGGATCTGATCGCAGTGGAGAAAGATTCCCGCCTGATCAACATGGATTCTCAGATCCCGAACCGGGTCGTGCGGGAGTGGATCGAAGAGGGCAATCTTTTCCCCGAGGTCAGTCTGGTGCGCCCTGAAACGACTTATGGAAATTCCCGGTTTGATCTGTATGTCGAGGCTGGAGAGCGCAGGGTATTCATTGAGGTAAAAGGAGTGACACTTGAAGAGAACGGCGTCTGCCGATTCCCGGACGCTCCAAGTGAACGGGCGGTAAAGCACCTTGAAGAGTTGATCCGGGCGAAAAAAGAAGGATACGAGACATATGTGTTCTTCGTAATACAGATGAAGGACGTCCGGTATTTTACTCCGAATATCATGACTCATCCGGCATTTGCCGAAGCGCTGAAACGGGCGAAGGCAGCAGGTGTGAACCTTCTTGCCTATGACTGTGAGGTAATGCCGGACAGTATCAGTATCTGTGAGCCGGTCGATATAGTGCTGGAGAGTCCGAGACTCAGAGAAGCGGTGGAACCGCTTGTGGAATGGTACCGAAAGGAAAAGAGGGATCTGCCCTGGAGAAAACGGATGGATGCTTACCGGGTATGGATCTCGGAGATCATGCTCCAGCAGACCCGTGTGGAGGCGGTAAAGCCATATTATGAGCGCTTCTTAAGGGAACTGCCTGATGTAAAGGCGTTATCGGAAGTTTCGGAGGAGCGCCTGCTCAAACTTTGGGAAGGGCTCGGCTATTATAACCGGGCACGGAATCTGAAAGCTGCGGCCTGCCAGATTATGGAAGAACATGGGGGATGCTTTCCGGAGACTTATGAGGAAATACGCTCGCTTAAAGGGATCGGCAATTACACTGCGGGAGCGATCAGTTCCTTTGTATATCACATCCCGAAACCGGCAGTGGACGGCAATGTGCTCCGGGTGGCAGCAAGGATTACGGCGGACGCTTCTGATATTGCGAAGGCAGGCACAAAGGCGAAAATTGAATCTGAGATTGAAGAAATTATTCCCCGCCAGAATCCGGGGGACTTTAACCAGAGCCTGATTGAGTTGGGAGCGATAGTATGTCTCCCTAACGGAGTCCCAAAGTGTGACGAATGTCCGGTGAACGCCATCTGTCTTGCACACGCAGAGGGGAGGGAACTGGATTTTCCGGTAAAATCAAAACAGAAGAGCAGGCGGGTTGAGAAGCGGACCGTAGTGATTTTCCGGGATGAGGAGAAGACCGCCATCCGCAAACGTCCGTCAAAAGGACTTTTAGCCGGAATGTATGAGTTTCCGAATAAAGAGGGGCACATGGGCATGGGTGAAGTGACTGAGTACGGAAAGTCGGTGGGGCTTGTCCCGGTTCGTATCAGAAAGCTTGGGAACGCAAAGCATGTATTCAGCCATGTAGAATGGCATATGATTGGATATGAGATCCTTGTGGATGAACTTGAAAAGAGTATGACTGGCGCGGCTGGAGAAGAAAACGGGAACGGCATAATCTTTGCGGGGATACGACAGCTTCAGGAGAAATACCCAATACCTTCTGCATTTGAGGCATATATGCCAAACCGGTGACGGCCCGGACAGGATAACCGAGCTCACTCTGTTTTCTTGAATCTGCCGTTTATCTGTGCTATACTGGCTAGGATAGAAAACACAGGAGAGAATCACGAAGATGAGCGAGAAAGTACCAATTTCCAAACAACAGCAGAAATCCCGTGAGACGAGGGAAAAAATCTTTCAGGCGGCGAAGCGAATCCTGGAAAAAAAGGGATATGAGGAGCTGTCCATCAAGAATATCTGTGAGGAGGCAGGGGTTTCCAACGGAAGCTTTTATCATCATTTTAAGACGAAGGACGACCTGCTCTCATATTATATAGAAGATCAGCCCAAGATAGATCCCGACCTGCTGGCGCTGCCGGACAGCGTCGCCGGGGTGAAGGCAGGGATTATAGAAGTCTATTTAAACTATGTGAAGTACTGCCGGGAATTAGGCGTGGAATTCATGTCGGAATACTATGATACGAAGAATCAGGCGCTCAATGCCGCAATCCGGATAGAGCGTCCCTATCCCATCGTGACAGTTCAGGATTATGTAGAAAAAGCCGAGCAGGCTGGGATTGTGAGCCTGAACGTGAACATCGGGGAGTTTACGACAGATATTAGAATGATTGTCATTGGCAATGTGTTTGAGTGGTGTGTAAAGCACGGCGAAGCGGATTTTGAGGGAAATATGGCCAGATCCCTGGGAAAATATCTGGACGCGGTGCTTTGCGAAGGGAAAAAGTGAATACAAATATTAAATGTTTTATGAAGATGGTTGTTGTCTATTTTAAATCGTGATATAATCGATGCGAATTAAGAGGACGAAAAAGACTACAGAGGGACGGAAAAGCAGGCAATGCTGTAATTAAAAGGGGCGTCATTTATGAAAGTTAAATTCGCTGATTGGACGAAAAAATATAAACACGCATGGGTGTTTCTGTATATCCTGCTTTATATGCCGTGGTTTCTGTTTCTGGAGAAACATGTGACGACGCGCTATCATTTGATTCAGATACGCCTGGATGAACATATTCCGTTTATTGAATATTTCATCGTTCCGTATCTGTTGTGGTTTGCGTTTATTGTGGCGGTATTTCTGTATTTCTTTTTCACAGACGTACCGGGTTTTTATAAGATGGCCAAATTCATGTTCACGGGGATGACGATATTTCTTGTTATCTCGACTATATTCCCTAATGGCCAGGATTTAAGGCCGGTTGTCTTTGAGAGAGACAATGTATTTGTAGATATGGTCCGGATGCTTTACCGGGCGGACACCTGTACTAATGTGTTTCCGAGCCTTCATGTGTTTAATACACTGAGTGCCTGCATAGCCATCGGTGAGAGCGAGCGGCTTAAGAAACACAGAGGCCTTTGCTTTGCGGCATATGTGCTGGCGGTGTTAATTATTCTGGCGACGGTATTTTTAAAACAGCACTCGGTTATTGACGGGTGTGGAGCAGCTTTGATGGCATATGTGCTCTACCAGTTCGTCTATGCTCCCGAGAAGCGCAGGGTTCCGGGATATGGCAAGCAGAAACGTCCGTTGCTGCAGAATAAGTAAGTAGGAGGAAATTTGATTATGAAGAAGATTATGCTTACCGGAGACCGTCCGACCGGGAAACTGCATGTGGGGCATTATGTAGGTTCCCTGAGACGGAGGGTAGAGCTTCAGAATACAGGAGAATTTGATGATATCTTTATTATGATAGCAGACGCCCAGGCTCTGACGGACAATGCGGACAATCCGGAGAAAGTCCGTCAGAATATTATTGAGGTGGCGCTGGATTATCTGGCGTGCGGGCTGGATCCGGAGAAGTGTACGCTTCTGATTCAGTCTCAGATCCCGGAGCTGTGTGAACTGTCCTTTTATTATATGAATCTTGTGACCGTATCCAGGCTGCAGCGCAACCCTACGGTAAAATCTGAGATTCAGATGCGTAATTTCGAAGCCAGCATACCGGTGGGATTCTTCACTTATCCGATCAGCCAGGCAGCGGACATCACAGCGTTTAAGGCGACTACAGTACCGGTTGGAGAAGATCAGATGCCGATGCTGGAGCAGACAAAGGAGATCGTTCATAAGTTTAATTCTGTGTATGGAGAAACTCTTGTAGAGCCGAAGATTCTCCTTCCAGATAACGAGGCGTGCCTGCGTCTGCCGGGAATAGACGGAAAGGCGAAGATGAGTAAATCTCTGAATAACTGTATCTATCTGTCAGAGGAACCGGAGGAGATTAAGAAAAAAGTATTCAGCATGTTTACAGATCCTACCCACATCCGCATTGAAGATCCGGGTAAGCTGGAGGGTAACACGGTGTTTACCTATCTGGACGCATTTTGTAAACCGGAGTACTTCCCGGAGTTCTTGCCGGAGTATGAGAATCTGGATGAACTCAAAGCTCATTATAAGAGGGGCGGACTGGGTGATATGAAGGTGAAACGTTTCCTGAACGATGTGCTTCAGGCGGAGCTAGAACCTATCCGTAACCGCAGAAAAGAGTTCCAGAAAGATATTCCGGCTGTCTATGAGATACTCAGAAAAGGCAGTGAGAAAGCGGAGAAGGTGGCCGCACAGACACTCAGAGATGTAAAGGCCGCGATGAAGATCAACTATTTTGACGATGAAGAACTGATCAGGATGCAGGCGGAAAAGTACATAGAAGAATAATTTTGTTGAGTAATCGCAATCACAAAAAAGAGTATTCCAGATTTGGAATACTCTTTTTACGTGCGATAGAAGATTCGAACTCCCGACCTTCTGGTCCGTAGCCAGACGCTCTATCCAGCTGAGCTAATCGCACATATAAAATCTGCTGTTTTCGTTCACAGCAAAAAATATTATATTACAGTTTTATATGTATGTCAATGATTTTAGATAAAAAACTTTTATCTTTTATTTTCTCAAAACCTGTCGCATATCTTCCGGCAGCGGAGCTGTAAATTCGAGTTTCTCTCCCGTGATAGGATGAGTAAATAACAGACGGTGAGAGTGGAGCGCCTGCCTGGTAATGTATTCCATATCTGGATTGTACAGGTAGTCTCCAACAAGCGGATGACCTATATACTGCATATGAACCCGGATCTGATGAGTCCTTCCGGTCTCAAGAATGAGGGAGACGAGGCTGTGTCCGTTTTTTTCTTTCAGGACACGGTAATGTGTGACGGCGCGTTCCCCGTTCTCGAAATCAATTCTCCGTTCGATCAGGGAACTGCCGGTTCTGCCGATAGGCGCGTCTATTGTGCCGGATTCGGGGATGAGTCGCCCTCTTACGACGGCAAGATATTCGCGGGTGATCTCATGACGCTCAGTTATGCCCGACAGAATGCTGGAACTGACCATGTGCTTGGCGACTACGGTAAGCCCGGAAGTGTCCCGATCCAGCCGGTTTGTACAACGGAAGACAAAGGGCTTTCCCTGCGAATGATAGTAGTACATCAGTCCGTTGGCAAGAGAGTTCCGATAGTTATTAAGAGACGGATGTATGGGCATGCCGGAAGGTTTATTTACCACAATAATATCTTCATCCTCGTAAATAATATTGAGTGGAAGCCTGACAGGAGGAATATTCGGGGAAGACTGGTTTTCCCGGATATGTACGGTAAGTACATCGGTGTTTTTTACCGGGGTCTGCATATAGACCCAGTTTCCGTTTATAAGTATGCTCTGCGGCATCTTTTTAAGCTGCGTGAGATTCTGGCTCGAATATCCTTTCCTGCGAAGGTATTGCTCAACGCGCAAACCGTCTGACGTGTCGTCAATGTGATAAATAATCGTACGTTCCATAGGAGGCTCCTGTCGTTTATACTCTGTGATTATTCAAATGCTAATGACATTGTGCGGAATCGCCTGACAAATGTCAATATTTTTTTCATCATGTCTTATCCCGAAAGCCCGTGGATCAGAAAATGATATGAAAGCCACTTCCTTCTAAAAGAGGAACGTGGTAAGATAAGGAGGAAGAAAGTATGGACGAAAGAAACAGTGAAAGGATAAAAAAGACACATGGACATTAATCAGAAGCTGACAGAGGAACTGGGAGTAAAGCGCTGGCAGATCGATGCCGCAGTGAAGTTGATTGACGAGGGGAATACCATCCCTTTTATTTCGAGATACAGAAAAGAGGTCACGGGGTCTCTGAATGACGAACAGCTCAGGAAACTTCATGAACGTCTGACATATCTAAGAAACCTTGAGGAAAAGAAAGAACAGGTGATCGCAGGTATTGAAGAACAGGGGAAGATGACTGAGGAGCTGCGCCGACAGATTCTCTCGGCAGAGACTCTTGTTACAGTGGAGGATCTGTACCGCCCTTACCGGCCGAAAAGGCGGACCCGCGCTACGATTGCGAAGGAGAAGGGACTGGAGCCTCTGGCAGCCCTTATCATGCTGCAGAATGCAGAAGAACCTCTGGAAAAGGCGGCAGAGGAGTACATCTCAGAGGAAAAGGATGTAAAGACAACTGCGGAGGCCATCGCGGGGGCAAAGGACATTATTGCGGAGTCCATTTCAGATCAGGCGGATTACCGAAGCTGGATAAGGAAAATAACGGTGAAAAAGGGCAAGATCATTTCCACGGCCAAAGACCCTGACGCCGAATCGGTATATGAGATGTACTATGAGTTTGAGGAGCCTGTTTCCAGACTGGCAGGACACAGAATACTGGCCCTTAACCGCGGAGAGAAAGAGAAGTTTCTGACGGTCAAAGTTGAGGCTCCTGAAGAGGAAATCCTGCGCTATCTGGAAAAAAAGACGGTTCACAGAGAAAATCCGTATACAACCCCGATATTGCAGGAGACTGTGGAGGACAGTTATCACCGACTGATTGCTCCTGCCATTGAGCGTGAAGTGAGAAACGAACTGACGGAGAAGGCGGAGGACGGAGCGATAGAGGTATTTGGAAAGAATCTTCATCAGCTCCTTATGCAGCCTCCGATCGCCGGGAAAGTAGTGCTGGGATGGGATCCAGCGTTCCGTACCGGATGTAAGCTGGCGGTCGTAGATCCGACTGGCAAGGTGATCGGCACTACGGTGATCTATCCGACAGCGCCGACGACACCGCAGAAAATAAAAGCGAGTAAAGACCTCCTAAAGAAGATCATTCCGAAGTACAACATCTCCCTGATATCCCTTGGGAACGGAACCGCTTCGCGGGAGTCGGAGCAGTTTATTGTAGAGCTGTTAAAAGAAATACCTGAAAATGTACAGTATGTGATTGTCAATGAAGCGGGGGCGTCCGTATATTCTGCCAGCAAACTAGCCAGTGAAGAGTTTCCCAGGTTTGATGTAGGCCAGAGGAGCGCGGCGTCCATTGCCAGAAGACTTCAGGATCCCCTCTCGGAACTGGTCAAGATCGACCCGAAATCCATTGGCGTCGGCCAGTATCAGCACGATATGAACCAGAAAAAGTTAGGTGAGTCCTTAAATGGAGTTGTGGAGGACTGTGTAAATAAGGTGGGCGTAGATCTCAACACCGCATCAGCGCCGCTTCTGTCCTATATCTCAGGCATCAGCAGTACGATTGCAAAAAATATTGTGGCTTACCGTGAGGAAAACGGAAGATTTACAGACAGGAGAGAACTTTTAAAAGTTCCGAAACTGGGGCCAAAAGCATATGAACAGTGTGCCGGCTTCATGCGGATTCAAGACGGGAAGAATCCGCTGGACGCCACAGGTGTACATCCGGAATCTTACGAAGCGGCAAAGAAACTGCTGGACAGGCAGGGATTTCAGCCGGAGGACATTACAGAACACCATCTGGCGGGCCTCTCCCTTACAATTAAGGATTACGGCACGCTTGCCGATGAACTGGGGATAGGTGAGATCACCCTGAAAGACATTGTGAAAGAGCTGGAAAAACCGGCGCGCGATCCAAGGGATGAGATGCCCAGACCTATTCTGCGAACAGATGTACTGGAGATGAAGGATCTCAAAGAAGGAATGGTGCTCAAAGGCACGGTGAGAAATGTAATCGATTTCGGCGTATTCGTAGATATCGGCGTTCATCAGGACGGGCTTGTGCATATTTCCCAGATCACGGACAAATATATCAAACACCCGTTAGAGGCTGTGAGTGTAGGTGATATTGTGGATGTGAAAGTAATGAGTGTGGATCTGAAGAAGAAACGGATTCAGCTTACAATGAGAGGGATCTCATAAATAACCAGGTTTTGTCCTGCCACTGCTCTTGACATTTGGGGAAATGGTTGTTATATTACAAATAGAACAATATATTTGGGAAGTATGTCCATATATCAGGTGTTCTGTTTATGATAGATTTTCAGCAGTTATGACGCGGGAGGGTGGTTACAATGTCAGACAAGAGAGATTACTATGAAGTGCTCGGGATTGGCAGACATGCGGACGAGTCACAGATAAAAAAGGCATACCGCAGACTTGCAAAAAAATATCACCCGGACACAAATGCGGGTGACGCAGATGCGGAACAGAAGTTTAAAGAAGTTACAGAGGCGTATAATGTCTTAAGCGATAAAGAAAAAAGAAAGATGTATGACCAGTTCGGCCACGCGGCCTTTGACCAGGGCGCCGGCGGCGGAGGGTCGGGAGGAAACGGCTACTGGCAGTCTTACGGCGGATCGCAGGGCGGCTACCGGGAATATCATTTTGAAGGCGGCAATATGGATGATATCTTCGGAGATATTTTCGGAGACATTTTCCATCACGGAACCGGGAATACAGAGCGAAGAACTTATGGCAGCGCGTATGACTCACAGGGTGGTTTTGGCGGATTTGGCGGATTTGACAGGTCAGGATTCCGGCAGAAGGGCAGCGATGTGAGAGCAGAAGTAACGGTAGGATTCGATGAGGCGGCATTTGGCTGCGACAAAGTGATACGCCTGCAGAATCCCTCTGACCCGAAAGGCGGCGTTCAGTCTCTTCAGGTGCATATTCCGGCCGGTATCGACACCGGAAAATCTGTCCGGCTAAAAGGAAAGGGCATGCCGGGGGCGGGCGGAGCAGAAGCGGGAGACCTGCTGCTTAAAGTAACGGTTGCCGATAAGCCGGGATACGAAAGAAAAGGCATGGATGTCTATACAACAGTGAGGATTCCTTTTACAACAGCGGTGTTCGGCGGTGAGACCGTAGTAAATACCCTGTACGGCGACGTTCTCTGCAAGATCAAAGAAGGAACCCAGTCGGGCACTAAGATCAGACTGAGAGGCAAAGGGATTGTCTCGATGAAGAATTCTTCTGTGCATGGAGATCAGTATGTGACCGTTCAGATTGATGTGCCGCGGCACTTAAGCGAAGCGGCCAGGAGGAAGCTGCGAGAGTTTGAAGCACTCTCAGGAGGAAATGCAAGAACAGCTTAAGTACGTTTTTGACACGCGGGCTGATCTGAATGTGAGAATATATGGCTTGGGAGAGAGCGTTTCAAACTCTGCTCCCGGGCCATTTTTCTTTGTCTTGTAGGTTTGTCAAACATATGTTACACCATGCTGAATAAATTCCTTCAAGATAGTCTGTGGGGATTTCCAGCCCAAAGGTCTCATAGGAAACAGGTTATAGTCCCTGCGGTTATAGACCTGGAGTTGTC
>NZ_CALWFZ010000028.1 GCF_944377805.1 uncultured Mediterraneibacter sp. | reverse complement strand
ATTGTCGGTCCTTTGTTTGCGTAGCACTCCTCGATGTAAAGGTTGTCGACGCTCATACCGTTGTTGTTCTCAGCGTTCGCGATCGCTGATTTCAGCAGTTTCTCTATCACTGTAGAAGCATATCTCGGATTGTAAGCCAAAATACCGAGTGCTGTTGTTACATCCTTTCCTCTGATGGCATCAAGAACGTAGCATGCCTTCTGAACAGATACTCTTGCGTATGAGATCTTGGCTGAAGGTCTTGTATCTCTCTGCTCGTTTCTCTCTCTCTTGATTTGGGATCTGTGTCCTTTTGCCATGGATGAACCCTCCTTTCAAAATATACGAATCTTATCTGACTTTTGATTTCTTCTCGTCTTTGCCGTGTCCTCTGTAAGTTCTTGTCGCAACGAACTCACCGAGTTTGTGTCCTACCATGTCCTCTGTAACGTATACCGGCACATGTCTTCTTCCGTCATGTACGGCGAATGTGTGGCCGACAAATGACGGGAAGATCGTAGAACGGCGTGACCATGTCTTAATAACTGATTTATCACCAGATGCATTCATAGCGTCTACTTTTTTCAGTAAATGTTCGTCTGCAAATGGTCCTTTTTTAAGTGAGCGAGCCATAGGTTCTAACCTCCTTGTGAATCTAATTATTTAATCGCTTTACCGTCTCTTCTTCTTACAATCAGCTTGTTGGAAGCTTTTTTCTTCTTGCGGGTCTTAAGACCAAGTGCCGGCTTGCCCCACGGTGTGCACGGACCCGGACGGCCGATACCAGTCTTACCTTCACCACCACCGTGCGGATGGTCATTCGGGTTCATGACAGAACCACGGACTGTCGGGCGGATACCCATGTGACGCTTGCGTCCCGCTTTACCGATGTTGATCAGGTTGTGCTCTCCGTTTCCTACCACACCAACAGATGCGCGGCAGATGATCGGAACCATTCTCATCTCACCTGACGGAAGTCTCAGTGTTGCATATTTTCCTTCTTTCGCCATGAGCTGTGCGCTGTTTCCGGCAGAACGTACAAGCTGTCCGCCTTTTCCAGGATAAAGCTCAATGTTGTGGATCTGTGTACCAACCGGGATTTCAGAAAGCGGCAGGCAGTTTCCTACTCTTACCTCTGCTTCCGGTCCGTTCATAACGGTCATGCCGTCTGTCAGTCCTTCAGGAGCAAGAATGTATGCCTTCTCGCCGTCTGCGTAGCAGATCAGTGCGATGTTGGCGCTTCTGTTCGGATCGTACTCGATACCGATTACAGTTGCCGGAATTCCGTCTTTTCTTCTCTTGAAGTCTACGATTCTATATTTCTTCTTAGCTCCGCCTCCGCGATGTCTTACAGTGATCTTACCCTGCGCGTTGCGGCCTGCTTTTCTTTTCTTGGAATCCAGGAGGGATTTCTCAGGAGTTGTCTTTGTGATCTCAGAGAAATCAGATCCTGTCATCTGTCTTCTGGAAGGTGTATATGGGTTGTATGTTTTGATTCCCATTACTTTCTCTCCTTTCGTTACTACGATTATTTGTTATCATGCTTTTATGCATATAGGTTGATTGGTGAAGTTTCATCAAAGGATTTACAGTTCGCTGCGCTAGACTTGAAAATACCGCGCCAAGCTCCGCGAACGGATCCCGACTAAAACTTGACCCGCGTCTTCGCCTTGCTCTCGTTAAGTCTACAGACCCTCAAAGATCTCGATATCTTTGCTGTCCTCTGTAAGCTGTACGATCGCTTTCTTTCTCTTAGCTGTCTTTCCGAATGTCATACCGCGTCTTTTCTTCTTTCCTTCAAGGTTCATTGTGTTGACACTCTTTACCTTTGTTCCCTCGAACATTTTCTCAACAGCTTCTTTGATCTGATTCTTTGTAGCATCTGTGTGTACAAGGAATGTATATTTCTTGTCAGCCATCAGATCCATGCTCTTCTCTGTGATGACCGGTTTAAGGATCACATCATAATACTGAATGTTTGCCATTATGCGTACACCTCCTCGATTGCAGCAACAGCAGCTTTCGTTGCGATCACTGTGTTGTATTTCAGGATGTCATATACGTTGATCGTGTTTGTACGTGCTGTCTTCACGTCCGGAATATTCTTTGCAGAGATCTCTGCGTTTGCATTCCCGTCTTCCAGGACAACAAGCGCTTTGTTCACGTTCAGGTTGTTCAGGACATTCTGGAAATTCTTTGTCTTGATCTCGTCAAATTTCAGCTCGTCAACTACGATGAACTTGTTCTCTTCTACTCTGGAAGTAAGAGCGGATTTCAGAGCTGCTCTCTTCTCTTTCTTATTCATCTTGAAGGAGTAGTCTCTCGGAACCGGAGCGAATACTACGCCGCCGCCTGTCCACTGCGGAGCTCTTGTTGAACCCTGTCTTGCGTGACCTGTTCCTTTCTGTCTCCACGGTTTTCTTCCGCCGCCGGAAACTTCAGAACGTGTCTTAGCTTTCTGTGTTCCCTGACGATTGTTTGCAAGCTGATTTACAACTGCCATGTGTACAAGGTGCTCGTTAACCTCAACACCGAATACAGCATCATTCAGTTCGATGGTATCAACTTCTTTACCTTCGATATTGTAAACAGATACTTTTGCCATCTGTGTGTTCCTCCTTTCTTATTGTCACCCTTAGCAGCTCTTAACGGATTCTCTGATCGTTACGAGGCATTTCTTCGGTCCCGGTACAGAACCTTTTACAAGAAGAAGATTATTCTCAGCGTCCACCCTTACGATCTCGAGATTCTGAACTGTGATCTTCTTGTTACCCATCTGTCCTGGCATCTTCTTGCCCTTGAACACCTTGCTCGGATCAGATGCGGCACCGTTAGAACCGGCGTGACGATGGAACTTGGAACCGTGTGTCATAGGTCCTCTGCTCTGTCCGTGGCGCTTGATCGCACCCTGGAAACCTTTACCTTTGGAGATTGCTGTCGCATCGATGTGATCGCCTTCTGCGAAGATGTCAGCTTTGATCTCCTGAGCAAGAGCATATTCCTCTGCATTGTCAAATCTGAACTCTTTTACATATCTCTTTCCGGATACGCCTGCTTTGTCGAAGTGGCCTTTCTCAGCTTTTGTCACACCGTTTCTGTGTGCGATTGCTTTCTTTCCGCTGTTGTCTTTTGTGACGATTTTCTCTTTCTTGTCAACAAAACCAACCTGTACAGCGCTGTAGCCGTCGTTCTCGACTGTCTTGACCTGTGTTACCACACACGGTCCGGCCTGCAGAACAGTTACCGGAATCAGTACTCCGTCTTCTGCATTGAAGATCTGAGTCATTCCAACTTTTGTAGCCAAAATAGCTTTCTTCATTATTAATACCTCCTGTGATTTACAGCGGAGCGCTCCCGCGCTCATCCTAAATGTTAGGACGTTACTGTTTATTTGTTTTTCATTTTGATATCAATGTACACACCGGCCGGCATTTCCAGTCTGGAAAGTGCATCAACCGTCTTCTGTGTCGGTGTGATGATATCGATCAGTCTTTTATGAGTTCTCTGCTCGAACTGCTCTCTGGAGTCTTTGTACTTGTGTACCGCTCTCAGGATTGTCACTACCTCTTTCTTAGTCGGCAGCGGCACCGGTCCGCTCACCTGTGAACCGTTCTTTTTTACAGTTTCGATGATTTTCTTTGCGGATGCATCAACCAGCTGGTGATCATACGCTTTCAGTGTGATTCTCATTACTTGACTTGCCATAAAAAAAGTCGCCTCCTTTTCGTACTTATAACTCAGTACGACAAGCGGTGACTGTACACTCTCCCGTGTGTGTCGTGAGAAACATACACGGCGCTCTCGCTTTTTCAACTCCTGCTGCAGACTTCCGCCTGCATGCAAAAACGAGATACTGTTGTGATTCGTACAGTGACTTGTCGCCAGTTTCCTAACTTGACATTCGCTCCACGGAAAACCTGCCTCTGCTTATGCTTTTGCTTTCGGCAGCAACCTCACGCTTCATCGCTATCATGTCACAGCTTTTTTAGTATATAGGATGGTGGAATTTATTTCAAGAGGTTTTTAAGAAATATTGTATTTTTTTCAGTACAATTCCAATTTTATATTATCGGTGAGACATTTAGCCATATCTCAGGCTTGTTACTTTGTCTTAAACCTGTAACCGGAACCGGAAGCATTATAATTCCTACTGATCCGAAAGATGCATCATATCGATTGTATCCGTTTGATGTTCTGTGCTGATCCAATCGAAAGCACGTCTCCGACAATCATGGAATTTACAGCAGCAGTTCATATATCTCCGGGAATACCTTTACACTTCTCTTAAGTATCCCTTTGACATGCGCGATCAGAATACCATAGTTCGTCATCGGAACCCCCTGATCGGACGCGCAGCTTAACCGGTATTTCATCTCCCGTTCATTCAGCATACATCCGCCGCAGTGTATGATCAGTTTATATCTGCTTAAGTCATCCGGGAACTCGGTTCCCGACGTGGTCTCGATACAGATCTCTTTTCCCGTATACTCTCTGATCCACCGGGGAATTTTCACCGTTCCGATGTCATCACATTGTCTGTGGTGGGTACACCCTTCGCTGATCAGCACGACATCACCGTCGTTCAGCCTATCAAGCGCTGTAACTCCCCGTATAGCCTGTTCCAGATTCCCTTTATATCTGGCAAACAGTATGGAGAACGATGTTAGAAGAATATCTTCCGGTGTATCCGCCGAGACCTGAGAGAAGGCCTGACTGTCCGTAATCACAAGTTTCGGCTTCTTAGCCAGGCTGCTTAACGTACCTTTTAGTTCTGTCTCTTTCGTCACCACAGAGACCGCCCCCGCTTCCAGAACATCCCGGATCGTCTGCTGCTGCGGCAGGATCAGCCTCCCCTTCGGGGCGGCCGAGTCTATGGGAACTACAAGCACCGCAATGTCAGAAGGCTCAAGCAGGTCCCGCACAAGGTATCGCTCCGGCTCTTCTGCGCGGGCAATAGCAGCGATCTTTTCTTTCAGTTCCCCTATGCCGTCTCCTCTGGCCGCGCTTACGAGAACCACCTGCTCTTCTGTCAGCCCCAGTTCCTCCATCACCCGGCCTTTCACTTCAGAAGAAGCCAGTTCCTTCTTATTTATAACAACAGTAAAAGGAATCTTTTTTGCCCTGATCCTTTCAACCAGGGCTGCGTCCTGCGCCGAGGCCCCCTCGCTCCCGTCGATAACGAGAACGGCCGCGTCCGTCTTATTTAACACCTGGTAGCTTTTCTTCACACGCAGTTCTCCCAGACCGCCTTCATCATCGATACCGGGCGTGTCCATCATCACTACCGGCCCAAGCGGCAGGAGCTCCATAGCCTTGTACACCGGATCTGTAGTTGTGCCCTTGACATCCGACACCACCGCCAGATCCTGACCTGTCACCGCATTCATAACACTCGACTTCCCGGCATTGCGTTTTCCAAAAAACCCGATATGCGTCCGCTCGGACGCCGGTGTTCGGTTCATACTCATAACAATTCCTCCCAATTACTGTTTTACAACAATCTTACGGAAGTTCTTCTTTCCTTTTTTGAGAACAATTCCTTCGCCCGCAATGGCGTCCTTCTCAAACGATGCCGTGATCTCCGTAATTTTCTCTCCGTCCACGGCAACTCCTCCCTGCTGCACCGCGCGTCTCGCCTCAGACTTGGATGGCACAAGCCCGCTTTTTACCAGCATAGTAAGAATATCAATGCCGTCTTCTGTAAAGTCCTCATCCGCAAGCTCTGTCGTCGGCATCTGAGCCGCGTTCCCCTTACTGAACAGAGAGCGGGCGCTTTCCTGCGCTTTCCGCGCCTCTTCTTCACCATGAACAAGCTTTGTCAGCTCGTACGCCAGAATCTCTTTTGCCGTATTAAGCTGAGCTCCCTCCCACTGGTCCATCTTATCAATCTCTTCAAGGGGCAGGAATGTCAGCATACGAATGCATTTTAATACGTCCGCATCCGCCACATTTCTCCAGTACTGATAGAAATCATACGGTGATGTCTTCTTCGGATCAAGCCACACTGCCCCGGACTGAGTTTTTCCCATCTTCTTGCCTTCCGAGTTCAAAAGCAGTGTAATCGTCATGGCGCCGGCGTCTTTTCCAAGCTTGCGGCGGATAAGCTCTGTTCCCGCCAGCATATTGCTCCACTGATCATCTCCGCCGAACTGAAGGTTACATCCGTATTTCTGGAACAATGCGTAGAAATCATATGCCTGCATGATCATATAGTTAAATTCAAGGAAACTTAATCCCCTCTCCATCCTCTGCTTATAGCATTCGGCCGAGAGCATACGATTGACCGAAAAATGCGGTCCCACTTCCCTGAGAAGCTCAATATAGTTCAGGTCAAGCAGCCAGTCCGCGTTATTTACCATAAGGGCTTTCCCCTCTGAGAAATCGATGAACTTACTCATCTGCTCTTTGAAGCAGTCACAGTTATGCTGGATCTGTTCCGGCGTCATCATACTTCTCATATCCGTTCTCCCGGACGGATCGCCGATATAGCCGGTTCCTCCGCCGATCAGCGCGATCGGCTTATTTCCCGCCTCCTGGAGGCGCTTCATAAGACACAGAGCCATAAAATGTCCTACATGAAGACTGTCCGCCGTCGGGTCAAACCCGATATAGAACACTGCCTTCCCGGTATTTACCAGTTCTCTGATCTCTTCTTCATCCGTCACCTGAGCGATCAGGCCTCTCGCCTGAAGTTCTTCATAAATCCCCATTTTCCTTTTCCTCCATTTGTCATTTGATCTACATATGAATAAAACGGTAAAGCCAGCGGAAATGCCAGAAGGCGCATTCCCGGCTTGCAAGCGGCCGCCAAGGCGTCGGGTAAGTCCGGACTTCGGCTCGTGGCCATAATAAAAAACGCCCTTACTGCTCTCGCAATAAGGACGGATAACTAACCGTGGTACCACCTTAATTCACCGGAATATTTCTTCCGGCCTCATTCAGACGCGATAACGTGCGCCGCTCCGCCGCAGCCTACTTGGTCTCTGCTGCCCTGACCGTTCGGTGCGAAGCTCCGAGATGTATTCGCAGATAAAGCGTCACGCGCCTCTCATCATCCGGCAACTTTCTGTTTTCTCCAAAATCCGCTACTTCTTCTCTTCACCGCTTTTATTCATCATGTTCCATTCATATGGTTGATATTAGCCTATACACCGATGTTTGTCAAGCATCAATTCATAAGCAGTGAAAAACACGGCCGGAGCGCGACAAAATCAGATTTTACCGCGCCCCGGCCGAGGTTAAAAGGGATTATCTCTATAGTTTCTGCCTATTTGCAGAGTTTTTTGAATTCATCTGCTACGAACTGAACCTGCATTCCGACAATAACCTGTACATCAGTCTTCGATGGACGAATCACACCCGCAACTCCCGAAGATTTGATCTTCTTCTCATCAACCTTTGTGTAATCCTGAATCTCAAGGCGAAGTCTTGTGATACAGTTGCTTACTGTCTTGACATTATCTTTTCCGCCGACACCTTCCAGAATGATCTTAGCGACCTCTGTGAAATCGTCGTTGGCAAGTACTGCTTTCTTCTCTGTTTCGTTATCGTCGTCATCCTCGCGTCCCGGCGTCTTCAGATCGAATTTCACGATCGCGAAGCGGAATACGATATAGAATACGATAAACGCCGCGATACCAAGCGGAATGATCATCCATGTATTCGCAGCTGCCGGAAGAGAAGCAGAGAATACGAGGTCAGTCAGTCCGGCGGAGAAACTGAATCCTGCACGGAATCCAACCAGCACTGTGATCACTGTAAAGATCGCATAGAGCAGTGCGTAGATCAGATAAAGTACCGGTGCAAGGAACATGAAACCGAACTCGAACGGCTCAGTAACACCGCATACAAATGCCGCGATAGCTGCGGAGCTCAAAAGGCCGATCGCAATTTTCTTCTTGTTGCTCTTTGCCGTATGTACCATTGCCAGAGCCGCGCCCGGAATACCAAACATCATACACGGGAAGAATCCTGACATATACATACCAAGGCTCCATGTTACGTCCGCAGACGTCTCGCCCGCCCAGAAGTGAGTCAGGTCACCGAGACCGATTGTGTCGAACCAGAATACGTTGTTCAGCGCATGGTGCAGACCGAACGGGATAAGCAGTCTGTTAAAGAATGCATACAGTCCGGCTCCAACTGCTCCAAGACTCGCGATACCTTCGCCGAGCGCGATGAGCGCGCCGAAGAGAAGCGGCCATACAAAGAGCAGGATAACAGATGCGATGATGGATACAACGCCCGCAACAATTGCCACACAGCGCTTGCCGCTGAAGAATGACAGCCAGTCCGGGAGCTTTGCGCTCTTGAATTTGTTATAACACATAGATCCGATAACACCTGCAAGGATACCGATGAACGGGTTTGCAATTCTGTCGAATGCAAGTGTCGCGTCTGCGTTCTCAGCGATAGACGGCATGATAACTGTCACGTTTGCTGTCGCCAGCAGGTTCGTGATCATCAGCCAGGAAGCAAGAGCCGCCAGACCGCCCGTACCGTCGTTCTCATCTGACATGCCGACGCCGATACCAATCGCAAACAGAATTGCCATGTTATCGATCAGGGCGCCGCCTGCTTTCACGAGATAATAACCAATCTGCTGAACAATTCCTGTTACCTCACCGCCCTGCATCGTTGACGGGCACAGCCAGTATCCGATACCCATGAGGATACCACAGATCGGCAGTACTGCAACAGGAAGCATCAATGATTTACCAAGTTTCTGTAAAAACTTCATTTCATTCCCTCCTTTTTTTGACTCTCGTCATAATCCCTTTTCTATTTCAACCGGACTTCCCGGTTAAAATCATTGTAAAATATCAATTCTGAGAAATAATAATCAGGTCGTCTCCGGCATTTACATCTCCGGATCCCGCCCCTTCTACCGATTCGTAATCCGGAGTGTTGCATATAAGCACCGGAGTAACAGTATCATACCCGGCGGCCTTTACCTTCTCCAGATCCACTTCCAGAAGCAGATCCCCCTTTTTCACATGGTCACCGGCCTTTACATGGCCTGTAAAGCCTTCCCCGTTCATTTGTACGGTATCAAGCCCCACATGGATCAGAACCTCGGCGCCGGAATCCGTCGTCATGCTCACTGCGTGGAGCGTTTCAAACACCATTCCGATCTCACCGTCAGCAGGCGCGTATATCCGTCCCTCAGAGGGAATCACCGCCGCACCTTTCCCAAGAATCTCTTCCGCAAAAGTGGGGTCGCTTACCTCTTTTAACGGAATCGCTTTTCCCTTTACCGGAGAACCTATCACGCATTTGTTCTCCTTCTTCCTGAATAAGTTAAACATTCTTCTCCTCCTGTTTTACAAAACAGCCCAGCCGCTTTACTCTCCCGAATCTCCCGCCATTGTCACACGTTTTATGTGAATGGCAAGATACATAATCTCTTCGCCTGAGAGCCGGCAGTCCGCGTTGGCCTCGATATACTCCGCTATTTTGCGGCTGCACCCGTACTCTCTCGGATATTTTGTCCGCATCATCTCCGCCAGTTCACTCTCCTCGTCCGGCAGCAGTTCCTTGCGGTATACCCTCTGAAGAAGGAATTTCAGATGAGTCACAAAGCGTTCATAGTGAAGCGTTCCTTCGTCAAGCACAATTTCCAGCTCTGTGCTCGTGATCTCCAGAATATCTTTGAGCTGGTTCGGAAATCGAAGCGCATCCTTTATATCTGTTCCGTATTCCGCATTCACGAAATGGAGCGCGATAAAGCCGGCTTCATCTTCGGGAAGTTCCACGCCGAGTCGCTCCTTTATCAGCCTCAGAGCGTACCGTCCCAGGTCAAATTCATAAGGGTAAAATCTTTTCACCTCCCAGAGAAGCGCGTTTTGCAGGTTAATCCCTTTCTCAAAACGGTCGATGGCAAAATTGATGTGATCCGTAAGTGTCACATAGATGCTCTGGTTTAGTTTCAGATTCAGGTTGCTTTTTGCGTAAGAAATAATATCTGTTGATATTTTCACCCGCTCCAGGGGCATGTTGGCGAGAAGTTCTTTGAGCTGTACCGCAGTATCCTGACTCTTAATGCGGAATACCTTTTCAATCTTCTTCTCGTCCACGGGCTGCCCCGGCCGTACGCCAAAGCCAAGCCCCCTGCCCATTACAACGACTTCCCTTCCCGCCTCGTCAAAAGCAGAAACAATATTATTATTGATTACCTTTTCTACTAGCATATTTGCCTTTCGTTAGACAAAAAAACCAAACCCCATAAACATACAGCCCACCGTTATGTTTATAAAATTTGGTTTTGCCTGCCGTACAGTAACAATCCTAATGTTTTATTTATTGTATATAATATACCAGAATCGGGCAGTAAAGTCAATTCAACTTTTATATTTTGTTTATATAGTTTATTTTCTGTTTATGAAATTATACAATTTTTTTGCCGCAAACGTACACACTTTTCACATTTAAGTCAGAGTCAAGCAGTACAAAGTCTGCGTCCTTCCCGTTCGTAATGCTTCCGCAGCGATCATAGATCCCGATTTCCTTTGCCGGATTGGCAGTCGCGCACGCAACGGCATCTTCCAGCGGAATGCCCATCTTCTGTACAGCAACGCGGAGACAGCCCATAAGATCCGTGGCCGATCCGGCTATTGTGCCGTCCGCCAGTGTAGCGCGGGGACCCTTTACAAACACATCCTGACCGCCCAGCGTATACTGACCGTCCGTAAGTCCTGTTGCCCTCATACTGTCGCTGATCAGAATGATTCTGTCCGCCCCGAACATAGCGAATGTGGCGCGCACAACCGAAGGATGAATGTGAACTCCATCGCAAATGAGTTCAACATGGCATTTCTCATCATCCCGGGCCGCTCCGATCACTCCCGGATCTCTGTGGTTGAGCGGAGGCATGGCATTGTAAAGATGGGTGACATGGCTCGCCCCCTCGCTCAGCGCTTTGGCCGCAATATCATAATCCGCTGTCGTATGAGCGATAGAGATAACCACTTCATCTTTTACTTCCCGGATAAATTCCATAGCTCCGTCATTCTCCGGCGCAATATCTACAAGTTTGATCAGATTGCCGGACTCTTTCTGTAATGCGCGGAAAAGCTCTGTGTCACACTTGCGGATATACTTGGCCGACTGAGCGCCTTTCTTCTTCTCACTGAGAAACGGGCCTTCCATATTGATGCCCACGAGCTTCGCTCCCTCTGTACCGCGGTAGGCTCCGGCTGTCTTCATAATACTGTGGAGTTCCTCCTCCCCCAGCGTCATCGTAGCTGGGCAGATCGAAGTCACGCCGACAGAAGCCTCATGTTTAGCCATATTGGCAATGGCCTCCTCTTTCGCGTCGCAGAAATCATCGCCCACACATCCGTGAAAATGTATGTCCACAAGCCCCGGGATCATGTAACAGCCTTTTCCGTCTATCACTTCTCCTCCGGCAGCAGCGGGAGATGTAAACCTGCCGTCCGCCACGGCCGCCTCGCCTTCTGTAAAAATCTTATCTTCTGTGTAAATCTTCACATTTTTAATAATCATGTTTCTTTCCTCCTTCCCTTACATCATACGGTTTACTTCTGTTTCGGAGTCCTGGACAAAGCCGCGCTGTCCGCCACAATAACGACATCACTGTGAAGCTGCAGAATCGACGCCGGAACTTCCGGGGTCACCGGGCCAAAGAAAGCCTTTTCCACAATGTCTGCTTTATCCTCGCCGCTTACAATCAGAAGGATCTTCTTCGCCTTCATAATCGTGCCGATCCCCATTGTATACGCCTGTCTCGGCACATCATCGGCAGACTTGAAAAACCTCTTGTTCGCCTCGATCGTGCTCTCTGTCAGATCGACACAGTGGGTTGTCTGTGCAAACGATGTGTCCGGCTCGTTGAATCCGATATGGCCGTTGTGTCCCAGACCGAGAAGCTGAATATCAACTCCGCCCATAGACTCGATCAGCGCTTCGTATCTGGCACACTCTTTGTCGGCATCCTCCTGCGTCCCGTCCGGCACATGAGTGTTCTCCGGCACGATATTCACGCGGTCAAACAAGTGCTGGTGCATAAAATAATAGTAGCTCTGGTCATTGTCGCGTGTCAGGCCCCGGTATTCGTCCAGATTCACCGTCTTGACCTGCGAGAAATCCACATCTCCCTTTTCATACCAATCAACAAGCTGATCGTAAGTTCCGATCGGAGTGGAGCCTGTCGCAAGTCCAAGCACACAGTCCGGCTTAAGAATAACCTGCGCAGATAAGATGTTGGCTGCTTTTCTGCTCATCTCTTTGTAATTTGCTGTTTCATAGATCTTCATACCTCTCTCCTCCTTCTTCACAATAAAAAACCAGACTTTCAGGCCTGAAATTCTTCTTCGTCACCTGAAAATCTGGTTTTGCCTTCTGGAAGTAACAATCCAGCCTTCTGATAATTTAATAGTAGCAACCGCAATCGTGTTTGTCAACCGAAACAAAGTTTTTCCCCAATTTGGAAACTAATTCCTCCCGTACTCGATCGAGGACAGTATGAGTCCCTGGGGCGGCGCGGTAGCTCCCGCGCGTTTCCTCTCTTTTGCCTCCAGAATATCCCGTACCTCCCCGGGGCTGTAAAATCCCCTTCCGACATCCACCAGCGTCCCCGCAATGATTCGCACCATATTGTACAGAAAACCGTTTCCTTTTATGCGAATTACTATCACAGCGTCCTCCCTGTCAAGATCCAGAGAAAAAATCGTCCGTACCGTGCTCTTCACACCCGTGTGAATACTGCAGAAACTCCGGAAATCGTGTTCTCCCGTAAGATACGCTGCCGCCTGTCTCATCTTATCTATATCCAGGGGAAAAGATACATGCCATGTGTCCTTTCTCCTGAGGGGATCCGGCATCTCCTGATTTAGAATGCGGTACTCATAAGACTTAACTGACTCCGCGTACCGGGGATGCCAGTTTCCCGGTACTTCCCCGGATTTTACCACCGCGATGTCCTCCGGCAGAACGGTGTTTACCGCATAGGCAAAACGCTCCGGCGGAATTGCGGACATCGTATCAAATACTGCCACGTTTCCTCTGGCATGCACTCCCGCATCCGTCCGGCTCGCGCCGATCACAGCTATGTCCTCACCCGTCAGACGCGACAGCGCCCGGTTTATCACTTCCTCTATCGTTATGCCGTTGGGCTGGATCTGCCAGCCGCAATAGGCCGTTCCGTCGTAAGCAACAGTAAGTCTGATTCTTTTCATCATGCCTCCTGATAAAAAGCGGATACCCGGCAGCCTCACGGCATCAGAATATCCACAGTTTAAATGGAACAAATCTTCCGATCGCAAATACCGCGGCGATATAAATCAGTGTCAGAATATACGCGATCCGATCCCTGCTCTTATACTTAAGCGGCTTCATTTTCGTCCGACCGTCTCCACCGTGATAGCAGCGGGATTCCATCGCCATCGCCAGGTCATTGGCCCGGCGGAACGCGGACACGAACAGCGGTACAAGGATCGGCACCATCGCCTTTGCCCGCTGTATAAGGTTCCCACTCTCAAAATCAGCGCCTCTCGCCGTCTGCGCTTTCATGATCTTGTCTGTCTCCTCCAGCAGGATCGGGATAAAGCGCAGAGCAATAGACATCATCATCGCCACTTCATGCACCGGTACGTTGATCCGGTTCAGAGGATGAAGCAGCTTCTCCATGCCGTCTGTCAGGCCGTTCGGAGATGTGGTAAATGTCATGATGGAAGAACCCGCCACCAGGTACATCAGGCGAATGGCCATGAACACAGAAGTCCGAAGCCCGCTCTCTGTAATCGTAAAAATCCAGAAGCGCACAAGCGTCTGCCCTCCTCTTGTGAGGAACAGGTTCATCACCACAGTAAACAAAAGAAGAATCACGATCGGCTTTAGCCCCCTGACAATATATTTTAACGGAACCTTTGACAGATGAATAACCGTTCCAAGATAAATGGTGGCGATCACATATCCCAGCAGACTGTTCTGTATAAAAAGGGATATGAGAAAGAGCAGGGTGCATACAATCTTTACCCTGGGATCCAGCCTGTGTATCCGGCTCTCGGCCGGGTAATACTGCCCGATTGTTATATCTCTGATCATAGACGCTCCTTTTTATCCGAACCAAAAACCCGCACGATCTCATCCGCGGCTTCCTGTATCGTCGTCGCGTCAGTCGAAACGTTGAATCCGCGTTCTTTTAAGTCATGCATCACATAAGTAACCTGAGGCGCTGCCAGCCCCACTTTTTCCAGATCTTTATAGTGACGGAACACTTCCGCGGGTTCTCCGTCCAGCATCATTTCCCCACGGTTCATAACGATAATCCGCTCCACATATTTCGCAATATCTTCCATACTGTGAGAGACCAGGATCACTGTCATGCCCGTTTCTTTGTGCAGCTTTTCCACCTGATCAAGAATCTCATCCCGCCCTTTCGGATCAAGACCGGCTGTGGGTTCATCCAGAATGAGCACTTTCGGCTTCATGGCCAGCACACCCGCAATCGCCACTCTTCTCTTCTGCCCGCCGGACAGTTCAAAGGGGGACTGTTTATAGTACTTCTCCGGAAATCCCACAAGCTCAAGCGCCTCCCTTGCGTGCCTCTCGCACTCTTCAGGAGAGAGTCCCTGATTTTTCGGCCCGAAGCATACGTCGCTTATCACGTCTACCTCAAAGAGCTGATACTCCGGATATTGGAATACAAGTCCCACCCGGCTGCGCAGCTTCCGCATATCGTACCCTTCCTCATAGATGTTCCGGCCTTCGTAAAGCACTTTTCCCGATGTCGCCTTTACCAGACCGTTCAAGTGCTGGATCAGTGTGGATTTGCCGGAACCGGTATGACCGATGATCCCCACGAACTGTCCTTGAGGAATCTCAAAACTGACGTCCCTCAGGGCATGCTTTTCATATGCTGTGCCCGGGCTGTATACATAATTCACATGTTCTAACGCAATCGACATAACGCCTCCACCAATTCATCCCTTCTTAAAATCCCCTTTGGAAGATCCAATCCGCGTTTTCTTAAACTTTCCGCCAGCATCGTCACCTGGGGCACATCCATTCTGTAAGCCTTGAGGTCGTCGACCCGGCTGAATATCTCCCGCGGGGTGCCGTGCATCACGATATGTCCACCGTCCATGACAAACACCTGATCCACATCAATGACTTCTTCCATATAATGTGTGATCAGAATGACCGTAACGTCCTTCTCACGCCGCAGCCTCCCCACCGCGCGGATCACTTCCCGGCGCCCGTTGGGATCCAGCATGGCAGTCGGCTCATCCAGAACCAGACATTTGGGCTCCATCGCCAGCACGCCTGCGATTGCCACCCTCTGTTTCTGTCCTCCGGAGAGTTTATTGGGTGAATCTTTCCTCCGCTCCAGCATGCCGACAGCGCCCAGACTTTCCTCTACCCGCTGCCAGATCTCGTCTGTGGGCACGCCTAAGTTCTCCGGGCCAAATCCCACATCTTCCTCCACTACTGTTCCGATGATCTGGTTGTCCGGATTCTGAAATACCATTCCCGCAGTCTGGCGCACATCCCATAGTTCGTCCGGGTCTTTTGTATCTCTTCCGTCCACCCACACCGTACCGCCGGTGGGCACCAAAATGGCATTCATGTGCTTGGCAAGAGTAGACTTCCCGGAACCATTGTGTCCGAGAACCGCGACAAACGTTCCCGGGGGAATGTCAATATCGACTCCGTCAATGGCGCGTTCCGATCCGATCACATTGCCTTCCTCATCCCGCTTGTCATATTCATATATCAATTTCTCGGCATGTATCATTTCTTTCGACATTTACACTTCTCTTTTCTGAATCATATGCTCTTTATTGTACGGCAACACGGCGTATTTTGCAATACCCGTAAGTCGCAGTGGCATGGAGCCGCGCTACCGGTTAATAGATGACGCCATCCTATGATAAGTATGCCTCACGCCGCGTATTACCTTTCCGTACTCAAGGATATTCTCGGGAATAGCCATTCCCACATATCCCGAGTCTCCCAGATGGTGCAAGTCTGTCCCAGTCATCTTACACATCAGGGCAATCTCCCGTATAGTAATGGTATCCGCGCCTTCCTGAGATGTACCCACGGCAGTCAGGGTCAGTTTCCCAAGCTCATGGGCGCGCGCGACCAGGCTTCGGATGTATTCTGTTGTGATTCCCGGCACTGTTCCTGGAGCCGGCATCAAGATCACATCCGCCCCCGCTTCAGCGAAACTTGTCACATCTTCCTCTGTTATGATGCGCTCACCACTTTCCGAGAGGATTCCGGCGGCGTGCATTTTTCCGGCGATCAGCATGATGCGGTCGCCAAATTTATCCCTGTATCTCCTGAGCGTATTCGTGATCGCCCGGTTCGTAACGCCCACTCCCGGATTTCCGGTAAGTACGATAAAGTCCGCTCCCATTTCAACGGCTCTCTCCGCGTTTTCAATGGTGGCTGCCCTGCCGGAAGTAAGATTCCACTCCCCGTTCGTATCAACGGCGCTTTCCCGACTCTCATCCAGCGGTTCCAGGTTGATTCCCACCGCTCTTCCCGTGAGGCGCTTTACCTCGCGGATCGTTTCTTCCGGCGCGACATCGGGAAGTCCGCAGATGGCCGGAGCAGTTACATCAAACAGATTCAGGATCAGCAGATCCGCTCCCATTGCCGCGGCAAACTCCGCATTTGTCACATCTCCAAGCATGGGACGCACTGCTCCGATCGTCTCACAGACGAGGATCCTCCCCTCACTGCCCGCAATGGCTTCGGCCAGTTCTCTCCCCGTCATGTTCTGTATCTCAGAGGCCGTACAGTCCAGGTATCTCTTTCTCATGATATTTCCTCCATTATTCTTCTTTTTCTTTCCATTATAAAAGACAGAGCCGGAATATGCTACCTCCGGTTCTGTCTTTTATTTTTATTACATCATTTTATCTCTCTTTTAAATCCTTCTCCAAACACCTCACTTGTCTCGGTAAACATAAGAAAAGCCCCGGTATCCACCTCCGAAACAGCACTTTTGACCAGATACGCCTCTGCTTTCGAGCAGGCACACAGAAGGACGTCCCTGCGCTGTCCCGTATATGTCCCGGACGCCGGTACCGCAGTCACACCCCGCTTCGCCCGCTCTGCTATCCGGGCCGCAACTTCTTTTCCCCTGTCGGTTATAATGATCGCCAGTGTTCCCGCGCCGATTCCGTACAGGATCTTATCGATTACAATTGTAGATACTCCCGTGGACGCTACTCCGTACAATACCGCATCCACATCTCCGAACACAGGCCATCCCAGCAGTATGACAATAAGATCGATAAGAAGTGTGATGACGCCGATTGTCATATGAGGCTTTTTCTTTTTAATTGTTAATGCAAGAAAATCAATTCCACCAGAAGACGATCCCCGAATATAAAACAGAGCCATCCCGGCTCCCATAAATACGCCGGAGCAGATCGACGCCATAAGTCGGTTCCCTGTATACATCGGTATAAAAGGAAATATTACATCGAGAAACAGGGATGAGATCACCATCGTCTTTGCGCTTTTAATCAGAAGCTGCCGGCCCACCGCTTTATAGCTGACGGCAACAAGAGGAATGTTAAACAAAAGCGTCACCGTACCGACAGGCAGCCCGAAAAGGTGATTAAGAATCAGCGCAAGGCCGGACACTCCGCCCGGGGCGAACCCGGCGTTTCCAGCAAAGGTATAAATGCCGGCAGCGTAAAGAATACTGCCGGCCACATCATAGATGAGATCCCATATAACTGTTTTAACTGTGATTGTTCTTTTACCGTCCATATAACACATACACCTGTAATTTCTATATAAGATTTCCTGTATACAGTATGTGCATTCCAGGAAAAGTTATGTTTCATAAAATAACGATTTTTCATTGTTTTTATATATTTTTACAAAAAGAGAACGCCATGTTATAAATCAAGACACACGCAAATCAAGCGTTCTTGTATGGATAGTTCCATGCTCTCCCCCTTTGTCTGCCCGATAAATGGAAAGTTAATGTTCCGATAGAAATTCAATGATACGTTCACTTATTGCTTTGTATTCGTAGTCGTGAATATAATGGGGGCAGTTTAATTCTATATATTCCCCTTCATCAATCTGTGATATATATTCTATAGGGATTTCCCGCCATGTTTCTTGATCGAATCCCGTTCCAGAACCGTCCGAAATAAATAACAGCATTGGAAGTTGCGGGGTTCCCTTGCTATACACCGTTTCAGCGTTTTCCTTCACCCATTCCATTTCATTTATCATAGTTACGGTTGCCGTCCGGCTGTAGAAAACTGCTTTATAGATTTCTTTTTCTTTCTCCGATAATGTGCCGTACTTTACAGCATCGCTATCCGAAAGCCCAGGAATAAAACGAGTGATACCTGTGTTTGCCGCCCAACTTGCAATACGCATAAGAGGAATATTTATGTCCATGCTGTCATAATACTCTGGAACTGCCATATCAAGCCCAATAATTGCAGACACCTCATCAGGATATTTTTGCGCCCAATATAAT
>NZ_CALWFZ010000027.1 GCF_944377805.1 uncultured Mediterraneibacter sp. | reverse complement strand
AGAGAAGATAATTGGAATGTTGATAACCACAGAAGAAAAGCCCCGGCGTAAACCGAGGACTTTGTCTACAGTCTGAAAGGAACTGTTTTAACAGTTCCTTTTTTGATGTTTCGAATGTGAAGTTTTGCGATGAAACTTATATAAGATTGATCTTCTTTTTCATAATATAATGTGTTGCAATGTACTGTCCCACGGTTGTCACCAGCATCACCCCGAAGCTAAGAGTCAGTATTCTGGTAAAGAAGTCGAGTCCAGCAGTATCCTGTGAGGTATAGAATTCGTATCCGGGGAAGTATCCGGATATCAGCATCAGGATAATAAGGAGTATCTGTATTATGAAAGATGTGACAAAATACACGGCTACGGCACCCAGTACCCGGTGGCTCGGAAAAAGCTGTCCGACAGCTATGCAGAAATAGGTCATAATTACGCTGCCGACAGCGCTTACCAGGCAGACGGCCAGAGTAATGATTCCGAATGTAGTGATGGAAAATCCAAGTTCTCCGGTGATCTCATCGGCTATCAAACTATACGCTGATGTCACATTCCGGCCTGTCACGAGAATCAGGATACCCGCGAAAATAATGATGGTGTCGGCTGCTGTCAGAATATATCCGGATATAATCTTGCCCCACAGGTGCTGGGGGGCTGATACAGGCAGAGTCCATGAGAGGTACCCCTCTTTGCTGAAAAGGTGCCGATAAAACCGGAACGCAATCTGAAGCCAGGTGAAGATCGACAAAGCTGACACCAGAAGCGACATAAGGCATATCAAAAGAAGAAGAGATAGGATAACCATCTCATTTGTCTCTCCGGAAAAATCCAGTCTGTTCATATAAAGAACACGGATCATGATGCAGATAAGGAGATAGATACCGTGCAGCAGCAGAAACAGTTTCGCAGTAGATTTTAAATCGTATTTGATAAGTTTGCTTAGCATTTGAACACCTCCCTGAACAAAGCATCCACGGATTTTCCGTGTTTGGTTCGGATCTCATCTACCGATGAGTTCAGCGCTACCTGGCCGTTCTGCAGAAAAACTACCCGGTCCAGCACATTTTCGATATCTGAGATCAAATGAGTGGAAAGAAGAACCGTTGCGTTTTCGTTATAATTTGTAAGTATTGTCTGCAGGATATAATCTCTTGCAGCCGGATCCACGCCTCCGATGGGTTCGTCTAAGACGTACAGATCAGCGTCTCTGCTCATGACGAGAACAAGCTGCACTTTTTCTCTGGTGCCTTTTGAGAGGGCGCTGATGCGGGCGCTGCGGTCGATCTCGAGGGCGTCGAGCATTTTTCCGGCCCGGTCTGTACTGAAGTTTTTATAGAAGTCGGCATAGTAGGACAAAATGTCTTTTACCTTCATATGATTGCTGAAAAAACTGCAGTCAGGAAGATAGGAAACAATCTTTTTTGTTGCTGTTCCGGGAGCCAGTCCATTGATCATGATATTACCGTCAGTTGGAACAAGAAGCCCGTTCGCAAGCTTGATCAGTGTGGTCTTTCCACTTCCGTTCGGCCCCAAAAGTCCGACGATCTGCCCGCGTTCGAGCGAGAGATCGAGGTTGGAAAGGGCAAAAAAATTACTGTATTTTTTTGTCAGTCTCTGACATTCAAGAATTGGTCTCATCGGTTACCCCCTTTAATTTCTGCGTCATCAGTTCCAGCGTTTCTTCGTCGGAAAATCCAAGACGACGCATTTGTTTGAAAAATTCTTCGATGTGTTCCTGCGCCAGCTCTGTTCTCATCTTCCGGATCATAGATGCATCATCCGTTATAAACCGGCCGCTGGTCCGCTGGGAATACACCAGTCCGCAGCGCTCCAGCTCAGCCAAAGCTTTCTGCATTGTGTTGGGATTTACTGCGGCATCTACGGCAAGATCGCGTACGGAGGGAAGCTTATCCCCCGGCTGATAGACACCGGAAATAATATCATGCTGAATGCGCTCCATCAACTGAAGATAGATAGGACGGTCATTATCCAGATTCCACGGCATTTCATCACCTCGTTTTCTGTAAGTGTGTTGTATTATATATTTAATACAATAATACACATAGACGGATGGAATGTCAAGACAGAAACAAAAAATTATGAAACCGATTCGTTATTTTTAATTATGATTTCTTTCAGATCAGGGTTAAAACATCCCTTTCTGAGCATTTCGATTTCGTACTTGTAGGGGGCGTAAGATTTCTTTGGGGCTGTCGGAGAAGGGATGTAAGGGGTCTCCAGTATTTTGGGGACATTATCAAAATCCGGATGGTGTACGATGTAGTTGATCGCATCGAATCCGATCTCGCCAAATCCGATATTCTCATGTCTGTCCTTTGCCGCGCCGGGAACGTTTTTGCTGTCGTTTATGTGAAATACAGCGATCTGTTCTTTCCCGATGACGCGGTCGAATTTGTCCATGACCGCGTCAAAATTATTGATAATATCATAACCGCTGTCACTTGTGTGGCAGGTGTCGAAACATACCCGAAGTTTATCGTTGTGCACTGTGCCGTCATAGATGCGCGCCAGTTCTTCAAAGGAGCGTCCGATTTCCGAACCTTTTCCGGCCATTGTTTCAAGTGCGACATAGCAGTCTGTATCAGCGGTCAGCACTTCGTTGAGTCCTTTGACAATCTGGGAGATACCTGTCTCAACGCCTGCGCCTACATGGGCTCCTGGATGGAGAATAAGAGTGTGGCTTTTGCAGCTTATTGTCCGCTCGAGCTCCTTTGCCAGGAATTCAACTGCGAGAGAAAAGGTCTCATCTTTGACAGAGTTGCCAAGATTAATGATGTATGGAGCGTGGACGATGATCTCATCGATTCCGTGTTTGCACATATACTCCCAGGCGGGATCAATATTGAGTTCGCTGATTTCTTTGCGCCTGGTGTTCTGAGGCGCTCCTGTGTAAAACATAAATGTATCGGCTCCGTAGGAGACGGCTTCTTTTGCAGAACCCAAGAGCATTTCTTTGCCGCTCATGCCGACATGTGAACCTATTTTCATATGTATCCTCCTCTTTTTGCTAACAGAATATTTTCTATTATAAAGTGAAGCATGTGAAGTTGTCGAGTTTTTTCTCACGGGTGTGCGTCCGATCAACTCACGACTTGCCGTTAGCCCTCTTTCTATGGTAGAATAACATGCATATGGATAAAGGAGTGTGGAAGAGTTGAAAACATTGTTGGAAATGATCACAATAGAGATGAGAGGAGCCTTTGCAAAAGCCGGATATGATGAAGACCTGGCCAAAGTCACGCTCTCTAACCGTCCGGATCTGTGCGAATATCAGTGCAACGGGGCGATGGCCGGAGCCAGGAGATATAAAAAGGCGCCGATTATGATTGCTCAGGATGTGGCGGGCCACCTTCAGGACAGTGCGTATTTTGAAGCTGTGGATGTGGTGAATCCGGGGTTTATCAATCTTAAGCTCTCTAAAAAGAGTGTGGCGGCATATCTGAATGATATGTCAGAAGAGGAAAAGTTCGGAGTTGAGAATGAGGAGAAACCTCAGACAATCATGGTGGACTATGGCGGACCCAATGTGGCAAAACCGCTCCATGTGGGACATCTGCGTTCGGCTATTATCGGGGAAAGTGTGAAGCGTATCTTAAGATATAAAGGAAATCAGGTTATCGGAGATATTCATCTGGGTGACTGGGGGTATCAGATGGGACTGATTATAACCGAACTTAAGAAACGCCAGCCGCAGCTTCCGTATTTTGACGAGTCTTTTCAGGGAGAATATCCGACGGAAGCTCCGTTTACGATCAGCGAGCTGGAGGAGATTTATCCGACTGCGAGTGCCTATGCAAAGGAAAATGAAGATTACCGGGAGGAGGCGCTGCATGCCACATATCTGCTGCAGAGCGGGCACAGGGGCTACCGGGCGATATGGGATCACATCATGCATGTGTCGGTCACTGATCTGAAGAAGAATTATGAAAAACTCAATGTAGAATTTGATCTCTGGAAAGGAGAGTCCGACGCGCAGAAGTATATCCCCGATATGGTTCAGAGACTGAAAAGTGACGGTTATGCCCGCTACGATGAAGGGGCTCTTGTTGTGGATGTGCAGGAGGATTCGGACAAGAAAGAAGTACCGCCCTGTATGATTCTGAAATCGGACGGAGCGGCTCTGTACGATACAACAGACCTTGCCACGTTGGTAGAGCGTGAGAAAGACTATCATCCTCATCAGGTGATTTATGTGGTGGATAAACGCCAGGAACTTCATTTTACCCAGGTGTTCCGATGCGCGAAGAAGACAGGCATTGTTTCTCCTGATACGAAATTAAAATTTCTCGGATTCGGTACAATGAATGGAAAGGACGGCAAGCCGTTTAAAACCCGGGAGGGCGGAGTGATGCGCCTGGAGAATCTGATTCGAGAGATAGATGACGAGATGTACAAAAAGATCATGGACAATCGCACCGTGGAAGCGGAAGAAGCAAAGCGCACGTCACAGATCGTCGGGCTCGCCGCGATCAAATACGGCGATCTGTCCAACCAGGCATCCAAGGACTATGTGTTTGACGTGGACCGCTTTACTTCTTTTGAGGGGAATACAGGTCCGTATATTCTCTATACAATTGTAAGGATCAAGTCCATTCTGAATAAATATCAGGAAGCAGGCGGAAGCCTGGAAGATCTTGTTGTACTTCCTGCTGAAAATGAGTACGAGAAGTCTCTGATGCTCCAGGTGCTGAAGTTCAATGACGTGTTTGATGCGGTCTATGAGGAAGCGGCGCCCCATAAACTCTGCGCCTACATCTATGAGCTGGCGAATGAGTTCAATAAGTTCTATCACGAGACAAAGATTCTCTCCGAGGAAGACGAAAAGAAAAGATCAGGGTATATCGCACTTCTTCTGCTGTCCAGAAGAGTGCTGGAGACATGCATTGATCTGCTGGGGTTTGAGGCTCCGGAAAGGATGTAACAAATCATGACAGAGAAACTCTTTTATCAGGACAGCCATCTCTATGAGTTCGAGGCAGTGGTTACAGCCTGTGAACACCTGAAAGACGGGTATGCCGTTGAGCTTGACCGCACGGCCTTTTTCCCGGAAGGAGGAGGGCAGTATGCGGACACGGGCTTTCTGGGAGGTGTGAGAGTGCTGGATGTCCGGGAGAAAGACGGAGCGGTTCTTCATATAACGGACGCGCCGCTTGAGTCTGGCACAACTGTGCGGGGCAGACTCGATTGGGAAGAGCGGTTCATGAAAATGCAGCAGCACAGCGGAGAGCACATTGTCTCCGGGCTGGTACATGCGAAATATGGTTACAACAATGTGGGATTCCATCTCGGAAGTGAAGACAGTACGATGGATTTTGATGGCGGGCTTACGAAAGAGCAGATTACCGAAATTGAATTCGAGGCCAACCGGGCGGTGTGGAGGAATCTGGAGATTCAGACTCTTTACCCGGCGGAGGAAGAACTTTCCCAGATGGAGTATCGCAGTAAAATTGAGATTGAGGGACAGGTGAGAATTATTGCAGTTCCTGGATATGATGTGTGCGCCTGTTGTGCACCTCATGTGAAGCGCACAGGGGAGATCGGTCTGATTAAGCTGACTCATGTGCAGCGCTACAAAGGCGGCGTCAGAGTGACCATGCTCTGTGGAGTGAGGGCTCTGGCGGACTATGTGGAAAAGCAGGAGCAGACCCGGGAGATCTCGGCGATGCTCTGCTCCAGGATAAATGAGACTGCTCAGGCAGTGCGCCAGTTAAAAGAAGAGAATGATTCCCTCAAATTCAGGATAGGAGAAAAAGAAAAGAAGCTGATCGAATGCCGCGCCCGGACGATTCCCACGGATGAGAGCGCGGTGTGTGTCTTTGCCGATGATCTGGAAGGCGACTCCATGCGGGGGCTTATGAACCTTATCCTGGAAGACGGACATATCCTGTGCGCGGTATTCCACGGAGATGAATCGGGCGGGTATCGGTATGTGATGGGCAGCAGAATTTTCGATATGAGATCTGTCGCAAAAGAATTTAATGCCCTGTTTGAAGGCAGGGGAGGCGGAAAGCCTGAGATGATTCAGGGAACAGCGAAGGGGCGTCCGGAGGAGATAAGACAATGGATACTTGAGAAAGCAGGTGAGAGGGATGAATAACCGGATTCAGAGGAAGAACCCTTTCTGGAGCCTGGCGGGGCCGCTGCTCGGATTTCTGGCGATTCAGGGAGGCGTTCAGTTCCTGATCCAGCTTGGAATGGAAATGCCATACATGATGCGTGCGTATGACGGACTGATGAGGAAGGCGGAGAATGGCATCGTGCCCTCTGTAAGAGAGATCGGGGAAGTTTATGTGCAGGCTCTCGAACCGGCGCTGAAACTGATCGCCGCGCATCGGATTGAGATCGCGGCTGTGTCAGCTCTGGCCACAGTGATACTGACAGGGATTCTTTTTGCGAGAGACCGGCGTCTGGAAAGACAATGCGGTATTGCTCTCCCGCAAAAAGCTTCTATATCGAAGTACTGGACACTGCTGGTGTTCGGGATTGCCGGCAGCATTGCGGCTACCTGCCTGATGACGATGGTTCAGCTTGCCTTTTATGATGCCGGATATCAGCAGACGGCAGAGGTGATGTATTCCGCAGGCCTTCCTGTACAGATTGTGGGCCTTGGAATTGTAATTCCTGTTTCCGAGGAGCTGATGTTTCGCGGGATTTTGTATAAAAGGCTTCGGGAAAGACAGACATTCTGGTATGCGGCCGTGTGGTCGGCTGTGCTGTTTGCGTTTATGCACTCCAATACGACGCAGGTGATTTATGCTTTTCTTTTGGGGGTGATGCTTTCCTTTGCATATGAAAAGTTTGGTTCTTTTAAGGCGCCGGTACTCCTTCATGTTTTGATGAATACGGCCTCTGTAATACTGACAGAGACCGGTGTGTTCGGGTGGATGGCGGCTGATCCGATACGGATGGCGGGAGCAGTGATTGCGGGTGCGTTTATCTGCTCGGTTATGTTTGTTCTGATTCAGAGGATGGAAGGCGGTATTCTGTCGGATTCTTCCCGAAAAGACGACGGATCCTCCGATATGTTTTAATAAAAAACAATTTCAAATTGTGTATGGCGGAATTTGGGTTTCGCCATATTTTTTTGACGTGAAATCAAAGAAAATCCCGAAACTATAAGGCGTGTTGATGATTTTATCAGAAGATCAAAACCGCATAATTATCTGAAAATTATATTATTATAATAAAATTATCAAATAATCAGACAATTTAGCAAAACTTGTTATTTACAAATTAAAAAAAATCGTGTATATTCTTTTCATAAAATGCAAAGGAGAGGACAGCGATCATGAGAAAAGCAAATGAAACCCCGCAGGGACTGTACCGTGAGAGTTTTGAACATGATAACTGCGGTATCGGCGCGATTGTAAATATTAAAGGCGTGAAGAGCCACAGCACCGTCGCAGGGGCACTTGAGATTGTAGAGAACCTGGAGCACAGAGCGGGAAAGGATGCGGAAGGAAAGACCGGAGACGGCGTTGGTATTCTTCTGCAGGTATCTCACAGATTCTTCCAGAAAGTCTGTAAGCCGCTGGGAATCAACATTGGCAAAGAGAGAGATTACGGAGTGGGAATGTTTTTTCTGCCCCAGGATGAACTGAAGAGAAACCAGGCGAAAAATATTTTTGAAGTAATTGTGAAAAAGGAAGGGCTGAATTTCCTCGGATGGAGAGAGGTTCCGGTTCATCCGGATGTTCTGGGGAAGGCGGCGGTTGACTGTATGCCGTGTATTATGCAGGCTTTTATTGAGCGTCCGAAAAATGTGGAGAAAGGGCTTGCGTTCGACCGCAGACTGTATGTGGTGAGACGTGTGTTTGAGCAGAGCAGCGACGATACATACGTTGTCTCTCTCTCAAGCCGGACAATTGTATATAAGGGAATGTTTCTGGTAGGACAGCTCCGTCAGTTTTTCGGGGATCTGCAGGATGAGGATTATGAGTCTGCCATCGCGATGGTACACTCCCGCTTCAGTACGAACACAGCTCCGAGCTGGCAGAGAGCACATCCGAACCGCTTTATCGTACATAACGGCGAGATCAATACAATCCGCGGAAATGCAGATAAGATGCGCGCCCGTGAGGAGACAATGGAAGCGGGAGGACTGAAAGGAGAACTTCACAAAGTACTTCCGGCTATCAATACTTCCGGTTCTGACTCGGCCATGCTGGATAATGCGCTTGAGTTTATGGTTATGAGCGGTATGGAACTTCCGTTGGCAGTAATGATCGCGATCCCGGAACCGTGGGTCAACAACCGGAGTATGTCTCAGAATAAGAAAGATTTCTATCAGTACTATGCTACGATGATGGAGCCCTGGGACGGTCCGGCTTCAATTCTGTTCTCTGACGGAGACGTGATGGGAGCAGTACTGGACCGCAACGGACTGCGTCCTTCCAGATATTATATTACAGATGACGATAATCTGATTCTGTCTTCAGAAGTGGGTGTTCTCGACATCGACCCGTCTAAAATTCTTGTCAAAGAACGGCTGCATCCGGGTAAGATGCTGCTCGTCGATACGGTTGCGGGAAGAGTGATCGATGATGAGGAATTAAAAGAAAAATATGCCAACGAAGAACCTTATGGCGAATGGCTGGACAGCAATCTGATCCAGCTTAAGGAACTTCCGATTCCGAATAAGGATATTCCGAAATATACGAAGGAAGAGTGTACCCGTCTCCAGAAGGCGTTCGGTTATGCTTATGAGGATGTGAAGACATCCATTCTCAATATGGCCAAGAGCGGAGGAGAGGGCGTTGCGGCAATGGGAATCGACACACCGCTTTCAGTACTCTCCCAGAAACGCCAGCCGCTGTTCGGATATTTCAAGCAGCTCTTTGCCCAGGTTACAAACCCGCCTATCGACGCAATCCGCGAGGAGATTGTAACCTCCACTGTCATCTATGTCGGAAAAGACGGAAATCTTCTGGAGAAAAAGGAAGAGAACTGTAAGATGCTCCGGGTGAACAACCCGATTCTGACGAATACGGATCTGTTAAAGATCAAAAATATGAAAGTGGACGGGTTCAAAGTTGCGGAAATTCCGATCACATATTATAAGAACACAAGTCTTGAGAAGGCGATGGAGTATCTTTTTGTCGAAGTGGATCGCGTGATCCGCGGCGGGGCCAATATTCTGATACTGACAGACCGGGACATGGATGAATACCATGTGGCCATCCCGTCTCTGCTGGCTGTATCCGGCCTTCAGCAGCATCTGGTGCGCACGAAGAAGAGAACTTCTGTGGCCATGATTTTAGAGAGTGGTGAACCAAGGGAAGTGCATCATTTTGCAACACTTTTGGGTTATGGAGCCTGTGCGATTAACCCGTATCTGGCTCATGAATCGATCCGTCAGCTGATCGAGTCAAGGCTCCTTCACAAAGATTATTATGCCGCTGTAAATGACTATAACAGCGCGGTAATTCACGGTATTGTCAAAATCGCGTCTAAGATGGGTATTTCCACGATCCAGTCATATCAGGGCGCTAAGATCTTTGAGGCGATCGGCCTGAAAAAAGAATTTATTGACAGGTATTTTACCGATACGGTCAGCCGTGTGGGAGGTATCGGCCTGGAGGAGATTGCCGAGGATTACACAGCCTTCCATACACAGGCGTTTGACCCCCTTGGTCTTGACGGCGATATGACGCTCGACAGCGTGGGACGTCATAAGTACAAAAGCGGAGGCGAAGAGCACCTTTACAATCCGCAGACTATCCACATGCTTCAGCAGTCCACGAAACGCGGCGATTACGATATGTTCAAACAATATACGCAGATGGTGGACGATGAGGGAGAGAAGATCAATTTAAGAGGACAGCTCGACTTCAATTACCCGAAGAAAGGCATTTCAATCGACGAAGTGGAGAGCGTGGACTCGATTGTGACAAGATTTAAAACAGGCGCCATGTCATACGGATCGATTTCCAAAGAGGCCCATGAGACACTGGCCGTTGCCATGAACCGACTGCACGGAAAATCAAATTCCGGCGAGGGTGGTGAAGAAATCGAAAGACTGGACACAGACCGCTGCTCTGCCATCAAGCAGGTAGCTTCCGGACGTTTTGGCGTTACATCCAGATACCTGGTGAGCGCGCAGGAGATTCAGATCAAGATGGCTCAGGGTGCGAAACCCGGAGAAGGCGGACACCTTCCGGGTGGAAAAGTGTATCCGTGGGTTGCCAAGACGCGTCACTCCACGCCGGGAGTGAGCCTGATTTCTCCGCCGCCGCACCATGATATTTACTCTATCGAAGACCTTGCACAGCTGATCTATGACTGTAAAAACGCGAACAAAAACGCAAGGATCTCGGTAAAACTTGTATCTGAAGCAGGAGTGGGAACTGTAGCGGCAGGTGTTGCAAAAGCCGGCGCCGGCGTTATTCTGATTTCAGGATATGACGGAGGAACAGGAGCTGCTCCGAGAAGCTCCATCCAGAACGCGGGACTTCCCTGGGAGCTGGGACTTGCGGAAACCCATCAGACTCTGATTGAGAACGGCTTAAGAGAAAGAGTCCGCATTGAGACAGACGGAAAGCTTATGAGCGGAAGGGACGTGGCGATCGCGGCACTTCTCGGCGCAGAGGAATTCGGATTTGCGACAGCTCCCCTCGTAACGATGGGCTGTGTGATGATGCGTGTCTGCAACCTGGATACCTGTCCTGTGGGCGTGGCGACACAGAATCCAGAACTGCGCAGACGCTTTACCGGAAAACCGGAGTATGTAATGAACTTCATGCGCTTTATCGCCCAGGAACTCAGAGAATATATGGCGAAGCTGGGCGTGCGCACTGTGGATGAACTTGTGGGACGCACAGATCTTCTGAAGGTTAAGGATGACCCGACTTCCAGACGCGCGGCGACTCTGGATCTGTCGAACGTACTTTATAACCCGTATGCGAAACAGAAGAAAGGCATGATCTTTAATCCGAAAAAAGTCTATGACTTCGAACTGGATAAGACGCTGGATGAGAAAGTGCTTGTAAAACAGCTGCTTCCGGCGCTGGAAAAAGGGCAGAAGAGAAGCCTGGAACTCGATGTGACGAATACAGACCGTACTTTCGGTACGATCTTCGGTTCCGAGATCACCAGGAAATATCCTGAAGGTCTGGAAGAAGACAGCTTTGTGATCAAATGTAAGGGAGCCGGCGGACAGAGCTTCGGAGCGTTTATTCCGAAAGGTCTTACTCTGGAACTTGTGGGAGACAGCAATGACTATTTTGGAAAAGGTCTCTCAGGAGGAAAGCTGGTTGTATGCCCGCCAAACGGAACAAAGTTTAAATCCGATGAGAACATTATAATAGGTAACGTGGCGTTCTACGGAGCGACCAGCGGTAAAGCATATGTGGGCGGCGTAGCAGGAGAGAGGTTCTGCGTGCGCAACTCAGGAGTCCGCGCGGTCGTTGAGGGCGTGGGTGACCACGGCTGTGAGTATATGACCGGAGGCTGCGTTGTTGTCCTCGGAAAAGTCGGAAAGAATTTTGCCGCAGGTATGAGCGGCGGTATCGCCTATGTGCTGGATATGGACAGCACGCTGTATACAAGAGTCAATAAAGCGATGGTGAAGATCCAGCGTGTGACTGACAAGTATGATGTACAGGAATTAAAAGGAATGATTCAGGAACATGTGTCCTACACCAATTCAGAAGTGGGTAAACGGATCCTTGATCATTTTGAGGAATACCTTCCGAAGTTCAAGAAGATCATACCGGAGGACTACGAGAAGATGATGGCGGCCATCTTCCAGATGGAAGAAAAAGGTCTGAGCAGAGAGAAAGCGCAGATCGAGGCATTCAATAAGATTAAAAGTGGAAGATAGGAGGCGCGAAAAAAGTGGGAAAACCGACAGGATTTATGGATTATGCGAGAAAAGATAAAACGGCGGAGCAGCCGCTCGAGCGGATTGAGCATTTTAATGAGTTCTATACGCCTCTTTCAAAGGAGGAGCAGGAACTCCAGGGCGCGCGCTGCATGGCTTGCGGCGTGCCGTTCTGCCAGTCCGGACTGCCGCTGATGGGAATGGCCAGCGGCTGTCCGCTTCACAACCTGGTGCCGGAGTGGAACGATCTGATCTATAACGGCAACTGGGAAGAGGCGTATTACCGTCTGATAAAGACGAATAATTTTCCGGAATTTACTGCCCGTGTATGTCCGGCGCTCTGTGAAAACGCGTGTACCTGCGGGCTCAATCAGGAGGCTGTGGCGTCCAAAGGCAACGAGTACGCAATCATAGAAAACGCGTATGATATGGGGTATGCGAAAGCGCGTCCCCCGAAAGCGCGTACCGGGAAAAAGGTGGCGGTCATCGGTTCCGGCCCAGCAGGACTTGCGGCCGCGGATCTCTTAAATCGGAGAGGCCACACTGTCACTGTGTTTGAGCGTGAGGACAAGCCGGGCGGACTGCTTCGCTACGGAATTCCGAACATGAAGCTTGAGAAGCAGTACATTGACAGAAAAATAGAGATCATGGAAGAAGAAGGGATCGAGTTCAGAGTCAATTGCAATGTGGGAAAAGATGTCAAAGCGGCTCAGATTCTGAAAGATTATGATAGAATCATTCTTGCCTGCGGAGCGTCTCATCCCCGTGACATCAAGGCTCCGGGAAGAGACGCGGAAGGAATTTATTTCGCGGTAGATTTTCTGAAGTCTACGACAAAAGCTCTCTGGGCCAATGATATGGAGTTAAAAGACGGCACTTATATCTCGGCGAAGGGAAAAAATGTTATCGTAATCGGAGGCGGAGATACAGGAAACGACTGTGTGGGTACGTCCATTCGTCACGGCGCAAAGTCTGTGCTCCAGCTGGAAATGATGCCAAAAGCGCCTGATGAGCGCGCGGAGAATAATCCGTGGCCGGAATGGCCGAAAGTCTGCAAGACAGATTACGGGCAACAGGAGGCCATAGCGGTATTCGGTCATGATCCCAGAGTGTATCAGACTACGGTAAAAGAGTTTATAAAGGATAAAAAGGGAAAACTCTCCAAAGCCGTACTGGTCAAATTAGAGAGCAAAAAGGACGAGAAGACAGGCCGGATGTACATGGCGGAAATACCGGGAAGCGAGTACACGGTAGACGCGGATCTTGTCCTTATCTCAGCCGGATTCCTCGGAAGTGAGGAATATATCACGAAAGCCTTTGGCGTAGAGGTGAGTGAGCGCACAAATGTGAAAACAGAATCCGGCAGATATTCTACAAATGTGAAGGACGTATTTACTGCCGGCGATATGCACAGAGGACAGTCTCTGGTTGTCTGGGCAATACGTGAGGGAAGAGAGGCTGCCAAAGAAGTTGACGAAAGCCTGATGGGATATACAAATCTTCATATCCAATAGTTTTGGTATACAGAAGGTCGAGTTCTCATATCTGGATCACAGCGCCTGTTCTTATTCGGGAAAGAAGCGGATAAGAGCAGGCGCTTTGCCAGTCATACTGATTTTTGACGCGGAATTATTACATAAATGTTAAAAAACTATTGAAATTTCTGTTAAGATTTATTATAATCTATTACATATTGAGAATCTGATAATATAATCCCATCCCCGAAATCTGCTTTTTTTCAGAAATACTGTTGAAAAACATGCTTTTCTGTTGTATGATGCATATATGTGGGGACATAAATAATAAAATAGGGAAAGGTGAAGAGATGAGACTAAAAAGAGTACATAGTGCATTTATTGCTGCAGCTCTGACCTGTTCGATGGCGGTTACTCCCGTATTAGCCGCGCCGGACACGCTGGAGGATTTGCAGAATCAGCAGGAAAACCTTGAAAGCCAGAAGGAGAGCGCTCAGGGAGAACTGAGCAGTCTTCAGTCAGAATTAAATACTCTGCTTGGAAAGATCGATGATCTGGAGGAACAGCTGATCGCCAAAGGTGAAGAGATCACTCAGGCGGAGAAAGATCTGGAAGCGGCGGAGGAAAAGAGGCAGGAACAGTACGATGCCATGAAGCTTCGTATCAAATATATGTACGAGGCCGGCAGCGGAACTGCTACTATGGAAAAGGTGATGTCATCAGGAGACATCACGAGCATGCTGACACAGGCTGAATATTCTCAGCAGGTACACGAGTACGACAGAGAACAGCTTCAGGAGTATGCGAATACAGTAGCTGAGATCGAGGAACTTCAGGACACGCTTAAAACAGAGATGGCGAATCTTGAAAGTCTCGAGGTGGAATATCAGGAACAGCAGGATGATCTGGATGCAACAATTGCTTCCAAGCAGGATGAGATCTCCAATCTGGACGGCATGATCCAGGAAGCGGCTCAGAAAGTCCAGGAGGAGAAAGACCGTCAGGCAGCGGAAGCGGCTGAACGCCAGCGTCAGCAGGAGGCGGCAGCTGCGGCAGCAGAGCAGTCTTCCGGTGGCGGGAGCTCTAATGACGGAAATTCCGGTGGCGGAGGCACAGGCGGCGGATCGACTGGCGGTGGTTCCAGCAGCGGTTCGTCAGGCGGCGGTTCTTACAATGTGGCAACAGGAAATGTTGTTGTAGACCGTGCGTACAGCAAGCTTGGAGTTCCCTATGTATGGGGAGCGGTCGGACCGAACAGCTTTGACTGTTCCGGATTTGTAGGATACTGCCTGACCGGTAAATATCAGCGTATCTGGACATCCGGAAGCTTTCTGGGATGGACAAGAGTAAGCAATCCGCAGCCCGGCGATGTGTGTGTAAGAGCAGGACACTGCGGTATCTACATAGGCGGAGGCATGATGATCCATGCGCCTCAGACTGGCGACGTGGTAAAAATCGCGCCGGTACCGAGCAATATGTTCTACGTCCGCTACTAAAAGTGAATAAGTATATTCAGGACCCTGTGATTTTGTCACAGGGTTCTTTTTGTCTTGTCACGGCAGTCAGAGCTGTGCTACAATATTTATGATTTTACAGAGAGGTATAGCACAATGAGAGAGGGACTGATTCACATCTATTGCGGAGACGGAAAAGGAAAGACATCAGCAGCCACGGGACTGGCTGTGAGGGCCGCGGGCTGTGGACACAGAGTGCTGTTCTCCAGATTCCTCAAAAATGAGCATTCAGGAGAACTTAAAGTGCTGGATATGGTTCCCGGGATCGAGGTTATCCATCTGGAAAAATCATATGGTTTCTATCAGACCCTCTCGGAGAAAGAGAGAGGCGAAGTCCGGGATATGTACCGTGGACTGTGGAAGAGAATCCTGAATGATATATCAGAAAACCGGTACGACGTTCTTGTGATTGACGAGTTTATGGCGGCGTACAATTATGATCTGATACCTCAGGAAGAAGCTTTTTGCTTTCTGGAACAGAAGCCGGAAAATCTGGAGATCGTCCTTACCGGGCGCAATCCGGATGAACGCCTTGTGGAACTGGCTGATTATGTGTCAGAGATCCGCAAGATCAAACATCCCTTTGACCGGGGTATCCGGGCAAGAAGAGGGATCGAGTACTAAGCCAGATCCGGCATACATTTAAAAGACACAGCCTGAAGCCGCCATGAGGATAACAGAAAGGCAGCAGGCTGCGAGGAAGTCAGGTGAGAATCCTGCACAATACCCGTTGCTGTATTGGAGGAGCGGTGTTTCACTTTTGGCAGAACCGGCGGTATGACAGCCGGACTGCGATACCGGCCACTGGGATGAGATGTCCCGGGAAGGCAGAGGCACCGTTATGATACCTAAGTCAGAATATTCGCTTTTAAATGGATCTGGGGATTACGGGAATATAATCATAAGGAGAGAAAAGCATGCCGAAACAACAAAAAATCTTAATCCGGGCATCCATCGCGTTCGCCGCGCTGTTTGCCGTCGCACCTGTATCCAATGCGATGCACATCATGGAGGGCTATTTAAGCGCAGGCTACTGTATAGCCTGGGGAGCCGTCTGCCTGCCGTTTCTGATTGCAGGATTTATTTCACTGAGAAACAAAGTAAAAGAAAACAGAAGGAATCTGACCCTGATCGCCATGTCCGGGGCGTTCATCTTCGTGATTTCGTCACTGAAGATTCCGTCCGTAACAGGGAGCTGCTCCCATATGACGGGAACCGGACTTGGGGCCGTTCTTTTCGGGCCGGCCGCAGTCAGTGTGCTGGGTATCATTGTCCTGATTTTTCAGGCTGTGCTGCTTGCTCACGGAGGGCTGACTACGCTGGGCGCGAATACATTTTCTATGGCGATTGCGGGGCCGCTCGTTTCCTTTGGTATATATAAATTGTGTCAGTCCGTGAAGCTCAACCGGAGAGTGGGAATCTTTCTGGCAGCATTTCTGGGCGATCTTTTCACTTACTGTGTGACAAGTATTCAGCTCGCCCTGGCATATCCTTCAGAGTCGGGAGGAGTAGCCGCCTCCGCCGTGAAGTTTCTCGGCATATTTGCGCCTACTCAGCTTCCGCTTGCGGTAATTGAAGGTATTCTCACTGTTGTTATCGTGATTGGGCTTGAAACTTACGCAAAACCGGAGCTTAGGAGCATCGGGTTTTTAAGCGGAAGAAAGGGGGCGCAAGAGCAGTGACGAAGAATACGAAAACTGTTATTTTGCTGCTGATTTTAGCAGTGCTGATCGCTGTAGTACCACTGGCTGTTTTAAGAGATGCCAACTTCGGAGGATCGGATGATGCGGGGAGTGTGATGGTCGAGGAGATCCGGGGAGAGTATGAACCCTGGTTTACGCCTGTTCTTGAAACCGCGCTTGGAAGAGAACTTCCGGGAGAGGTGGAAAGCCTGATCTTCTGCGTACAGACCGGCATCGGCGTAGGAGTGATCGCCTTTATCATGGGACGATTTGTGGAGCGCAGAAAATGGATGAAAGAGGAGTGATAAGATGCTCCTGATAGATAAACTCAGTTACCGATCCCGCCTCAGATATATAAATGCGATGGAGAAGCTTTTGTATGCCATGCTTACTCTGACATTGTGTATTCTGAGCAGATCTCTTACAGTGGCGGCGACGGTGTTTATCGTAAACGGGATTTTAACCGTAGGAAAGGGGGGGATCCCTCTTTTCCGTTATATAAAACTGATTACGGTTCCCCTGGCTTTTCTGGTCATGGGAACTGTGGCTATTGTAATCAATATCTCGCGGACGCCTCTGGATGCGTTCGCCCTGCCTGTGGGAGACTGGTATCTCACAGGGAGCAGTGCGGGGGTGTATAAGGGCTTTAAGCTGTGTGCGACTGCGCTCTCTGCCGTATCCAGCCTTTACTTTCTGTCCTTAAATACAGTTATGACTGATATACTTGGAGCGCTTAGAAAGTTACATCTCCCGGCTCTATTTATCGAACTGATGCTTTTGATCTACAGGTTTATTTTTGTGCTGTCTGAGACTGCGTCTGCGATTACGGTATCACAGAAGTCCAGACTTGGAGACAGGGATTTTTTTACGCGTGTCCGATCTTTCGGAGCACTTGGGACTTCTCTTTTTATTCTGGCGTTAAAGCGTTCCAATGCGCTTTATGATGCGATGGAGTCCAGGTGCTATGACGGAAGTATCCGCGTGCTTTCCCGTGAACACCCGCCAAGAGGAACAGAGATCGCGGCGATTGTATTGTTTGGAATTGTTCTTGTGCTGCTGTGGCTCTGGTGCGGATGAATGTGGGAAGATGGGGTATAACTGAGATGAAACGAGAAGAAAACTGGGTGGTTGAGGCGCGGGACGTCTCTTACACTTATGAGGGGAATAAAGAGAAAGCTTTAGACGGACTGAATCTTAAGATACACCGCGGGGCAAAGGTTGCCTTTATGGGAGGCAACGGCTCGGGGAAATCCACTTTCTTTCTCTGCCTGAACGGGATACGAAGACCTGACAAAGGAAAAATATTCATTGACGGAAGTCCTGTGGAATATACGAGAAAGAACCTTCTGAAAGTGAGAGGAAAAGTGGGGATTGTATTTCAGGAGCCGGACGACCAGCTCTTTTCTGCCAGCGTATACGAGGAGATTTCTTTTGGGATTCTGAACCTGGGGGCAGATGAACAGACGGCCAGAAGAGAAGTGGAAGGCGTGATAGAAGAACTTGAAATCACCCCATTTCAGGACCGGCCGGCTCACGCCCTGAGCGGAGGGCAGAAAAAGCAGGTGGCCATTGCGGATATTCTCGTCATGCATCCGGAAGTAATGATTTTAGACGAACCTGCGGCTGCGCTTGACCCAAAACATACGAGGGCGGTGCAGCAGATTGTGGAAAGACTTACGGAAAAAGGAATCACCGTCCTTATGGCGACTCATGATATAGATTACGCTTATTCCTGGGCAGATGAGATCGTGGTGATGCATGAAGGAAAAGTACTGTGTCAGGGAGCGCCCTGCGATGTGTGCTCTGATCAGGAAACACTTGAAAAGGCAGGCCTTGAAATGCCGGCCGTGTTAAAGCTGTATGACCGGATGAAAAAGAAAGGGCTGGTGCCGGATTGGGGAGTTCCCCCGAAAAGTGTGGAGGAGCTGATAAAAATAATATAAAGAAAGGGAGATGAGAAAATGAAAAAAGGAATCCTTATGGTAAGTTTTGGAACAAGCCATCTTGATACCATGGAAAAGACAATCAATGTTATTGAGAGCGAAGCACAGCAGCGGTTTTCCGGGTGGCGGGTGTACCGCGCGTTTACAAGTCATATGATTATCCGTAAGTTAAAACGCACAGAGAATATGAATATTGACACTGTGGGGGAGGCGCTGACCCGGATGGCCTCGGACGGAATAGAGGATGTGGCCGTACAGCCGACTCATATTCTAAACGGAATCGAGAATGACAGAATGATGGAAGATCTGATGGAACATATGTCTATGTTTCGGAGAATCCGGGTAGGTAAACCATTGCTCAGCAGTGTGGAGGATTATAAAAAAGCGATTCACGGGATTATGTCTGAGACAGAACTTGCAGATGACGAAGTGCTTGTGCTCATGGGGCACGGAACAGACCACCATGCAAACTCCGCGTATCCGACTCTGGAGTATACATTCCACGCGCTGGGGTATAACCGGGTTCTTGTGGGAACGGTGGAGAGCTTTCCGGATCTTAACAATGTGATGGCGAAACTTAAGATTTCAGAGAAGAAAAAGATTGTCCTTATGCCGTTTATGATTGTGGCGGGAGACCATGCCAAAAACGACATGGCGGGAGAAGAGGATTCGTGGAAAAGCGAACTCGAAGCTGAAGGATATGAGGTGCGCGTTATTATGCGGGGGCTGGGAGAATTCGAGGGAATTCGGAAGATTTTTCTGGAACACATAGAGGAAGCGATTGAAAAAGGAGAAGACGATGTTAGAAGTTGGAACAAAAGCACCGGCATTTGAACTGCCGGATCAGAACGGAACAGTACATACACTAGAAGAGTACAGAGGGAGAAAGGTTATCCTGTATTTTTACCCAAAGGACAACACGCCGGGATGTACGAAGCAGGCGTGCGGGTTCGGAGAACTGTATCCTCAGTTCGGGGAAAAGGGAGCGGTTGTTCTCGGAGTGAGCAAAGACAGTGTGGCTTCTCACAAGAAATTCGAGGAGAAATACAGCCTGCCCTTCACTCTGCTCTCCGACACGGAACTGACCTGTATTCAGGCATATGATGTGTGGAAAGAAAAGAACATGTACGGAAGGAAGACGATGGGCGTAGTACGCACTACTTATCTGATCGATGAAGACGGAGTGATCGTCAAAGCCTTCGGGAAAGTGAAAGCGGCGGATAATCCGGCACAGATGCTGGGAGAACTGTAAAAGCAGGAGACGAAAATGGAGAAGAATATCGGCAGAACCCGTTCTGGTCTGCGATATGGCTGGACGACGGGGAGCTGTGCGGCTGCGGCGGCAAAAGCGGCGGTGCAGATGCTGTTTACGGGAGAAGAGATCCGTCATGTGAGACTTATGACACCAAAGGGAATTGAACTTTATCTGGATGTGGAGTCCATTGTGCGGATGCCGGACTGCGTACAGTGCGGAGTGAGAAAATACAGCGGAGACGATCCCGATGTGACGGACGGGCTTTTGGTCTGTGCCAGGGTGGAGAGGAAAGCGGATCCGGAAAGCTCGGATTTACGCGTCATTCTGGACGGAGGAGCCGGGGTGGGACGGGTGACAAAACCCGGTCTGCAACAGCAGATCGGAGAGGCAGCCATCAACAGAGTGCCCCGAAGGATGATCACGGAAGAAGTAGAGCGTGTCTGCCGCGAGCACAGGTATTTCGGAGATCTGAATGTGACCGTCTTGATTCCGGATGGGGAAGAGACGGCAAAGAAGACTTTTAATCCGAGGCTTGGCATCATGGGCGGTCTGTCTGTGCTTGGCACTTCGGGTATTGTGGAGCCGATGAGCGAGAAGGCTCTGACAGATACGATTTATCTGGAAATGAAAATGCTCTGTGAGAGCGGGCATTCATACTGCTATGTTGTGCCGGGAAATTATGGCATGGATTTTCTGTCCGAAAGTCTTGGAATTGACCCGCATCTTGCGGTCAAATGCAGTAATTATGTGGGTGAGGCGATTGACGACGCAAACCTTCTCAAAATGAAAGGGATACTGCTGATCGGACATGTGGGAAAATTCATTAAACTGGCGGCAGGAGTTATGAACACCCATTCGCGTCAGGCAGACTGCCGGATGGAAGTATTCGCATCCCATGCCGCTGTGGCTGGAGCGGATCCTGCTACAGTAGAGAAAATTATGGCGTGCCTGAATACAGCGGAAGCTATACAGATTTTGAAGAAAAAGAGCCTGCTGGAGCCTGTTATGAAGACAGCGATGGAGCGGATCGGATTCTATTTGCGTCAAAGAGCGGGGGAAGAACTTGAAATCGGCGCGGTTATGTTCTCTAATGAGGATGGTATTCTCGGAGAGACCGGACATGTAAAAGAACTGCTGTCTAAGACAGCCGGACAGCGGGAAATCCAAAGTGCCTGTCAGAACCGTGCAGAAGAGATATAGAACAACGGAGGAAGAAAAGCCATATGAAGGGAACATTTACAGGAGTGGGAGTAGGACCGGGAGATCCCGAACTGATGACCCTGAAAGCTATTCGCGCGATCAGGGAGTGCAGTGTGATTGTGCTGCCGGTATCAGACAGCACGCTGGAGGAACCGGTATATGAGTATGTGGGGGAAGGAAGAGAAGAAACCGGTCATCTGTCCGGCTCCGATCAGAAATGCCGGAGGTATCTGGATAAATGCGTGGCTTACAGGATTGCTGTCGGCGCCTGTCCTCAGACCGCACAGAAAGACAGGGTTTATCTTCCAATGCCGATGATAAAAGACAGGGAAAGACTGAAAATGATACATGACCTTGATACAGCGGCAGTAGAAAAACGACTGGATGAGGGAGAGAACGTTGTCTTTCTGACTCTGGGTGATCCCACGGTCTATTCTACCTGCATGTATGTGCATAAACGCCTGAAGCAGGACGGGTATCAGACGAAAATCATACCGGGCATTCCCTCGTTTTGTGCGGCGGCAGCAAGACTTGACATCCCGCTGGCGGAAAACCGCCAGGAACTTCACATACTGCCTGCATCCTATCATATTGAAGAGAGCCTGGATCTTCCGGGAACAAAAATACTTATGAAAGCAGGGCGTAAGATAGGAGAAGCAAAGAGACTGCTCTCAGAGAAAGAACTTGATGCTCTTATGGTAGAAAACTGTGGGATGGACGATGAGAAAATATATGTGGGAACAGAGGAGATACCGGAGCAGGCAGGATATTATTCCCTGCTTATTGTAAAAGAAGGGAGTAAGAGTCTGACAGAACTGCGGAAAGACTAACTATTAAAAGTCAAGTCTGAAATGAAGATTTTATGAATGAATTGCGGGAACGCATTTCAGATATCG
>NZ_CALWFZ010000026.1 GCF_944377805.1 uncultured Mediterraneibacter sp. | reverse complement strand
CGCCGGACCCGAAGGTCTTCTCTTCCCAGAAAGCGGAAGAATCCGTTTAACGCCGCAAGTTTGGCATTCACGGTGGTTGCCAGGCATTCTTCCTGAAGAGGTTCTTTATAGGCGAGCACCGCCTCTCTTGTCGGCATCCCTTCTCCGATACATTCCAGGAATCGGAAGATGTCTCTTCTATACTGTCGTCGTGTGGCTGCGCTTCGCTCCTCCTGCTCCAGATATGCCATGTAGTCTCTTACACGTTCTTTCATACGAATACCTCCTGTTTTTCTTTTTTCATATATTATCCCCGATTGGGAAAATAAAAACACCCTTTCAGGCAGGGTGTTTTTCATGCTTTATAATTTTACTTTTTGGGCGTCATTAGCAATCTGGCGGTATTCATTACCCGGTTGCTCACTCCAGAATTTCTCAAAATCAAAACCGCATATGTCTAGTCTTTGTTTTAGGTTAGATATTTTAAGTACATCGCGCTTGAAATCTTTATCTGACCTGCTCCTTGTCAATTCTTTAATATTCCTGAATTGACAGCTTCTTACTAATTCATCCTCCAGATTCATGACCTGGGTAATGCATATTACTTCTTTCACGATCTTTTGTTTTCTCAGAAAGTCGATATTTTTATATAATATATCGACTTTTCCCGTATCGGTATCAAAGATCAGAACTACTGTAGTTCCTTTCTTCAAATTCATTATGTGTGCTTTACTGAGTAAATTTTCTACAACATTAAATTTTTCTACTTTTCCCGGTATAATCTTTTGCATATCCGTCTTCAATGTATTAACAACTTTCCGGTCATCTTCTCCCTCAACATAGTAATGATAATGTCTGTTTTGTCTCATACTCACACCTCTTCTGTATAATGCGTTTACAGATCAGCCATTTTATATATCAGTTCCAGATTCGGAGCCACCGAAAATAAATCATTTTCAGCAGCATTTCTCAGTGAATCTGTATTTCGTTTCAGGTAACTTGACGCATTTATACACTTAATCGGACACTTAGGATCATTTACATCCTTTTTTAAGAAGGAAAAAGTGTGTTTAGGCAAAGGAAGATCCAAAATATCAGTATTATGCGTTGTGAAGAAAAGCTGTTCATTATCCTTTAACTGATTTATCATAACATTAAGAAAAGCTTTTTCGACATCACTATGTACATAAGAAAACTTCTCGTCACAGTAATAAAATCCACACGCCCCTCTGCAGATCGACGTCAGCATCAATGCTATACCTATTCCGCTCTGCGTTCCGCTGGAGAGAATGTTATCTTTAATAACTTCTCCATCCTGTATGACCAGATCCTGCTTTTCCATCCGTATGACATAAGTATTTTTTACTTTTTCCACTTTTTCCACTTTTATAATCGACGGGTCCAAAGCCCGAAGGGTGTAATCCAATATTTTCAAATACTGAGGATCATCCGAGCACTTGACAATGCCTCCCATAAGATCCGAGGGGTAAGAAAACATCCATCCGAGCTCTTCTATCTTTTCCAATTCCTCCGCCATATCCTGTTTAAAATTGACAGGTATCGCTTCTATCTTTTTTACGCAGGTTTCGTAATTGTCTTTTTTATTAATGTCCACTATCCTTGTAAAAACTTTCAGTCTTTGAGGTTCATTCGTCATATCCGGCGCTACGCATAAATCAAGGCGATATAATTTATAGCTTTCTACAACAAAGTCCATAGAAAACAGTGCTTCTTGACAGGGATCGCATACTTTGCTCATAAGTTTAGCTGATTCTTTCTTATGTACGAAATTGAATACAGTCATCAGCATTTGGGCGAGTGTTGTTTTCCCCGTTGCATTTGCTCCCATTAAGATATTGATTTTTTTATATCTGAAATTTTCTCTGCCTTTTAAAAACTCACCTTCAATATATGAATCCACTATTTTTTTCGGATATGACATATTCATTTCAAAGTTTTTAAATGCAAAAAAGTTATGTATTTTTAGTCTCATGATTATCATAATTCTTCCCTCTTTCGGATATTTTTTCGTGTTTTGCGAAGTAATCTCCATACTTATCATACACCCTCTGTCCTCTTTTTTCAATTGTTTTACCACATACTTTCTGAAAAAAAAGTCGTTTCTTTGTATTGAAAAGCGTTCCTTTTTAAGATATTGCAGCATATGCTAAGAGCCGGAAAGTCAATGTGCACTTTCCGGCTCTTAATTATCCTGCTCAAATACATTGTGTTTTCAAAGTTTTTTCACAAAGAGCGCCCGTATCGCGTTTAATACCGCGATAATCATAACGCCCACATCCGCAAAAATGGCAAGCCACATGTTGGCGATTCCGACAGCTCCGAGCACAAGAAATATTATCTTGATGCCGATCGCAAACCAGATGTTTTCATATACAATGCGAATGCATTTTCTTGAAATCCTGATCGCTTTGGAGATCTTCATCGGATCATCGTCCATCAGGACAACGTCCGCCGCCTCAATGGCGGCATCTGATCCCATCGCACCCATCGCGATACCGATGTCAGCGCGGGAGAGCACCGGCGCGTCGTTGATACCGTCTCCTACAAAGGCCAGCTTTCCTTTTTCCGGCATCTTCTCAAGGAGCTCTTCTACTTCAGCCACTTTATCAGATGGAAGCAGTTCCGCGTGTACTTCATCGATTCCCAGATCAGCGGCCACACGCTCCGCCACTTTCCGGGAATCCCCCGTGAGCATGATCGTGCGCTTCACCCCTGCTTTCTTCAGTGCCTGTACAGCCTCTTTTGCGTGAGGCTTCTCTATGTCGGAGATTACGATATGTCCCGCGTATTCTCCGTCTATGGCCATGTGGATAATCGTTCCCGCGTGATGGCAGTCGATCCATTTCACGCCCAGTCTTTCCATCAGTTTCGCGTTTCCTGCCGCAACCTGAACGCCGTCCACCTTCGCAGTCACTCCGTTTCCACTGATCTCTTCGATGTCTGTCACGCGGCTGCGGTCCGGCTCTTTTCCGTAGGCTTTCTGCAGACTCCTGCTGATCGGATGGGAGGACGCGCTTTCTGCCAGCGCGGCGTACTCCAGCAGTTTCTCTTCCTCCATCGCGTTGTGATGTACTGCATTTACCTCAAACACGCCCTGGGTCAGTGTTCCCGTCTTATCAAAGACGACGTATTTCGTCCAGGAAAGCGTCTCCAGATAGTTGGATCCTTTTACGAGAACTCCCGCGTTGCTGGCGCCTCCGATTCCGGCAAAGAAACTCAGCGGGATACTGATTACAAGCGCGCACGGGCAGCTTATGACAAGGAAAGTCAGCGCGCGGGTAACCCATGTTCCCCAGTCCGCGGACACGCCCATACCAAACATTCTCACAAAAGGAGGTAGCAGAGCCAGAGCAATCGCGCTGTACACGACAGCCGGAGTATAGACTCTGGCAAATTTCGTAATGAATGCCTCAGACTTTGATTTTCTGGAACTTGCGTTCTCCACCAGATCGAGTATCTTCGATACTGTAGAATCCTCAAACTCCTTCGTTGTCCGAATCTTCAGCACTCCGGTCATACTGATACAGCCGCTTATGATCTCGTCTCCCGGGCCCGCATCCCTGGGAAGACTCTCTCCTGTAAGCGCGCTTGTATTGAGCGTAGAAGTACCCTCCACAATGACACCGTCTATCGGCACTTTCTCACCGGGCTGCACGATTATCACAGAACCGGACTCCACTTCGTCGGGATCAATCTGCTCCAGCTTCCCGTCCTTCTCTATGTTGGCATAGTCAGGACGAATATCCATAAGATCGCTGATATTTCTGCGGCTCTTTCCCACCGCATAGCTCTGGAACCACTCGCCGATCTGGTAGAACAGCATAACAGCAACAGCTTCTGTATAATCGCCATCCCCACGCACCGCGATAGCCATAGCTCCGATTGTCGCGATGGACATCAGAAGACTTTCGTCAAAGGGCTGGCGGTTTTTGATGCCTTTAAACGCCTTTTTCAGAATATCATACCCGATCACCAGATAAGGGATCAGATACAGGATAAAGCGAACCGGCCCCTCGAACGGGAGAAACTGGAGTCCGATCATCAGAACCGCCGCTGCTGCAATCCTTATGAGCATCTTTTTCTGTTTCTTAGTCATAGTATATCTCACAGTCATCTTCTATTTTTTTACAGTTCTTAAGGACTTCTTCCATCACTGCCTTCGCGTCATATCCTTCTTCAAATTCAACTTTCATTTTAAGGGCCATAAAGTTGACAACCGCGTCTTTTACCCCTTTTGTCTCTTTCGCCGCCTGCTCCATCTTGTTCGCGCAGTTGGCGCAGTCCACTTCAATCTTATAACTCTTTTTCATCTTTCATAACTCCTTTTTTGATTAAACGATTATTTAATCGTTGACTATACTGTACTCCAGATTATATAATTAAGTCAAGAGCTATGCAAACTGTTTTCCCGTTTGGGCGAAAATTATTTCTGAATGGAGCAATCGATATGAATGAACGGAATCTTCCACACAATCACGGCGGCAATGAGGAAAAGATCCGGGAGCATCTTCCCGGGGAAAATGAGATCGCGGGGGTATCGGAAGCATTAAAGCAGCTGGGCGATCCGAGCCGCCTGCGTATTTTCTGGCTGCTGTGCCACTGCGAGGAGTGTGTCCTGAATATTGCGGCAATCGTAAACATGACAAGCCCGGCAGTGTCTCACCACCTCCGGCTGTTAAAGAACAGCGGACTCATCGTCAGCAGGAGAGAAGGAAAGGAAATGTACTACAGAACAGCCGACACGGAACTGGCACAGGTTCTCCATCATATGATCGAGAAGCTGGGGAGAATCACCTGTCCCGAACAGAGCGATTCCCCGACAGAGATCATACGCGAGATTCACAGGGAAATGACGGAACATCCGGAGCGCCGCTATACGATCGAGTCTCTCTCCAAAGAATATCTGATTAATACAGCCACTCTCAAACGTGTCTTTAAATCTGTATACGGTATGCCCGTTGCTTCTTATATGAAACAGTACCGTATGACAAAAGCCGCGGAACTTCTGAGCGAAAGCGACGCGAGTATCGCCTCTGTCGCGCGCTCGGTGGGATATGAAAGCCAGAGCAAGTTTTCCGCGGCGTTTAAGGATATTATGAAAATACTGCCTACGGATTACCGCAGACAGTACAGAGAATCGTCCTGAAATTATCTTCTATTATTATGTCTTGTCCGAATATATTCTTCCCTCCGGGGATCACGTCCTGTCCGGGCGTAACGCCTCATCTGCGCCTGCCGCCGTCTCCTTCGCATGATGGCCCGTTTCTTTCTCTTCATCGCCCTGTATCTGAGCGCCATGACAAAGAAGAGAAAGGCAGCGAGAACAAACGCAACTGCTCCGATTGCCAGAATTCTCAGTACCGGAATCCCTCCCTCCTGCGCCGTATCGGGCGTTCCGGCAGGATTATCGACTTTAGGGCGCGTCGTATATCCTGTCGTCTCTTCCACATATTCCGGCGTCAGTGTGACATCGGCGCCGCCCACATTCTGTCCTTTATAGTAGAAGGTAATCCTGCCCGCCGCCGTCTTCTCATCTGTGACGGACGTCTCATGATCCAGAGAGGAAAAGTCAATGCCCTCAGGAAGCAGCACATATGCCTCGTCCGAAGTGTAAGAACGGACTTCCTCCGGCTTTGTCTGCTCATTTAGCGGAGTCTTTGAAAAGTTATTGAACGCATAGTCCATTATGGCCCTTGTATCATCGTAGACATTGCCGTCATCGCGGAGCAGCACCGCCACAAGCTCCAACGTTCCGTTATCCGCCGTAGTAACCAGCGTGGTTCTGGAATCGTCAGTGTAACCGGTCTTTCCTCCGGTACAGTATTCATAGTATCTCGAATGCTGCGGCCATAGCATTTTATGATTCTGCTGAAAAGTCCTGGACTCGCTGACAAGATTGGTCGGGCCGATCGTATAGTTCAGTGTCCGGGTGATGGTACGGAATTCTTCATGTTTATAGAGTTCCGAAACGATCAGCGCCATATCATGGGCCGTCGTATAATGGAGCGGATCCTGAAGTCCGTTGGCGTTGACCCAGTTAGAACCGGTGCATCCAAGTTCTCTCGCGCGGTCGTTCATCTCCTGTATAAATGTATCGTATCCGCCGCCCATCTTCCGGCCTACATTTTCGGCGATCGCGTACGCCACTTCGTTACCGGAAGCCAGCAGCATCCCGTACATGGCGTCGTTGAGGCTGATGACCTCCCCAGGTCTCATCCCGATGCTGGCGTAGTCGGATCTGAGTATGTCGATGCTCTCCTGTGAGAAGGTTATCTCGTCATCGAGACTGGCATTCTCCAGGGCAACCAGCGCTGTGAGCATCTTCGTGATGCTGGCAGGATAGTGGGCGTCGTCCGTTTTCTTACCGTAGACAATGGCGCCGCTGTTCATGTCCATTACAATGGCGGCGCTGCTGTATACCTGCGGCCCCTGAGGCCATCCTTCCAGACTGTTAGTATCAGGCGGGATGTCGTACGACGCCTGCATGGCCTCTTCATATGTCATTCCCTCGGTGGCGGCTCCCGGATTAATCGGCGCCGCCTCCTGTATTTCTGAAGATGCTTGCGAAGATACAGGCTCGGCATATGCCTGTCCCGCGGGAATCAGTGCCACTGTCATCACTGCTGCCATCGCTGCCGCAAACACGCGCTTCCAGACCGTCTCCATCTCATTCCTCCGACAATAAACGTAAATTTCTTATACATTATAGTAAATCTGAGATGGGGTTGCAAGAATCAGCTATACTTTTTGCTTCTCTCGTGAGTCTTTTAATCTCGTCAAACTTTCCTCCGGCAATCAGTTGTTCCTTTACCATCCAGGTTCCTCCGCAGGCTATCACCCGATCGAATTCCAGATATTCCCTGACATTTTCAGTTCCGATTCCTCCGGTAGGCATAAATTCCATCATAGAGTATGGCGCTGACAGTGCCTTAATGGCCTTCAGTCCCCCGTTCACCTCTGCAGGGAAGAATTTCACAACACTCAGGCCAAGTTCCAGCGCTTTCTCTATCTCGCTTGCCGTCGCTGTTCCCGGAAATACGGGAATCCCTTTCTCCTGGCAGTAGGTCACTGTCCTGGGATTAAGCCCCGGACTTACGATAAACTCTGCTCCTGCCTCTACGGCTTCATCTACCTGTCCGGTAGTCAGAACCGTTCCGGCTCCCACGGTCATATCAGGAAATGCCTCTTTCATCTTTCTGATCGACTCTGCGGCCGCGTCCGTCCGAAAGGTGACCTCCGCGCATGGCAGACCGCCTTCCACCAAAGCTTTCGCAAGCGGTACCGCGTCTTTATCAGAGGAAAGTTTTACAACAGGTACAATCCGGATTGAGCGAAATATCTTTTCTATGTTCTTCATCATTTATCCTCTTTTCATTTCCTTTACCAGTGTGCTTTCGTAGCTGTGTCATTTGCCGTATGATCTCTGTAGCTGATCAGAAGACACAGCGCGTCCAGAGTAATGTGCAGGCACTGGTCGAACAGCGAGCTCAAAAGCTGTACGGATCCTCTCTCACTTCCTGCGTCTCCCTTTACTGTTCCGGGAATGACGAGCGTACACTGAGACTGTGCTGCCAGAGGGGAATCCGGCTTACTCGTAACGGCAATCACCGTGCATCCGGCTTTTACTGCCTTTTCCGCGTCATTTACCACGCCTGCGCTTTTTCCGGATCCTGACACCCCGATGAACACGTCCCCGACTTCCATTGCCGGCGTGATCGTCTCCCCTACAAAAAACACCGTATATCCAAGATGCATCAGCCGCATGGCAAATCCTCGGGCTGAAAACCCGGACCGCCCCTCTCCCGACACGAAGATGCGCCCGGACTTGTCCAGTCTGTCTATGACGCTCTGAAGTTCTTCCTTCTTCACTTTGCCAAGTACATCATTTATTTCATTCATAATTGTATCCAATACTTCCACCATTTTCTCTACCTCCTGACGGCCCCGGCAAACGCCTTCGCGGCTTCGGTCATATTTTCCGCTCTGTTGATGGCGCCACCTACAATAACAATATCTATTCCCACATTTTTCATGATACCGATTGTATCAAGCGTCACTCCGCCTGCCACGGCAATCTTTTCTATTCCGTTTAGCTGCGCGCACATATGCCGCACCAGATCCTCGAGTCCTTTTCCCTGATTATCAGATGGAAGATGAATGCAGAAGATGGCGTCCGAGAATTCTTTTTTCAGAATCTCCAGCTTCTCATCAGGTACTTCCAGGAGATCAATCATATATTCTTTCCCTGACGCCTTTGCCGCTTTCTGGCAGGCCTTAAGGGTTGAAACAGAAGAAAATCCCATTACTGTCGGTATGTCTGAGCCACATTCATAGGCTTTTTTGAACTCGTACTCTCCCTCGTCGCATGTTTTAAGATCCGCAAGAATACACTGGTCCGGATATTTTTCTTTCAGAAGCCGGACGCTTCCCTCCAGGCCGAAGTCTTTGATCAGAGAAGTCCCTACTTCTATAATGTCGGCGTATCCGGCTGTAAGTTTCATAATTTCATCCGCCCGCTCTACTGATACGCGGTCAATGGCTATTTGAAGACGCATTCTGTTCCCTCCTTCATGTAAGCGGCAAGCTCCTCCTGTGTAGGGAGGCCTTCATTGTCACTCATTACGGACACCTGGATCGCCCCGATCGCATTTCCCCGTTTTACCATCTCTTTCAGATCTTTCCCTTCCAGGTACGCACTGATGATACCCACGGCAAATCCATCGCCCGCACCCACGGTATCCACGACTTTTTGCACTTTGTAGCCCTCTATGAACTCCCGGAGTTCTTCCGAATCCACATAAGCGCCTTTCGCTCCGGCCTTGACAATTACGATCCCGGCGCCATTGCTCCGGTAATATGCGGCGATTTTCTCCGGCTCCCCGCTTCCCATCAGAATCTCCCCTTCCCCTGTTCCGGGAAGAACGATATCCGCCCTGGAGGCAATGTCGTTTATAACGGAGATCATTTCTTCCCGGCTGCTCCACAATGACGGGCGAAGATTCGGATCGAAGCTTACGATCATGTCGTGTTCCCTCGCTCTCTCGATCAGCCGGTAGGTGGCCGCTCTGCAGCTTTCGGACAGGGCGGGCGGAATGCCTGTTATGTGCAGGATCTTCGCACCTTCAAAGTCAACCCTGTCCACGTCTTCCACTGTCAGATGAGAAGCCGCGCTGTTTCTCCTGTAATAATATACTTCAGGGTCTCCTTCTTCTACTTTGGATTTTAACTGATACCCCGTAAAGTGATCCGGATCTTTTGTGATTTGCGTATCCAGACCTTCTTCATGCAGTTTATTTTCGATATATGTTCCAAAAGGGTCTGTTCCCAGTTTCGTAACATAGGAAACGGTGTGACCCAGCCTTTTTAATCCAATGGCAACGTTCACCTCTGCTCCCGCAAGCAGTCTTGTAAACTCCTCCACTTCATGAAGAGCTCCTGTTGTTTTTGCGACGAACATAGCCATTGGTTCGCCAAACAGAATTACTTCCGACATCTTAAATCCTTTCCGGCCAGGCTTCTGTCCGGGTTATGATGTTTCCCGCACGATCAGTTCCGGCAGCACGACAAGCGTTGCCAGTTCCTTTTTCTGTGAGAGAACGTCTAAAAGAAGCTGTACTGTCAGTTCGCTTAAGACCTCTCCTTTATTATTTACTGTCGTCAGCCCCGGACTGCATACATAGGAATATTCCGAGTTGTTGCAGCCCGTCAGAGACATCTCCTGGGGAATCTTAATTCCCATCTTCTTCCACTCATTCATTGCCCCCACTGCTGTCAGGTCCTCTCCGAATACGGCGGAGTCATATCCTTTTTCAATCAGCATTTTTGCCGCCTGCGCTCCGCCTTCAAGACCATAAGGGGTGCGGTACACATCTGCTTCCGGGTGATCATATCCCAGCCTTTTCATTTCTCTGATATAGCCTTCTATTTTCCGGCTTGCCGCGTCTGTATGTTTGTCTGTCACAAAGGCGATCTTCCTCCGCCCTCTCTCATACAGATGTCGTGTTGCCAGTTCCATTCCGTATGCCTCATCTACCAGAACCGAGTAAATGTTTTCTCCCTCGATCTTTCCGTTCGCCATCACAACAGGTATATCATTTAAGAGACTGAGAGAGTGCTCGTCACACAGCCTGTTAAAGATGGATCCCACAAGAATAATTCCGTCCAGTTTCCGCTTAGAGAGCATTTCCAGATATTTCCGGCACCCTTTTTCCTCTTCTCCTGTGTTGCATATGAGCACCATGTATCCCAGCTTTGAGAGCTGCTGCTCCATTATATATGAGGTCATAGCATAGTGCGGAACTCTCATGTCCACGACCACAATGGCTACCGTCTTCATGGAGCCGGACACAAGACCTCTGGCGATTTCGCTGGGCTGGTACTCATTTTTCTCAAGCACCGCCTGTATCTTCTTTTTCGTCTTCTCGCTCACATACCCTTTATTATTGATGACCCGGGACACTGTAGTGATAGACACACCTGCTTCCCTGGCTATATCGTATATATTCATTTATCGTTTCCTCCACCTGCGCCTCTGTTCCTCCGCCACTTCCGGGGAACAGAAATCTCTTTCCTCATGATACCACGGATGAAGGAAATTTTTCAATCTTACAAGTTCACCTTTACCTTGACGACTACTTTTTTTACCCGGCACTGTTTCCTGCCGATACATCTCGGCTGGTGGCCGTCTTCGGGAGAAACGACAGCAAAATCTCCTTTTTTCAGATGGATTCTCCCACTGGTCTCCGGAGCCAGATAAAACTCCAGATCCCGTTCAGCGTCATATCCTGTATCTTTCTTGAGTTCTTTTACAGGAATGTAGCCAAAATATTCTTCCCCGTCTGCCATATACTGTATGTCAAAGTATTTTCTGTGAGACTCAAACCGGCACTCTTTCTCCGGCTTTGTGATATATTCCTGCACCTCGGCGAATATATCGTCTCCCTCGATCTCTACTTTCCCCTGTGATAGTTGAGAAAAGTCTGTCTCTCTTAAAAATCGGAACGCTTTTCTGAACTTGTCCGAGAGGTAGTCATATTTTTCGGCAAGCTCTATTCCCGCTGTCAGCATGGCATCTCCTCCTTTCTTTTTTCAGCGCCTGCCTCCTCCATTATCTCCTCATACAGGGCACAGGCCGCCTCTTTGTTGTAACTGTACATAAGGAAAACGTCCAGTACATACGGGGAAAAAGAGCTCTGTGCAAGTTCCCCGGCAAACGCCATCGCCGCCATTTCACTTAAGCAGATAATTCGTGATCTGTTGGAAAAAGGCTTTCTCCACAATTCGATCCGCTCCGTCTGAGTGAAAATACTTTTCTTCTTCTGATATTCTATTCCATGAAACAGCTCATGGGCCAGAAGAAGTTCCTCGATCTTTTCTTCAGTAAAATAATGCTCCAGTTTTTCCCTTTCTATCAGGCCGGCGGCTTTCTTTACGCAGTCGCGAAAGATAAGTATCTCATCAGGCTCGGTATACTGCGCGAAAATCACATGACCGCCCCCTGTGGGAAGATCAGGGGTATCCAGTGTAAAACCACACTCCTTTACGATCTCCCTGAGTGATAATGACGGATATTTTCCCCTGATTTCTCTCGCTTCCTGCCTGCCGCACGAAAAAGCCTTTCCTGTATATTCCTCTTTCTGACTGTCTGTAAATTTCCGCTCCAGCGGCTCATGACAGAACGCGTATCTGCCCCACTGGATTTCATCCAGGCCGATGAGCTCCGATACCATCTGTTTCACCGGATACAGCTTCTGAACTTCCTGTATCTGACTGTTCCTTCTCAACATATGACGTTTTCCGCCTTTCCTATCTCAGGCGCCTACACCTGACTCTTAGCTCCTACAATAACAACTTCCTCGTTTGGATCTATGGACTGCATCTCCACGTCCATCAGCATCAATACCTGCTCCAGTTCTCCGGAACCGTTAAAGTCCATTACTCTTGCACCTGCGCAGATATAGTAGTCCGGCCGCAGAATCGCGTCCGCCTTATAGATAGCCAGCTCTTCCCAGAGTCTTGATACGATGCTTCTGTACGATACGGCCTTGGCCGCGATCGCAGTTCCATCTGTTCTCTGCACCTTGATAAATCCTTTTTTGTCCAGGATTCTCAGTGGCTTTCTGTCCTTTTCCTCCGCCTGGTATACATAGAAGTTCGATATCTGGCATACCAGTTCGACGTCCTTTTCGTCCTTTCTCAAATCCGCTGCTGCCAGCGCTCTTGCCTCCTCCCGGGTGCATTCCTTCATCAGATCCGCTGTCTTTACTTCTGTGGATCCCAGGGCTATTGCTGTCAGTTTGGAAGTCTGAGGATCAATCTCGATATGTACTTCCACTGTGTCAGGTGACGCTCCGCTTTCTACCGCTTTATCGATCGCCTCCCGCTTAATGCTGCGAATATCATCCGGCGTAGGATTGGGCACGACTCGTTCCACCACATCTCTTACCATAGCAAGAGCTACTCCGATGGAAGAAATGACCTCCGCGTTTTCCGGCACACTATAGTTAATATTCATCTTCTGCGCGCAGAAGCCGATCAGCGAAGTGGCCCCGCCGCCCACTCCTACCAGGGCAATCTGATCATGTTCCAGCTTGTATTTCTCTGCCAGTTCGAGAATCACCGGACTGATCTTCTCATATGCTCTTGTAAGAATCTGCGTCGCCACTTCTTCCACGCTGACGCCCAGATAATCTGCAACCGGCTGCATTGCCTTTCTTGCCGAAGCCACATTTCCATATGAGAAATGCTCCGGTTTCACAAGCCCCAGCACATTAGCCGCACAGGAATTCGTAATCGTAATCCGCTTTCCGCTTCTGAGTTTAATCGCCACATAATCCGCCGGATCTCCGTCCTTCGGTGAAAAGAGCTCAAGCTGCGGATCCACAATTTCTTCCTCGGGAGTAAACACCGCGTAATCCAGCCCCGCTATATGGGCGGAACGCGGTCCTACGTCCGTGACGCCGTTCTTACTCAGACGGATCATACTTCCTCCGGCAACGCCCAGCACTCTTACGTCAAGAGATGTAATATAAGTCCTGTGCCCGCCTACTACAGAGTAATCAATGGCAGGACGTCCGTTTTTGATAACGCCGATATTCGTCGTAGTTCCTCCTACCTCAAAATATACACCGTTGGACGCGCGCAGGTACATCAGAGAACCCATAACAGACGCCGCCGGACCTGAGAGCATGGTCAGTACCGGACGTTTCTTCATCTCGTTGATCTCCATAACTCCGCCGTCGCCTCTCATGATCATCAGCGGCACTTTCACTCCTGCCGCACGCACGCTCTCCTCCGTAGAGTTTGCGGTATTGAGCATTTTCGGCAGGATGCTGGCATTAATGGCTGCCGTCCTCGTCCGTCTCGTAAGTCCGTACAGTTTCGTAATGTCAGAAGCGATACTCGTCTCCATTCCCATCTCGCCCTTTGTTACATCATAGATCGCCTGTTCACTGGACATATCATCCACGCCAAACGCCTCTGAAGCCACAAAAACCTGAGCTCCCTCACTTTTTAACTTTTCCGCCGCGCTTTTGATCGTATCATGGTTCAGATTGTTTTCTTTGATAAATGTGTTACAAATGCTGATCTTTCTGCCTGAACCAAGATCAATGTCCTTCAGATGCGTCTGAATCTTTGCCAGAAATCCTTCCAGTCCTCCCCGGGAGCTTCCGATGATGCCCACTTTTGCCACATCTCCCTCAATAAGAGCATTGGTAGCCTGCGTCGTACTGTGCGCAACGAAGATGACGTCCGCAGGATCAATGTCATTTTCCTTCAGGCAATTCTGAAACGCCTGAACAACTCCTGCTGCCACTCCGGCTTTATCATCGTGTGTTGTTTTCACAGAAGATTTTCCTATAATTTCCTGCGTCCCGTTATCTATGGCAACGGCTTTTGTATGTGTACCGCCTACGTCTATTCCCATTCTTACTTTTCTGTCACTCATGCTTTATTCCTCCATTTCTTACCGGTGATCAGCCAAACATTACATACACCATAGCCTGAAGGACGATACAGATAATCCATCCGACGACAGCGCTCAGTTTTAAGAATTCCTTTGTGGAAACCTTCGTATAGTTTACGCCCCATACGATCCATGACTGTGTAATACAGCATGATACATTCATGACGGTACTCGGTATAATGATAAGCGGCGCCAGATAGGATGTTGTAAATCCGATGCCTTTTAAGATTCCAAGCGTCGCCGCGCCGCAGCCGAACAGTGTCAATGGTCCCCGGAACATACCCATCAGGGAGAGAAGGGCAAATACAATGCTGATTACCAGCGTGTTGTTCGGAATAATTCCTCCCAGCAGCGCGTTAAAATAGGGAACGCACAGCTCTGCCGCTTTATTGAACATGGGAAGCATGAGCAAAAAGCCTACCAGAGGCGCCGTGTCTACCACTCCGTCGAAGAAATCTTTGTTTACCATCCGGCATGTCTGAGCCCATCCTTTGATTTTTCCGCAGACAAAGAGCGCATAGAAGCTGCCGATGACAAAGCCGAGTATAATGGGCACGTTGAATACGATCAGAAGAACTACCGGAACTACAGGAGCGATCAGTGAGATTCCTGGAGCATTGTCACCGCGTCGGTTTTTCTTTGATGCCGGCGCTGTCGCCGCCCATGTATGTACTTTCTTCTTTCTGGAAAGAACGATGACCATGATAATCACCACTGCCACCTGGATAAGCAACGCGTAAATCCCCCATGATACATGCTGTTCATAAGGATACAGCGTCTTGCCGTCGCCATCCAGGAAAAATGCCGAATACTGTCCATAGAGTACCGGATTGACGAACATTCCCGCACCTACGCTCAGCATAAAGGAACAGGTAGCAAGTACTTTCGGGATTCCCAGTGACAGAAAAATCGGGAGCACAATCACGCCGATAGCTACAACAGCTCCCGCCCCGAAAATCGATGAGAAGCAGGCGGTAGTCACTATGCAGAGCAGGATACAGGTCACAGCCGGCCTGTCTCCGCCAAGTTCCGTCGTTGTGCGGATCAATGTTGATGCGATACCTGTGTTCATCAGAACACGTCCAAACCACGCGCCAAATACCACGTTGACAAGTGTCGCACCCCAGCCTTCAGGTCCCTGTTGGAACACACTGGTCAGGGCATCCGTCCAGGATATACTGATAGCATCTTTATTTGCCGCAATGAATTCCGGGTTGGTGACAATCATATTTCCGACCATTGGGAGTACCGTCCAGATAATTCCCATTACAAAGATACCGAGCATCAGATTGCCGCCCCGCACTGCGTATACTGCCAGTCCGAAGAACGAAATTAATAATAAAATCCCTATTACATACTCCATAACATACCTCCTGTTTCTTTATTCCTTTTTCGGAACTACTCTCATTGAAACGTTTCCTTTATACTTTGTGCAAGCGCTTTCATATTTTGATTATAAGTTTTCTACTAAAAATGTCAATTTATTTTTGGGTTTTATCAGTCATTTCGCTAGTATACACAATTTTTTCCATGCTTTTTTGTGCATTATATCTATTCATTCCACCTCTTCATCTCTTTTTTATGAAAGCGCTAACCTAAATACTATATAATAAGCGGGTAAGTTCAGGCATAAATATAAGGCTGATCATATGATCAGCCCTGCATCGTTCTTTACTCTTCTATTTTTCATACTGACACGCTATCCGCCCGGCCTCCCGTCTCATCTGCTCCGCCACTTCGTCAGGCGATATGATCTTCACTCCTTCTCCCAGTGAAAATATCCATCCGAAAAACTGACTGCTCACGCGCACGTCCACATTCACAGTAAAGTGCCCTTCATCCGCGGGAATCAGCATGATTTCCTTGCCGAACCGGTCGATTATAACGCCAGCCAGCCGGTTATCAACCAGCAGCTTTACTTTTTCTTCTTTTCCGCCGAACATACCGAAGCTCTTTCTCGTATAGTCGGCCATATCCAGCTTCTTAAAGCGTTCTCTGCCTTCTCTCTTTTCCCCGGACATCTGAATGTGAAGCATCTTATCTACGCGGTAGTGTTTGATCTGCTCCGCCTCAGAATCATATCCCACAAGATAATAGTTCTCGTCATCCCAGGAAAGTCCCCACGGGCTTATGTGATAATATCCCCCGTCATGACGCAGTTCCATCTCTTTTTTTACGTTCCACTGATAATACTGAAACCGGATCTTCCTGTTCTCTGAAATTGCGTTATGAATGGCGTCCACCGTATAGTAAATACTTTCATTCATCGTCTTAATCCTGCCTGAGACGAACACCTGCCGCTGCAGTTTCACCGCCTCATGCCGGCTGACCAGTTTTTCCAGCTTTCTGATCAGATCGTTAGACTTACGCTCTGTGATAAACTTCGATGACTGGATCGCGTCTACGAGCAGTTTTAGTTCTGGCAGCTCAAAAGGCCTGTCTATGACATGATAATGATACCTGTTCCCGACAGGCTCTCCTTCCACCTCTATCCCCAGTACTTCCAGGTCGCGGAGATCATTGTATATACTCTTCCGGTCTGCGGTAATATCATATTTCTCCAGTTCAGACATGATCCGGGGCATCGTGATATAGTGGTCGTCGTCCGTTTCTTCCTGCATAATCTGTGCAAGGCGGTACAGTTTGAATTTCTGATTCTTTCCTTTTGGCATGAGAATCTCCTTTTGTTTACACTACTTCCAGAATCGCGTTAATAGTCCCTGAATTCATAGGTTCAGTGTAATCATCAAGCTGTCCTGTCGTAATCCGGATCTCAATGTCGTAAGATCCGGGTTCCAGATCTTTTTCCATTACAAATCCCCTCACCGCAGTTCCCGGCTCCAGGGCATCCGTACTGTAAAGTTCCTCCCCTGTATCCGCCATAATGATCTGATATGTAAAGTAACAGGGGTTTCCTTCCGGGTTCGGCAGCGCCGTATCCACTTCTCTTGTCCGCGCATTCATATACAACGTCTCGAATCCCGGCATAGTAATCTCTGACGGATCTGTGTTTACCTGGCCGTTAGGAAGATAGTAGGCGACAGCCGTCTCTTCCAGTTTAGGCCCTCTGTCCCGTAAGAAGTAAAGACAGACCGCTCCTCCTGCCAGCAGCAGGAGAAACATTGCCGGAAAAATAATATATTTTATCAGATTGTTGTGTCCTGTAATACTATTCTTCATTAATCTTTAGCGTTCTCACTCCTGTCAATCGATACTTCAAAATTTGCTGTTCCTTTATATGATTCGCCAAGCTGCCCTTCTGTCGTATTAAACCAAATATCAAGCTGGGCATCCTGTTCGTTTAGTACGCCAAGTTCCGCATACCCGTCACTGTCATCATCTGTATACTGCTTGCCTTCTTTGTTATAACTTTTTACTCTAAGCGAGTCTCCTGTTTCAGAAGTAATGTCAAACCCCTCATTTACTTCAATCAGAGCCTGCAGACCTGCTCCGGCAACCTGGTCAAAGAGAATGCTGATCATATTCCCTACATATCCCTCTCCCAGATTTGTTCCTTCTTCTGTCAGAATAACAGAAGACGGTATTGTAACTACCGCGTCAGCTTCCACAGACGTATAGATAAGACCTGCGTTAATACCTGATGTAAATCCCGGAGTCAGAACTGCTCGGCTGTCTGCTTGTGAAAAGTGGGACTGAATTGAAGGAATGCCTCCGGCGGCAAATGTCTCCGTCAGCATCCATCCGTACCCCGGCAGTGTAATCTCCAGATAATCCCCCTGCTGAAGATATGACGTCTCAAAAGAATAGGTCAGATCCGTATCCCCTCTCTTAAAGATCTTTTCACCAAGCAGTTCTCTGCCGTCCTCTCCCTTCTCGCGGTACAGAGATACTTTGATCACATCATTTTTGTCCAGCTTATCCAGAGGATTCTCCGTCTCTGTATCGTCCATCAGACCGTCTCTGTCCTCATCCAGCCACAGCCTTCCTGACACGCCGTTGTCAGTCAGTATAATCTTCGACGGATCACTCACTGCCTTGCTTGTCGTCCTCCCGCCTACGGCATAGCTGCTGTATACATGCAGATAATCCGTCAGATCCCCCGGCTCTTTCTTTTCTCCGCTTGCCAGCGTCAGTGTTGCCACACTCCTGTTTCCATCCTCAACCTTATCAGATACCAGTTTGATCATAGTTACATCAGCAAAACTCTCTGTTCCTGATAGCGCAGTCTTATATACTCCGTTTTCTGTGTGGTTTTTCTGCTCGTTCCACGCCCCATATTCATTCATTGTCGGATTCTCGGCTGTAGAGTAGTATACTGTAAATCCGCTCAGAGATACTTTTTCCTGAAGTTCCATATCCCATTCATACGGTTCCACCGGTTTTCCAATCTCTTCACTCTTCGGAAGTGCCGAGTTTTTCAGAGGAATATACATTACTATCTGCTCAACAGAGTCTCCAATATCATTTCTAAGCTGTGCCTGATATTGGAACACTTCTCCTCCTTTGACTGTTGCTTCATCTGCAAACATACCTCCGTGGTACAGATAAGCACGGGGGGAGAAAGCGGTTATGGCAGACAGGTTCTTAGAGGGAAATTTACCTCCTCCTCCGGCTCCATTATAATCACTATATGTTACATTTCTGTCCAGATAAAGTTTTCCATACGCTGTTTTATCCTGAAGATCCAGCACTTCATAATCACTGATATTATTTGGCATCCGGTCCTCGTACAGCAGATACGACCCATAATACGCATGGGTACTGCTTGTGCTGCTGGCAAAGAGCACCTCATGCTCTCCTACCGGAACCAGATAGGTGGACTTCACCTCAAAGCTGTAGGAAATATCGAAATCATCGGCATGGTTAACGGAATCCATTACATAAAGCATGGGAATCCTGAAGCTGGTTGCCGGATCTCCGCTTTCATAAAACTGGATCTTTAACACGGTATACATCCGGTTGTTATAAAGCAGACCCGACGTTGTCACCTGAGGTTTCTTCCCGTTTTTCATCTGAAAACTTCCCGGCACATAGTTATACCCTTCCTGCAAAACGATGTAGTAAGTTGGATTATCTACAACGTAGATTCCATCCAGCGACTCCTCTGTCACGGTTCCCTCATGATATTTTCCTTTCAAAACCGGATTGTTTGAACTATAAGCCATATTATAGGTGTTTATACTGTAGTTGCCCGCGCGCCGTATATCCAGAGATGTATTCGAACTCACCGTCAATGTATCCCCTATTGCGTTCCCTCCTGTTATCTCTGCCGTATTCCTTTTTTCATTGTAATATATCCACGGCTGCCATAAGGTAAAACTGTCATTTGACTGAGACAGAGTTGCCACAGCGTTGGGATTCGTATCCTGTGTATCCGACTGCACAATCCATCCGGACAGTTTCCAGCTTATGTAAGATGAGGGGTAGTCTTTTAAGATTGCGTTCGCGCCGTTTGCCGGCACCTGAATACTGTACCAGAAATTCTTTGTTTCTCCGGGACTTCCCACTGCCTCAAACTGCCATTCTGTAAGATAATTATCTCCTATCAGTCCGGGAAGATTAACCCATCCGTCTGTACCTTCCTGCGGAATATCATATATATATTCAAACCCGTTTGAGTCCCAATAATGAATCTTCACTCCCCCCATATTCGGACCCACCGCCATCTTCTGTACCTGAGCTGCCTCAGCGCTCATCCTGCCTGTCTTGTTCGCAAACGTCAGCCTGTTTCCAAGTACAGTCTTTTCCATGCTTTCGTTTACCAGGTTTCCATTGACTGTAAAATTGAAATCAATGCATATATCCATTCCTGCCAGGCCTTTACTAGAGCCGTTTTTTCCGGATTCAGTGACTTTATAACGGGGATCCTGGGACAGCTCGTAAGATTTCCACCAGTTATCATACACCAGAGTTCCGTTCATATATGAATTACACGAATTCATAAAGTACGTCGCATGCTCCACTGCATCTCCGTTTTCATACTGAGTGCTTACATCCCCGAAAACTGTTATTATAGAAATTTTTTTCTCATCTTCGGTAAACGTCTGCGTCTTCTTCATCTGTGACGCCACTACACTTACCTGGGTAATGTATTCATCTTTTCCAACACTTATTGCTTTTGTTCCCGAAGAGATTTCCTGATCCGTGTCTCCCGATGAATTTGTCCTGTAATACAGCGTCCAGTTTCCCTCGCCATAGACTTTATCAAACAGCGTTGTATCAAAGTCTACTTTCCTGACATACGCGCCTCCCGGATAGATGGCAGTCGTATTGCTTTTCCTCATTTCAAAGTTCCATTCCGTCCTGAAAGTTCCTGACACCGTCCGAGTCGGATGGGCGCTGTAAGTGTAATAATTCCCCAGATATGAATAGCGCATTCCGTACATACTGATCCGGGCCAGCATAACGTCCTTATCCCCCGGATCAGCCGGTACATAATTGCTGTCAGCAGATTTTAACGCATAGGGCATAAATGTATACTTATATTCAGTAGCTGTCTGTCTATATTCTACAGTCTGAAGGTTATAAGCCACTGAGCGCCCCTTGTAAGTAAAGGATACTTTAAAATCCAGAAGAGCCAGGGTCATATCTTCGTTCTTATCCGGCGTAATCGGAAGTTCTGCCGGAAACAATCCATTCTTCAGATCATCGGAAGTCGGATTCCAGGTCCATACGTCCCCCTCTTCGTACTCCTTCCCGTCCCACTCAAATACAGCGTCCTCGGCAAGGTCTTTTAGTGTTATCTCAAATGAAATATCGCTGTATTCACCCCAGGCAATGCCATGAGACCATGAGAAATATCCCGAGTTATGATGTACTCCTCCCTGCACCCAATACCCATACCGGGATTTAATCGAGAAATTATTCCTTAATATAGTATCATAAGTATAGGAATACACCATTTGCGGACTGGCAGTAGAGTCGTACGAACCCGCCTTGAGAAGCAGCATGGGAGTGCACAGGTAGATATAAAAGCTCGTGTTTCTGGTAATTGACGTCTCATCTTTAAATCCCAGGTTTACCTGAACAGTTCTGGATATTCTTCCCACTGCCGCTTCCCCCGCATAGTGCTTGTCACTCAGTTCCTGGTGCAAAGTCTCATTTGATTTTACGGAGATGTCTTTTGTAAAATTTCCGGAGTTGTTCTGCTCCTTCGTCACGTCAAAAGTCCATGTCAGTTCCCTGGTCGCCGTGTCGTATGTAATCTGTTCATCATTTCCCGAATAAACGAGCTCTTCCGGCAGGGTAAACTTCATAACCGCATAAGGATTGTCTGTATAATACTCAGGCTCTGCCTGAGAGTTGATTCTCGCGCTCAGGCGCAGTGTTTTCTCCTCTCCCGGAAGCAAAAACTGGGCTGAAGGAGTAAGGGAGAGAGACGCTGTTTGCCAATTCTTGTATGTCTTGGAATTAATCGTAACTTTCCTTGTTTTTTCCCCCTGAATTCCGTTAAGCATATAAGTATAAACGACTTCAATCTCATACTTACTGTACTCAGAACGGGAGAAAAATTTTGTCTGATCGATCTGGAAGTTCGGTCCGATATGATCTGCGCCCAGATTTGCTCCGTCATCAATCTGAAAGGTAAGTTTCGTCCTTCCATCCGACTGTATTTCCTGAGAGAAGTCTGTAATATACGATTCCCCCGGCTCCCATTCAGCCGCAAGGCTGATATGTCTGGGAAGATAAACCTCAAGCACGTTGTCCGTGCTCGCCCTGTCCACCGGAACTGTCACAGTTACATTACTCTTGTCTGCCTGAGGGCTCCTGACCCCCACCGTAATCGACTCATCAAGTTCAAGAACCGCAGGGGCATCCGATTCTGAGTCAGTACTGCCGCCGTTCTCCCCGTTTGCACTCTGGTCTGACTCCTCCGTAGTCTCTTCAGAAACCTCCGCATCCCGGCTGTCCTCATATATCTCCCTGGTTGTCAATTCCTCTGCTCCTGCCGGCATTCCATTGAACAATATCAACATTGCCATCACAAGAGCCATCCAGCGCTTGATGCAAGATTTCTTAACTGCCATACGTCTGCTCCTTCCACTCCGTAATTTGAAAATCTTTAGTGTTTAATTACCGGAAGTACCAAAAGCCACATTCCGGGATTGTAAGCGATCGACAAGGTCTCGGACAAGTCCGTACTTTAACACCTCACCATCACAAAAAAAAGAACATAATATCAATTATATTCTTTCTTTTATCACACGAATCAAATTATATTATACATTTCCTTATATTGTCAATTAATTGTTGCATTCAACCGTATATATGCAAAAATTTATTGTTCTTTTACGGTTCGGAACGGTTTAAGGAAAATGAACCATCCAAAAATCACAAGGTTCAGTATTAGCGCCGGTATCAGATCTCCCCAGTGAATCGCCTGATTCTGGATCACATCCTTCGAATAGTTTCCCGCAAACACAGGAATCAGATTATTGTTTAAATAATGTACGGCCACCGGAACCCATATATTATTTGTTTTCATGTACGCGTATGCCAGAAAGATTCCGATAAAAATACAGGTAATCTGCTGGCTGACACAGGCTGCCAGTCCCATATCCGGGGTGGTGTAATAGAAGAAGTCAAGCGGCATATGCCACAGCCCCCACACAATGCCAAGAAGCACAACACCGCCTCTTAATCCAAAACGTTTCTGCATGATCGGCTGAAGATAATATCTCCAACCATATTCCTCGCCAAAAAACGCCGTCACCACGAGGAAAAAATTGAGAAGAAGTGTAATCAGATATATCCAGGTGGAAGGATCTGCCCAGATTGCTCCAAAAGCTGCTGTCTGTCCTTCTGCCGCACTGGCTATTCCCATTCTCACGCTGTAGAGTACAAAGAACAGCAAAATACAAAGAAACGACATCTTCCAGTTGTTTCCCTTTAATCCGTAAGCAGCTCTTCTCTCCTTTCCTGAAGTTAAAAGTAAAATCCAGAAAATCACACTGCCCAAAATTATAAGTGCTTGAACAGCCATCATCCAGACTGAAGCCTCAGCCTCTCCCGACTCTATAGTATATGGGATAAATACGGAAAACACCGCGCACAAAATCATCGCTGCTGTCAGCAGGATAAAAAATATGAAAAATGGCTTCGGCAGATTTTTATCTTCCTTTTTCGTCATAAGATATGCCAGCATCACACCCGCCGCCGGATAAAACATCTGTGCATTTGGAAATACACTTAAGTCCGCTCCCTTTCCATAAAAAAACCACATCAGAAGCCCCAGTACACATGTCACTCCGTATGCTGCAAGAATAAAAACAGTCAGTTGTTTCTTTTCCACTTTTCCCATAGCTATAATGTCTCCTCTCCTCCTAATGATTAATCATTCCTTTACTCACAGTCTTTCAGGCAGCTTAAAAATCAGCAATCACAGTAATGAAAAAAGCCGAAATCCTTGATTTTCAAGAAATTTTCGGCTTCTCTTCTACGTTCCCGAGGTGATTCGAACACCCGACCTACCGCTTAGGAGAAGTGTGGTTTGCCGTCACGCAGTTCCTTCGTAGTGTTATCTAATCCCTGTATTTACTGGCTTTTCACTGATTACAGATGTTATCTTGTACCTGTGTATTATCGCTGATTTTATATGATTTTAACACCTTTGTTTTGCAGATGATTAGCAGTTCTTCCGTAATTAGGGAAATGGTATGGAGTCAAATTTTTTAATTCATATTTGTTCTTATATCCCTTAATCGGTAGATTTCTAGATCTCTTATTTGTGAAATTATTTTTTTGGCTTTCTTATAAACATCTGCTTGAAAATTTTCAGTAATAACAGCATCTACATATGGAACTATACAGCTAATCAATACATCCATT
>NZ_CALWFZ010000025.1 GCF_944377805.1 uncultured Mediterraneibacter sp. | reverse complement strand
CGATATCTGAAATGCGTTCCCGCAATTCATTCATAAAATCTTCATTTCAGACTTGACTTTTAATAGTTAGTCTTTCCTTATTTTCCCGTCATAATAGTATAATTGCAAAAGGGGAAATATCTCTCATGGAAATATTTCCCCTCATTCGTCTGCTTACCACTCGAATTTCTTCTCAAAATATGCCTTCAGATCTTCGATCTTAACTCTTTCCTGCTCCATCGTGTCACGGTCGCGGACAGTTACCGCTCCGTCCTCTTCCGACTCGAAATCATATGTCACACAGTAAGGGGTGCCGATCTCATCCTGACGGCGGTAGCGCTTCCCGATATTTCCACGGTCATCATACTCACAGTTATAGTACTTGCAAAGCTCCGCATAGATCTTCTCCGCGCCCTCATTTAATTTCTTGGAGAGCGGCAGTACACCGATCTTAACCGGGGCAAGCGCCGGATGGAAGTGAAGCACGGTACGCATATCCGGCTTCTCTTCTGTTCCGATATTTTCTTCGTCATAAGCGCTGCAAAGGAATGCGAGCACCATACGGTCAGCTCCCAGTGACGGCTCGATTACATACGGAACATATTTTTCTTTCGTCTCGTCATCAAAATAAGTAAGATCCTGGCCGGACACTTCCTGGTGCTGCGTCAGGTCATAATCTGTACGGTCAGCGATTCCCCACAGCTCGCCCCATCCGAACGGGAAGAGGAATTCCACGTCTGTCGTTGCCTTGCTGTAGAATGACAGTTCTTCTTTATCGTGATCGCGGTAGCGGACTTCGTCATCCTTAAGTCCGAGGGAGGACAACCAGTTCAGGCAGAAATTCTTCCAGTAGTCGAACCACTCAAGGTCTGTATCCGGTTTACAGAAGAATTCCAGCTCCATCTGCTCAAACTCTCTTGTACGGAATGTAAAGTTACCCGGTGTGATCTCGTTTCGGAATGATTTTCCGATCTGAGCGATACCGAAGGGAAGTTTCTTCCTGGATGTGCGCTGTACATTCTTGAAATTGACAAAGATACCCTGCGCTGTCTCCGGGCGGAGATACACAGTGTTTTTTGCATCCTCCGTCACGCCCTGGAACGTCTTGAACATCAGGTTAAACTGGCGAATATCCGTAAAGTTGTGCTTGCCGCAGGTCGGACAGGGGATCTGATGCTCCCCGATGAACGCGGTCATCTGCTCCTGGGACCATCCGTCCACAGAACCTTCCAGTTCAATCCCCTTCTCCTCGCAGTAGTCTTCAATCAGTTTATCTGCACGGAAACGCTCATGGCATTCTTTACAATCCATCAGCGGATCGCTGAAGCCACCCAGATGTCCGCTTGCCACCCATGTCTGGGGATTCATCAGAATCGCGCAGTCCACGCCCACATTGTACGGGTTTTCCTGCACAAATTTCTTCCACCAGGCTTTCTTTACATTATTCTTCAGCTCCACGCCGAGGTTGCCGTAATCCCACGTATTTGCCAGCCCGCCGTAGATCTCGGAACCCGGATATACGAATCCTCTTGATTTTGCGAGCGCTACGATTTTATCCATTGTCTTTTCAACCATGATTATTTCCTCACATTTCTTTTTCTCAATCGGTACTTATTATAACGGCTGTATCCATATTTTTCAAGGATTGAATGCAATGTTATCCCAGTCTCTGTAACGATTCTGTGCTGATCGGACGTCACTTTTCCAGAGTCTCCAGTATCTCCAGCGACTTAAACCGCCTGTCCACATGCACTTCCATGAGCCTCCCCAGTACTTTTCCCAGTTCGTCCAGCACTTTCTCTGTCACGTTAAAAGTATACAGTTTCTCGATCGGACTGGATTCTATATATTGCATGCTATATAACGTGGAATTGTCAAGTATCATACCGTCAATCACACCTCCGTCGCACTCCCGACAGACCAGTCCGCCCTTTGCCGGGCTGAATACGACCGGCCGGTCAGACGCTCCGCAGCTGAGGCACTGGAAGACCTGAGGAGCCTGTCCGTTTACCGTCAACGCTTTGAGTTCAAATATGTAGCGCACAAGCCTGTCCGGAATATGTGGATTTATCAGGGCGCGAAGCGTCTGGTAGAGAAGTTTGAGCATCTCTCTCTCATCGTTCGATTCTTTTGTATAATAATCAGCAAACTCCAGAAAATAAAATCCATAGTAGGCGCCTGTCATATCTTCCCGAAGTTCCGCAAAATAATTGGAAATACTGACGGACTGAATCGTATATGACGTTCTGCCTGCATACACCGTAAACTGGCCGAAGCAAAACGGATTGACCGCGCCTACAAGCGGGCTGTTCGGGCGCCTTGCGCCCCTCGCGAACGCAGAGATTTTTCCCTGTTCTTTTGTCAGTATGACCACCCGGCGGTCATATTCACCGATGGGCATGGTCGAGAGTACCATTCCCGTAAGTACGATCTGATTCACGTTTTTCCTTTCCGCAGCTTTGCGCCGGATTACTGTTTTCTGTGACATCCGCCGTCTCTCTGCTGTATTTTTCATGCATCTTGTAATTTAGATAATCATCAATTCTGCCGCTTGATATAAACTGATTCCAGTATGTCTCTTTCATCGGTTCACCTCTTCTTCCGTGTCTTCTCTCCCGGCGCCATGCAATGGCAGCCACCAGAGATGATACAGTTAGGTTCCCCGATTCTGAAAAGCACTATACCCCGCAAAAAATACCAGCACTTTTTGCGAGGTAAAGCCTTGACAGTTTCTTTTGAATTATTACGAATTATCTTCCCTGTACCCGAAATTCTTCATCAGGTAATCGCTGTCACGCCAGTTCTTCTGCACCTTTACCCAAAGTTTCAGGTTCACCTTGCAGTCCAGCATACGCTCGATCTCGTATCGGGCAGTGCTGCCAATCTTTTTGAGCATACTTCCCTGCTTTCCGATAATTATCCCTTTGTGGGAATCCCTCTCGCAGATAATCGTAGCGTCAATGTGCATGACCCGCCTCTCCATCTTCATCCGGTCGATGGCAACCGCGATCCCATGAGGGATCTCTTCATTCAGGCAGTGGAGCGCTTTTTCTCGGATCAGTTCCGCCACAATCTGGCGCTCCGGCTGGTCTGTCACCGTATCTTCGTCATAGAACTGAGGCCCATACGGAAGATATTTCAGGATCACTTTCACAAGTTCGTCGGTGTTGTCGCCGCTTCTCGCGGATACCGGGACAATATCGGCAAAATCATATTCCTTCCGGTATGTATCGATGGTCGGAAGCAGCTCTTCTTTTTTCACCATGTCGATCTTGTTGATCACAAGAATAACCGGCGTCTGCACCTTCTTAAGCCGGTCGATGATATGGCGTTCACCGGCTCCGATAAAGGTAGAAGGCTCCACAAGCCAGAGCACCACATCCACTTCATTCAGCGAGCGCTCCGCGATGTGCACCATATATTCCCCCAGCTTGTTTTTTGCCTTGTGGATGCCCGGGGTGTCTACAAATATGATCTGCCCCTCCTCCGTTGTCAGGACAGTCTGGATCCGGTTCCTCGTTGTCTGGGGCTTATTCGACGTGATCGCGATCTTCTGCCCGATCAGATGGTTCATCAAAGTCGATTTTCCTACGTTCGGCCTGCCGATCAGCGTGGCAAAGCCAGACTTAAAATTCTCTTTCATGTATACTCCTTTTATGATTAGGGACGCAGTGATTTTCGATTTTACTACGTCCCCGTTCACAGTTTTTTTCACATTTTACACCAGTGTTTTCACTTCCATGAACATGTCCCGGTTCTCTTCGATCTTTTCTTCGCTTCCGATCACGCAGAGGGAATGTTCGTCCAGCATCGCTTCGAGCACTTTTGCGAGCGCACGGATATCTGCCTGATCCGCATCGAGGATCTGCGCCCTCTCCTGTCGGATCATCTCCTCTGTCACACGGTTCATATACAGGTTCATGGAACGGCTGCCCTTCGCCGACGGGTTCATCGGGCGGTCAATATTACTGATAGTTCCGATGATGAACTTATTCATGTCGCGGTCGCTCACGTCGAAGTTTTTGAGATAATCTACAACACCCTCATATACTTTCATCGTCTTTTTCAGATTCGGGTCACGGTAAGAGACGAGATATCCTTCCCCGATCCGGTTGAAGCTGCTCATACAGCCGTATGCCCCGCCTTTGACGCGGATATTCTGCCACAGGTAATCATAGCTTAAGATCACTTTCAGAATCTGCAGGGCTCCGGTATACTCTGCCCCGCCGTCGATAAAGTTCCCCACTCTTGCTACATACTGTACTTTTGATGAAGTCTTAAAGCCTTCATTGCGCTTTTTGCAGTGGATGATACAGTCTCCTTCCACTTTGCCCTCCATACGGTCAGGATCTGCCTGATCCCGGACAGAGCTGTCGTTGAGCCCATCCCTCACAGCGCCAAACGCTTTTTCGAGCGTCGGAAGCCCTTCCTGCGCGGATGTATAGCTGACCATCATATTGTCGGCGCGGAAGATTTTTGCCGCGATTGCCTTCAGATTAGAGATAAGTTCTTCTTTGTGCTCTTCAAAATGTTCCTCAAGTTCTTTGACTACTTCATAATAACCAATGCCGTCTGTATCGTCCTTGAACTTGGCGATCGGCGATGTATACGAGAGCGCGCGGAGCGCAGCCGTGGTGTGCCCTGAGGACAGGAATGACATCTGGAGACGGGACTTAAGCATGGCAAGGATCTCTTTTAGCCGCTTCTCATCATCAAGTTTGGATTCCATAAGGATCTCACGCATCATGGAGAGGAGCACATCCATCTTCGGATAAAGCGCTTTCCCCCTGATCTCAAATGTAGCGCGGAAATCTTTTTCCTTTACTTTCGTCACATCCGTATAGAGTTCCAGGGAAGTGCCGATGCCGCCTGTATGCACGTTGATCTCATTGAACAGCTCTCCATATCCGTAGTTCGTTGTATCGATAATGCCCAGTACACTCTGAAGAAGCCCGGCATACGGCAGCTTCTCCTCTCTGATGCCGGAAAGATCAAACATAAGGGTCACATATCCGATCCCGTTCGTTTCCACATTGTGGTACACCATCTGAACGCCGTCCATATCTTTCTCTTCGTTATAGACCGGAGTGATCTCCCGGGAGATATCCTCCCGCTTGAGCACCGGGATCTTCGCCAGATCCTCGGGAGAGGACTCTTCCTCCTGATATGCTTCCAGCTCTTTCGTCTCACGCACAAGCCTGTCGAGCTCTTCAGGGGACAGGCTGTCCTTATATGCTTTCAGCTTCCGAACGAGCTCTTTGTCCATTTGCGCTGTGCGCCCCCGTTCCGGGCAGATCATCACTACAGACCCGTGAGTATTGGTCAGCAGATACTTGCGGATCAGTTCCTCAAAGTATCCCGTATCCACCTGCTCTTTCAGAAATTCAAAGGTCGGGATCGCCTCTATGTGGATAAACGGCTTCTCATCGTCATACAGCCAGCTGTCAAAGAGCTGCAGTCCGTACATCAGCCCCCGCGGATAATTTCCAAAGTCCGCCTCGCGGAAACGGAACTCATAATAATTGATCCCGGCACGGAGCGACTTTCTGTCGATCCCTTTCCCGGCAAGCCCCTTGAGCGTATCTTCCACTACCCGAATGAAATCTTCTTTCTGTTCCATATTGGCATTTTTCGAGATCACGGAAAAGATCGGCTGATACACGCCGTTGTCATAGGATCCCATAATGTCCTTCCCGATTCCCGCATCGAGGAGCGCCTTTTTCAGCGGCGCGCCCGGCGCGGACAGCAGGGCATAATCCAGGATCTGGAACGCCAGGTACAGCTTCTCATCCAGCGATGTGCCTATCACCTTATTGTACGAAAGATAAGTATTATCAGCTTCATTTTCATCGCTTGCTATCGAATATTTCTGAACGATCTCTTTCATTTCTGCGAACGGCTGCTGGCAGCGAATCTCAGAGTCCACCTCGATCCGATCAAAATCAGACAGATAGTTCTCGTCCAGCCATCTTAATTTCTCCTCCATATCCATATCCCCGTACAGATAGATATAGCTGTTGGACGGATGGTAATATTTCCTGTGGAAATCAAGGAACTGCTCATACGTCAGCTCCGGGATCACCTCGGGGTCTCCCCCGGACTCATTAGCATAAGAGGTATCCGGGAACAGAGAATTTAAGATCATCCGGTCGAGCACACCCTCTGGCGAAGAGAACGCGCCTTTCATCTCGTTGTAGACAACGCCGGAGAGCGTCAGTTCACTCTCCGGATCATCCAAATGATAGCTCCAGCCCTCCTGCCGGAACGTCTTGTCACTCTGATAAATGTTCGGATAGAACACTGCGTCCATATATACATGCATCAGGTTCTGAAAATCTTTGTCGTTGCAGCTTGCTACGGGATAGACCGTCTTGTCCGGATAGGTCATCGCATTTAAAAATGTATTGAGAGATCCTTTGACAAGTTCCACGAACGGATCTTTCACCGGAAAGTCTCTGGAACCGCAGAGCACAGAGTGCTCCATGATGTGAGGTGCTCCCGTACTGTCAGAAGGGGGTGTGCGAAAACCGATGGCAAACACCTTGTTCTCGTCGCTGTTTTCCATGAGAAGCACTCTGGCGCCGCTCTTTTTATGCCTGATAAGTACTCCACGGGATTTCAGGTCGCTGAGATCTTTTTCCTGAATCACCTCATATGCTGTCAGATTATATATGCTCATATTCATAGTCTCCTTACTGATAATGTCTCTCATAGTATAACACTATCAGCAGAACTTTAAAAGGTCAGCATCCCGCTTTTTATCATCTCGTTTTTATTCCCGGCAAAGCCGGGACCGCTGTCAACCTGATTCACCAAGCCTCTCTTCGATGCGGAGCAGCCGGTTGTATTTCTCCATGTTTTCCATATGACACGGCGCTCCCGCCTCCATCTGCCCTACTCGGAAAGCTACCGCCAGATCTGCACTCAGAGTATCTGCCGTTCCCGCTTCGTGGGGTTTGATCGCCACCCGGTATCCGGCCTCCTGCGCGGTCTTGATCAGATCTGCTGCCCTCGTCAGAGTCCCCGCCTGATCCGGTCTGATAAGAATCGCGTTGGCAGTTCCCAATTCGATCCCCCGCTCCAGCCGTCTTCTGTCTGTGCCAAACAGCCTGTTTCCAATAAGCTGGATTCGGCCGCCCAGCTGCCTGCTGATCTGTACCCAGCCCTCCCAGTCTTCACTTGCCAGCGGGTCTTCCAGAGAGCATATAGAGTACTCTTCTATAAGCGACGCATAATACTCGCACATTTCCCCGGAAGACTTGATCTCCCTGAGTTCTCCTGTCTCCTCCCGGATATAATATCCATGCCTGTCCGGGGCATACCGATACGCCCCGGCAGCATCCCATGCAATCATCACATCGCTTCCCATCCGGTATCCGGCACGTTCCACCGCCGCTTCGATCATCCCAAAAGTCTCCCTTACGCCGGGAGCGCCGGGATTTTTCCTCCCGTGTAAAATCTTCCGCACTGCACGGTATACATTCGTACACACATCCATCTGGCCGCGAAATGTCATCTGCTCCGACGGCACGATCATATATGCCCCCATACCTTCCGTTTCATCCGTCACATTCGCAGCCGGCGCCGGCATGCACTTTGTATGCACTCCTCCGAGATACCGATAAAGGGGAACTTTAAGCGCGGCAGCCGCGGTTGACGCCACAGCGGCCGATACGCTGAAAAGAGCGTCCGTTCCCAGCGCGTTCAGTTCCTCGCTGCCGTCAAGTCCTGTCAGGATCCGATCGATCTCCTCCTGTTCAAATACATTTTTCCCGACCAGTTCCTGCGCAATGCAGCTGTTAATATCTTCCACCGTCTTTCCGGTTTCCTTTCCGGCAGATGGCAGAGAGGATACAGACGCCCTGCCGACAATCCCCTCTCCCGCCAGTACTTCCGTCTCCACAGCCATATTTCCCCACGCGTCAAAAATCTCCCGGGCATAGATGTCTTTTATCTCCAGTTTTGCGTCCAGCTGTTCCACTTTCGTCGCCCTCCTTATTCCGTTCTTATTTAAAATTGTATTATTCCCCTGTAAACCTCCTTCATGCGTTGACTTTTCATATTCCAGAGATTACAATTCGTTTAGAAACAAAGACAGAGGCCTTAATCAGAAGAAAGCCAGCTAAGGGAGGAAACAATGAAACAGAAACTTCAATACTTTTTTATGCTGACATTCAGCACGCTTCTCATCGCATTTGGAACCTATTTTTTTAAATTTACAAACAACTTTACCTTCGGCGGTGTCACCGGCCTGGCAGTTCTCGTTGCCAGAACAGGCCTGATCTCGGCAAGTGATTTCAACCTTATCATGAGCATGATCCTTCTGGTCATCGGGCTTGTCATTCTCGGAAAGAGATTCGCCGCCAAAACAGCATACTGCAGTATCCTTCTTGCCGTCGCCCTCTCTGCTATGGAGAGGCTCTGGCCTATGGACGGACCGCTCACAGAGCAGCCTATGCTCGAGTTGTGTTTTGCCATTGTAATGCCGGCGCTTGGCTCCGCCATTCTGTTTAACATCGGGGCTTCCAGCGGCGGCACGGATATTGTGGCTATGATACTTAAGAAATATTCCAGTTTCGACATCGGACGCGCACTGTTAATCTCAGACGCAGTGATCACCGCAGGCGGTTTCTTTCTATTTGATATCGAGACCGGCCTTTACTCAGTTCTCGGCCTGGCGATCCGCTCCTTTATGATCGATACCTTTATCGAGAGTTTCAATCTGTCAAAATACTTCAATGTGGTGTGCGACACTCCTGAGCCGATCTGTGACTTTATCGTACATACACTGAATCGCAGCGCCAGTGTATGTCATGCAAGAGGGGCCTATTCGGGAAAAGACAAATACATTATCTTCACTGCACTGAACCGGGTACAGGCAGTGCGCCTCAGGAATTATATCCGGCAGAACGATCCGGAAGCCTTTATCCTGATCTCCAATACAAGCGAGATTATCGGAAAGGGATTCCATAGCGTATAGAACAAAATGTAAATAGAAACGGAGAACTTTCATGAAACATCTGGTAATTGCTGAAAAACCATCTGTGGCGCGGGATATTGCCCGTGTCCTCAACTGTACTAAAAAGACAAATACCTGCATAGAAGGAAAAGAATACATTGTCACATGGGCTCTGGGACATCTGGTAACTCTGGCAGATCCTGAGCAATACGGAGAGCAGTATAAGACATGGGATTTAGAAACACTTCCCATGCTCCCCGATCGTTGGAAACTGGTAGTGATCAGACAGACTTCCAGGCAGTATCACGCGGTAAAAGAACAGATCTTCCGCAAAGACGTCTCTGACATTATTATCGCCACGGACGCCGGCCGTGAGGGAGAACTCGTAGCCCGCTGGATTCTGGAAAAAGCAGGAAGTAAAAAACCTCTGAAACGGCTCTGGATCTCCTCGGTCACAGACAAAGCCATCCGTGACGGCTTTTCTCATCTGCGTCCGGGGAGCGACTACGACGCTCTCTACCATGCTGCAGAAGCCCGGGCGGAGTCTGACTGGGTGGTCGGCATCAACGCCACACGCGCTCTCACATGCAAATACAATGCTCAGCTTTCCTGCGGAAGAGTACAGACACCGACACTGGCAATGATTGCATCCCGGGAAGAAGAAATCAAAAACTTTATTCCGAAACCATATTACGGTCTAAAGGCTGTAGCTGGAGGCATCTCTTTCGTGTGGTCAGATGCAAAAAACGGTTCAGCCCGCACTTTTGACAAGAGCAGGATCGATGAAATCCGCCGGAACTCCCAGGGGGAAATGCTGGTTACAGAGGTCAGAAGAAAAATGAAGAAAACATATTCTCCCGCCCTCTATGATCTGACCGCTCTCCAAAGAGAGGCAAACCAGCGCTTTGGCTACTCTGCCAAAGCGACTCTGAATATCATGCAGAGACTGTATGAGAACCATAAGGTACTCACTTATCCCAGAACCGACTCCCGGTATCTGACAGGCGATATGACCGGAACATTAAAAGAACGGCTCCTGGCCTGCGCCGCAGGACCTTATCGCAAGACTGCGTCGCGCCTTGCCATGCAGGATATTCGGGCGAATAAGTCCTTTGTCAACGACGTGAAAGTATCCGATCATCACGCCATCATCCCTACTGAACAGTATGTCCAGCTGGAACATATGTCAAACGAAGAGCGCCGGATCTACGATCTGGTTGTACGCCGTTTTCTCGCGGTACTCTCTCCGGCTTGTGAATACGAAGAAACCGCTCTGGCCGGTACAATCGGTAAAGAAGTATTCCACGCCAGGGCAAGCCGTATTCTCAAAACCGGATGGCGGGAGATCTACGATGCCACCTGGCAGGATATTGAAGCCGACGACACGGCAGACACACCGTGGAACCAGGGGGAGAGCACTGCCGAAGAACATGTCCTTGCAAATATAAAAGAAGGAACGTCACTTTCCGTTGCTTCTATTTCTGTCACAGAGGGGCAGACGTCTCCGCCTCCCTATTTTACAGAGGGCACGCTGATCGCCGCTATGGAAAACCCCGTAAAATATATGCTGCAAAAAGACCGGGCGCTTGCCCGCACGCTCGGAGAGACCGGAGGACTGGGAACCGTTGCCACACGCGCTGATATTATCGAGAAACTCTTCGGAAGTTTCCTTATGGAAAAGAAAGGAAGCGAGATCCACATCACCTCCAAAGGAAAACAGCTGCTCTCCCTTGTGCCCGATGACCTGAAAAGCCCGGAACTCACTGCGAAATGGGAACTGAGACTCCAGGCGATTGCCAGAGGCAGAGAATCGTCCGAAGCATTTATGGACGAAATAAAAGCCTATACGCAGTCACTGATCTGTCAGATCAAAAATTCCGGCGCCTCCTTCCGGCATGATAATCTGACCCGTCACAAATCTCCTCAGTGCGGAAAACTGATGCTGGAGGTGAATGGAAAACACGGAAAAATGCTCGTATGCCAGGATCGGGAATGTAGCTATCGCGAAACCATATCCAGACATACAAACGCCCGCTGTCCCGTATGTCATAAAAAAATGGAGCTTGTAGGAAAAGGCGACGCGCAGAAATTCGTGTGTGTCTGCGGACACAAAGAGAAACTCTCCTCATTCCAGGAACGGAAAAAGAAGGAAGGAAACCGCGCAAATAAGCGGGATGTGGCCGCCTATATGAGAAAGCAGGAAAGAGAGGCAAAAGAGCCGATCAATAACGCGTTTGCCGAGGCGTTTAAAAATCTGGGTATAAAATAACCGGAAGTGCCAAAAGGCACATTCCGGTTTTCTTATATTTGAGGCGTGCTCTGCACTCGCGGACACACACATTGCTAATCATCGGAAAAAGTGATCCCCAAGCTGGTAGCCGCCTCCGCCCGTACTGAAGTAGAGACAGTCTCCGATGGGATTGCTGCCGGCCAGCGCGTCCTTTGCCGCCTGCATGGCGGAATCCGTATAGCCGTCGCTGGCAAGGACAGAGTCCAGCCATCCGGTCATGGCCGGTGTAAACTGGCCTGACTGATAGATTACGTCTGTGATCGTATCCGGAAACGAACCGCTCCTGACCCGATTCATCACGACCGCCCCCACAGCCACCTGACCTTCATAAGGCTGGTTGCCTGCCTCGCAGAAAATCAATGCTGCCAGAAGTTCCTGTTCAGCCGCCTGCGCCTCGATCTGAGCTTCCTGCGCTGCCCTGGCCGCCTCAGCCTGCTCTGCAATGTTCTGCGCGCTTACCGCCTGCTCCTGGGCCGCTTTGGTTGTCTGATCTTTTAGTTCTTTTACTGCCATCGCTTCCTCGGCAGCCGTCTTCGTCTCGTCAACGGCATCTGCGTGAACCTCACTTACAATCTCCGTAAGATTCCAGGAGACTTCTCCTTCCTGCCGGCTCATTTCATCCTTGGAAACTTCTTTTGTTACCACATTGTCAACTGACAGATCATTTTCCGCCGCCAGGCTGGTAAATCCGGTCAGCAGCGTAAGGCTCGCCGTAGCAGCGTAAAACACTCCTATAAGTCTCCTGTTTTGATTAAATTTCATATACTCCTCCTCTAACTTATTGCAATATCATTACAAACATCTTTTAAATATATATGTTATTATTTGCGTTTTTATTACAGATATTACAATTTTGTTACAGGAGGCATTGTAATACAAACATTTTTGTTTGTCAACTTTTTTATTTCTAATCGCTTTTTCACAAAAAAGCAGCGTGTTTCGTATCCTTTATGACAGCCGCATCCTGAAGATTGGACTGATCTTTTTGTAGATTAGAAGTACGACAACCGATACAAGCACACCTTTCAGAATATTAAACGGAGCCACCGCAAAGAGCACAAATGTTGTAAGGTTTGTAATATTCGGATTCACCGCAGTTCCCATCTCAATCAGCGCATCTATCGGCATTCCAAAAGCCGTGGCGTAAGTCGGCAGAAGTACATACGCATTAAACAGGCATCCGATTACCGTCATAACAACCGTTCCGACGGCCATCCCGATCAGAGCCGTCGTTCTTGTCCTCTTTCTTCTGTAGATCAGGCCCGCCGGCACGCACAGGGAACAACCGACAACAAAGTTTGCCAGCTCTCCCACGCCAGCAGTATTCGTACCTGTAAACACGAAATTGAGAAGGATCTTCACAAATTCAATGAGCGCTCCCGCAAACGGCCCCATCGCAAAGCAGCCAACCATGACAGGCACTTCGCTGAAATCAATCTCATAGAATGACGGGGCAAACGGAAGGGGAATCTCAAACAGCATCAGAATGATCGCAACTGCTGATAGCATACCGACATTTACCAGCGCTCTGACGCCAAACTTCTCGTTTACTCCTCCCTGTGAATGAACTGTTACTTTTGTTTCTGTACTCATGTTTCATCTCTCCTTTTCCTGCTGCTCTGGCAGCGTAATATTTGAAAAAGGCAATCTTCACGGAAATCTGCCCGTCAACTGTGAAAACAGACATGAAAAAACCCCGGAACATATATTTCCGGGGTTTGAATCCATATCAAACGGACTGCCGCCTGGCATACGATACGCAGACGACTATAAAACTCTTCTCTCATCCAGACTATACTGTCGGTACCGGAATTCCCTTCCCCTCAGGAAGAGTCACCGGTTCGGCTGCCGTTCAGGCAGTTCGCGGACTATACCGCCGGTTGGGAATTGCACCCGACCCCGAAGATTTTATTCCTTTTACAGATAATAATATAACTCTCTGCGCTCAAGATTGCAAGCATTATTTCACTTCATATATTTTTAGACGATTGTTCATAATCCATTCAAAAGTTGAACACATTTTTTACACATGTTATAGATATACTATAATTGTTCTTAAAAAGAACACTTTTTCATAAACTTTTTCCCCCTTTGAGCCGCAGCGATGTGGCTCATTCCTTTTTTGTAAGGACGTCCACTCGCAATCCCCGAATGTACCTTTTCGTACTTCCGGTAATTTGCGGATCAGAGACGAATCAAAGAACTCTGCCTCGAATTTTCCCCCATATATGGGCCTGAACATAATCATAAGCCCTGTCATAGATGAACAGACAAACCTGGCCTCCTATGACTACTCCGGCCATAACCATGCCGGATATAGCCCGGGCAAAGAGCAGCTCCCGAAATATAAATACAACCGGGAGGTAAACAATGTTAAAAATCACATATTTTGAAATCCAGAACACAGTGTGCCGTCCTGTCATGCCGGAACGTTTCTCCAGCCATCTCCAGACGGCTTCTATCCCCCAGATATAGAATCCCATAGCAGAAAATGTTACGACATAAAACTTGTTGGGCGCCGTAATAAATCCCAGCAGCACAGCTGCCAGGTAAAAAGTGCCGCCTGCTTTCAATCCGAATTCCCTAACCACAATTCCCACAAAGAACGAAGCCGCCGCCAGAAGAAACAGCGTACTTGTCTCGATAATGCTGCCAAGGGCCATAAATACGACAGTCAGCGCCAGAAGGAGACCTCCCAGCGCCACTGTCTTTGCCTTTACATGCATGAACAAAGATCTCCTCCCATACATTCACAAAGCTGATCCGCAATGCACAGATCACAGCACAGGTTTCCGGTTCCGCAGGAAGAGTATCCTCCCATACCGTATCCGTTTCCGTAAGGACTGTTCTGGTATCTCCTGCTGCTGAAGTCAAGCTGATTTAACAGCTGTCTGTACTGAAGATTGTTCGGTTCCATATTCACGGCCTGGGCCGCATGGTCTCTGGCAAGCACGTTGTTGCCAAGACCTGCGTTGGCACAGCCGCTTAAATAGTACCACAGGGCGGATCTTTCCGGTATCTGATCCAGCGTGTTAAGCGCTTCTCTGTAACGCCGGCTGTTGATATAGTTGACCGCCGCCTGAAGTCTCGGATCCTGCTGCGCGTTCTGATATCCGCCGGAATTTCCGTAAGATGAACCGCCGCCATAGGAATAGTTGCCCGAAGACGAGTTGTTTCCGTAGGAATATCCTCCCGAACTTCCCGCAGAGCGTTCGCGCATGATTGTATCATAAGCCTCCTGCACTTCCTTGAACTTCTCTTCCGCCAGGTCAGCCAGCGGGTTGTCCACATTCGCGTCCGGATGGTATTTTCTTGTAAGATCGCGATATGCTTTCTTTATCTCATCATCCGATGCATTCGGCGATACTCCGAGCACATCATAGGGATTTCTACTCATTCTTTCTTTTCCTCGCTTTTCTTCGTCTGTATCTTATTATATCGACTCCAAACCCCATCATACAATATATTGCGTAAAATGTCCACATCAACAAGGCATGGGAGACGCTCAAACTCCGCCGTACTCTCCGCGATCATCATACAGAGAATCTGCCGTATCCTCTCTTCATAATCTTCGTTCTGATAAAGTTCCTTCAGCGGATTGTACCGCTTTTTCTCCAGGTCCTCCGGGAGGTCTTCATAAGCGTCCATCAGATAGATGAATTTTCCCAGAAAGAACCCCATCTTTCGCAGGTTTTTCTCCCACACATCCTCCCGGTACACAAAAAGTTCCTCCATCAGTCTGCCGAAGCACCCTGCCGCCCGGTCAATATCCGTACTCTGCTCCCGCTCACACTCTGTAAGTTCAGACAGGGAGCGCCGGATCGCCTTACTCTGCCTCGGATACGCCTCAATGATCTTCTCTACCTTCCGGCGGATCACACTCTTCGCTGCATAGCTTGATATTTTCCGGTCGTCTCTCCAGTCGTCGTCCAGATGATAGTAAGCCAGCAGAACGTTCATGGCCGCCGCATAAGATGTAATCTCACCTTTGAGCATCATCTGCTTTTTTACCGGATGAACTTTACAACGATGCATTTCCATTTTCGCCGTCTCTTCGTACAGAGAAGAGAGAAAAATAACCGCAAAGGTCATATCGTATGTCAGCGTCATCTGCCCGGCAAACCCATACTCCTCCTTGAGCGTCCGGCAGAGGCCGCAATAGTACGCCTTATACTTTTTCAAATCTTTTACCTTTAACTCCGGTTCGCATATTGTCACATAACCAAACATATTTTTCTCCTGATTTTTTCATATCGTGACGATATTATACCACAGGACATTCGCATTGTCCTCCTTCGCTTAAAATTGTTAACCATTCATATATTTTAGTTGACATTTTGCTTTTTCTTCCGTATACTTCATAAATATAAACTTGCATATTAAACCCTCACACGAAAGGATTTTATCATGAAAGACAATAGTACAACTATCAAAGAAATGACCGTAATCGGTCTGATGACTGCCGTGATCTGCATAGCCGCCCCCTTTTCCATTCCGATTCCGGTCAGCCCTGTTCCCCTGTCGCTGACGAATTTTGTCATTTTTATCACAGTCTATATACTCGGACTAAAAGGAGGCGCGCTCAGCGTACTGATCTATCTTGTCTTAGGCACAGCAGGGCTGCCTGTGTTCTCCGCCTTTGGAGGAGGCCTCGGCAAGGTCGCCGGGCCAACCGGCGGGTATCTGATCGGATTTTTGTTTCTCGCCCTGATTCAGGGGCTGTTTCTGAAGGTCTTTCCTAAGAAAAATATCGCGGCCATCCTGGGAATGATCCTGGGGATGGCTGTGTGCTACGCCTTCGGAACCGCCTGGCTCGCATGGCAGATGAACCAGAGCTTCCTCGCGTCACTTGGAATCGGAGTAATCCCCTATCTTCCGGGGGATGCTGTGAAAATTATGATCGCGGCGATTGTTGGACCAAAGCTGAGATCGGCAGTTGAAAAAATGAAGAATGCTCAACACTGATGATGCTGGTCATATGTGTACAGTCATTCTAAAGTGAAGGTCAGCTTATTTCCCTCTACATTGCTGTCTATATTCTCATAATACCAGAAATATCGGGTTTCACCGAATAATTCATAGGTATAATATTCGATGGCTCCTGACCTTCTACTTTCAGACTGTATATTTCTTCTCGTCACCAATCATTATCTTTTTAAATTTTCCATCTTTTAGACAACTATTGGTGCTAATCGCACAATCTCACTGTATTATCAGTGGTAATTTCAGCCCAGAAGTCGATATGTCCTATCCCATCAGAATATTTTTTGATCTTTACTTTTTTAACTCTCGTCATTTCTTTTATATATCCTGCGTCAGTATATCTTTTTTTCATTCTGTTTCTTTTGCGAACTGATATTTTAAGTTCTGGTCATGTTGATACCATTTTATAAAATCATGCAGATACCAGTCGCCTGAAAATTTAATCCTTCTTTCCCGGCCAGATATGTCTTCAAAATAAAGAATATATACATCTTCTTTAGGAGAATATGCATCTGTATAGGCTTTTTCTTCCTCTTTAACAGAGCGTATGATCCTCTTAATATATGTCCTATGAAAGACCGCAAAGCCTCCTCTGTCCATACAAACAAACCATTCTCTCTCATTTTCAGGCTTATCAAAATCTGTCCTGTTCTTATATTTTATACCGATAGCCTCCTGTTGTCCAAACAGCCGGCATAAGCTGAGCAGAGGCATTACATAAGCTGCAAACACTCCTGCAATGAAAAGCAGGATCAAAATCGCCACAAGGTCCTTATAACCTGAGAACGCGGCAATTCCAGCAATCACTATTTCGCTAATGAGCACGATCACTAATACTTTTATGCCGGATATCCAGAACAGTCTTCCAATTGAATAATGATATATTGAATTTCTCTTTTTTTCCTTTTTCACTAAGTCTCGCCCTCATTTCTACTATAAAAATGCATTTTTTGACAAATTTCCCCTCTGCTTCCAACGCCTGTATGCACAGTTCCGGTCCATATCTACTCTCTGCTGTGGATCAGTTTTACTTTCCGGTTTTCTCCGGAATTGTGGTAATATCCGAACTCTACTTTCCGGTTTTCTTCGCGTATTCCCGCATAGCTGAAAATGATCTGATCTTTAATATTTCCCAGGATCAGAGCCTCCCTGACTGAAAGAAGCATATCAAAGAACCTGCTCCTTGTCATTTTCTTTACTTTCAGCTCTGATGTGACAAGTACATGGAAGCCATAATTTACAGCCTCTGCCAGAATATCCATCCACTCATTGTCCTCACCCAGATTCTCATATAGTTCCTGAAGCCCGTCCACTGCAACATATACCGGTGGACAACTTCTGGCATATTCTTCCAGAGTAAGAGCTACATTATCAAGACGCGCCTCCTCATATGACTCTTTCCTCTGCGTAATTTCTTCTCTGATCAGCTCAAGGTTGTCCCTGATGTTTCCCTCGTCCCCGGCATACAGAATATTATCCGCAGTCTGGTATGCTGCCAGGTGACGACTTCTGTTATCGAAGAGATATACTTTATCAGAACCGGCCACGGTAATAAGATTTCTGACCATATTCGTTCTCCCTGTTCTGGCATTGCCAAGGACAAACGCAGGTGCGCCGGACATATTCAGCCCGTATACCTGTAAGCTGTCCGTATCAATCCCTACCGGCAGCACGCACCTTGAGGCAGAATATCCCGGATAAGCTCCAAGCATGGAGAATAAAAGTTCTTCTGGCATAACAGGAATCTCCTTTGCCGGCTCTTCTCCTGACTCTTCTTCAATTTTAAGCAGAAGTTCTTTTAATCGGATATTGTATTCCTTTTCATTTTCTGCAAGTACCGGCATATAAAGCTGTATCATATGTACTGCGTCCGTTTTCACCAGAGCTCTTCCCTTATGCTCTTCCGGAAGTTTATTCTGGCTCCTTCCGATAAATGCATTTATCTCATTCTCATCAAAATTATATCCTGCTATCTTGATCTTAAAGTTATTTCTCACGGCACTGCGCATCGTATTATCACGCGTTGCAGTTACAAGCAGATATATCCCGAGTCCTGCGCCGTCTCTGGATACTTTCTGAATAAAGCTCTCCACAGCTTCTCCAAGTTCTTTTATCACATCATAATGATCAATAGCAAATATAATAGCTTTCAATGGTTCTTTTTGTGTTTCGTTGTAAACTGTAAAGTTCTGAACCATTGCCCTGGCGAGCAGACGTTTCCTCTCGCCGATCTCATCCAGAATCATCTTACAAAATTTACTGATCTTCTCGCCGTCATCAAATCCCATGTAATCAGCTACATGCGGAAGCTGACGCAGTGGTATCAGACCGCTGTTCCCCAGATCCAGAATATAAAAATTCAGCCTGCTGACACTATTTTTCATGGAAAGTCCGATGATACATTGCGTGAGCAGTACCGACTTACCATACCCCGATGACGCCAGATACAACATATGTCCGTTCTTCTCAAGATCGAGCACATATTCTCTCTGATCCTGTTCCTCCGGAATATCCATCATCCCAATGCCAAGCTTCAGGTCCAGATCAGCAAAGCCGGCGCTGTCCTTTACGATACGCGTATAAGGAGACTGCATCTGATATGGCAGAGAAGGCAGCCAGGTCCTTTTTACCTGTACCGCGCCCTGCGACTCATAGAGTGTCTTCAGATAGGAGACCACCACCTCAAGCTGGGTTTTCTTAAGCTGTCTGGCCTCTCTTGAGCCGCTCAGATCTTTGTTGAGCGCTTCTCCCTGCCCAAGAGCATTCAGAAGGTATACTCTGTCATCCTCCTCTTTCTGTTCCTCTTTTGTTCCGTAGGAAGCCCCACTCCAGGCAGACTGGAACATTTCATAGATCTCATTGTTTCCCACCTGAAGGATCCCCCGTCCACTCTGAGTAATATTGGCAGCATCTGCTGTGTGCAGCATCTCCTTACTGTCTGCTGCATTCTGTACTTTCAGACAGATACGGAATTTTGAGTTGCTCCATATCTGGGGATCTACGACTCCTGACGGCTTCTGGGTGGCAAGGATAAGATGTACACCAAGACTGCGCCCGATTCTCGATGCCGAATCCAGTTCAGCCATAAATTCAGGCTGCTCTTTCTTCAATTCGGCAAACTCATCGCTGATAAGAAGCAAATGCGGCAGCGGCTCTTCCGCCTTCCCCATGCGGAACAGTTTATTATAATCATTGATATGGTTCACTCCATATTCGCCGAAGATCCGCTGTCGTCTGTTAAGTTCGCTCTTAATAGACGCCATAGCTCTCATACTTTCCTGCTTGTCCAGGTTTGTAATTGTCCCAAGAAGATGAGGAAGTTTTTCAAAGAGATTCGCCATACCTCCACCTTTATAATCGATCAGGAGGAACCCTACTTCATGTGGATGGAAGTTGACAGCCAGCGACAGAATATAAGTCTGGATCGTCTCCGACTTACCGGAACCTGTCGTTCCCGCAACCAATCCATGCGGTCCGTGTGCTTTCTCATGCAGATCCAGGTCTACAAAATCCTCAGCCGCCCTGGCGCCAATCGGGACTGCCAGGCTTCTATACGCGCTGTGCTCCTGCCACCTTATATCTGAGCGCAGCTCCTCCGGCTCACTGACGTGATACATCTCAAAAAATGTAAGCTTGTCCGGCACTTTTGATGTAATTCCCTGCTCATGAATAAGGGCAGAAAGGCTTCTTGCCATATCTTCCAGACGTATCCCGTCCGTATGCTGGATCTGGAATGTCATGTTTTTCCTCTCTCCCTCCTCCAGCAGGAGACACCCGGTCGCTGAGTTTTCCAACACGCAGATCGTCCGAATGTTCTCCGGAAGGTTCGAGGTCTGGTCAGTCGTATAAATGATGCTAAATCCCAGTTCCGTACTCCTGTCCTGGAGATACTCCATAATCGCATGATTCATAATCAGCTTCGGCTCATCAATGACAAACAGCAGATAAGGGAGAAACACCGACGCTTTATTCTCCTCCTCCAACTTCAGCTTCCTGTCCTTGAGAAGCTGCTGAATACTTCCTAATATCTGATCCCGCACCTGCTCAGAACATATTTCTCCTATAACATTAATAAACTGAAGTCTGAGATGCGGATACCACCTCATATATTTGAAGTCTTCCTCATATGCTCCGCTGTGAATGAAAACAATCTGCAGATCATGATAACTCTGAAAAAACGTGAGTTGAGCAAGCATGTATTTTATCTGTTCGTGAATATTCCTTTTGCTTCCAACCAGACCCAAATGAGCTTTTTTCAGATCGATCTCTACCGGGATGTGTTCAATCTTCTCATATTCCCGTGGGATCCTTTTCGCCTCGAGCAGCAGCTCGTCTTTGGTAAGATCAAGTTCCTTATTCTGAAACACTATCTGTACCCCAGACTCGCCTCTCCGATAGCCAATATTTACCTTGAGAAAATCATCATCCGTTACCGTTCGCTCATAGATCCTGCTGCTGTATGCAAGCACCATATCCTGAAGTACCGAAAGAGTCGGATTCTGATAATCCATAGCTTCACGCTCTTCTCTGCGAAGTTTCCGGATCTCCCTGCGCCTGTCCAGAAGATATTTTCCATACATGTCTTCACGCTCTTTATTCTCCTGTCTGACCGTTCGCCTCTCCGTAATATATTTCTGTATGGAAAAAATCAGCGTAATGGCTGTCATTCCTGCCGACATATAGACATAAGGCCCTCTTCCCATAAAGACTCCCATACCAACGGTAAGCGCCATCATGCACAATGGCGGGATAATAAGCTGAGCCAGACTTCCTTTTGCCATCTCCTTCTTTCTCGGCGGAGCCTGTATCTCCACCATCTCCTCACGCAGGCGGTAAGCAACACGCGGAGAGCGCTTGTAGTAGGGAAATTCGTCAAAGTACATCTCTTCTCTCCGAACTGGCAGAAGTGTGGTGTCGTATGAACCTTCCGGTGCGGTGATCTCCAGCTTGTCTCTGAAAAAGACAATGGAAATGTTCCCTGCCTCGAGTGTATCCCCTTCACTGATGGTATAGTCTTCCTGACCAATTTCTTTCTTGTTCAACCACACAGAGGGCGCTCCCTGTTCCGGTCTGATATGCAGATTCGCTCCCTCCAGATGCATTTGAAGAGGCAACTCCCATAAAAGGTCATAAGCAAAATTATCTTCCGGTATTCCAAACCAGATATTCTGCTTTCTCTGAAATGATCTTTGCTCTATCCTATGTACTGCTGTCATAAATTCCTCTCCCAGTCTCCCTGTGATTTATAATATTTCTTTATTTTCCTGAAGTTGACAATAGAAATTTTTCTTTTAGTCAAAAGTAACTTTCAACTGTGTTCCTACCGTCGGAGTTCCTCTTTCTGTCTCCGTCGGAATACTCGTTATAAATGTATATCTTTTTAAACTTTGCAAAAGTCAGACATTCCGTATTTTGATCCTTGACGGATCTCAAATATATGGAAACATAATTCTCATTTTCAAATCTGGCGATTTCTTCATCGATCTGCTCTCCGATATTCTGCGGTTTATACTCGATCCTCCACATATCGCTAATGTAGGAATTAAATTAGCAAAAAATTATACTTTTTTATGATTCCTGAAATTTTGTCTCAAATCGAACTTTTTCCTTTGACAATTTGGCCTGTAACCAAGTCACTCCATCATTCTTTAGCCATATAGACATAATCTGTTTTCCTTCTTTATAAATCACCAGATTGCTTCTGAATAAGTTTTTCTTAATTCTTATCCCTGAAATCTCTGAAATAGGAATTTTACAGGTTTTTAATCCCCGTCTTCTATATATCATATTTTTGTCTACAATTGTTTTGTCCATCAAAAAGTCAAAAAAACTCAATCCGCTGATCAATTCAATAACTATGCACATAATAAAATAAAAGGCGGATTCTTTCTCTTGTAAAACTAATAAAATTATTAGCAGAAGGAAAAAAATTACCATAATTACTGAAACAATATAATAGACCAATTGCGGACGAATCACGCAAAAGCCGTTTGCCTTTTGATGAATCATTTCCACAGAAATTCCTTTTTCTGCCATTTGTTGTTCAAATAATGAGTAGTCCTTATTATCATCAAATGTAAAAATTCTTTTTTGACCTATGTAAACACATAATGCACCACTCTTTTTATAAACTCCTCTTGTTATGTCATTAAAATTATATTGTTTGCTTATACCAAAACAGGATCGATAGTTAATTATATCATTATTAACCTCCACCTTCCAAAACTTTACAGTCAAAGTTGCGAAAAGGCATACCAAACTAAAAATTAAGAACGATATTACTAATAAGAAATTCAACGTATTATCTGTCAACACATTAAACAAACAATATGAAAACATTAACGTACCAAATAGAAAAACAGGAAATAAAACATTGTCGTTCTGTATTATGTAGCTTTTGTCTGTTTTAACTCTTTTACATTCGACTTTTTTCTTTCGTTTTTCTAAAAAGCACAATAACGCCCATACTGCAATCCATGTAATAATTGTTTGTACTGCCGATAATCTTTCTATTCCCCCCACCAGACTTCACCTCCAGATCTTATTCGTTTTCGCACTTTACAGGTTATGGTACTCCCTTGCTGGTTTCCGATTTCCATATGAATCCGGCTCCGTGGGTTCAGATATTTTTCCAGCTGTTCCATCCTTGCTGCCGGAAGACTTCCCTCCAGCTTTCTGCCCCGGTGCCCCAGTCCGTTATACTGGTACTTCGCCGCCTTTTTCCAGAATTCGAGATAGGGCAACATAAATCCTTTTTTAAGATGTCTGCATACCTACCTGTTCGTAAAGCATTTTCATGATTTATTGTAACTACTTTACATATATTACTTCCATCTTTGGTAATTCTCGATTTTTAAGTTGAATTTTCCCAGAATATGTGGTTTCAAAAATTATTCTAACATTTTTTATAATTTCTTTAGGTGCAATAACTATTTCCTCCGAATTGTCTAATGTAAATTTCCCTTTCACTATTGCATCTTTCAACACTGCATTTTTTACACTTTCTTGCAATTTCCCATCTATACTGACAGTTTTAATAGATTCACTTTTATTCTCAATACTGATAATACAACTAATTGTTATGTTATCCTCACTTATTGCAACATCTTCCAGAAAACTTTTGTCATCTAGAATAATAACATCTTTGTTTGGAAGAGTGACCATAATTAAGGCTACTCCAGCTATGCATAAAACTAAAATAACTAAAGTCAAAATGATTCCCTGCATTCTCTTCATTTTCTCCTCCTATTCTTCACAGTCGGTCAAGTTATTATCAATTGCGAACCACCCCTCATTTTTTTCAGAACATATAATCGTTTCATCTGTCCATATAATGTGGATATTATAACTTTCAGCTCTCCCAAAAGATATTATATTAGCCAATATAGCTTTTTTGCTGTCGCTTTCATACATAAAATTAGGGTCCATTATATCGTTCCATATGTATGACATTCTATAAATGCTTGCCTACCCGGAACGCCTCAAGGGGCATTCTTCATCAACAAGCTTCCGAATTATAAATGGACTAACTATGCTTAATCCTGGTGAAATAAAAATCCCCGTTTCATATTAGGATAATACCATACAATAA
>NZ_CALWFZ010000024.1 GCF_944377805.1 uncultured Mediterraneibacter sp. | reverse complement strand
AGTCTGACGTCCTTTTCTAACTAACTGGTTAAATGTTGGCATTCCTTTTCACCTCCTATGAATTATTCGTTTCCTCACGGACATGCCGCAAGGGGCTGCGGATAATCTCATCATTATCCTTTTTTCGCACACGAAAATAAGATGCACTTTCATGCACGCCTGATTATTTTATTACGTTTAATATAGAAAGTCAAGGGATTTTCGGATCAATACATAAAGTTTTTGCACCGGAAGATCAATATGCTCTTCCCCAGTATACCATATGTTTTGCCGGCTTGCCGCAGCACACGCATACGTCAGAGAGATGTTCTTCTTCCATAGGAATACATCTTGAAGTCACGCCGCCTGCCCGTACCTTGATCTCCTCCTCACATGTTTCCTCACCGCACCACATCGCTTTGACAAATCCTTTTTTGTTCTGAACAGCATCTTTCATCTCGTCCAGCGTTGTAGCGGAGCTGATATGCTCATCCAGGAATACTTTCGCCTTAGCGTAGAGATCTTTCTGAATCGACTCAAGAATCTCGCCAAGCTTTGTCCCAATCTCGTTGATTGCTACAACTATCTTCTCTCTCGTATCCCGGCGCACTACTACAACCTGACCATTCTCGATGTCTTTCGGGCCGATCTCAATACGCGTCGGAATTCCCAGCATCTCCTGCTCGCTGAACTTCCATCCCGGGCTCTTCTCAGAATCATCGATCTTCGCCCTGTAGCCTGCTGATCTGAGCGCGTCAAGCAGCTCGCCCGCCTTGTCAAGCACACCTTCTTTGTGCTGCGCGATAGGGATGACTCTTGTCTGCACCGGGGCGATCCTCGGCGGAAGCACAAGCCCGCTGTCGTCACCATGCACCATAATAATCGCGCCTATGATTCGTGTAGACAGCCCCCAGGAAGTCTCATACACACTGTGAAGTTCATTATTCTTATCTGCATACTTGATATTGAACGCATCCGGGAACGCATTTCCGAAGAAATGGCTCGTCGCAGACTGCAGCGCCTGCCCGTCGTGCATCAGGGCCTCTATCGTATAAGTATCCTGCGCTCCGGCGAACTTCTCGCTCTCTGTCTTACGCCCTGCAACTACAGGGATCGCAAGATCTTCTTCAACGAAATTTTTGTATACTTCCCACATCTGCTTCGTGCGTTCTTCAGCCTCCTCATATGTGGCATGAATCGTATGGCCCTCCTGCCACAGGAACTCTCTGGAGCGCAAAAACGGTCTCGTCGTCTTCTCCCATCTCAGCACTGAGCACCACTGATTCCACACCTTCGGCAGATCACGGTAGGACTGGACAGTCTTGCTCCACACATCACAGAAAAGCGTCTCAGATGTGGGGCGGATGCAGAAGCGCTCCTGAAGAGGCTCTTCCCCTCCGTGAGTTACCCACGCCACCTCAGGCGCGAATCCTTCGATATGGTCTTTCTCTTTCTGGAGCAGGCTCTCCGGAATCAATACCGGAAGATATACATTCTCCACACCTGTCTCTTTAAAACGTCTGTCAAGATCCGCCTGGATATTCTCCCACAGCGCATAGCCATTGGGCAGATAGTTCAGGCATCCTTTTACTCCTGAATAATCGCACAGTTTTGCCTCACGGACAACGTCCGTATACCACTGAGCGAAATCTTCGTCTCTTGAAGTGATCGACTGTACCAGTTTCTTTTCCTTTGCCATCTTTTCTTCTCCTTTATCATGTCGGTTTTTATAAAAGCATTCTGCCACCCACGAAAACAAAACGCCGGGACATCTCTGAGTCCCTCAAAACAAGGGACCGGATTCCCGGCGGTACCACCCTAATTAACTGCCCGCTGCCAGGTCTGAAACACCCGCACGCGCAGTTCACTCTTTCATCCTTAACGCGGAATGTACGCTGCGTTTTCACGCAGATGCTCCCGGGCCGGTTCTATATGCTCCTGCACAAGGCTCGCACCATCCGCCTTCTCTCTGCGGCATTTCTTCATATATACTAATCCCGTTCATTGCCTGTTGATGATTCTAACGAAAAATCGCGACTCTGTCAAGCCGAAAGGCATTCACTATAAAACCCCAATTTATTTTTTCCTTCTGGTTCCATAATATATAGCTATGCCAGCGCATATTATGGCTGCTACTATCGCTATCCACAATGCTAAATCCATAAATACACCTCCTCACAGATTCCGATTTGTCACTCTGTCTTGCGTCCCATTATATCATGTTCAAGACTCAAGTTCTACCCGTTCCCCCCCTTTATTCTACAAAATAATAGGGTAGCGGTCTGTTCTCCTGTTTGTGTTACTTTCCGGCACAGAGGATCAACTTCCATTTTTTCTTGATTGTTCTCATTTAATATACTGCCTCCATTCATCCTGTATATTAATACTGCAATCCTTTGCCATAATCTCCTCGTCAGTCATCCCTGATTTTTTAAATCTATCACGAAGAGCTTGCTGATAGGCCTGTTGGATTGTTTCAATAATATCTTTTGCCATCCCTTTTGTTATTTCCTCATCCTCCCATCCAATCCAGCCGGCTATGCCTTCTTTTCTGATCCAGACTGCTTTCCACAATTGTGACATCTCCTTCGCATTTTGCGAAGTCAGGCATAGTAAAACTACTATACCATGCCAGAAAAAATATACAAGAAAAAGTGTAGAAAATGAGACATTCTTTCTGATTTCTTAATTTTTCCTGTAATTTCATTTAGGATTTGAGTAATATACTTGAACCCCGTCTTCCAATACAGTATATTGATAGCAAACGTACACATTCACGGGAAATCCATTCAGAACAAAAGAGGAAAGATATGTCAGAAAGAACAGCCAGAACCCCCCTGACGGGACAGGAAAACCGAAAACGCATATTCATAAGGCTCATAATCGCCATTGCCGCCATAAGTATTCTCGCGGCCGCAGCCGTTATCGCCTACCGGTATACACATCCTCTCAGGCTCCAGAGTACAACTGTAGAGCATGAGCTGATGGAACCCTTTGACCCGTGGGAAAACGTAAAAGACATCTATTTTGGCGGCCGGGATGATGTAAAGGTTCATTCTGAGACGAACACCGGGCAGATCGGGGATTATCCTGTTACCTATACATGCCGCGGAAAAAAGTACAACGTAACTGTACAGGTGCGGGATACTACCCCTCCGACGCTGAAAGTACACCCCTATACTACAGATCTGACAGAAGAGGTGAAGCCGGAGCAGTTCGCCGGCAAAGCCACTGATGTCACACCCGTCACCCTGAGTTTTAAAGGGGAGGTTCCTGACAGGGAAGGAACTTTCGACATCACAGTTCTCGCCACAGACACCTCTGGGAACCGGACAGAAAAAACCGCGTCTTTTACCCGCGTAAAGGACACTGAAGCGCCTGCACTCCAGGGAATCGATGATGTGGAGCTGCTCCAGGGGCAGACCTGTGACTTTAATCAGGGAGTAACAGTAACGGATGATCTGGATCCCCAACCTCAGTTCTCCGTCAACGCAGACCAGGTGGACTTTACTGTTCCGGGTACATACGAAGTCACATACACAGTCAAGGACCGATCCGGAAACGAAGCGGCGCTCACCCGCAAAGTCACTGTGAAAGAAGACAAGAACTATAACCGGAAGATCGTCTATCTGACCTTTGACGACGGCCCCTCTGACAATACGGAAAGGGTGCTGGATATTCTGAAGGAATACAATGTAAAAGCCACTTTTTTCGTAACGGGAAACAATCCGAAAAAGAACGGCGTCCTGAAGAGAATCGTTCAGGAAGGAAGCGTCATCGGGCTGCATACCTACACTCACGACTACGCAAAGGTGTACTCATCCGAAGAGGCGTATTTCGACGATCTGAAGAAAATATCCGACATGGTAAAGGAAGTAACCGGCACGGAGTCACATATCATCCGTTTCCCCGGTGGCTCCAGCAACGTGGTCAGCGCTAAATACACGCCGGGGCTGATGACCGTACTCACACAGAAAGTACAGGATAAGGGCTACCAGTATTTTGACTGGAACTGTGATTCTACCGACGCAAGCGGTAACAACGTCCCCGTGGAGACCCTTGTGAAAAACGCCACTTCATGCACCGCGAAACACATCAATATCCTGATGCATGACACAGACGCGAAAGATACCACTGTAGAGGCGCTTCCCCAGATTATTCAATACTACCGTGACAGGGGATATGCTTTTGAACCTCTTACTGTAGACTCAGCGACAGTACATCATAAAGTAAATAACTGATCAAAAAAATGAGGAGCAGCTGCTCCTCATTTTCATCCTTGTATTTCCAGCAGTTTTGCCTTTAATTCCTGCTCCATGTTCCGCAGGCCTTCCTCCGCTTCCATTCGTTTCTGGCGTCCTTCTCTCTGAATGTTCATCACTTCATCAAGCGTGGAGATCAGAGACTCATTCGTTGCTTTTAGCGTCTCCATATCCACGATACCACGCTCTGACTCTCTGGCTGTATCGATGGTCGCCATCTTAAGCTTCTCTGCATTCTTCTTCAGCAGCTCATTCGTCATATCCGTCACTTCCCGCTGGGCTGCCGCCGCCTGGGCCGAGTGCTCCACGCCAAGGGCCAGCACCATCTGGCTCTTCCAGAGCGGAATTGTGTTCACAATGGTGGACTGTATCTTCTCCACCATCAGGGTGTCATTATTCTGCACAAGACGGATCTGAGGCGCCGTCTGAATCGAGATCATTCTCGTAAGTTCCAGATCATGGATTTTCTTCTCAAACCGGCTGCACATGGCATCCAGATCCTTTGCCGCCTGAGCGTCCTCCGCAAGCCCGGATATCTTCGCCCTGTCGAGAAGTTCTTTGAGCTTCGTATTTTTCACTTCCTCCAGCTTCTTCTTACCCGCAAGAATATACATGGACAGTTCTTTAAAATACGTCAGGTTGAGTTCATACATCTTGTCCAAAAGGGCGGTATCTTTCATGAGTTGTACCTGGTGTTTTTCAAGCACTTTGACAATCTCATTGACATTCGTCTCCGCCTTCGCATACTTCGCCTTCATGGATTCAATCTTATTCGACGCTTTCTTAAAGATCCCCAGAAACCCTTTTTCTTCCTCCCGGTCAAATCCTTTTAATTCCTTCACCACTCCGCTTAAGAGTTCACCTACTTCTCCCAGATCTTTTGATCTCACATTTTCAAGCGCTGACTCGGAGAAATCGGCCATCTTTTTCTGTGTTCCCGCGCCGTACTGGAGCACCATCGCAGAATTCGTCAGATCGATCTGCCGGGCAAACGCATCCACCGTGCGCCTTTCCTCCTCCGTGAGAATACTTTCATCCAGCGCCGGCTCCTCTTTCTGATGCTCCAAAGGCGTCTGCTTCTCTCCCTGGTTCTGGAACGGATCCAGGGTCAGTGTCGGAGCAGTACTTACATCCTGAAACTCATTACTCATTTTCTTTCCCTCCACTTTGATTCGTTTCTATTGGGGCTGTAACCCTGTTCTATTGCTTTCCCGCTGTCTTCAGACCATCCTCCGTCAGGCCTTCCTGCGCCAGCATCGTGTGAAGAACGGAGATGTCCGACGATACATCCCACGCCGTATCACGGAACAGGTCGTCAAGCAGTTTTTCAAACGCGGTATTCAGGGTATCTATTGTCTTTTCGATCTCTTTTTTGGAGGAGATAATGTTCTCTCCCTGCACCGGCTGGGCGTCCAGATCCTCATATGCCTCAAGCAGCTTGATCGTAGTCGGGAGATAGTATTCCATCAGTTTCCGTATATCATCAACAGATTCCGGGTTCTCCTCCACCCGGTCAAAGATCCGGTCCACCAGCATCTCCATGCGGGACATCTTCGCCGAAATCTCCTCTCCCGGTATCGCGTCGTTTGCTTCCCTGATTTTTCTGACGTAATCATCACCGGCTTTTAAGATCTTCTGCACCTCAGGAGAAAGCTTTGAATACTCCTGCTGCTGCCTGGCTGCCGCTTCCTCCCTCTCTGCCTTCTCCTTCTTCATCTGATCCATCAGATCAGTGTACTGGCGATACGCTTTATCGCTGACCATGAGGCAGGTGCCCTGGGGATCGAGATGTCCCTGACGAAACCAGCCTTTTCTGATCATTTTCCTTAAGTCTTTGAGCACCGCTTTGAGGGAGCGCCCGGTTCTGTGGGACAACTCTTTCACATCGCAGTATTCCCGATCCTGCAGTATCTTCACATATCTGCGGAAGCGTCCGACCGTACATGTCATGTTCGTACCGGTGATCGCCATAAACAGAAACGCCAGCGCGAACACGCCGAACGCGCCCATACCGATCTTTAGGAGCAGGTTCCAGCCGGTCGCGGCCGCTCCCGCCGCCAGCAGCGCCAGGAAAACAACTGATCCCGCCAGGAACACATACCCGGTAACTGCAAGAAAGATGCCTCCCACCTTTGTGGAAGTTCCTTTCAGATATAAAAGCCGTTTCTCCGGGTGGTTCATATTTTTGTATGACTGCTGTCCTCCATTCGCCGGCTGATCTCCCTTGCCGCGCTGCATCGGATTGTCACGATACCATCCGCCGTTTCTGACGCCATGAGATACGGCGTCCACCGCACGTCCCACCGTGTCGGACACTGTCTGGTTCAGCCTGCTGAAATCCCGCGTATCCACCGCGTCCTGTATGGTTCTTCGGATCTCATCTCCGAATCTTTCCCAGTCATTGTTTATCATGAAGCGCCTCCTTAAAAAGCTTGACCTGATCATTCTTTTATATCATAATCAGTTTAGTCGCAACACATAGAAAAGTCAAGAAATGATATGTGAAAAGGAGTCTGAAACCATGCCTGATATTCGTACGCTTATCCTGTATAAAGATGAGCAGATCATCGTATGTCATAAACCGGCCGGGATCGCCGTTCAGAGCGCCCGCGTCGGCACCCCCGATATGGAAAGTCTGCTGAAAAACTACCTGTCTTCCTCCGGAAGAAATAAAAAGGAGTCCCCCCGGCCGCCTTATCTTGCCGTCATCCACCGCCTGGACCAGCCTGTGGAGGGGCTGCTCGTATTCGCGAAAACTCCGGCTGCCGCAAAAGGCCTGAACCGGCAGCTCACATCTTCGGGTTTCGGGAAATACTACCACGCCCTCGTCATCGGAAAGCCCCATCCGACCGAGGGAATACTGGAAAACTACCTTGTAAAAGACGGGCGGAGTAATATGTCACGCATCTGTACGAAGGATACTCCCGGGGCGAAACCGGCAAGGCTTTATTATAAGACGGAGGCAGTATATGAGGATCATCTGACTGTCACATCGCTTGTGAAGATCAGGCTGGACACCGGAAGACATCACCAGATTCGGGTGCAGATGGCGCATCTTGGATGTCCACTTGCCGGCGACAGAAAGTATGGAAAAGCAGCAGACGAAGCATCAGGCACAGACAGAAAAAGCACAGAGCCATTAAAGCTCTGTGCTTATCGTCTCGAATTCAGACATCCCGGAAGCGGGAAAGAGATGGTATTTGAACTGCCCGCTTTCTCTATTCAGCGCCAGTAACAGGCTCTTCCTCTTCCTCCAGTGATTCTTCATACCTTGCAAGAATCGTGGACTGAATCCTCTCCCTTGTGCCGGAATTAATCGGATGAGCTATGTCGCGGTATTCGCCGTCAAGCGCTTTCTTGCTCGGCATTGCGATGAACAGCCCTTTTTCTCCCTCTATCACCTTAATGTCATGAACTACAAATTCATCGTCAATTGTGATAGAAACAACCGCCTTTAACTTTCCCTCTTTCGCAACTTTGCGAACACGTACATCTGTGATCTGCATATTTCAGGTCTCCTTTCTCTCATGCACTATTAGCGGGAATCGCCCGCTGTATGTTCTGTACAGACTTATAATGCATACCGTTCATTCTTTTCAACTACAACTTTCACACCATTTTCTCCGACGTGTCTTGTGTTTGCCCTGATTGTGTCACGGCTCTCGACGATGCAGTTTTCAATGTAAGTATTATCCCCGAGATATACATCATTCAGAATAATAGAATTCTTGATTACACAATTGTTTCCGACAAATACTTTTTTAAAGATAACGGAATTCTCAATTGTTCCGTTGACAATGCTTCCGCTTCCGACAAGACTGTTCTTCACAACCGCGCCGGGATTGTATTTCGCGGGCGGCTGATCGCTTACCTTGGAAAATACATGGGGAAGCTCCCTGAAAAAGTAATTTCGTACTTCGGGTTTCAGGAAATCCATATTCGTCTGATAATACGCGTCCACTGTAGAGATGTTACTCCAGTAGCTGTTTATTTTATAACCGTATATCTTCTTCAGATTCTTATACCGAATCAGAATGTCGGTTACAAAATCATGTCTGTCTTCCTCAGCACAGCGCTCTACCAGATCAATCAGCTGCCTTCTGCGAATCACATAAATTCCGGTAGACACCGTGTGGGAGTTCGCCACCATCGGCTTTTCCTCGAACTCTTCTATCCGGCACGCCTCGTTCATACGGATAGTTCCGAATCTCGTCGCATCCTCACCCGGATCCAGTTCCTTGCACACGACGGTAATATCTGCTTTTTTCGCAATGTGGTATTCCAGGACTTTGTTATAATCGAGCTTGTACACTGCGTCCCCCGATGTTATGATCACATACGGTTCATGGCACTTTCTCAGGAAATCCAGGTTCTGGTAAATCGCGTCTGCCGTTCCTCTGTACCAGTATCCGTTGTCAGCCGTAATCGTAGGTGTAAATACATAAAGTCCGCCCTGTTTCCTCCCGAAATCCCACCATTTGGATGAGTTCAGATGCTCGTTTAATGATCGCGCGTTATATTGGGTCAGCACTGCGACTTTCTGAATATGAGAATTCGTCATATTGCTCAGCGCAAAATCAATCGCCCGATAGCTTCCGGCAATCGGCATGGCCGCCACAGCCCTCTTTGACGTCAGTTCATGCATCTTTCTGCTGTTGCCGCCCGCTAATATAATTCCAACTGCTCTCATACTCTGTCACCTGCCTTTATCAATGTCTCACCGCTCTCCAGCACGCCGTTTACATAGTCTTCCGCTGAGGTCACGCCGCTGAGCGCGGTGTTCTTGCCTATCTGGACGCCGGAGGGAATTACGGAATTCTCCCCGATCGTAGCCAGCCCGCCGCTGTAGATATTTGGTTTCGACTTGTTGGGCACTTCGCTTCCGATTCCGATCACAACATTGTCACCGATCACGGTATCCTCCGCAATAATCGCTTTTTCTATGACGCAGTTCTCGCCGATCGTCACGCCCTGCATGATAATGGAATCACGAACTACACTTCCTTTTCCAACCGTCACGCTGCCTCCCAAAACGGAATTGTGAACTTCCCCGCAGATCTCAGAACCGTTGCTGATAATACAGCGGTCTACCACTCCCTGCTCCGCGATATACTGAGGCGGAATATTCGCGCTGTTTGTATAGATCTTCCAGAATTCCTCATACAGATTAAACTCCGGGATAATATCAATCAGCTCCATATTGGCTTCCCAGTATGAGCTCAGTGTTCCCACGTCTTTCCAGTATCCGTTATATTCGTAAGCAAAGAGCCTGTCCCCTTTTTCATGACAATAGGGGATAATATGTTTTCCGAAATCGCAGTTGGGCTGGTCTTTGAGCTTAATAAGCGCTTCCTTAAGAACCGGCCAGCTGAAAATGTAAATGCCCATCGACGCGAGATTGCTGCTTGGCTTCTCGGGCTTTTCTTCAAACTCTTTGATCCGGCTGTCATCGTCTGTGACAACGATTCCGAACCTGCTTGCCTCCTCTATGGGAACGGGCATTGCCGCGATTGTCACATCAGCGTGATTCGCCTTGTGGAAATCCAGCATCACTTCGTAATCCATCTTATAAATATGATCTCCCGAAAGGATCAGCACATAATCCGGATTGTACGTCTCCATATAGTTTAAGTTCTGATAGATGGCGTTTGCTGTTCCCGTATACCATTCGCTGTTTGAGCTCTTTTCGTAAGGTGGCAGGATCGACACTCCTCCCACGTTGCGGTCAAGATCCCAGGGGATACCGATGCCGATATGAGTATTCAGTCTCAACGGCTGATATTGTGTCAGCACTCCGACCGTGTCGATACCCGAATTGATACAGTTGCTCAAAGGAAAGTCTATGATTCTGTACTTCCCTCCAAAAGCCACCGCAGGTTTCGCGACTTTCGCTGTCAGAACTCCGAGCCGACTGCCCTGTCCGCCCGCCAACAGCATGGCAATCATTTCCTTTTTGTACATTGCGTCACCTCATTTCTGGTTATATGCGTTTATTATACCATATATTTGTGTTTTTAGAATAATTATTTACAATTTTATCCTATTTTTTTTTAACTTTTTATTAATTTCGCACAAAAAGAACTCCTTTTAATTTTTTTTATATATAGTATAATATAGTGGACTGAGACATTTTATGACTATAAAATGAAAAAAGAGAAGAAGAGAAGGGGAATTTCCATGTATAAAATCGATTTTCATAAACCGATCCATATCCATTTTATCGGAATCGGAGGTATCAGCATGAGCGGGCTTGCCGAAATTCTGCTCAAAGAAGGGTTTACCGTATCCGGCTCCGACTCGAAGGAGTCCCCTCTGACAAAGAAGCTGGAGTCAGAGGGCGCCCTGATCGCATACGGGCAGAAAGCGGAAAACATCACTTCCGATATTCAGTGCGTCGTATATACGGCGGCCATCAATCGGAGCAACCCGGAGCTGATCGAGGCCGTCGCGAAGAAGATCCCCATGCTGACCCGGGCAGAGCTGTTAGGGCAGCTTATGAAAAACTATGACACCCCTATCGCGGTATCGGGAACCCACGGAAAAACGACGACCACTTCCATGATTTCTCATATACTGTTGGCAGGAGATCTGGATCCCACGATCTCTGTAGGCGGCATCCTTCAGGCAATCGGCGGCAACATCCGCGTCGGCGGCTCCGGCACTTTCATCACCGAAGCCTGCGAGTACACGAACAGTTTCCTCCATTTCTTCCCGAAGATCAGCGTAATTCTTAATATTGAAGAGGATCACCTTGATTTCTTTAAAGATCTGGAAGATATACGCCACTCATTCCATCAGTTCGCGGAGCTTCTGCCGGATGACGGCACCCTGGTGATCAACAGCGACATTATGAGTTATGAAGAGATTTACAGCGGGCTCTCCTGCAATGTGGTGACCTACGGTTCCTCCCCGGAGTCTGATTACAGCGCTGATAATATAAGCTATAACGAAAACGGACATGTCTCATTTGACCTGATCAGACACGGGAAACGCGCGGATCACATCACGCTCTCTGTCACAGGAGATCACAATGTCTCCAACGCCCTGTCCGCCGTGGCTGTGGCCGAACTTCTCGGAATATCAATGGAAGTGATTAAGAAAGGTCTCTTATCCTTCACCGGAACAGACCGCCGCTTTGAGTATAAAGGCGAGTTCAACGGCGTCACTGTTGTAGATGATTACGCTCATCATCCTACAGAGATCAAAGCTACTCTAAAGGCTTCCCGGCACTATCCGCACAACAAAGTGTGGTGTGTATTCCAGCCCCATACTTATACGCGGACAAAAGCATTTTTCCACGAGTTCGCGGAAGCGCTCTCCCATACCGACCATCTCATACTGGCGGATATTTACGCTGCGCGCGAGACGGATACTCTGGGAATCTCATCGGCGGATCTGGCCGAAGAAGTGAAAAAACTCGGCACAGACACCCATTACTTTCCCTCCTTTGAAGAGATCGAGGACTTCCTTAGAGAAAACTGTAAAACAGGGGATCTGCTGATCACAATGGGCGCCGGAGATGTTGTCACGGTAGGCGAGGATCTTCTGAAATAGATACTATGAGGTTATTTATGTCAGAAACCCACTGTTTGCGGGCATACCGGAAGTTATCCACAGGTTCTGCACATAGTTATCTACAAAAAAGAAGGATTTACCCACGAAAAAATCCTTTTGCGCCCGGCAATAAAATGATATATTAGTTAAGTAAGGAAAGCGGATACAGCCAGTCCGCTTTCTATTTTACACTCTATTTCAGGCTGATTCAGATGTATTAAGAAAGTGGGACAAAAAGATTATGAAAACATTGACATTGAAGAACAAATTCCAGACGAACGCCACGCTGCTTCCAAATGACTTTATCGACAACTATATGGTCGACGCGAACGGGGAATTTGTGAAAGTATACCTCTTTTTGCTCCGGCATCTGGACGACCCCTGTTCATCGCTCACAATATCTACAATCGCAGACTGCCTTAATAATACCGAGAACGACATTCTGCGGGCTTTCCGGTATTGGGAAAAGACCGGACTTCTTAAAGTTGAGCGCGACAGCGACGGCAAAATCACATGCCTGGAACTGCTGAAAGACCCGAAAAAGACCAGTCACTGCGCGCCGGCATCTCCGGAGCCTGAGGCGGCTCAGCGCATGCCTGATTCCGGCACTTCGACTCGCGCGCCCGAGTTTAACGCACCCCGGCGCCAGGCCGTTCCCATTGATGAGTTTCGCGCACAGAAAGAGATCAAATCTCTTCTGTTTATCGCGGAGCAGTATCTCGGAAAGACACTGACCCACACAGAAATGGAGACAATCACATATTTTTATGATACACTGCATATGTCGGCGGATCTCATCGAATATCTGATTGAATCCTGCGTGGAAAACGGTCACAAGAGTATACATTATATCCAGAAGGTAGCGTTTTCGTGGGCTGAATCCGGCATTGAGACCGTCGCTCAGGCAAAAGAGCAGTCCCTGATTTATACCCGGAGCTGCTATGCCGTACTAAATGCTTTTGGAATCAAGAACAGGGGCCCGGCCGCCTCTGAACTTGACTACATAAAAAAATGGTCAGAAGAATACGCGTTTTCGTCTGACATTATAGAGGAAGCGTGCCGTCGCACGATTATGGCAACGCACCAGCCCAGTTTCGAGTATGCCGACTCGATTCTGACCAGGTGGCACAACAAAGACATCCGTCATTTAAGCGATGTCTCCTCTCTTGACGAGGAATATCAGAAAGACCGGGCTGCCGGAAGGGGCGCCGCAAAGACCAGGTCAGCCACAAAGAATCTGAACAACTTCGAGCGGCGCAGCTATGATATGGAATCTCTTGAAGAGAAGTTGTTAAACAGTAATTAAAGGAGTACATCCATGCCACTCAAGAATTCACAATACCACGCAATCATGAGGGAATACGAACAGATAAGGCTTAAGAATCACGACGTCCAGACAGCCCGCTACAAAGAAGTATGCGACCGGCTTCCTGAATTTAAATCACTGGACGAGTCCATCTCCATCCTGTCTGTTCAGTATGGAAAAAAGCTTCTAAGCGGCGATGAGAATGCGCTGACCTCTCTCAAAGAAGAGCTTGAGATTCTGCGCAGCAGCAAAAAGAGTCTTCTCGCCTCCGCCGGGTATCCGTCGGACTATCTCGAACCAGTCTACAACTGTCCTGACTGCAAGGATACCGGATATATCGGAAACCAGAAGTGCCACTGCTTTAAAAAGGCAGTAATCAGACTTCTGTATGAGCAGTCCAACATGAAAGAATTTCCAACAGATGCTTCTTTTGAGCACTTCAGTCTTGATTTTTATTCCGGTTCACAGTATGATAAAACAACTGGGCGATCCGCCCGGGCAATGATGGAAGACACACTGAAAATCTGCCACAGGTTCATCGATACATTCGGACAGGACTTCCAAAACCTGTTCTTCTACGGGAGCGTCGGTGTGGGGAAAACTTTTCTCTCCACCTGTATCGCCCGGGAGATCATGAACCGGGAATTTTCCGTGGTCTATTTTTCTGCGCCGCAGCTTTTCAACATTCTTGCACAGACAAAGTTTGATAAGGAAAATTCAGACGCCAAAAATATGTCGGAGTATATTTATAACTGCGATCTTCTGATCATTGATGATCTGGGAAGCGAATATACGAACGCCTTCATATCGGCACAGTTTTTCACCTGCATAAACGAAAGGCTGATTCACAGAAAATCAACGATTATCTCAACAAATTTATCACTGGAATCCATTGCTGATCTCTATACGGAGCGCGCTTTTTCCAGGATTACCAGCAGTTATGCCCTGCTGAAGATTATCGGTGATGATATACGTATCAAGAAAAAGTTAAAACACAGGGAGGAACATTGATGCTACGTCGAACAGAACGAATCTTAGAAAACATTCCGGTAGGCAGCCTTGGGCTCATCGCACTGACCGGATGTGAGGAACTTGGCAAAAAGGTGGATGACTATCTCGTTAAATGGAGACACGAAAGCGCCCATGAGTACCGTGATGACGCCGTGTTTGCGGGATACGAGAAAGATACTTACATGATCAACGCTGATGTGCCGCGTTTCGGCTCCGGCGAAGCCAAAGGAATCATTAAAGAATCCGTGCGCGGCAGGGATCTGTATCTGATGGTTGATGTGTGCAATTACAGCGTCACATATTCACTGACAGGAAAGACCAACCATATGTCACCTGATGATCATTTCCAGAACTTAAAGAGAATTATCGCCGCCATCGGCGGTAAAGGACGGCGCATCAATGTCATTATGCCTTTCCTCTACGAGAGCCGCCAGCACAAGAGAAACTCCCGGGAGTCTCTCGACTGCGCCCTGGCCCTTCAGGAGCTTGTGCGGATGGGAGTGGATAATATTATCACTTTCGACGCCCATGATCCCCGCGTCCAGAACGCTATCCCCTTAAGCGGGTTTGAGACGGTCTCTCCCACATATCAGTTTATCAAAGGGCTGCTCCGCACGGTGAAAGATCTCAAGATCGACAGTGAGCATATGATGGCCATCAGCCCGGACGAGGGCGGTACAAACCGCGCGGTATATCTCGCCAACGTACTCGGTCTGGATATGGGAATGTTTTACAAGCGCCGTGATTATACAAGGATCGAAAACGGCCGTAACCCGATTGTAGCTCATGAGTTCCTCGGAAGTTCTGTGGACGGAAAAGACGTCATTATCATCGACGACATGATTTCTTCCGGAGACAGCATTATCGAAGTGGCTACCGAACTGAAGCGGAGAAAAGCAAACCGGATCTATGCGGCTGCCACCTTCGGACTGTTTACAAACGGACTGGAGAAATTCGACAAGGCTTATGAGGAAGGCGTCCTCTCCGGCATACTGACTACCAATCTGATCTATCAGACGCCGGAACTGCTTTCCAAACCTTACTATATCAACTGTGACATGAGCAAATACATTGCTCTCATTGTGGACACGCTGAATCACGACGGATCAATCAGTTCCATTCTCTCTCCCAACGAGAGGATTCAGAATGTCCTTCGCAAATACAAAAACGGAGAGCCGGTATAACCAGCTCTCCTTCTGCATTTTTATACATATAAAGACCGCTATGAAAAAACATCTGTTAAAAGAAATCGCTTTTACAATAATTATGCTTGCGGCCGCAACCGCCATCTCTTTCGGATTTTTCTATTTCGGAAATGAAAATGCGGCGAATATTACCGTCATCTATACGCTGGCGCTCATCCTGACCGCTCTGTATACTTCAGGCTATATATTCGGGATCGTATCCTCACTGTTCTGTGTGATTGCGGTGAACTATTTCTTCTCCTATCCGTACTTCAGAGTCAACTTCTATCTGGACGGATACCCGGTCACCTTTATAGGCATGCTTGCGATCTCCCTGATTACCAGTACCACCACCACTGCCCTGAAGCGTCAGCGTCAGGCGATCGCAGAACGGGAAAAGGCGCTTGTGGAGGCTGACAAAGAAAAACTGCGTGCCAATCTTCTGCGGGCTGTCTCCCACGATCTGAGGACTCCTCTGACGAGCATCATCGGTTCCTCCTCCTCTTATCTGGAGAATTATCCCGATCTCTCGGAGGAAGACCGCACAGAGCTCGTGTCCAACATAAGGGAGGACTCCCAGTGGCTTCTGAATATGGTGGAAAACCTGCTCACTGTTACGCGGATCAATGATACTGCGGAAAATCAGGTAAAAAAATCTCCTGAGGTCGTGGAAGAAGTCGTATCCGAGGCAATCTTACGGCTGCGCAAACGCCTTCCCGATATTCCGGTCAGAGTGAATATGCCCAATGACTTTCTCATGCTGTCTATGGATCCTACGCTGATCGAACAGGTGCTGATCAATCTTCTTGAGAACGCTTTCGTTCATTCAGGCAGCAGAAAACCTATAGATCTGATCATCGAGGAGGCGCCTGATCTCATATCTTTCAAGGTACGGGATTACGGAAAGGGACTCAGTCCGCAGCAAGTACCCTGTATATTCGAGGGGCAGCAGACGATGTCCGGCAATACGGACGGACACAAGGGGATCGGTATCGGCCTGTCCATCTGTAAAACGATCATCCAGGCTCATAACGGAACGATAACCGCGTCCAACCACTCACACGGCGCGGAATTCACCTTTACTCTTCCAAAAGAAAAGGAGGATCACAACAATGTCTAAATGTACCGTCCTGATCATAGAAGACGAAAAAAATATACAGACTTTCATGGGGAAGGTTCTCAAACGCCACGAATATCGGGTATTGTGCGCGGACACGGGCGCTCAGGGGCTGGAACTGATCCGCTCCCAGTGTCCGGATATTATCCTTCTTGATCTCGGGCTGCCCGACATCAGCGGAAATGATATTATCCGGAAGGCCCGCACATGGACCAGCACGCCGATCATCGTAATCTCGGCCCGCACAGCGGAGAAAGAGAAAGTCCTGACACTGGACCTGGGAGCTGACGACTACATTACGAAGCCATTTGGCACATCGGAGCTGCTCGCCCGCATCCGCGCGTCTCTGCGTCACAGCAACCGGCTGCGCACCAACGATACGCTCTATCTCCGCCCCTATCGACACGGAGGCATGATTCTGGATTTTTCCAGGCGTCTTTTGAAAGTAAAGGGAGAAGAAATTCATCTGACGCCCATTGAATATAAGATCGTGGCCTATCTGGCTCAAAACTCCGGAAAAGTAATCACCTACGCCACAATTCTCTCCAATGTGTGGGGTCCGTACGCGGATGATGACAACAAAATTCTCCGGGTGAACATGGCCAACATACGCAGAAAGATAGAAGATGACCCGGCGCAGCCTAAATATATCTTTACTGAAGTTGGCGTCGGATACCGCATGGCGGAAGATGAAGAAGAGGAAAGTATATCTCTGTAAATCATCAGTACAGTGTAAATACAATTTGTGTAATGCACAATCAGAGGGAGCGCCAAAAGGCACCTGCCAGGTTATTACCGGCAGGTGCCTTTTTATTACTGCATATAAATATTGAGTTCAGATTACTCTTCTGTATTGAGTACAGCCTCTTCTTCCGCCGGCGCATCTTTAGACAATATTCCGGCTTCATTTCCAGCAGACTCCAGTTCTGTGTCCGCCTCTGTATCCATGTCCAGATCCAGTTCCACTTCATCTCCCAGATCCAGCTCCAGTTCCTGTTCCATATGAATGTCCGTATTGAGCGCCACATCACGGTACTTCTTCATACCCGTACCGGCCGGGATATGTTTACCGATAATGACATTCTCCTTCAGACCTGCCAGATGGTCGATCTTACCTTTGATCGCCGCTTCTGTAAGCACCTTCGTCGTCTCCTGGAAGGACGCCGCTGACAGGAATGAGTCTGTTGCAAGAGATGCTTTCGTGATACCGAGCATGATCTGCTCACCCACGGCAGGCTCTCTGCCTTCTGCTTCAAGCTGTCTGTTGACATCCTCAAAGTCCAGCACATCCACCATTGTACCCGGCAGGAATTCGGAGTCTCCCTTTTCCTCTATGCGGATCTTCTTCAGCATCTGGCGCACAATGACCTCGATATGCTTGTCGTTAATATCAACGCCCTGCAGGCGGTATACTCTCTGCACCTCGCGAAGCATATAGTCCTGAGCTGCGCGCAGTCCTTTGATCTTCAGTATATCGTGCGGGTTCACACTACCTTCTGTGAGCTCATCTCCCGCTTCAAGAACATCTCCATCCTGAATCTTGATGCGTGAACCATACGGAATAAGGTACGCTTTTGATTCGCCTGTCTCATCGTTTGTGACGATGACTTCGCGTTTTTTCTTCGTATCGCTGATAGTCGCTTTTCCGGCAAACTCAGTGATAATCGCAAGACCCTTCGGTTTTCTCGCCTCAAAGAGCTCTTCGACACGAGGAAGACCCTGGGTAATATCGTCTCCCGCCACACCGCCGGTATGAAAAGTACGCATAGTAAGCTGTGTACCTGGCTCACCGATAGACTGAGCTGCCACAATACCAACTGCCTCGCCGACCTGTACGACTTCGCCGGTTGCCATGTTGGCACCGTAGCACTTCGCGCACACGCCGTCTTTGCAGCGGCAGGTAAGAATTGTACGGATCTTCACCTTCTGAAGCGGTTCGCCGCTCTCATCCACACCGTTTTTCATCACGCGTTCCGCACGGCGAGGTGTGATCATGTGGTTCGCCTTTACAAGTACGTTGCCGTCTTTATCTTTGATGTCCTCGCAGGAGAAGCGTCCTGTGATACGATCCTGCAGGCTCTCGATCTCTTCGTTTCCGTCTGTAAAAGCGTGTACATACATACCCGGTATCTCATCGCCCGGCTGTACACAGTCTGAATCGTGAATGATAAGCTGCTGTGATACGTCTACAAGACGTCTTGTCAGGTAACCGGAGTCAGCTGTACGAAGCGCGGTATCGGAGAGACCTTTACGGGCGCCGTGGGCAGACATGAAGTACTCCAGTACGTCCAGACCTTCACGGAAGTTGGACTTGATCGGCAGCTCGATTGTACGTCCTGTCGTGTCGGCCATAAGACCGCGCATGCCGGCGAGCTGTTTGATCTGCTTGTCAGAACCACGGGCTCCGGAATCCGCCATCATAAAGATGTTGTTGTATTTATCCAGACCGGAGAGCAGCGCGTCTGTCAGCATGTCGTCAGTAGCTTTCCATGTCTCAACGACTTCTTTATAACGCTCTTCTTCCGTGATAAGTCCGCGTTTGTAGTTCTTTGTAATTTTATCAACAGTATCCTGTGCTTTCTCGATCATCTGAGGTTTCTCCGGCGGTACGGTCATGTCAGAAATGGATACTGTCATAGCCGCTCTTGTGGAGAACTTGTATCCGATCGATTTTACGTCGTCGAGCACCTCCGCCGTCTGTGTGGCGCCGTGCGTGTTGATGACTTTCTCGAGGATCTGCTTTAGCTGCTTTTTGCCCACATGGAAATCAATCTCCATCAGAAGTTCATTTCCCGGTACATCTCTGTCCACAAAGCCGAGATCCTGAGGGATAATCTCGTTAAACAGCAGACGTCCAAGGGTAGCGTCGATGGTTCCCGACTTCACAGTTCCGTCCGGCATAGTTCTGGACACACGGACTTTGATCTGGGAATGAAGGGTGATATATCCGTTCTCGTATGCGAGAATCGCCTCGCTTACACTGCGGAATGACATGCCTTCTCCCTTTGCTCCCGGCCTTAACTGCGTCAGGTAATAGATACCGAGAACCATATCCTGGGAAGGCACGGCTACCGGACCACCGTCTGACGGTTTCAGGAGGTTGTTCGGAGAGAGCAGAAGGAAGCGGCACTCTGCCTGTGCTTCCACAGACAGCGGTACATGGACAGCCATCTGGTCTCCGTCGAAGTCGGCATTGTAGGCCGTACACACGAGAGGATGAAGTTTAATAGCTTTACCCTCTACGAGAATAGGCTCAAACGCCTGAATACCCAGTCTGTGGAGCGTGGGGGCACGGTTGAGCATAACCGGGTGCTCTTTGATCACTTCCTCGAGCACATCCCATACCTCCGGCTGAAGTCTCTCTACCATCTTCTTTGCATTTTTTATATTGTGAGCCGTACCGTTTGCCACAAGTTCTTTCATTACAAACGGTTTGAACAGTTCTATCGCCATCTCTTTCGGAAGACCGCACTGATAGATCTTCAGTTCCGGTCCTACGACGATAACGGAACGCCCAGAGTAATCCACACGTTTTCCGAGCAGGTTCTGACGGAATCGTCCTGATTTACCTTTGAGCATGTCGGACAGTGACTTCAGGGCTCTGTTGCCCGGTCCTGTAACCGGACGTCCACGACGGCCGTTGTCGATCAGAGCGTCCACAGCCTCCTGAAGCATACGCTTCTCGTTGCGCACGATAATATCCGGCGCACCCAGTTCTAAAAGTCTCTTCAGACGGTTGTTTCTGTTGATGATTCTTCTGTACAGATCGTTTAAGTCAGATGTCGCGAAACGTCCGCCATCAAGCTGTACCATCGGACGAAGATCCGGCGGAATCACCGGAATCGCCGTCAGAATCATCCACTCGGGACGGTTGCCTGACTCAAGGAACGCCTCCACAACTTCCAGGCGTTTTACGATTCTGGCGCGTTTCTGTCCCGTCGCGTTCTCAAGTGCTTTCTGGAGTTCTTCACACTCTTTCTCCAGGTCGATCTTCTCCAGAAGTTCTTTTATAGCTTCAGCGCCCATACCTACGCGGAATGCGCCGCCCCATTTCTCACGCTGCTCCTGATACTCTGTCTCGGAGAGGATCTGCTTCTCCTGAAGATCCGTCTCTCCTTTGTCCAGTACGATATAGGAAGCGAAGTAGAGCACCCGCTCCAGCGTACGCGGGGAAATATCAAGGATCAGACCCATGCGGCTCGGAATTCCTTTAAAATACCAGATATGGGATACCGGAGCCGCAAGAGCGATGTGCCCCATACGCTCACGGCGCACACTCGCCTTTGTAACTTCAACGCCACATCGGTCGCACACAACGCCTTTGTAGCGAATTTTTTTATATTTACCGCAGTGACACTCCCAGTCCTTGCTCGGTCCGAAGATTCTCTCGCAGAACAGACCGTCTTTTTCAGGTTTCAGCGTTCTGTAATTGATCGTCTCCGGTTTTGTAACCTCGCCTCTGGACCATTCCAGAATCTTTTCCGGTGAAGCCAGCCCGATTCTGATCGCATCAAATTTTAACGGTTGATATTGTTGTTCATTATTATTTGGCATAGATATGGCTCCTCCCATTAGTTTTCATCATCACCGGAATACTCGTCAAACTCAATGTCATCATAGCTGTCATCTTCCGGCTCTTCCGGTTCCACGTTCTCCAGTTCTCCGTCCACAAACTCCTGCTCTGTATATCCGTGATCCCCGAAGGATTCATTCTCATCGCGGTACTTTCTGTCACCCTCAATAATGTGGCGCAGGTCGGTCTCGCCGTAGTCTACGTTCTCCATGATCTCCACTTCGGTGTTGTCGTCGCGCAGTACACGGACATCCAGTGCCAGAGACTGGAGCTCTTTTAAAAGTACTTTGAAGGACTCCGGAATTCCCGGCTCCGGTATATTCTCGCCTTTGATGATCGCCTCGTAAGTCTTCACACGTCCGACTACATCATCCGACTTCACAGTCAGGATCTCCTGGAGGGTGTAGGATGCGCCGTATGCCTCAAGCGCCCACACCTCCATCTCACCGAAACGCTGACCGCCGAACTGTGCTTTACCACCCAGCGGCTGCTGCGTAACGAGAGAGTAAGGACCTGTAGAACGGGCATGAATCTTATCGTCTACAAGGTGGTGAAGTTTCAGGTAATGCATGTGTCCGATCGTAACCGGGCTGTCAAAGAACTCTCCGGTGCGGCCGTCTCTTAAGCGGACTTTTCCGTCTCTGGAGAGGGGCACGCCCTTCCACAGTTTTCTGTGTTCTCTGTTCTCAGAGAGGTATTCCAGCACTTCCGGAAGCAGTTCTTCTCCGTGCTTTTTCTCAAACTCCTCCCACTCGAGATTTACATAGTCGTTTGCCAGATCCAGAGTGTCCATAATGTCCACCTCGTTGGCTCCGTCAAATACCGGCGTGGAAATGTTAAATCCAAGTGCTTTTGCCGCAAGACTTAAGTGGATCTCCAGTACCTGTCCGATGTTCATACGGGACGGCACGCCCAGTGGGTTGAGTACGATGTCCAGCGGGCGTCCGTTCGGGAGGAAAGGCATATCCTCCACAGGAAGCACGCGGGAAACGACACCCTTGTTACCGTGACGGCCGGCCATTTTATCGCCGACTGAAATCTTTCTCTTCTGTGCAATATAGATACGGACTGCCTGGTTCACTCCCGGAGAGAGCTCGTCTCCGTTCTCCCGTGTAAACACTTTGGCATCCACAACAATACCGTATTCGCCGTGAGGTACTTTCAGAGAAGTGTCTCTTACTTCACGCGCCTTCTCGCCGAAGATCGCACGGAGCAGTCTCTCCTCCGCCGTAAGCTCTGTCTCGCCTTTCGGAGTTACCTTGCCGACAAGAATATCTCCGGCGCGCACCTCGGCTCCAATGCGGATGATTCCTCTCTCATCCAGATCTTTGAGAGCGTCGTCACCTACACCCGGAATATCCCGTGTGATCTCCTCAGGTCCCAGCTTCGTGTCTCTTGATTCCGCCTCATATTCTTCGATGTGAACAGAAGTATATACGTCATCCTGAACCAGTCTCTCGCTTAAGAGAACAGCATCCTCATAGTTGTAACCTTCCCATGTCATAAAGCCGATGAGCGGGTTCTTTCCGAGAGCCATCTCACCGCCTGATGTCGACGGTCCATCCGCGATCACCTGACCCTTTTCCACAACATCGCCTTTGTTGACAATAGGCCTCTGGTTGTAGCAGTTGCTCTGGTTGCTTCGCTGGAATTTTGTCAGTTTATAGGACTTCTTCGTTCCGTCTTCATGGCGAATCACAATTTCCGTGGAAGCGGAACTCTCCACAGTACCTGCCTCATCCGCAACGATGCAGACACCCGAGTCGACAGCCGCTTTCACTTCCATTCCGGTACCTACAACCGGAGCCTCTGTCGTGAGCAGCGGCACAGCCTGACGCTGCATGTTGGAACCCATGAGGGCTCGGTTAGCATCATCGTTCTGAAGGAACGGAATCAGAGCAGTAGCCACTGAGAACACCATCTTCGGAGATACATCCATATAGTCAAATTTATTTCTCTCATACTCCTGCGTCTCCTCGCGGTAGCGGCCGGACACATTTTTGTGAACAAAGTGTCCTTCCTCGTCCAGCGGCGTATTCGCCTGAGCCACATGGTAGTTGTCTTCCTCATCGGCAGTCATATAGACTACTTCATCTGTTACCCGCGGATTCTGCGGATCTGATTTGTCAACTTTGCGGTACGGAGCTTCCACGAAACCGTACTGATTGATTCTCGCATAGCACGCAAGAGAGTTGATCAGACCGATGTTCGGACCCTCAGGAGTCTCGATCGGACACATCCTTCCATAATGAGAGTAATGTACGTCGCGGACCTCAAATCCGGCGCGGTCTCTGGAGAGACCTCCCGGCCCCAGCGCGGAGAGACGTCTCTTATGCGTCAGCTCGCCGAGCGGGTTGTTCTGATCCATGAACTGGGACAGCTGGGAAGAACCGAAGAACTCTTTCACCGCTGCCGTCACCGGCTTAATATTGATCAGTGACTGGGGAGAGATTCCCTCCTGATCCTGTGTCGTCATACGCTCGCGGACTACTCTCTCCAGTCTGGACAGACCGATTCTGTACTGGTTCTGAAGAAGTTCTCCCACAGCGCGAATACGGCGGTTGCCGAGATGATCGATGTCATCATCGTTCCCGATGCCATACTCAAGATGAATGTTATAGTTAATAGAAGCGAGAATATCCTCTCTTGTAATATGCTTCGGAATCAGATCGTGAATATCGCGTCTGATCATGCGCTTCATCTCATCAATATCACCTGCGGACTCTTCGATAATACCGGCCAGGACAGGATAGAATACCTGCTCTGTCACACCGACTTCCTTCGGATCGATGTCCACAATGGCCTGAAGGTCTACCATCATGTTGGAAAGGATCTTGATATTTCTGGACGCATCCTCTCCTTCCACCCAGAGGCAGGGAGCAGCAGAATTCTGGATTGCATCCGCGATCTCACGGGTGATCTTCGTTCCTTTTTCAGCCACAACCTCTCCTGTCAGCGGACTTACTACGTCCTCTGCCAGAGTTTTTCCGCTGACGCGGTTTCTCAGCATAAGTTTTTTGTTGAATTTATAGCGTCCGACTTTCGCCAGATCATATCTTCTCGGATCAAAGAACATACTGTTGATCAGGCTTTCCGCGCTGTCCACTGCCAGCGGCTCGCCCGGGCGGATCTTTTTGTACAGCTCTAAAAGACCCTCCTGATAGTTCTCAGCAGTATCCTTTCCGAAGCTTGCAAGGATCTTCGGCTCCTCTCCGAACAGCTCGATAATCTCAGCGTTTGTACCGATTCCAAGCGCGCGGATCAGGACAGTGATCGGCACTTTTCTCGTACGGTCTACACGCACATAAAAAACGTCATTGGAGTCTGTCTCATACTCAAGCCACGCGCCTCTGTTGGGGATAACTGTCGCTGAATAGAGCTTTTTGCCCAGTTTGTCATGTGCGATTCCGTAATAGATACCGGGGGAACGCACGAGCTGGCTGACGATGACACGTTCCGCCCCATTGATGACAAAGGTGCCTGTCTTAGTCATCAGCGGCAGATCTCCCATGAAAATCTCATGCTCATTGATCTCATCAGTCTCTTTGTTGTGGAGTCTTACTCTTACTTTCAAGGGTGCCGCATAAGTCGCGTCGCGCTCTTTGCACTCGTCGATCGTGTATTTCACATCGTCTTCACAGAGTGTAAAATCCACAAACTCCAGGCTTAAGTGACCACTGTAGTCAGCGATCGGGGAGATGTCATCGAACACCTCTTTGAGACCTTCGTCCAGAAACCACTGATAGGAATCTTTCTGAACCTCAATGAGATTTGGCATCTCCAGTACTTCCTTCTGCCTGGAATAGCTCATACGAAAGCTGTTTCCGGTTTTTATGGGACGGATCCTGTTTTTCTCCATTGACGTTTCACTCCTCTTGTTAATCTATACAAATATGGAAAGAGCCCTTTTCGCAGCAGTGCTCCCCACTGATATGGCATAGCTTTCCATAATAGTGCATTTTTTACTATATCACACAGCACTTTTTATTGTCAACAACTATTTTTCTTTTTTTCTTGACATTTTTCGGCAGATATGATATGATACGCCTTTTTTGACAGTGTCTGACACAGGAAAGTGACGCAGATGTCAAAAACGCAAAAGGCCGCGGAAGCATAGTTATCTTCCGCGGCCTGTATGTCATTGCTGTCTTGTCACAGAAATAAGCTTTTGCCTGATTATTTCAGGTTTACTTCTGCGCCCTGCTCCTCAAGCTTAGTCTTCATCTCCTCAGCCTCAGCTTTGGAAACGCCCTCTTTGATTACCTTCGGCGCGTTGTCTACAAGCTCTTTCGCCTCTTTCAGGCCAAGTCCTGTGATCTCACGAACAACCTTGATAACTTTAACCTTAGAAGCTCCTGCTGATGTAAGCTCTACATCAAACTCATCTTTCTCATCTGCTGCTGCAGCTCCGTCTCCGCCTGCTGCCGCAACTACAACGCCTGCTGCTGCAGATACGCCGAACTCTTCTTCGCAAGCTTTTACAAGCTCGTTTAACTCTAATACTGATAACTCTTTGATCGCATCGATCATTTCAGCTGCTGTCAATTTAGCCATTTTAATATCCTCCATAACTTTTATTTTCTGATTCATATTGGTTCTTAATGAAATATCCGGGTCTCGGATTACTCCGCCGGAGTCTCTGCCGTCTCTTCAGCCGGAGCTTCCGCCGCCTCTGCTGCCGGAGCCTCTGCCGCTTCTTCAGCCGGAGCTGCCTCTACAGCGTCCGCGCCGCCTTTCTCTGCAATCTGGTTAATAACACGAGCAAAGTTTGCAAGCGGTGACTGTATGCTTCCAAGCAATTTGGAAAGAAGTTCTTCTCTTGAAGGAATCTTGGAAAGTTCTGAAAGGCCTGCCACATCATAGACAGTTCCTTCTACAACACCGGCTTTGAGTTCGAGCGCCGGAGTGTCTTTCGCGAACTTACACAGGATTCTCGCCGGCGCCGTTGCGTCTCCTTTTGAGATCGCGATTGCGCTCGGTCCTTCAAGATAGCTCTCGAGACCTTCGTATGCTGTTCCCTCGAAAGCTCTCTTCATCATCGTGTTCTTGTATACTCTGTATACCACGCCAGCTTCCCTGAGCTGTTTACGAAGCTCTGTATCCTGGGCAACTGTAAGTCCGCGGTAGTCAACAAGAACTACTGACTCAGCATCTTTGATCTCTTCTGCGATAGCCTGTACGATCGGCTGTTTTAATTCAACTTTTGCCACTTTCTGGTACACCTCCTTTTTATTCTGCGTGTACTGCCAAAGTAATCACCGGATGTGCAAAAGGCACATTCCGGGATTGTATGCGGTCGCCAAGGTCTCGGGCAAGCCCGGACTTTGGGCTCGTCGCCGTCACAAGTAAAAACCTCCGCGCCAAAAGACACAGAGGTTTGTAAATTCATACATAAGTAATAAATCTGACTCTCCTCGGTAGGCGTTTGAATCCTTACGCTTTACAGCACCTACTGTCTTCGGCAGTTGCTAATATAAAATAGCACAGTTCATCCATATTGTCAAGAATAAAATGACCGGAAGTGCCAAAAGGCACATTCCGGCGTCATTCTTTATAATTATGCAAGCTTCAGCGGATTGACCTTCACGCCCGGGCCCATTGTAGATGTAAGAGTAATGCTCTTCAGATACTGACCCTTCACTGCTGCCGGTCTCACTTTGTTGATTGCATCGATAAGCGTCTGGAAGTTGTCGGATAACTGCTCCTCTGTAAAGGATGCTTTTCCGATCGGCACATGGATAATGTTTGTCTTGTCAAGTCTGTACTCGATCTTACCGGCTTTGATCTCACTGATCGCCTTTGTCACGTCCATTGTAACAGTTCCGGCTTTCGGGTTCGGCATGAGACCTTTCGGTCCGAGTACTCGTCCGAGACGTCCTACGACACCCATCATATCAGGTGTGGCAACAACTACGTCAAACTCAAACCATCCCTCGTTCTGGATCTTCGGGATCAGCTCGTCTCCTCCTACATAGTCAGCGCCTGCCGCTTTTGCTTCCTCTGCCTTTGCGTCTTTCGCGAATACAAGGATGCGGACTTTCTTTCCTGTTCCGTGCGGAAGTACTACCGCACCGCGGATCTGCTGATCAGCGTGACGTCCGTCACATCCTGTTCTGATATGAGCCTCGATCGTCTCGTCAAACTTTGCTACTGCTGCTTTTTTTACTAATGCTACTGCTTCTTCTTTGTCGTAAAGGTTTCCTCTCTCGATCAGTTTTGCAGCTTCGATATATTTCTTTCCTCGTTTCATTTTACAATAACCTCCTTGTGGTATTGGCGGGAACGTGCCCCTCCCACTTCTGTTTCATAGCTTCTAAAATCAGGTTTACCGCCAGGTGCTTTACTCTTCTACAACTACACCCATGGAACGGCATGTTCCTGCTACCATGCTCATAGCAGCCTCTACGGATGCTGCGTTCAGGTCAGGCATCTTCATCTCTGCGATTTCCTGAAGCTGAGCTTTTGTGATCGTTGCAACTTTGTTCTTGTTCGGCACGCCTGAACCAGACTGGATCTTGCATGC
>NZ_CALWFZ010000023.1 GCF_944377805.1 uncultured Mediterraneibacter sp. | reverse complement strand
AATATGGGTGTTTGTATTTTGGCAAAAAGAGTGGTGCTGGAGCTAGGCTCCAACACCAACTTTGTCTACAGTCTGAAAGGAACTGTTAAAACAGTTCCTTTTTCAGCGTCTGAGCGGAGTCGAACCGCCGCACATGCCTCCGGAGGGCATTGCTCTATCCACTGAGCTACAGACGCGCTTTGTACCGTGAAAGGGGAAACAGACGCTTCCCCTTCACGGCCTTAACTATCCTAGCACAATTTTTCGAAAAAGTAAAGTCTTTTATCAGCGTTTGTGTTGCCCGCTCACGCCTCACTCCTTTTTCCCCTCTTTCTTCTGCAGGCAGCAAGCCCAAGCGCCGCGCTTCCAAAAAAAACACAGCATGCCGCTGCAGCCAGAGGATGATCAAAGTCTCCTGTCCGGGGCGCTCTCTTCCCGTCATTCTTCTGTTCAGGTATATCGGCATTCCTTATATGAAGCTGCTGCCTGTCGTCATCCAGATCCGTGTGACTGCTGATTTCCACACCGTCTTGATATAAATACTCAAACACCGAGATCGTCCAGCCTTCCAGTTCAGCGGCGTTAAAGGAAAACCGCACTTCAACGTCCATCACCGGAGCGTCAGCTGTAAATTCCACCTCTGACATCAATACCGTTCTCTCTTTATCGCTTCTCTCCCACAACGGCTCTCCTGTCTTCTGATTGACCAGAACTCCTTTTATCTGATAGGTCGCTCCGGGACGAAGATTCTCTATACTCACCGTATCCACCGCTTCCACAAGTCCGGGGGCTGCGTGCCGGTCATCTGTCGCTATATTGTGTACACTTGTTCCGGTTATGACAGTGGCGTCATTTTCGACAGTAATAAATCCCGTTTCATTCCCCACTGTTTTTCCGTCCTCATCCACAGTAAACTCATAAATCGTATGATCCGGCACATATCCCGGTATCGTTTCGATTTCCCGAATACAGTATGTTCCGGGTGTCAGGTATTTGAGAGTAACGGTTCCGTCAGCTCCGGTAACAACGGTTTCCCTGGTCCCCATTTCCGGATCAATCACATCCAAAGCAGCATTCTCTGCTCCGTCCGCCTCCTCCGCAGCTTTATTCCACACTTCAAATATCACTCCCGGAAGATGTCTGTCTGATCCTGTTTCTATCTTATCGATCACAATCTCCGAAGGTGTATTCTCTATCTCGAGCTGCTCCAGAACAACCTCTGTATACTGGTCTTTGTAGGCAAGCTCCACCTCCCATGTCTTATCGGGTTTTACATATCCCGATGGCTGTGCGCTCTCTGCGACCCGATACTTCCCGAGAAACAGATCTTCTGTCTGCGCCTCCCCTCTCTGATCCGTAACAATTGTGGCAACCACTTCTCCGTCTTTTGCCCGAAGCGTACCATCCGGAGTAATCACATCGCCTATAGCTGTCACCGTAAATTCTGCCCCCGGCAGAAGTTTCCCCGTCTCTGTGTCTGTCTTTGTCACATGGAGACGCCCCATCGCCGGCCGGTTTGGAAAGGAAACTTCCAGCGGGTTATCCCAGTCGTGATTCTCTTTGATGATAAACTTAATATCCTCTCTTTCCAGCAGGTATCCACAGGGCGCCTCAATTTCCCGGAAATAATATTCTCCGGCAGGAAGTCTGTCCGGCAGGATAAATCTCCCGTCTGCATCTGTCTGAAAAATCTCATGTTCTTCCTTTTTCGGATAATACGTCGTCATTTTAATAATATTTTTCTCCTGATCCAGCAATCGGAATTTTATATTTTCCGCAGGGATCGTTTTGCCCGAAGTACTGTCTGTCTTTACAAGCCGCACCGGAGTCGTCAATACTTTATCTTCCAGAATATAGTATAACGTCTGCCCTTCTTCAGAGATCGCAATCTCAAAATCTCTCACCTGTATCAACCCGTCAGGCGTGTTCTTCTCATGGACAATATAGGTATCATATACAAGTCCTCCGCGTTCATGCCCGATCTGTTCGGTAGAAGCATATCCGTTCTCATCTGTCACAATCTCCACAGTCTCACCCGTCGTCTTTGATGTGATCTCAAACACAATCCCTTTGAGCGGTATCTTCTGATCGTTTTCCTCTTCGAGATCCCCTTTAAATTTGACGAGTCTGAGATCTCCACGCACTACTTTTTCCGGAACAATTACATCCTGATAAGTATGGACAGTCTCGGTATTCCCGGAGGAAGTGATTTGCCTTACATAAACCGTATCGTTAATCAGATATCCCTCCGCTGCTTTTGTCTCCCTGATCGTCACCGTGCCAAGAGGCAGGGTATTCACCCCCGCGGAATTCTTATAAAAGGAATCGCCCGATATTTTTAACTCGTCCTTCAGTCTGACTTTTCCTTCCTGATCCGTCTTCATAATCCAGCTTCTCTCCGGATCGATCCCCTGTTCTGCCGGATCACTGTCGTAAAATCCGTCATAATACCGTATTGTAAATTCGGCGCCCTCAAGCGTTGCCGCTCCCTGAGGGAGAGATTCCCCTGTTTCCGAATCTTTCTTTGACAACACGAGGCTGACCGGCGCATTCTGAGGCCGATCTTTTGCCGTTACAGACACGGTCTGATCTGATGCAATATCCGCGGTATATACCATACTGTCCAGAGCATAGCCGGAAGGAGCGGCCAATTCTTTGATATAATATCTTCCTACCGGAAGTTCCACTGTATTGGTCACACCGTCCGCCTGAGTCGTCAGGGTGGCCGCCTGAACGGTACACAGGGCGTCCGTATAGACACCATACCGGGCTCCTGTCAGACTGTAGCAGGCATTACCCTGAGAGATCTGTGTATTGGCACATACTTTTTTCAGATTCATCCTGCCGTTATAGTCTCTGTGAATCGTGAAAATTCCTGACAGAGACTGATATCCCCGCTGATATCCGTCTGTCCCGGGAGTTCCCACGGCTGCCAGAGTCTGTGACGTTGCGAATATATTTCCCCGCACCGTTCCCGATGACTTATCTACCGAGAGCACTGTGTAAGTATAGTTGTATTTCATTCCCTCAACCGGCGCCGCGGCGCCATGCTGGGAGCAATCAACCTCAGCATTCCCGTCACCTGAAAGAATGCCGCTGAATCCGTTGAGAGTAACGCCATGCACTGTATGTCCGTTTCCTCCGTCCACATCATAAACCGTACACGCGCCTGAGAACCGGTCTCCTGCTTCCGGAAACTGTTCACTCCCCCGTGCTGCGCCCGCCGCTGTCCTTGCCTGCTTTTTCACCGTCTTTCCAAATGTAACGTCCACAACTTTCGTCACCTCAGACACAGTAATTTCTCTTGCGTAGGACACCGTATTTTCCACGCTCTCCGGTTCCAGTTCTATACCGTCTTTCGTTGTGACAGCAATGGCAATCGTCTCCTTCTCCTGTGATGTCGCATCCAGCCTGATGTAAGAATGAGCCGGAACATTTACAGCCATTTCTTCAGTGCCTACTACATATTCTTTCCCCTGTGCGTCTGTCAGCTTCACCTGTCCGTCTCCGTGAACACGCACTATGATCTCGCCTGTATCACTGCCGGCTTCATTATCCGCATGTACTCTGGCCCCGCTTACGATCAGAACAGTAAGTGTCAGGATAAAAGCCGTCAGAATGATCTTCTGATTCCATAACCATTTCATCCCATCATCCTCCCCGGCTCACGCTCAGTTCCGATCCGAAGCCTGCCGCTGCCGCGCTCGTAGAGATACGCATGATTGCTCAGGACCTCTTCTGGTTCTACCTGCGTCTCATTAATATCTTTTACCATCTCGTCCAGTTCTTCACAACTGATCTCCCTGTGACGCGGGGTAATAACCACCTCATGTACACTGCTCGGAAGCACATAGAAATCTGCCTCCAGAATATTTCCGATCATTTCAAGAAGATGCGGGTAAGCGATACATGACGCGCCATAGTTTCTGATATGGTTTGTCAGTACATACATACCGTCTCTGTCGCGCACATTTCCGAGAAGAAGGTTTTCCGAAGCACTTGTATTATCCTGAACTGTGCTTTTCTTCAGAATTTCTTTCAGAGCGTAATTCATCGTGAAAAACTCTGCCGGAAGCAGTCTCTTCACATTGTTCAGCGCATCTTCCCACAACATATCAGTCCCGACCTGCCACTGTTCCATATGACTCAGGCTGACTGTCATAGCTGCCGTTCCCTCCTTTGTAACTTCCAGAAGTACATAAAATACAATGGCCAAATCTAAAAAACCCATGTGGGGAACCGTACTTAAAAATTTCCGGTTTTGCTCTGCGTTGATCAGTTTAAACACAATCCGGTCTTTCACGCCTTCATAACATAAAATTTTTTCATAATCCCAGGACTTTTCCTGCTTAATAGCGCTGTAGAAAGATATAATCTCTTCCACGATCTTTTCCACCGGCACTCCGTTCAGATAATTTTCATAGTACTCCTCCAGATAAATGGTTGGAGAAATATTGACGCCCGGAGTTTCTATCAGCACTCCCGTGCGCTCTTTTCCATTATTCTTTACAGCCGTATGTAATCCGGTCTTAACGCCCCCTGTCATTTTCTTATTCATCTGTTTCTCTACCGCGCATACAAATTGTCTGTAATCCATCTTTCTCCTTTCTGAAACGCGGTCCATCATAAATTAAATGAGAAATCCGGTACGAAATGTACCATTGAATTAGATAAAAATAGTTGAACAATATTATGTGATCTTGATTATAGTCGGGATGGCCAGAAAAAGCAATTCGGAATATTTCACAAAAAGATGAGAGAAATTTCTCCCTATTTCACAGAAGATTCCCGGAAGTGCCAAAGGGTACGTTCCGGGATCGTAAGCGGTCGCCGTCACAAAAAAAAGATGCACCCTGATAAAAGGTGCATCCCGCCTTCGTCAATTGTCAAATTATACTCTGGACAGATACTCTCCTGTACGCGTATCGATCTTCAGTACATCGCCCGTCTCGCAGAACAGAGGTACATTAACGACAGCGCCCGTCTCAACAGTAGCCGGCTTCGTCGCTCCCTGAGCCGTGTCCCCTTTAAATCCCGGCTCCGTCTCCGTGATCGCCAGCTCTACAAACAGCGGAGGCTCTACAGAGAATACATTTCCTTTGTGAGAACAAATCTTAACGTTTTCATTCTCTTTTACAAATTTCAGCGCATCTCCTACAACTTCCGCGTCAAGCGTGATCTGGTCATACGTCTCCACATCCATAAAGTTATAGAGATCACCGTCTTTATAGAGATACTGCATTTCTTTACGGTCAATATGCGCGTTCTCAAACTTCTCTGTCGGGCGGAATGTCTTCTCAACAACACCGCCGCTTATGATATTTTTCAGCTTTGTCCTTACGAACGCTGCTCCCTTTCCCGGTTTTACGTGCTGAAATTCCAAAATCTGATAAATATTCCCGTCAATCTCAACGGTAATGCCATTCTTAAAATCTCCTGCTGCGACCATTTATCTTCCTCCTTCGATTTGCGCGCCTTACCGGCACTCCATTTACTAATTCTATACTAATTTCCCTTTTTTTTCAATCTTTTTTTATAGAAATAGAGCACGATCCCCTCAAGGTAACGCTTAAGCACAATCTGTATCTCTTCTTTCGGATGAATCGGCTTCACAAGAATACTGCGTATTCCCGCCCGTTTTGCGCCCCAGACATCGGTAAACAGCTGGTCTCCAACGAAAATGGTATTGCCTCTGACTGTTCCCATAATCTCCATCGCTCTGATATAGTTCTTCACAGAGGGTTTGTGGGCATTGCAGATATACTTTGTTCCGATCTCTCTGTTGAACATCTCCACTCTCGGCTTTTGATTATTAGAGAGCAGACAGGTGGAAAACCCAATCGTTTCAAGTCTTTCAAACAGTTTTATCGCGCGCTCGTCCGCCGGAGCGCCATGAGGCACCAGTGTGTTATCAATGTCAAACATTACGCCTCTGTAGCCCTCTTCATACAATTTTTCAAACGGAATAACATATGTGGAAGCCACATACTCATCCGGAAAAAAGCGTTCAAACATTCTATTTATCCAACTCCGTCAATTTTGTAATAAGCTCTTCGCAGATCTGAAGGACCGTCTTATTATCTGTCCGGATAACAACATCTGCGGCAGCCTCATACTTTTCTCTGCGCTTCTCCATCAGTTCCGCTATGTACTCCACATTGTTATTGTCTTTTAAAAGCGGCCTGTCATTACTGTCTTTTACGCGCTCATAAATCGTCTCGGGGCTTGCTGTGAGAAGAACCACCCTCCCGTTTTTCTTCATCTCCACTACATTCTGCTCCCGCAGCGCAACTCCTCCGCCGCAGGATATAATACAGTTTTTCCCTGTCTGGAGTTCTCTTAAAAGATTCGTCTCAAGATTACGGAAATATTCTTCCCCGTAAGTGGCAAAAATATCAGGAATGCTCATCTGTTCACGTTCCGAAATTTCCTGATCCATCTCCACTAACTTCATATCAAATACAGTGCTCAGATAGTCGGAAATCGTGGACTTCCCCGCTCCCATAAATCCGATTAAAACGATATTGTATGAAAAAAGTTTCCTCGCCTGGATACGTTTGCTGTTTTTTTGTATGCTGCGGAACACATTCTGTATCTCTTCCCGGTATTTGTTATTCTCCAGCTTTTCATCCAGCCTTTTCTGCTGCTTCTCCTCCTGGGCAGGCTGCAGAATCGGCATTCCGTATGTTTCCTTGTATGCCATGATCTTCTCAATGATGCTGTTTCTCTCAGCCAGCGCATCTATGATCTTGTCATCGCACAAAGCCAGCTGCTCACGGTACATTTCCAAATCGTTCATCTTCATCCTCCACATCTGGCGGAACCTGTATACGCCCCGGCGTTTCTCTCATCTTATCCCGCCAAATCTAACCATCATATTATATCAACTTTTACTTATGATAGCAAGAATGAAAATCCCCCCTTCTCACACGCCTTCTCTACTCTTTCTGCGACCTTTCAAGGGCGCCTTTTACATCTTCTTTAAATGTCTGCCACGCGCCTTCGTTCTCGACGAAATACTTCGGACAGTCTTTCCCGGTTATGTCATAGTGTCGGATCACATCCTCCTCGGTCAGATCAAATTTCGCGCAGAGCCAGGCCGTAAGCTGTACAAGGGACTCATATGTTTCCCGGGTAAACTTGCCGTCCTCGCCGGGATGGCAGGCTTCGATCGATACAGTGTCATAGTTCCTGTCATTAGACGCATAGGCTACCTCCCATGTGGGAACACATTGAATAATCTCACCGTCTAACCCCACAACAAAATTACTGCTCGCCGACGTCTCATGGGAATACTGAAGCCCGTTAAAATAGTCTCTGTTTTCCTGCGCCGTGCTCCCCGGATTCGCAGTATAGTGAATCACCACGCCTGTGATTCCATTGCTCTGTATTCCGGGCCTTGAATAAGGATTCACATCCAGGAGCCGGACATCTATCGCGGGCTCCGAAGCATCCACATCAACCCGATACCCACTGCCCAGAACAATCGATCTGATAATCAGCGCCACCGTCAGCACAGCCAAAACGATAATTCCCGCAATGGTATATCTTCTGTTCCGGAATATTACGCCCCTGTTTGATTTCTTTCTCTTCCGTCTCCGCCAGTTGTTTCCACCTTCTGTAGTCTGATATATCCCCATCTGTAACTTTCACTGTCCTTTATCCTGTGTATTTTTTTCATCTCTATCAAATGATACTACTACACAAATCTGTAACTGTCATGAACAAAATCTTATGAATTTATAAATAAAATCGATCTCCGAACACATTTCATGCCAAAGATCGATTTCATAATGCGTAAACCCGCAAAATTCTCTTATTCGTCTACACTGTAGTTTGGAGCCTCTTTTGTAATGTGAATATCATGCGGATGACTCTCCCTTAAGGACGCTGCAGAAATTTTCATAAATCTTCCGTTCTGCTTAAGCTCTTCCACCGTATGAGTACCGCAGTATCCCATACCTGAACGCAGTCCTCCCATGAGCTGGAATACCGTGTCCTCCACTGTTCCTTTGTAAGCGACCCGTCCTTCCACGCCTTCCGGAACAAGCTTTTTGGCGTTCTCCTGGAAATAGCGGTCTTTGCTTCCGTTTTCCATAGCGGAGATGGAACCCATGCCGCGGTATACTTTATACTTTCTGCCCTGGTATAACTCAAATGTTCCCGGGCTCTCGTCACATCCCGCAAAGATGCTTCCCATCATACATATGTTGGCACCGGCGGCAATGGCCTTTGTCATATCGCCCGAGTACTTAATACCTCCGTCCGCGATAATCGGAATGCCATAGTCTCTGGCCGCCTCATAGCAGTCCATAACTGCCGTGATCTGCGGAACACCGATACCGGCGACAACACGGGTCGTACAGATGGATCCCGGTCCGATTCCTACCTTCACGGCGTCTACGCCCGCCTCGATGAGAGCTTTCGCGCCCTCGCCTGTAGCCACATTTCCGGCAATCACCTGAAGATCCGGATATTTTTCTTTCACCATACGCACCGTGCGCAGTACATTAGCGGAATGACCATGAGCGGAATCCATAACGACCACATCCACTTTTGCCTTTACCAGTTCCGCCACGCGGTCCAGACAGTTCGCCGTAATTCCGATCGCAGCCCCGCAGAGCAGACGCCCCTGGGAGTCTTTCGCAGACAGCGGATATTTAATCTGTTTCTCAATGTCTTTAATTGTGATCAGGCCTTTCAGATTGCCCTCATCATCTATAATCGGAAGCTTTTCTTTTCTTGCCTTTGCAAGGATCTTTTTCGCCTCATCAAGCGTGATTCCTTCTTTGGCTGTGATCAGTCCTTCCGACGTCATGGATTCTTTGATTTTTTTGGAGAAGTCTTCTTCAAATTTGAGATCTCGGTTTGTAATAATTCCGACGAGTCTGCGTCCCTCTGTGATCGGCACACCCGAAATGCGGAACTTTGCCATCAGATTATTGGCATCCTCAAGAGTATTCTCAGGGGAGAGATAAAACGGATCAGTGATAACACCGTTCTCCGATCTCTTTACCTTGTCCACTTCCTCTGCCTGCTCCTCAATTGACATATTCTTATGAATGATACCGATACCACCCTGGCGCGCCATTGCAATCGCCATACGATGCTCGGTGACAGTGTCCATTCCCGCACTCATCATCGGTATATTCAGCTTAATTTTCTTTGTCAGATAGGTTGACAGATCCACCTCATTGGGAATTACTTCCGAGTACGCAGGCACGAGCAGAACGTCATCAAATGTAATCCCTTCGCCAATAATCTTTCCCATGTTCTCTGACCTCTCTTTCTTTTGAATCCACTATAGTAATTGTAAATATTTAACTGATATACTACCGAAATTCAGATCGTCTGTCAACCACTTTCAGATAAGCGCGTCTCCAATTTGACTTGATTTATTTTAAGGTTTATTTATAAGTTGAGCTTATGTATTAATCAGTTCCTGCCATTTGAGAGTAAACTCACCAGAAGCGCCAAAAGGCACATTCCGGGATTGTAAGCGATCTTCATCACAAAAAAATGAGTCTGGAGAAATATTTCCCACAGACTCATTTTGTGCTGCCTGTTATGGCAGAACAGACTTTTCTATTACATCATGCCCATTCCACCGGCGCCGCCTGCCGGTGCTGCCGGCTGGGGCTCCTTGATCGTAGATACTACGGACTCTGTTGTGAGCAGTGTAGATGCAACGCTTGTCGCATTCTGAAGCGCACTTCTTGTAACCTTCGCAGGATCAAGAATACCATTATCCACCATATCTACATACTCTTCTTTATAAGCGTCAAATCCGACACCCGGCTCTGACTCTCTTACTTTATTTACAATAACCGCTCCCTCAAGACCTGCATTGGCTGAGATCTGATACAGCGGGGCCTCCAGCGCTTTGAGAATGATTCTCGCACCTGTCTTCTCATCTCCCTCGAGCTCCTCTGTCAGCTTGGCAACCTCTTTCGACGCGTGGATATACGCTGAGCCACCGCCTGCGATGATTCCTTCTTCTACCGCTGCTCTTGTAGCATTGAGCGCATCTTCCATACGGAGTTTTGCCTCTTTCATCTCTGTCTCTGTAGCCGCGCCCACACGGATAACCGCTACGCCGCCTGCCAGTTTCGCCAGTCTCTCCTGAAGTTTCTCTCTGTCGAAATCAGATGTTGTCTCCTCAATCGCCTTCTTGATCTGACCGATTCTGTCGTTGATTGCGCTCTTATCGCCGCATCCGTCAACAATAACCGTATTTTCCTTCTGAACTTTCACAGATTTTGCCCGTCCAAGCTGCTCCATTGTCGTCTCTTTCAGATCCAGGCCAAGCTCCTCGGAAATTACCTGCCCGCCTGTGAGGATCGCAATGTCCTGAAGCATCTCTTTTCTTCTGTCTCCGTATCCCGGAGCCTTCACTGCCACTACATTAAATGTACCGCGCAGTTTGTTTACGATCAGAGTTGTGAGAGCTTCCCCTTCGATATCCTCGGCGATGATAAGAAGACGGGCGCCGGACTGAACAACCTGCTCAAGGAGAGGCAGGATGTCCTGAATATTGGAAATCTTCTTGTCTGTGATCAGAATGTACGGATCTTCCAGAACAGCTTCCATCTTCTCCATATCTGTCGCCATATATGCTGAGATATATCCGCGGTCAAACTGCATACCTTCTACAAGATCCAGCTCTGTCTGCATCGTCTTGGACTCTTCGATGGTGATAACTCCGTCGTTGGATACTTTCTCCATCGCGTCTGCCACCATCTGGCCGACAGCCTCATCTCCGGAAGAAACGGCTGCAACTCTCGCGATCTGCTCTTTGCCTTTTACCTTGCTGCTCATTGCCTGAATTGACTCGACAGCTTTATCTGTCGCTTTCTTCATACCCTTTCTCAGAACGATCGGGTTCGCGCCTGCCTCGAGATTCTTCATGCCCTCGTGTACCATAGCCTGAGCAAGCACAGTAGCTGTTGTCGTACCATCTCCTGCGACATCATTTGTCTTGGACGCCACTTCTCTGATGAGCTGAGCGCCCATATTTTCAAATCCGTCTTCCAGTTCGATCTCTTTCGCGATCGTAACACCGTCGTTTGTAATCAGCGGTGCGCCGAAAGATTTGTCAAGAACAACGTTTCTTCCTTTCGGTCCAAGTGTGACTTTTACCGTATCCGCCAGCTGATTTACACCCTTTTCCAGTGCCGCTCTGGCTTCAGTTCCATATTTGATTTCCTTTGCCATTTCTATACATCTCCTTAATTTTTGTTATTCTGATTTTACCTGATGCTCCCTGGAGGCTTGCTTCTATGCCTCGACAATCGCCAGAATATCATTCTGCTTTACGATAATATATTCCTCTCCGTCAAGTTCTACATCTGTTCCCGCGTATTTGGAATAGATTACCTTGTCACCGGCTTTCACCTGCATCACAACTTCTTTGCCATCTATATTTCCGCCAGGTCCTACGGCGATTACTTCCGCCTCCTGCGGTTTTTCCTTAGCCTGTCCCGGAAGAACGATACCGGATTTGGTTGTCTCTTCTGCTTCTAACTGTTTTAAAACAATTTTGTCACCTAATGGTACTAACTTCATTGTGATTCCTCCTTGAATTTTGTTTTGTTAGCACTCATTTATCACGAGTGCTAAACCTCATGAATATAAAATAGCACTATGAATTCGTTTTGTCAACATAGTTTACAAGGTTTTTATAAAAATAAAGCGTACGGTCTACGCACGCTTTGTCATCTTTCTGCCCTCATACACATTATAAAAGCCATTCTCTATTTTAAATTTCAAAAGGTTTTTATCTTCCTGCCGGTATCTCTCTTTTACAACACCGGTGCAATACAGAAGTTCTGTTCGCGTGGATATGTAACACCTGTATTTTGCATCCAGGGAAACCGATTCCAGCTTATCTTCTTTCAATTCCAGATAAATGAAATCTTCTTCGGGATCATATTTAAGAACTCTGCACTGCCGGTTCGCATCATCGAAAATGCCGTCTGCAGAAAGGATCTTTTCCATCCTGAGATCAACAGGATTGCCTTCATACATATCTTAACTCCTCCTGGCTACATCCGCTCTTTTTTGATTTTGTTCAGTTCAGTAAATACATAGTCATTAAGAACCTTAATATAGGTTCCTTTCATACCGGATGAACGGGACTCAATCACTCCTGCGCTTTCAAATTTGCGAAGGGCATTTACAATGACGGATCGGGTAATGCCGACACGGTCGGCCACTTTACTTGCCACAAGAATGCCTTCCGTTCCGCCAAGTTCTTCAAATATATGGATAATCGCCTCGAGCTCGGAAAATGAGAGGGTACTGATCGCAGACTGTACAATATGCTCTTTTCTCGTCTCCTCGGCACTCTCTTCATTCACAGAGCGAAGCATCTCCAGTCCCACCACTGCGGTTCCGTACTCGCTGAGAATAATATCGTCAATAGAATAAGTCGCGTCCTGTTTATAGATGAACAGCGTTCCAAGTCTTTCTCCTGCTATATCGATCGGTGTAATAATCGCTTCACACCCCTGAACTGCCTCTGCCGAAAAACCAAGCGTCTCAAGATTCACATTTTCTTTTGTGGAGAGAATACTCAGAAGGCGTTCATTTAACATTTCATCAATATGTGAACCTACAGCCTCTGTAATCAGTTCATGAATCTCTCTGACAGCCGGGCATTTGCTCACACCAAGGATCTTTCCCTTTCTGCTGACTACAAGGACATTGGAATCAAGAATTTCCGTGAGAACCGCGCAAATATCATTGAACACCACCTTGCTCGAATTATTGTTATGCAACAATTTGTTGATTTTCCTCGTTTTGTCTAGTAACTGTACACTCATTATATCCTCCGCAAATCTTTTGAATGCCGCAATTGTATATACAAATTGCTATAAATTAATAGATATAAATATATTATCATACAATTTTCAGAATAGCAATGCAATTTATACAATCTTTATGCTTTCTTTTTCTCCAAAGTAATTACATATCCGCACTTTTCATTTGCGCAGACAAGCTTATTTCCTTTCTCTACCATATATCCGCCACACGTCGGGCACTTCTCCTTTGACGGTTTCTGCCATGACATGAACTCACATTCCGGATTATTCTCACATCCGTAGTATTTTCTTCCTTTTTTCGTTTTTCTGATCACAACATCTTTGCCGCAAACCGGGCATGGAACCCCAATTTTCTCCAGATATGGTTTTGTATTGCGGCACTCCGGGAACCCCGGGCACGCAAGAAATTTTCCGTGAGGTCCGTATTTGATGACCATATTCCTTCCGCACTCTTCACAGATCACATCTGTTACTTCGTCTTCGATCTTTACGCTCTCCAGCTCTTTTTCAGCCTTGCTGACCGCATCCTCAAGATCCGGATAGAAATTGCGGATAATCTCTTTCCACTCTACTTTCCCTTCCTCGACCATATCGAGAAGCCCCTCCATATTGGCAGTAAAGTTCACATCCACAATACTCGGAAACGACTGCTTCATCATATTGTTGACAACTTCTCCGATCTCTGTCAGATACAGATTTTTTGCCTCTTTCGTCACATATCGGCGTCCGAGGATAATGGAGATAGTAGGAGCATAAGTACTGGGACGTCCGATTCCCAGTTCTTCCAGAGCCTTGACAAGGCTGGCCTCTGTATAGTGGGCCGGAGGCTGGGTGAAATGCTGTTTGGGCTCCAGATTTTCTTTCGTCAGTTCAGAATCCATACTCAGTCCGCCCACAAGTACATTACTTTCTTCCTTTTCCTCGTCTGCCTCAATATATACTGATCGGAATCCGTCAAACAGAAGCTTGGACGCTGAAACAGTAAAACAGTATTCATCAGCGCCGATCTTTACGGAAGTCGCCTCATATCTTGACGGAGTCATCCTGCTTGCCGCAAAACGTTTCCATATCAGCTGGTACAGTCTGAACTGATCCCTTGTCAGTGAGTCTTTAATGGACGCCGGAGTCCTCGCAATGTCTGTCGGTCTGATCGCCTCGTGAGCATCCTGTATCTTTTTGCCGTCATTCGACGTTTTCTGTCCTGCCGCAGCGTACTCTTTCCCGTAAGCAGAAGAAATATATTCTCTTGCCGCCGCATCTGCCTCGTCTGCGATTCTGGTTGAATCTGTACGCAAATAAGTAATTACACCAACCGTGCCATTCCCTTTAATATCAATTCCTTCATAGAGCTGCTGCGCAATCCTCATCGTCTTCTGAGTACCAAAATTCAATGCTTTCGCCGCCTCCTGCTGCAAAGTACTTGTAGTAAACGGCAGCGGAGCCTTTCGGATGCGCTCTGTTGTTTTTATATCTGTGATCCGGAATTTTGCGCCATCTATCTTCCTGACAATCTCATTTAATTCCTCTTCTGAGTGAATCGTGATCTTTTTCTTATTCGTTCCATAGAACTTCGCTACAAGCGGGCGTCTCTCCCCCTTAATATTCAGGACAGCGTCCAATGTCCAGTACTCTTCCGGGATAAACGCGTTGATCTCCTCTTCACGGTCCGCCACCAGCCTTAGCGCTACAGACTGAACACGGCCGGCGCTCAGTCCCCGTTTTACTTTTGTCCAGAGCAGAGGGCTGATCATGTATCCTACCATACGGTCGAGAACGCGTCTCGCCTGCTGCGCGTCTACCAGATTCATATCAATATCGCGGGGAGCCTTCAACGACGCTTTCACAGCATTTTTAGTAATCTCATTAAATGTAATACGGCGCATTTTCTTCTCATCAAGTTTTAGCGCCGCGGCAAGATGCCAGGAAATGGCCTCTCCTTCCCGGTCAGGGTCGGTTGCAAGGTATACTTTGTCAGATTTCTTCGCTTCTTTTCTGAGACCGGCAAGTATATCGCCTTTCCCTCGTATCGTGATATATTTCGGCTCATAGTCATGTTCAATATCTATCCCCAGCGAACTCTTCGGAAGATCCCTGACATGCCCCTGAGACGCCGCTACCGTATAACTGCTCCCAAGAAACTTTTTAATCGTCTTCACCTTCGCCGGCGACTCCACAATAACAAGATAATGTGCCATAACAACTCCTCCATATAGCCCGGTTTATACTTTTATCATTTATTTCCCCGTCAACGGGAAATCACATAATAATTCTTCGATATTTCCCGAATATACCCCTGCAGTTCCAGAGATACCAGAAGCTCTAAAACTTTTTTGACACATAGTTTTGTCTCCCGGACGATCTGGTCTGGGGTCTTCGGGTTCAGACCGAGACAACTATACACCAATTTTTCTGCACTTTCAAGCATTTTTTCATTTTTGACTGTCTTTTCGCTTTCCGACAAAGTGTCTTTTCTCCTGATTTCCCACTCTTCAAGAAGAGCCTCTGGAGAGAGCAGCAGGCCGGCTCCCTGATGAATCAGATAGTTGCATCCGCCGCTTAAGCTGCTGTTGATCGGACCCGGGAGAGCATACACATCGCGTCCCTGTTCCAACGCCAAATCTACCGTAATCAGAGAACCGCTCTTTTCCCCCGCTTCCATAACCAGCACGGCATCAGACAGTCCGCTTATGATCCGGTTTCTTGCCGGAAAGTTCTGCGGCAGAGGCGCTGTACCGGGCGGCTGCTCCGACAAAATGCCTCCTCCCTGTTCTAAAATATCCACATACAACCCGATATGCTCTCTCGGATAACAGACGTCCACGCCGCTGCCAAGAACCGCGTAGGTTTTTCCACCCGCAAGCAGAGCTCCCCTGTGCCCCATCCCGTCTATTCCTCTTGCCATTCCGCTGATGATCTCCACGCCGCACTCAGCGAGCGCTTTGGCAAAATCAATCGCATACTTTTCACCGTAAGGCGTGCAGCGCCGAGCCCCGATAAGCGCCGCTTTTTTTGTCCGTTCCCCGGGCAGAGCGCCTTTTACATAAATTGCATACGGGTAATCAGCAATTTCTTTGAGCCTCTTTGGATAGTGTTCTGAAAAGCAGGGAATAAAACGTATCTCCTTTTCACACATTTTCCGGTAATCCACATCCAGATCTTTCTTTTTCTTTGCCTGAATAATCTTATTGCAGTCCTTTTCGTTCAAGAACTCAAATCTTCGCAATTGTGTTTCTTCTATATAATAGATCGCTTCTGCTGTTTTCATGTATTCCCTCAGACATATTTTCTTCTGTGCAGATACCCCTCTTATACATGCCAGCCAATATTCATATTTCATACCGCTACCTCCTCCAGTACTTTTCATCAACCATCCGATAGCAGAGCGCCTCTTTCAGATGACGCTCCCTGATTCTCTCCTCTCCATCCATGTCGGCAATTGTCCGGGCTGTTTTAATGATTCTGTGACAGCCGCGCGCAGTCAGATTCATGACAGAAAACGCTCTCTCCATCAGGTTCTCCTCTTTTTTTCCCAACGGACAATAGCGATTCAGATCTTTGCCTCGCAGCATGGAATTGCTGCTTATATCTGTTCCACGGTATCGTTCTGCCTGAATCTTGCGCGCCCCGGCAACCCGTTTTCTTATGTCAGAAGAGCACTCCCTTCTCTGCGGGGCAGCCAAGTCCCGGTAGTTCACTCGCGGCGCCTCTGCGCAGAGATCAATCCGATCCAGAAACGGACGACTGATCCGCCCGAGATATGTCTGTATCTGCGCCGGCGTGCATGTACATTTTTCCATATCCGGATAGCACCCGCACGGACAGGGGTTCATAGCCGCCACAAGCATAAAATTCGCCGGAAACCTGTAATTTCCATATGTTCTGGATATTTGAATGCTCCGCTCCTCCAAAGGCTGACGCAGCACTTCGAGCACACTCTTTTTAAATTCCGGAAGTTCATCTAAAAAGAGCACGCCTTCATGCGCCAGACTGATTTCTCCCGGCCTCGGTACGGTTCCTCCCCCAATCAGCGCCGCACGCGTCACCGTGTGGTGCACTTCCCGAAACGGTCTCTTTCGTATCAGGGGCGCTCTCTCATCCACCATGCCAAGCACACTGTATATTTTCGTAATTTCCATGCTCTCCTTCTCATCCAGGGGCGGAAGTATCCCGGCAATGCACTTGGCTGTCATGGACTTTCCACTTCCGGGCGGCCCGATCATCAGAAGATTATGCCCTCCGGCCACAGCAATCTCTGCCGCCCTTCTGACATTCTCCTGTCCCTGAAGTTCAGAAAAATCGGGAAGTCCTTCCCCATCTGCTTCATCATCGGCAGTTCCCGACAGAACTTCAGCTTCACATGAACTTTTCTGTACTTTTCCCTGAAGCAGAGCCGCCGTCTCTCTTAAACTGTCCACGCCGATCACAGTCACGCCTTTTACCAGAGCGGCTTCAGCCGCATTTTCCCGGGGAACAATGCAGCGTGTAATCCCGTGTTCCACTGCTTTCATCACAATGGGAAGGATTCCCGGCACCTTTTTCACCTGTCCATTCAGACCGAGTTCCCCGATCACCAGACACTCCTCAAAATTCCCTGTCGGAATCTGATCCAGCGCCGCAAGGATCGATACCGCAATCGGCAGATCAAAAGACGCACCTCTCTTTCTGAGTGTGGCCGGAGACAGGTTGATGACGGTTCGCTTCGCCGGATAGCTGAACCCTGAATTTTTAATTGCGGTTCTCACACGTTCTCCCGCTTCTCTGACCTCTGAAGACAGGTATCCCACCATATGGAATACGGGCAGTCCGTTCGATACGTCCGCCTCCACATGTATAAGGTCCACCTGAAGCCCTTCCACGACTGCAGATAAACTTGTACTAAAACTCATTAGACTCCTTTCACTCAAGATTCCTATTCAATATGTTCAAAACACCACAAAATTAAAAAGTTGAAGTTCCGACCGATCCGATCAGACTCCCCGTACACGGGGATAGATTACCGAAAAATGAATCTTCCGGGAATGTATGTCCATCATAGCGCATCCGAATATTTGATGTCAATACATTTTTGGAGGCACTCTTTTGTACATACGCCGTTTCCTGTCCTTCTTTCTTGTGGAAAAGCACAATTATCGTCAATTTTTCATAGACTATATCAAATGCGCTAAGAGGTGCCGTCGTGAAATCGTTTCCTAACCCTCTCACTCCATCGGAAGAAAAATACTATATCCAGAAATACACGGAGGGAGACCTCGAGGCCAAACATATCCTTATCGAGCGCAACTTAAGGCTTGTCGCTCATGTTATAAAGAAATACCAGAATCTCGAAGAAGATCCGGAGGATCTGATCTCCATCGGCACCATCGGACTGATCAAGGCAGTTGTCACGTTTAATCCTGATAAAGGTAACCGGCTTGCGGCATATGCGTCCAGATGTGTAGAAAACGAGATATTAATGCATCTGCGTTCTAAGAAGAAAGCCGCAAAGGAGATCTCGTTGTACGAACCGATCGGGACAGACCGTGAAGGCAATGAGATCAGACTCTATGATATAATAGAGACAGAAGAAGTCGATGTTCCGGATAAGATTCATCTCAAAGAAAATATACAGAAGCTTTACGAAAAAGTCGAAAACGAGCTTTCTTCCAGAGAGAAGCTCGTTTTAAAAATGAGGTATGGACTATATAACGGAGAGGAGTATACACAGCGGGAAATCGCCAGACAGCTCGGCATTTCCCGCTCTTATGTCTCACGGATAGAAAAAAGCGCAATCCAGAAACTGAGGGAGCACTTCAAAGAGGATGAATGAAAAGATGCAGATTACCAGGGTATATAAATCCTTTTATGAAAACTTCAGGCTTACCTCCCCTATCTGCAGGTAGGGCAGGCTTGACTCATCAAAGCTCAAAGGCTCATCGCTCTTTATTATGACAGACATATCAGTTATCTGGGGAAATCTTGGCAGGCTCGTGATATCAGCCAGAGAGCCCAAATCTTGAAAATATATAAGCTTTGAGCCATCAGTGTTAAAATCCAGTATCTCTGTAAAAGGCAGATAACTAAAATCCCTATATATCAAACCGAAGCCGGGCTGAGCCTCCAGGTTCCACGCAAACTCCTGAGGATTGGCGGCGTTGCCAAGCTAAAGCAGGGAAAAGCCAAAGGAGTAACCATAGCTTCCATCGTCATACTGCCCGTTGTCAGATATCCAGTTTTCAGTATCCATGTAGCTGGTACTGCTGGGCAGGGGTACCAGATACTGGCTGCTGCCGTATTCGTCAGTTACTATCAAAACAGCAGGCTGTCCGGCGTATACCGAACAGCCTGCCGCTATTTTACATAATTGTTGTTTTAGACATGTCTGTATCTTACTCCTGCGGACCTGCTGCAACGAGCGCTTTTCCGAGCTCGTTGCTCTCATATTTCTTGAAGTTCTTGATAAATCTTGCAGCAAGGTCTTTTGCCTTTGTCTCCCACTCGGAAGCATCTGCGTATGTGTCGCGAGGATCAAGAATCGCCGGATCAACTCCCGGAAGTTCTGTCGGAACCTCAAAGTTGAAGTGCGGGATCTTCTTTGTCGGCGCATCCAGGATTGCTCCGCTTAAGATTGCATCGATGATACCGCGTGTATCTTTGATGGAGATACGTTTTCCTGTTCCGTTCCATCCTGTATTCACGAGATAAGCTTTCGCTCCGCTCTCTTTCATTCTCTTCACAAGTTCCTCTGCGTATTTTGTCGGGTGCAGTTCCAGGAACGCCTGTCCGAAACATGCTGAGAAAGTCGGAGTAGGCTCTGTAATTCCACGTTCTGTTCCTGCAAGTTTTGCTGTGAATCCTGACAGGAAGTAGTACTCTGTCTGCTCCGGAGTCAGTACGGATACCGGGGGAAGTACTCCAAACGCATCCGCTGACAGGAAGATAACATCTTTTGCTGCCGGAGCTGCGGATACCGGACGTACGATCTTCTCAATGTGGTCAATCGGGTAAGATACGCGTGTATTCTCTGTCACGCTCTTGTCAGTAAAGTCGATCTTTCCGTCGGCATCAAGCGTAACGTTCTCAAGAAGAGCATTTCTCTTGATTGCGTTGTAGATGTCCGGCTCAGACTCTTTATCAAGGTCGATTACTTTCGCGTAACATCCGCCCTCGAAGTTGAAGATACCGTTGTCGTCCCAGCCGTGCTCATCGTCACCGATAAGAAGTCTCTTCGGATCTGTGGAAAGAGTTGTCTTACCTGTTCCGGAAAGTCCGAAGAAGATTGCTGTGTTCTCGCCGTTCAGGTCTGTGTTTGCTGAACAGTGCATGGAAGCAATTCCTTTGAGCGGCAGATAGTAGTTCATCATAGAGAACATACCTTTCTTCATCTCTCCGCCGTACCATGTGTTGGCAATCACCTGCTCGCGGCTTGTAATGTTGAACATAACCGCTGTCTCAGTTCTAAGTCCCAGCTCTTTGTAGTTCTCTACTTTCGCTTTGGAAGCGTTGTAAACTACGAAGTCCGGCTCAAAGTTCTCCAGCTCTTCTGCTGTCGGACGGATAAACATGTTTGTCACGAAATGAGCCTGCCATGCAACTTCCACGATAAAGCGGATTGCCATACGTGTGTCCTTGTTAGCTCCGCAGAATGCGTCTACAACGAAAAGTCTTTTGTTGGAGAGCGTCTTGATCGCGAGATCTTTTACAGAATCCCATGCTTCCTGTGATGCCGGATGGTTGTCGTTCGGATACTCGTCAGATGTCCACCATACAGTGTCTTTGGAATTCTCATCCATAACGATATATTTATCTTTCGGTGAGCGTCCGGTGTAGATACCTGTCATAACGTTTACCGCACCGAGTTCACTTTCCTGGCCCTTGTCAAACCCTTCCAGATTCGGGTTTGTCTCTTCTTCAAACAGCATCTCGTAAGAAGGATTGTGAACAATTTCCGTAGTTCCTGTAATGCCATACTGAGTCAAATCAATATTTGCCATACTTCTCTACCTCTCTCTTTCTTCTTAAAATTAGTGTTCTTGGAAATCTGTGACATAATCTCCAATATGTCATCATTATACAAAAGAACAATTGAAAAATCAATAACAATCTTATTTAATTTATACTTTTTTATGAAAGATTACTTTTTGCATAATTCATTTACTTTCCATTGATTTTGCATTTCACTTATATTTTTGCACAAAAAATGCAAGATTTGTGATTGAATCTTGCATTTTAAATGAGATAAACATATTTTTAACAAACTTCTGACACCAGAATATCCACAATGGGGCTTCCTTTTTCACGGGATATTTCAAAAATATTCCTTTTTCAGCTTCGTGGTATATACTGCGAACCAGACAAGCACAAGAAAGAAAACAACCATTCCGACAGTGTCAACTAAAAACATTGAGTAAAAATAACAATGGATAATGTCCAGCGTCCCGTATATTATAGCCACAATTCCAAGAACCAGAAAAGCCGGCCATGCCTTCTGAATAAAGCCCTCCTTGTCCCTGCATTTCTTATAGGCGTACTCTTTCCCGAGCAGAAGAGACGCATCAATCTCTCCCGTACGTTTCATCTTGATAAGGGAATATATCGCATAAAACCCGCATACAATAACAAGAATCCCCAGAAATCCCCAAATACTGTCCATATTTTCCATTGTCTTTTACTCCTTACACTCCAAGAATCTCTTTCACCGTATCTTTCATCTGCGCAGCATCACACTCTCTTGTATGGCGTATATCCGCATTTCTGATCTCTTCGATCGCTCCCGGCACCTCCATTCCGGATATTCTGCTCAGTTCATCGACCAGATCAAATTCATCGGCATCAGCATATTTCCGGTCAATTGCCGTCATTACGCTATGGATAAATTTATACGGGCTCGCTGTAGATGCAACCAGGCATTTCCCCGGATCGTTTTCCTGCTCCCGGTATTGCGCGCACACATGAGCTGCCACTGCTGTATGCGTGTCCATTACATATCCGGTCCGCTCATATGTTGTCCGTATCATTTCTTTCGTCTCTTCTTCTGTTGCAAACCCGCCGACAAAATCAGAGAGTTGTTCCTTCATCTCCGGCGTGATCTCATAAGCGCCTTTTTCCCTGAGCTGCTCCATCAGATCCCGGTTTTTCTGTGCGTCATTTCCCGCAACCGCATAGATCAGACGCTCCAGATTGCTGGAGATAAGAATATCCATAGACGGTGACGAAGTCAGGATAAACTCACGGTTTTTGTCATATACGCCGGTCTGGAAGAAGTCAAAGAGCACTTTATTCTCATTGGAGGCACAGATCAGTTTTCCAATCGGAACTCCCATCTGCTTTGCGTAATAAGCAGCCAGAATGTTGCCGAAGTTTCCGGTTGGCACAGTCACATTGATCTTTTCACCGGATGAGATTTCTTCATTTTCCAGAAGTTTCGCATATGCGTATACATAATAGACAACCTGAGGAACCAGTCTGCCGATGTTGATCGAGTTGGCCGAAGAAAACTGATAGCCTGACGCCGCCAGTTCTCTCTCCAGATTCTTGTCCTCAAAGAGCGCCTTAACGCCGCTCTGAGCATTATCGAAATTACCGTGAATCGCCACGACGGAAGTATTCTCGCCCTTCTGAGTTACCATCTGGAGTTCCTGCACGCGGCTTACGCCGCCCTTTGGATAAAATACGATGATTTTTGTTCCCGGAACATCAGCAAATCCGGCCAGCGCCGCCTTCCCTGTATCTCCCGAGGTAGCCGTCAGAATCACGATCTCATTTGTCACATGGTTCTTCCTGGCTGCCGTGGTAAGCAGATGAGGCAGAATGGAAAGCGCCATATCTTTAAACGCAATTGTAGCCCCATGAAACAGTTCCAGGTGATAAGTGTCCTCCACTTTTACGATGGGAGCGATCACTTCAGTGTCAAATTTGGAATCATATGCGCTGTCAATACAGTGCTTCAGTTCCTCTTCCGTAAAATCTGTAAGAAACTGCTTCATGACCGCATATGCTGTCTCCTGATATGTCATACTTTTGAGTTCATCCATCGTCACATCCAGTTTCGGAATATACTCCGGTACAAACAGCCCTCCGTCCTCAGCAAGGCCTTTTAAAATAGCCTCCGAAGCAGTCACCGTTTTCTCTGAATTTCGTGTACTCTTATATCGTAGATTCATTCTGTTACCTCTTTTTCTTTTCTCCGTGTTACTGCCCTGAATTATAGCACAGGTCAGCCTGCCATGTCCATAGCGTTCCACCTACAGTATCTACTTCCGCGTAAAGGCGATTGCTGCAATGCCGCACACTGCCATGAGAACAGGATAGACCAGATACGGCATCATATCAAACGGTGTCAGGCCCGTAAGCGTAGCCGCTGATAAGAGCTGCGCCCCATAGGGGATCAGCCCCTGCCCAACTGAAGTATACATGTCAAGAAGAGAAGCCGATCTCTTCGGATCCACTCCGAATTCGCCGCTGATCTCTCTGGCTATGGGCCCTGACATCACAATTGCCACTGTATTGTTTGCCGTGCACAGATCTACAAGGAGCGCCAATACCGCTATCCCGGCCTGGGCTCCTCTTTTCCCTCTTATCCTGCTTTTGATCAGATTCAGGATAAAGTGAATTCCTCCATTTGCCCGGACAAGAGAAACGATACACGCCACAATGATAGAGATCACCGTAATATCGTACATGGAGACAACACCGTCGCCGACTACGGTGAACATCTCGGATAAAGCAATCGTGCCTGTCGCCACGCCTACAATGAGTGAGAGCACAGTTCCCGCAATAAGGACAAGAAAAACATTAATTCCTATCAATGCTCCGATAAGGACTACAAGATAGGGAACTACCTGCAGAAGGTGATACTCTCCGCTGCTGATATCATAACTCATCCCTCTGGTTACAAACCAGAAAAACAGTACAGTAATAATTGCTGCCGGAAGTACAATCAGGAAATTCGCCTTAAATTTATCTTTCATGTCACATCCCTGAGTCTTGACTGCCGCAATGGTTGTATCTGAGATCATGGAGAGATTGTCGCCGAACATCGCTCCGCATACCACAGCCGCAATACAGATTTCCATAGGGAATTCCGTTCCTTCACTGATCCCCACAGCAATCGGCGCAAGCGCCGCAATTGTTCCCATAGACGTTCCCATAGAGACTGAGATAAAGCAGCTGATAATAAAGAGCCCCGCCACAATAAAATGTGCCGGGATGAGCGACAGCCCCAGGTTCACTGTACTGGATACGCCGCCCGCCGCGGTCACTGCCCCCGAGAATCCTCCGGCACAGAGAAAGATCAGGCTCATTGTAATGATATTCTCCTCTCCGACTCCCTGCGCGATGATTTTAATATTCTTGTCAAATCCTGCTTTTCTATTCTGAAGGAATGCTACAAACAGCGCGATAAGAAAGGCAACGATCGCCGGCATTGCGTAGAAATCCCGGAATACGATCCCCGCCCCCAAAAAAATCACTAAAAAAATGCCGATAGGCAAAAGCGCTGCGGCCTTTCCCGGCATTGCTTCCCTCTGGTTTTCCTTTTCCATAACTGCCCCTTTCGTATGCTGTTTTAAAAAGGATGCCGTATGAATACATCAAATCTGTGATATGCTGTCTCATACGACATCCCTCTCCATTTCAATTTCTATTTTTTCCTTTTGTTGTTCGTGTAGTTTACCAGCCCGCCGGCTTCAATCAGCTTCTGCATAAATTCCGGAAACGCCTGGCCCTGGAACTGAGTGCCCTTTGTCAGATTGCAGATCTTTCCACTGTCAAAATCCACTTCCACTTCATCGCCTGCCTCAATTCCTTTTGCCGCCTCCGGGCACTCAATGATCGGAAGTCCGATATTGATGGCATTTCTGTAAAAGATACGCGCAAATGTCTCGGCGATAATGCAGCTGACACCGGCCGCCTTTAGACAAAGAGGAGCGTGCTCCCTTGAAGAACCACATCCGAAGTTTTTGTTGGCAACAATCAGATCGCCCGGCTGCACTTTCTTCACAAAATCCGGATCAATATCTACCATAGCGTGACTTGCCAGTTCCTCAGCATCAAAAGAATTCAAATATCTTGCCGGAATGATCACGTCTGTGTCTACATTGTCTCCATATTTAAAAACATGTCCTTTTGCTCTCATTTTACGCCACCTACTTTCTCAGGATTTGCAATATATCCCGCAATCGCGCTTGCAGCTGCCACCTCGGGAGAGGCGAGGTAAATCAGGGAATCCACATGCCCCATGCGTCCCACGAAATTGCGGTTCGTAGTTGAGACACACCGTTCTCCGGCAGCCATAACCCCCATGTGTCCGCCCATGCACGGTCCGCAGCTCGGAGTATTCACCGCGCAGCCTGCGTCCACGAAAATCTCCGTCAGCCCTTCTTCGATACACTGCTTATAGATCTTCTGAGTCGCCGGCACTACCATAACGCGCACATCCGGGTGAACCGTATGTCCTTTTAAAATAGCAGCGGCCTTTCTCATATCCTCCATCCGGCCATTGGTACAGGATCCGATCACCACCTGGTCAATCCTAATCGGCTCCATCGCCTCGACTTCGTCGATAGTCTTCGCGTTGCCCGGAAGATGCGGAAAAGCTACTGTCGGACGAACTTTTGAGAGATCAACCGTGATCACTTCATCGTACTGAGCGTCCTCATCCGCCTCATAAATCGTATACGGTTTTCTGGAGTGTTCCCTGATATATGAAAGAGCCTGGTCATCCACGGGAAAGATCCCGTTCTTCGCTCCTGCCTCGATGGCCATGTTTGCCATAGTAAAACGGTCGTCCATAGAGAGACTGGCAACGCCGTCACCGGTAAATTCCATCGATTTATAGAGTGCTCCGTCTACTCCAATCATGCCAATGATGTGAATGATAATATCTTTTCCGCTCACATATTTTCCCGGTCTGCCCGTCAGTACGAACTTAATAGCCCCCGGAACCTTGAACCAGATCTCACCGGTCGCCATACCCGTCGCCACGTCCGTCGTGCCCATACCGGTGGAAAACGCGCCCAGCGCGCCGTATGTACAGGTGTGGGAATCCGCGCCGATGATACACTCGCCGGCTGTCACCACCCCCGCCTCCGGGAGAATGGCGTGCTCCACACCGGATTTGCCCTGCTCAAAATACCAGGTCAGCCCCTGTTCCTTTGCATATTCGCGAATCGCCTTAGAATTCTCTGCTGATTTAATATCCTTGTTCGGGGTAAAATGATCAGGAACAAATACCACTTTGTCTTTGTCAAATACATGATCCGACATCTGTCTGATAATTGGCAGCGCCATCGGTCCTGTGATGTCGTTTGCCATAACTACGTCAAGCTTTGCCTCGATCAGCTGGCCGGCTTCTACAGAGTCAAGCCCCGCATGAGCCGCCAGAATCTTCTGCGTCATTGTCATTCCCATTATGACAGCCTCCTCTTTCTTTCAAACGTCTATTTTGTCATTTTAACACAGGAAAGGTTGATTTATTTCTTGGCAATATATCCTTTTGCCGTCAATGCCTCCGCGCACAGAACCGCGCCGCCGGCGGCGCCTCTTACCGTATTATGAGAAAGTCCGATAAATTTGTAATCGTACATCGTATCCTCTCTCAGGCGCCCGATAGATACACCCATTCCGCTCTCATAATCGACGTCAAGTGTTACCTGCGGACGGTTGTCCTCCTCCAGATACTGGATGAACTGCTTCGGAGCGCTTGGAAGATCCGCCTCCTGCGGAAAGCCTTTAAAATTCACAAGCTTCTCAATAAGCTGCTCTTTTGTCGGTTTCTTCTCAAAGTTAATAAACACTGCCGCTGTATGACCGTTCAGTACCGGCACTCTCACGCACTGGCATGTGATCTTAGGAAGTTCTGCTTTCACGATCTGGCCGTTTTCCACTTTTCCGAGGACACGAAGCGGCTCCTGCTCACTTTTCTCTTCCTCTCCTCCGATAAACGGAATAATATTGCCTTCCATTTCCGGCCAGTCTTTAAAAGTCTTACCGGCACCGGAAATCGCCTGATAAGTAGTAACAACCAGCTCTTTCGGTCCGAACTCCTCCCATGCGGCAAGACATGGAGCGTAGCTTTGAATCGAACAGTTGGGTTTTACCGCGATGAATCCCCTTGTTGTGCCGAGCCGTTTCTTCTGATCCGGGATCACATCGAAGTGAGCGGCATTGATCTCCGGCACTACCATCGGCACATCCGGAGTCCAGCGGTGCGCACTGTTGTTGGACACAACAGGAGTTTCAGTTTTGGCATACTTCTCCTCGATTACTTTGATCTCTTCCTTGCTCATATCCACCGCGCTGAATACAAAGTCAACTGTAGAGGCCACATGTTCTACATCATTTACGTTGAGTACAGTCAGTTTTTTGACTCCCTCCGGCATGGGAGTGTCCATTTTCCAGCGGTCTCCTACTGCTTCCTCATAAGTTTTTCCGGCAGAGCGTGGGCTCGCTGCAACTGTCACCACCTCAAACCACGGATGGTTTTCCAGCAAAGCGATAAACCGCTGACCTACCATTCCTGTTGCGCCCAAAATTCCTACTTTTAATTTCTGATCCATTTTTCTGCTTCCTTTCCTTCCTTATGATCTGTTTCTTTGTTTCCTCTTCCGATCTGATGTTTACCCGGCGGCAAGATATGCCTCCTCCGCCCTGATCACCTGCTCCATCGCTGCTTTCCCCGGAGCCCCGACAGTATTTCTCAGCTCCACACATGTTTTCATGCTGATCGCCTCATATATGTCTTCCTCGAATACCGGGGAGATCGCTTTGAACTCATCCATACTCATATCATCCAGGGCAATCCCCCTGTCGATGCAGTGAAGTACGAGCTGCCCCACGATACCGTGGGCGTCGCGGAAAGGCACGCCATGCTTCACCAGGTAATCCGCCGCGTCCGTAGCGTTGGTAAAACCGTGTTTTGCGCTCTCTTCCATCCTTTCGGCATTGAATTTCATAGTCTTTAACATACCGGTAAACAGTGCCAGACAGCCTTTCGTCGTATCGATCGCGTCAAAAACAAACTCCTTATCCTCCTGCATATCCTTATTATACGCAAGCGGGATTCCTTTCATTGTGGTCAGAAGCGACGTCAGCGCTCCGTATACCCTTCCTGTCTTACCACGCACCAGTTCCGCAATATCCGGATTCTTTTTCTGGGGCATGATACTGCTGCCCGTACTGTAGGCGTCGTCGATTTCCACAAACTTATACTCATTGGAATTCCAGATAATAACTTCCTCAGAAAACCTGCTCAGATGCATCATCACCGTAGACATTGCTGACAGCAGTTCAATCAGGTAGTCCCTGTCAGATACTGAATCCATACTGTTAAGTGTCGGCCCGTCAAAGCCGAGAAGTTCCGCAGTATATTCTCTGTCAAGCGGATAAGTCGTTCCTGCCAGAGCGCCGGAACCCAGCGGACACAGGTTCATCCTCTTATAAATATCTTTCATCCGGGAACGATCCCTCTTAAACATCTCAAAATACGCTCCCATATGGTGTGCCAATGTGATCGGCTGCGCTTTCTGGAGATGGGTAAATCCCGGCATATAAGTCTCAAGATTTTCTTTCATCAGCTTCAGCAGCACTTCAAGCATCTCTTTTAAGAGACTGTCCAGCTCCATGATCTCATCCCTCGTGTAGAGCTTCATGTCAAGAGCCACCTGATCATTTCTGCTCCTCCCGGTATGAAGCTTTTTCCCTGCGTCTCCGATCCGATTGATCAGGTTTGCCTCCACAAAACTGTGAATATCCTCATACTCTTCTGTGATCTCAAGTTCTCCGCTCTTTACATCGCGGCAGATCCCCTCGAGTCCGGCTATGATCTGATCCTTTTCCTCTCCTGTCAGGATACCCTGCCTGGCCAGCATCGTAACATGCGCGATACTTCCCCGTATATCCTGTTCACAGAACCGCTTGTCAAAAGAAATCGATGCGTTAAAATTATATACAAGCCTGTCCGTTTCTTTTGTAAAACGTCCGCCCCATAATTGTGCCATTTCTCTTCCTCTTTTCTCTTTCTCAGCTGAAATAAAATACAGTCCAGAGCCTCTAGTCTGTCCTGTATTTTCGACTAAGTTTACCACAGTAAAGCATCATATGTCTACTTAAAACTTCATTTTTCTATCATCATTTTCTATCCCGGAACCCATCTTTTTCCTGGCAGAACCAGATTAATCCTGTCTCATGGAAAATTCACACCCACAATAATCCTGCCTGTAAAGCCCGTATTCCCCGGACAGTTCGATAGATCGTTTATACCCGTTTTTCTTTTTAAAATCCGAAACCAGATATTTCACTCCGTATTCCTCTCCCAGCCTGATTCCGATCTCGTTGAGTTTCTGGGCATTTTTCATCGGACTGATACTCAGGGTCGTTGTAAAATATTCAAATCCTCCGGCCGCCGCCTGCCTGGCCGCTTCAGAAAGTCTTAGTTCATAGCATTTCATACACCGGGCTCCGCCTTCTTTCAGATCTTCCATACCCTCAGCCATCTTATAAAATTTTTCTTTCTCATATTTGCCCGCGAGAAAAGAGACTGGATACTTAAAGTGCATATCGCGAATCAGCTTCTGCTGCTCGAGAATGCGTTTCGTGTATTCGCTCTCCGGGTAAATATTCGGATTATAATAGAATACTGTGATTTTAAAATACTCTGACAGATATTCCAACACATAACTGCTGCACGGAGCGCAGCAGCTGTGGATCAGAAGAGTGGGGATCCTCCCGTCTTTTTCCAGCTGCTTTATCAACTTCTCGAGTTCTTTCTGATAGTTTACCTTCTGTACGTTCATCAACTGCTCTCCCAAACTACTCCGAAATAATATATCCTGACTATTATACCTCTCTTTGCCTTCTTCTACAACGCCATTTCGCCTTTTTCCTCACGCAACGTAACTTCCGTCATAAACTAACTATAGATATACAATACGGATGGAAGTGACCTCATGACCCCGATACTGGAATTAAAAAATATCAATTATTCCTATCATACATTGGACGGGGAGACAAAAGCCCTGTCCAATATTTCATTTTCTCTCACAAAAGGCGAATTCACGGCAGTTGTCGGACCTTCCGGATGCGGCAAATCCACGCTTCTCTCCCTGATCGATGGCCTCATGAAGCCGGAGAGCGGCAGGCTGCTGCTCAGCGGAACTCCTCTGACCGAGAACTCATCCAAGATCGGATATATGCTGCAGCATGATCATCTCTTTGAATGGCGCACCATATACCGGAATGTCCTCATCGGAGCCGAGATTTCCGGCAGAAACACCCCTGAGATAAGAAAGAAGGCCCGCGAAATGCTGGAACAATATGGCCTCAGCCAGTTTGCGCGCTCAAAGCCCTCCGAACTGTCAGGAGGAATGCGGCAGAGAGCGGCGCTGATAAGAACGCTTTTACTCGAGCCGGAACTGCTTCTGCTTGATGAGCCGTTTTCGGCACTGGACTACCAGACCCGTCTGACTGTCAGTGACGACATTGGACAGATCATCCGGCGCACCGGAAAGACCGCCCTGCTTGTCACTCACGATCTGTCGGAAGCCGTCAGTCTGTCTGACCGTGTTATCATCCTTACAAAGCGTCCGGCATCCATTGGGCGTATTGTCCCTATAACGTTTGCCATCGAAAATGATACTCCGTTGAACCGCCGGAATGCCCCGGAGTTTAAGACTTATTTTAACGAAATATGGAAGGAGCTGAATCACGATGAACAAGCCGTTGAAAAAACAGTCTGACGGGCAGGAACTCTTTCTTCGCAAAATACGCCGCCACCGCTTCACTGTCCGGACCGCCCGTATTCTTATCCTGGTCCTTTTTCTCTTCCTGTGGGAATTCTGCGCCGACAAAGATATTATTGACTCCTTTATCTTCAGCAGCCCGTCGCGTATTGCCCTGTGCTTTTGGGAAATGGTTCTGGATCGTTCTATCTTCCTTCACATCGGAGTCACCTTGTATGAAACAATCGCAAGCTTCCTGCTGGTAACTGTCTCAGGCGTCCTTATTGCCGTGCTGCTTTGGGCCAGCAGAGGCCTTTCCGAGATAGTAGAGCCCTATCTCGTCGTGTTAAACAGCCTGCCAAAATCCGCCCTGGCACCGCTTCTCATTGTATGGCTGGGAGCTACGCCGACTACCATTATCGTGGCAGGTATGTCGGTGGCAGTATTCGGCAGTATTATGAATCTATACACAAGTTTCACTACAGTAGACAAAGAAAAAATCAAACTTATCTATACGCTCCACGGCAACCGCAGGCATGCGCTTTTTAAAGTTGTGCTTCCCAGTTCCGTGCCGGCCATCATCAGCAATATGAAAGTCAACATCGGACTGTGCCTGGTTGGAGTTGTGATCGGAGAGTTTCTGGCGGCAAGAAGCGGACTCGGGTATCTGATCATCTATTCCAGTCAGGTGTTCAAAATGAACTGGCTTCTCATGTCCATCGTACTGCTCTGCATTATGGCTATGGCGCTGTATGCGGTGATCGGGATAATAGAGAAATTGTTTGAGAAGCATTTTTAGCCCTTTGCACCTGGCATATGTATGAATCCGGATATAATCATCGGAAATGCCAAAAGAGGGAACATCTCTCATTCGTGCTGGCACGATGATTGGTGTTCCCTCTTTTCAGCACGGCTTGAGCCTAGCCTGCAAATTTGCTCCAGTATCCCTGTACGAACAGGAAGATTACGATTAAAGGTATGATAAACGTCACATAAAGCCTTACCCATCTGGGGAATCCGGGACCCTCTCCTGAATTCGCCTCGGCAAGGAAATTCTTCCATCCCCAGCCATAGCGCGTAGTACAGAAGAGAACGTAGACCAGACTTCCAAGCGGAAGTAAATTGTTACTTACAATAAAGTCTTCCAGATCCAGAATCGCAGTCCCCTCCCCAAACGGCGCGAACCCGCTCAATACATTGTAACCGAGCACGCACGGCATAGAGAGCAGAAGAATCGCCACCAGGTTAATGGTTACCGCCTTTCCTCTTGAGCATCCCGTCAGGTCCATCGCAAACGCAATGATATTTTCAAATACTGCAATGATCGTTGACGCGGACGCAAAAAACATACACAGAAAGAATATCGCTCCCCAGAGTCTTCCTCCTGTCATGGAGTTGAAGATATTCGGCAGGGTGATGAAAATCAGGTTCGGGCCGCTGTCAGGGTTTACGCCAAAGGCAAAGCTGGCCGGGAAAATGATCAGACCCGAAATCAGGGCGACACTTGTATCAAGTACTGTGATCGCCACCGCTTCTCCCGCAAGTCTCCTCTTTTTATCAATATAACTTCCAAAAATCGCCATAGCCCCGATTCCAAGACTCAGGGTAAAGAACGACTGATTCATCGCAGCGGATACCACTTCCAAAACGCCTGCCTCTTTCATCTTATTAAAGTCCGGCAGAAGATAGAACTCCAGACCCGCCGAGGCACCCGGCAGTAAAATGGCCCGAACCGCAAGTATGATAAGAAGAACAAGAAGAAGCACCATCATGATCTTGGTGATTCCCTCAACACCCTTTTGCAGACCCAGTCTGACGATTCCAAAACACAGGACTACGACTACGGCCATAGCCACTGTCATAAGTACCGGCTGGCCCATCAGTTCTCCGAACTCTCCTTCAATCTGCGCAGCATCCATACCTGTAAAACTGCCTGCCGCCATCTTATACAGATAAATCAAAAGCCATCCGCCTATCGTTGTATAGAACATCATCAGCAGATAATTTCCTGCAATGCCAAACCATTTATACCAATGCCATTTCGTTCCCAATGGCTCGAGCTTATCAAAAGCCTTCGCAATACTGCATCCCGCCGCGCGCCCGACAGAAAACTCCATTATCATAATCGGCAATCCAAGCATTACAAGACATGCCAGATAGATCAGTACAAAAGCCGCTCCGCCGTACTGCCCTGTAATATACGGAAATCTCCACACATTTCCCAGACCAATGGCACACCCTGCGGATATTAGGATAAAGCCGAGCCTGGAACCAAATTTTTCTCTCTTCATCGTTCTTTTTCTCCCTTAATTTCTCTTTCCTTATTCACTGTACTTATTTTACTTCAACCAGTTCATATTTTCTGCTGCCAAGTCCTATTTTTTCAGCATGGGCAAGGCAGGTTTCCCACTCGCTCTCCGGAGTTGTATTTATAAAGTGATCGTGATGGTCGCAGAATCCCTCCTCATGGATATGTTCATCTAAGAGGCTGCCCTTTACCGGCTGCTGCGCATTGCACGCATCAACACACGCCTGGTCAAGAGCTACCGGATCAAAGCTGGCAAACATTCCCACGTCCGGCAGGATAGGCATGTCATTTTCCGAATGACAGTCACAGTAAGGAGATACGTCGATCACAAGACTGATATGAAAGGCCGGACGATCCTGAACAACAGCTTTTGTGTACTCGGCCATCTTAATATTCAGGTCTTTTACCGCCGAGGAGTTCTCATTATAGATCGCGTCGTGGTTGCATGCGCCCAGACAGCGGCCGCACCCCACGCACTTATTATGATCAATAGACGCTTTATTGTCGGTAAAAGAGATTGCGTCATGGGCACAGTTTTTTGAACAGACACGGCATCCCACACACAAAGACTGATCAACAGAGGGCTTGCCGCTGTTGTGCTGCTCCATCTTTCCCGCGCGGCTTCCGCAGCCCATTCCAATATTTTTAAAGCATCCGCCAAAGCCTGTCATCTCATGTCCCTTGAAATGGCTGAGACTGATAAACACATCTGCATCCATGACTGCGCGTCCGATTTTCGCCTCCTTTACAAGAGTGCCTCCCTCCACCGGAACACTGATATCGTCTGTTCCTTTCAGTCCGTCTCCGATAATAATATGACATCCTGTAGACAGAAGATTAAATCCGTTTTCATATGCTGAGCTCAGATGTTCCAGCGCGTCTTTTCTTCTCCCCACATACAGGGTATTACAGTCCGTAAGAAACGGACGGCCTCCCAGTTCCTTTACGACGTCGGCCACAGCCTTGGCGTAATTAGGCCTCAAAAAGGACAGATTGCCCGGTTCCCCGAAATGGATCTTAATAGCTGTCATCTTTTTCTCAAAGTCAATCGTGCCAATCCCGGCACGGCGGATCAGTTTCTTTAATTTGTCCGGGAGGCTTGTTCCCGGAAGCGCTCTCATATTCGTAAAATAAACCTTTGACTTTTCCATAACTGATCATCCTTTCTTTGTTTTATTTTCTCACCCGGTAAGTTGTAGCAGTCGCTGCTGCCGCCAGATTGCCAAATTCATCTTTCACATCGATTCGGTAATAGCCGGTCGTCTTTCCGTTTTTCACGCAGACAGCCTCAGCGATCAGCTTCTCCCCTTTTGCGGGTGTAAGATATGTAATCTCCGAATTTAAGGAAACATATCCCATCTCCTGCCAGTTGCTCGCAACAGCCAACGCAAAGTCGGCAAGGGTAAAGTAAACGCCGCCCATGACTGCGCCCATCGCATTGCGATGGCGCTTCCCGAGCACTAAACTGCATTTTGCATAGTGGTCGTCCACTTCTTCTATTACCGCTCCGTTCTCTGTGGCAAATCGGTCGTTCTCAAACAGCCGGACTGTCTCTTCAGGTGGTTTCATTTCTTTCCCTCCTTAATACTATGGGAACAACTACCGTTTAATTAAATTTTGACTAGATCAGTATACAAAAATAATGAAGGTTTTTCAAGAGTTCGCGGCTTTACAGGAATATAGGCCTCAGAGACGTCAACACAGCACAGGAAAAGGCGCAACCCCTGTATTTCACTGGGATTGCGCCTCCGTTTCAGAAAGCCGGAAATCAGACTTGAACTGACGACCCCTTCATTACGAGTGAAGTGCTCTACCGACTGAGCTATTCCGGCTTACGGCCCGTATTTGTGACGAGCCTTGACTATTATATCTCTTTTTGTTCTAAATTTCAACTGTTTTTTCTTCGGATTTTACATTTACAGTGATCTGATTATACGGTATCTCGATCCCCTCGGCATCAAAAGTATATTTGATCTGCTCCATCAGCCTCCATCTCGTATTCCAGTACTCATCAGTCTTCACCCATGCCCTGAGTCCGATCACTACAGCGCTCTCCCCAAGAGAGTCTACAAACACTTTCACATCCTCATCCTGAATCACACACGGATCACCAGTGAGCATATCCAGAATCAGCTTTTTTGCTTTCTTCAGGTCCGAGTCGTATCCGATCCCCACCTTGAGGTCAAGCTGGCGCTCCGGCCTCGCCGTTACATTGGTCAGACTGTTGCTTGTAAGGATACTGTTTGGGACTACTACGGTCTGATTATCTACGGTCGCCAGTTTAGTATAGAAGATCTGGATCTCTTTTACTGTTCCTTCAATGCCCTCCTGAGTCACAACAATATAGTCTCCCACTGCAAAAGGCTTGAGCAGAAGAACAAGGATGCCTCCGGCAAAATTGGACAGGCTGCCCTGCAAAGCAAGACCTACCGCAACTCCGGCCGATGCGATCAGAGCGGCAATTGAAGAGGATTCAATTCCAAAATTCGTGGCAATCATAAAAATGAGCAGCGCATACAGACCGAATTTCAGCATGGAATCGACAAACTGTTCGACTCCGGCGTCCATATTCGTCCGCTCAAAAGACCGCCGGACAATCTTCCGTATCCATGTGATCACCTTTCCGCCTATGAAAAAGAAGACGAGAGCCAGCACGACTTTTATCCCAAAAGATATAATGTTGGGGATATGGTCTTCAATATACTGAACAAACTGATTAACCTCCTGAGCCGCGTCGTTTGTCACTTCCGCCGCGGAGTCAATTACATCGCTTACAGATTCATCCGTTACATTTGTCGATCTTGTCACTGCTGACACAATCGGATTTAACAGGGAAAACATATTCCAACTCATACGCTGATTCCTCCTTTTTATTTTAATAACTTCTCGGAATCTTCAGCCCTGATTTTGTAAGGCTTTCTGACCCCTATCTCAAAAAAATCACCCACTTTTT
>NZ_CALWFZ010000022.1 GCF_944377805.1 uncultured Mediterraneibacter sp. | reverse complement strand
ACGATATCTGAAATGCGTTCCCGCAATTCATTCATAAAATCTTCATTTCAGACTTGACTTTTAATAGTTAGTCTTTCTTTTACGGGCTGAGATTTATCTCCCCGTGTCTGTTAATATAATATGAAAAAATTAAAATATAAAAAATTGGCATATTTACACAGTTCATTGACTTTTTTTGCTCTCCATGAGAAAATCTAGAAAATTGATGATACAGATTATTTGCTTTGTATACTGGAGATAACGGCTATGGATCAGAAACTGCAGGAAACGCTTAAATATATTACGGAGATGAACCGGGATGAAGAATTTTATAAAGTATACTATCAGGCGGGAAAATCAGAGGAGACGCTTCGCCGTTTTCTAAAAGAGGTAGATAAAGAGGATGCCGTCCGCCGACACCTTGTCATACCGGAGCTGCTGCCCGATATAATTTCCTATTACATGGATGACAGTGAATATTTTCCGGAAAATGATGAGAGAAATATTTTTATCAGCAAACATAACCGTTACACCCCGGGCTTTACTCATAAACATAACTTTTTTGAAATTGTCTATGTCTATTCAGGGGAGTGTTACCAGAATATCGGACGGGAGCGGCTGCGATTCCGGCAGGGAGATTTTATTTTTGTCGCTCCGGGAGTCTTCCACAATATTGAAGTATTTGATGACGAGACGGTTGTATTTAATATCCTTCTTAGAAAGGCGACTTTTTATCAGATGTTTATGCCTCTTATGAAGCAAAACGATATTGTCAGTGAGTTCTTTTCCGAAGGACTTTATAATTCTCAGCATATCAACTATCTGATCTTTCATACTGGGGAGAATGGCACTGAGAATGTCCGAAACCTTATGATACAGCTTTATCAGGAACATCTTTTTCATGATGCGTGTTCTGATCAGATCATGATCGGAATGATGACGATGCTGGTCGGTCTGATTACCCGTCATTATCTTTTTACTATGGAATCATCACTGATTGACAATGTATGTCAGGCGCCGGATCATTTCCTGGTATTGAATTATATTCAGTCAAATCTGGGAACAGTGACACTGGCTGACGTGGCGGAGCATTTCGGATTCTCCGTGCCATATTGTTCCCGACTTATCAAAGCGTCTACCGGACTCGGATTCAATGAATGGAAGAATTCTCTTCGTATGCGCAGGGCAGAGCGTATGCTTTTGAATACAAATAAAACAGTGACAGCGATCAGCGAGGAACTGGGGTATATGAACCCGGAAACATTTATCAGGTCCTTTAAGAAATTTACGCATATGACGCCTGCTCAGTATCGGAAAAGAGTATGTGAGATTTTGGAGTAGGGCAGTTCCCCTGCTCGAGGAGGTAAAACTATGAATGAACTTATACAAAATATCATGGATGCTGTAAATAAAAAAGGGATTCAAAGCAACTGCAGAAAAATCCTGAAAAAATGTAGTATGAAATCTGCGAGAGATACCGGCCTGATTACTGAATTGGCAATATGGCTGTATGTTTATGACTATAAACGGGAAGCTGTTTCGGTATGTGATCTATTAAAAAATGAAAAATTCGATGGGAATTATACATTATGGGATAATATTGACCATACAAGGTGTTTGAAAGCCAGAATTTTGAGAGAACAGGGAGACTTGAATGAAAGTAAAAAAATTATAGAATTTGTTAATCAATATAGAAATCCTGAATTATATAAAAATGGCGTGGACTGGTTTTTAAAAACTTTAGATATTAATATCGAAAGTAATTTAAATGCAAATTGTAAAGCCAGAGCAAAAAGCTGGAGGTTATTAAAATTAGAATTGGCGATTGCATATAGGGAAGCAGGCAAATATCCTGTATCAGACGATGATTTAGAAATAATTATAAAAGAGCTGAAAGATTTATTGTCCAAGGAAAAATAGTATCGCAGGATCAAAGAGTTGAAGTATATGACTACGAACAAAGCCGAAACTGTTCGTGATAAGGAGGTGACGGAAAATGGAGTATATGACTGCTCGAGAAACAGCAAAAAAATGGAATGTGTCCGTACGTCTCATTCAGAGACTTTGTGCGGAAGGGCGGATCGAGGGGGCAAGGAAATCAGGAGTTGTCTGGGAAGTCCCGTCCGATGCCGTAAGACCAAAAGATCTCAGAATAAAAAGAGAAGTGGAGATGATTTATAGAAATCCGTCATTTTCGAATCTTATGCCGCTGATAAATACTGCCTTTCTGCCGGGGCGCTGCCTGGAAGTTATACATAGGATGAAAAAGGGACCGAAAAGGGATATTGCATTTGCTGAATATCACTATTTCAGCGGACACCCGAAAGAAGCAGTGCGGGAAACGGAAAATTATCTGACCTGCCGGGATACAGAGCTTCGTCTTTCCGCCTGTCTGATCTATGCATATTCAAATCTTTCTATCGGAGAGATCCACCGTGCAAGATATGCATTAGAAGAAATTAGAAAGACACTGAGAGCAGATACGGAAAAAACTTCCCATGTCAGGTCGATAGAAGCGTTTATTTCGGCGACAGCGGCAGTCCTTTTGCACCTTCCTTTGCCTGAGGAACTGCCGGATGCACAAGAGTTTATACCATCGCTTCCTCTGGGACTGCGGGCGTTTGCTCTGTATGTTCAGGCGCATCATCTCTATCTGAAGAAAAAATACGAATGTAGTATCGGCATCATAGAGTCTGCTTTGATCATGGGGGCGGAGCACTACCCGATTCCGGCCATTTATCTTCATTTGGCGGCTGTCATGGATTATATGAGCTTAAAACAGCCGGATAAGGCAGAAGAACACTTGCTGGCCGCATGGCAAATAGCGCGCCCGGATGACCTGATTGAAGGCTTTGGTGAACATCACGGACTGCTGGGAGGAATGCTGGAGGCTGTGATCAAGCCGAGGTGGCCGGAAGATTTTAAGAGGATTATTGCGATTACCTATGAGTTTTCCGCTGGATGGAGAAAAATACATAATCCAGAGACAGGTCATAATGTGGCGGATGATCTGACTACAACGGAGTTCGCGACAGCTATGCTGGCAGCACGGAACTGGACGAACGGTGAGATTGCGGAGCATATGAATATTTCTGTAAACACAGTAAAGCATCATGTCTCTCAGGCCATGAAAAAATTACAGGTGGAAAACCGAAAAGAATTAAAAAAATATATGCTTGAATGAGAAATAATTTTTCGTTTACTGCACAGAACCATTACCCATTTTAAGGTGGAAAATGGGTAATAGTCCTGTGCTTTTTTTAATGATAAAATTAGACATAGACAGAGCGGATTTTCAGGAGGGAAGGTTATGAAATCAAAATTATTCAACCGGGTATTTTCGGCGTTGGCATCGCTGATGCTCATCGTTTGTTTACCGCAAACCACAGTGTTTGCAGCGGATGAAACTGTTGATACATGGGATGGTAGCGCAGACATTTCATGGTATAATGAAAATGATACCGAATTTCATCTGACAACAGCTGAGCAGCTGGCAGGATTGGCGCAGCTTACAAACACTAAGATCAATTCTGAGCCGAAGCCGCATTACGGAAACTCTTTTGAAAACAAAATTATCTACCTTGATAACGATCTGGATTTAGGCGGTTACAACTGGACTTCTATCGGAGATAAGGGGAACGAAGATCAGTACTATTTTAAAGGAACTTTTGACGGACAAGGGCACAGTATTTACAATCTCTCTGCGAATGGTACCGAAAGGAATGACCATAATGCTCTTTTTGGAACCCTGGAAAAGAATGGTACAGTAAAAAACCTGAATGTAATCAACGCCAATGTCAGGGCAGATGATTATAGTCTGCATGTCGGTATTTTAGCTGACATGGTTATCAACGGGAAAATCATAAACTGCTACACTTCAGGAACTGTCGAAAGCGTAAACGGATGGAGGAATATAGGCGGAATAGCAGGTTCATGCATGCAAAGTACCCGGTTGATCGGATGCGCGTCAGATGCGGATGTCATCAGCACTAATCTTGGAAATCCAAGCGATACTGTAGGAGGCTTAGTGGGCGGCTGGGAGCTCGCAAATGGGGATTCGCTGATCTCTGACTGCTGGTTTGGCGGCTCTGTGCGCTGTGAATATGAAGATTCTGCGGTGAGCGGCATTCTTGGGATGGGATATAATACTAGAGTAAGCAATGTTACAATCAATAACTGTATGGTGGCTGTAAAAGATATCACAAGTGTTGAACCTGAAAATATCTCCTGGATTGCCATGCTGAGGGGAGAGCCGGTCGTAAGCAATTGCCTGTATCCGGATGATAACGGGGCTTATCCGAGTGTTACGAAACTAGATAATACTGGAACGGCAGATACCAGCTTTGATTCATCCGTATGCGGGCAGGCAGTATCTGATTTTACAGACAATGATGTTCTTGCTTCGCTCCAGAATCATGCTTCACAGGGGATAAACTGGGTAAAAGGCATTGAGCATCCGACTTTTAGCTGGGATTTAAGAAATATGCTGGCTGATTATACAGCGGTTGATAGTGCATTAGAAAAAATTCCACAGGACTTTTCCATTTATACTGAGGAAACAGTATCTGCTCTGCAAAATGCTGTAAACAGTGTTGATCGTGCGTTAAGTGCCGCTGAGCAGGATAAAGTTGAAGCTATGGCAAAAGCTATTGAAGACGCTGTTGCCGCCCTTGTCTATAGAGACGCGGATTACAGCAAGGTGGACGAAGCCATCGCCAAAGCGGAAGCTCTTAATAAGGAAAAATATAAGGATTTCTCACAGGTGGAAGCGGCAATCAACGCGGTTGTTCGCGGCAAGAATATTACAGAGCAGGCAGAGGTAGACGAGATGGCAAAAGCCATTGAGAATGCCATTGCAAGCCTTGTTTATAAGGATGCGGATCAGAGCAAGGTCGACGAAGCTGGCGCCCCTGTTAATTTAGAACGTGTACCTTCCTCCACTCCGGACACCGGCGACGACAGTAATATAACTTTCTGGCTTATTATCATGCTGGCTGCCGGTGCAGTTATGACGGGTACCGTTCTTTACAGGCGAAAGAAAAGTGTTATGGGGAATCGTTCTCTTTTCAAAAACTGTGCTGATTGTTGCGAAAAATCTTGAGGGTTTGAGGAGGGGTTGAAATGAGTATAAATAAAAAACATAATATTGCCGGAGATATAGAAGCGGTTGTGACCAGCTTCAATCAGGGGACAATGATTTTAGAAGCGGTTTATTCTCTTTTGGATCAGACCGTACTGCCGGCGAAAATATATATTGTGGATGATGGCTCGACAGATAAGGATTCGGCCAATATATTAAACGCGCTGGAGAAAGAGCCGGAGACGGCTGTGCCTCTGGCTGTGATAAGACAGCAGAACAGAGGCGTATCAGCGGCAAGAAATACAGGCATCCGTGCGACCCGGGCTCCGATGGTTCTCGTGCTTGACGGAGATGATAAGCTTAAGGAGACTTACATAGAGGAAGTGGGAGGGCTTCTCAGAGATACACCGTCAATGGCCGCCGCCTCATCCTGGATGCATACATTTGGAGTTCTTGAAGCGGAAGTCCGGCCATCCGGAGGAGACATAATACCGTTTCTGTCCCGAAACTGCTGTCCGGCGACTCATATTTTACGCAGAAATCTGTGGGAGCAGTGCGGCGGATATGATGAGTCTATGCGTGCGGGATTTGAAGACTGGGATTTCTTTTTAAGTATGCTGGAGACTTCACATGGCACTTCCATTGGCATTGTGGATAAGCCTCTGATTGATTACCGCACCGCACCGGCCTCGTCCAATGTGAGAAGTATGAGCAGACGCCTTGATATTATGAGATTTCTTATCGAAAAGCATCAAAAATCCTACCAGGAGTACATTGCGGATGCAGTGCTGGGAGTAGAGGCCGTATCCATGTCCAGACTTTACGGCTGGGAAAATGAGATTCTGCACAGCCTCGAACAGAAACAGCACGTCAGCCGGGAAGCAGAGGAGTTCATGGAGAATCCGTCTTATGGGGACGGCGGGATGGCTGCTGCAGTTCGCCTTGCCAATTGCAGAGAAAACTTCAGAATTCTTTAGAATTTTTCAGATATTTTCAGATGAAAAACTCAGATAACCTTGCTAGAATTAATTTATACAAAATAGACAGGCTCCTTCAAAGGAGAGTAAAGCAAGGAGGAATGAGAATGAAAAATACACTATTCATTAAAATTGCTATATTGGTTTTTATCTGTTTATTGGCCACTCCAATAGCAACATTTATTTCCGGACACATCAGCATAACGACTGCTGAATATGAGATAAGCAGAATTTCTGATTACTCGGCAAGTATCAGATTTGCGTGCCTTATATTATCCATGTATTTTATTTGTGGCAGAGAGTCTAAGTGAAACATAGAATCAAAGCAGGGTGCCTTCGCAGGGCCCTGCTTTGATTTTTTCAACTGTCGAATCGCTCCTATACAGGCGCCGAGACTTTACAGAACCATAAAAAGTACTCTGTGAAAAAGTATGAACAAAATGATTTGAGAGCCGGTTTTATGCCGGCTCTTATAAAATAGTGATTGAATTTCCTTGTTGTTTCCAGTAGAATGACAAAGAAATAGCTAACGAACCGGAGGAAATTCTTATTGTGAAAGAGAAAATGATCAGTGGAATTATGGCAGGAATTTTTATATCCATCGGAGCAATGACATATCTGTCGATACCAAATGCGCTTCTTGGCAGTTTGTTTTTCTCAGCCGGAATTTTTCTAGTGTTTAATCTACATAATATGCTGGTGACAAGAGTGTGCCCGCTCATGGTTTATGAAGGGGGCTATTGCTGGCAGGATATTCTCATATCATGGATCGGTAATGGAATCGGAACCCTCATCGCCGCCATTGTGATCGGTTTTTCCAGATTTGAATATGTTATACATGAATCGCTCCGCGCGATAGCGGAAACAAAATTAAATGACACCCCTCAGAGTCTGTTCGTGCTCGGCGTCCTGTGTGCCTGCCTTGTGGCGTTTGCCGTTCTCATAGGCGGAAGATATGAGAGGGGGACTTTTGCCCAGATTTTCTATGTATGGCTTTTTATTACCGCTTTCGTGTTCTGCGGGTTTGAGCATATTGTGGCGGATATGTTCTATCTGGCATGTTACGCGCTGTATTTTGAAGCAGATATACTGTCTGTTGTGAAGGTGCTGTTCTTTGTGTCAGCGGGCAATATGACCGGCGGTCTGCTGATCGCGTGGGTGGTGCGCTGCCTTGACGGGGAAAGCAGTAAAGAAAATATACGAAAGTAGAATCGGTCAGGTAATTCTTGACAATTCTGGAAATAGGTGTATTATTAATAGTAATGAGTCCTATTAAAGTTTAAGAAGGTGTTGCAATTGAAGCAGAGACGTTATACAAAACAGAGAAAAATGGTCTATGACGCGGTACAGTCACGTCATGATCATCCCAGCGCAGACTCGATTTATCTGGATGTGCGGCGGCAGGATGACAAGATCAGCAGGGGAACGGTTTACCGTAATCTTAAACTGCTCTCAGAAAGCGGTGATGTGGCTCAGGTAGAGCTTCCTGACGCCGATCGTTTTGACTCAAGAACGGATCGGCATTATCATCTTGTCTGTGTTCGCTGCGGAAAAGTATGTGACGCTCCGATCGATTACTGTTCTGAGTATGATCAAAAGGCTGAAGAGGAAAGCGGATTCCTGATTACGCGCCATCAGACTGTTTTCGAGGGATTATGTCCCGAATGTCGAAAAAAGGATACGGAAGGATAATCGTATATAGAAAAAGGAGGAAGAAAAAATGAAAGAGCATTTACCTTTATCAGTCAGGGTTCCCATTGAGGAAGATAATCCAAGTATCAGAAGAAATGAAGAATTGTGTGTCAAATGCGGTATGTGCAAAGCGGTCTGTACCAGTCCGATCGGTGTACACGGCACATACTCATTTGAAGACACGAATGGTAGAGCTGTCTGTATCAACTGCGGCCAGTGCGCGAATGTCTGTCCTACGGCAAGCATTACCGAAGTATATGAGTACCCTGATGTGCGTATGGCAGTAAAGGATCCGGAGAAGGTCGTGATTGTCAGTACTTCTCCTTCCGTCCGGGTAGCCCTTGGAGAAGAATTCGGTATGCCGAAGGGATCATTTGTACAGGGAAAGATGGTCGCTCTTTTAAGAGCGCTTGGCGCTGACTATGTTCTGGATACGAATTTTGGCGCAGATCTGACGATTGTCGAAGAGGCAGCTGAACTTGTCCGACGGATTGAGAAAGAGGATAAGCCTCTGCCTCAGTTTACAAGCTGCTGCCCGGCATGGGTCAGATTTGCCGAGACTTATTATCCTGATATGTCAGATTACATTTCTACAGCCAAAAGTCCTATCGGAATGCAGGGGCCGACGATAAAGACCTATTTTGCCCAAAAGATGGGCATAGATCCGAAGAAAATCGTCAATGTGGCGCTGACACCGTGTACAGCGAAAAAATTCGAGATCCGCCGTGGAGAGATGAATGCGGCAGGGGAAAAACTCGGCATCCCGGATATGCGGGATATGGATCAGGTCATTACAACCCGTGAACTTGCGCTGTGGGCAAGGGAAGAAGGCATTGATCTGGATGTTCTGGAAGACAGCGGATACGATGATCTTATGGGAGAAGCATCCGGAGCAGGAGTTATTTTCGGAAATACGGGAGGCGTGATGGAAGCTGCTCTGAGGACGGCATATACATATCTTACGGGAAAGCAGCCGCCGGAAGCACTGCTGGAGGCAAAACCTGTCCGGGGTTATGACGGGATTCGAGAGGCGGCTCTTGAGATCGGAGATACGCAGGTTAATGTCGCGGTAGTTCACGGAACTGCCAATGCGCGTAAAGTAATCGAGTGGATTAAATCGGGGGAAAAGCAGTATCATTTCATAGAGGTCATGACCTGTCCCGGAGGATGCATCGGAGGAGGAGGCCAGCCCCGCGATATTATGGCTGATGCCGATGAAACGAGAAAATCCCGGATCAGCAGTCTGTATCAGAGAGACGCGTCCATGAAAAGGCGCCTGAGTCATGAGAACAGCCAGATTAAGAAACTTTACGCTGAATTTTACGGAGAGCCGTTAAGTGAACTGGCGGAAAAGATGCTTCATACATCCTATCTCGATCGCAGCGGCGATTTAAGAGGGGCTTAAAATCTGAAATATACTTGACCTTATACTTACTACAACCTGTATATTGTTTATAATAAAACAATAGATTGGCTGAGTCCATATCATTCATATCATATGAAAAGGGGGATCTCTATGAAATCAATAAAGGATGCAGCAGCCGAAACAGGAATCAGCGAGCAGAATATCCGCTATTATGAGAAACAGGGACTGATCATTCCTTCAAGGAACAGTGAGAACTCTTATCGTGAGTATAGTGATGAGAATATCAACAGACTGAAAATGATACGTCTCTTCCGCAAGCTGGATATGCCGGTATCCCAGATACGCAGGTTGTTTGATGGTGAAGTGACGCTTGGCAGCGCTATCCACAGTCAGATCCGTCATCTGGAGACGGAAAAGAACAGGATGGAGGATGCTATTAGATTCTGTGAGAAAATCAGTGAGTCACAGTTGTCGGATCTGGATGCAGACCACTATCTTATCGAGATGGAGAATGAGGAGAAAAAGGGCTCGGTGTTCTCTGAACTTATTGATGACTATAAAGCGGTTCTCCGTTCTGAGATGAAACGCTCATTCTCATTTATGCCCGATGTGCGGTGCGACAATCCACGAGAGTTTACGGATGAACTGCTCAAGTTTGCCAGGCAGGAGGGAATCGATATTGTCATTACAAAGGAAGGTATGTCTCCCAGGTTCGAGATCGATGGAGTTGAGTATAATGCGTACAGAACTTCCGGCAGATACGGCATTACGGTTCACTGTGAGATGACGCATCCGGAAGATTACATACCCGAGGGTATGTCAGAAAAGAAGTATAACAGGTACCGTGTTATTTCTATTATTGCGATTCCGCTGCTTTTATTTATTATCTGCAATTTCTGGGTGTTCCGCGAAGCGTTGCTGAGCGAACCGGAAGGCTGGTTCGGCCTAATAATCGGAATCATACTCTTTGCCGCTGATCTGGCGTTTATTTACTATTCCTACGGGAAAAACTTCAGAGGATGAGTCGATTACCCGAAGGAAAGACGAGGAGATAAAATGTACGATACATGTATTTTTGATCTGTACGGAACTCTTGTGGATATTCGTACGGATGAGACAAAGAAAGAAATGTGGGAGAAGCTCGCGTTATTTTACGCTTTTTATGGAGCGCATTATACGCCGGAACAGCTTCATGAAAGTTATAACAGGCTTACAAAGTGTTTAGCCATAGGAAAGGGCGGGATACGGCAGGACGCCCATGAAGCCTTTCCTGAAATCAGGATTGAAGAAGTGTTCCGGACACTTTTCCATGAAAAGGGTGTAAATGCGGATGAACCTCTTGTAAGACACGCAGGACAATTCTTCCGTGTGCTCTCCATCGAACACCTGAGACTGTATGAGGGGGCAGAGGAAATGCTGGCCGCGTTGAAGGAAAGTGGCAGAAAGATTTATCTTCTGTCTAACGCTCAGAAGATTTTTACGGAATATGAGATGAATGTCCTGAAGATTACTCCGTATTTTGACGGGATTTTCATTTCTTCCGAATACGGGTGCAAGAAGCCGGATCTTCGATTCTTTGAGAAACTGCTGCATACTTTTAACATAGACAGAAACCGGGCAGTTATGATCGGTAATGACGGAGTATGTGACATTGAGGGGGCTAAAAAGGCACATCTTGACACTTTATATGTAAGGACAGATATATCGCCGAAAGAGGAGCTTCCGGCAGCGAATCATATAATTGAAACTATGGATATGGGGCGGATCAAAGAGATTCTTTTAAGTCACTGAGACGGCGGGGCTTGACGGTGCGGTGAAAGTCGGACATAATGGAAGAATCAGCTAAAAGGAGGAAATAGGATGGTACATCATATTGTTATGTGGAAATTCAGACCGGATATTGAGGAGGAGAGAAAGCCGGAACTGAAAAGGGCGATGAAAGAGAAGCTGAGCTCTCTGGTAGGAAAAGTTCCGGGGCTGCTGACTGTGGAATTTGTAGAAGAGCCTCTCCCCTCAAGCACTCACGATATTGCTCTTGTTACGACTCTGGAGAAGGCGGAAGATATTTCTGTATATGGAAATCATCCCGCTCATGTGGCCGTTGCGGATACTTATATACGTCCCTATGTAACTGAGAGGGCATGTCTGGATTATCAGAACAATTGAATAGGACATTGCATGCCGCACATATACTGTTTATAAAAGGCGTATGTGTGGCATTTCTATGGAGAGAGAACAGTTAAGAGAACGGCTGGCATCGGCTGCAAGTATGCCGAAAGATGTAACTCTGAAAGCTGCAGTTGTGACTGCTCTGGGCAATTTTGAGGTCTGTATTGAGAATTACCGGGGAATTACCGAGTATACAGAATGTCTGGTGCGCGTCCAGACAAAAGGCGGACAGATCCGTCTGACCGGAAAGAAACTTCAGGTGGAATACTATACAAACGATGAGATGAAAATAACCGGAAGAATAGAAATGATCCAGTTTGCCGACGGGAGGGAAGACGAATGATCCGCTCACTGCTCCGTTATCTCAAAGGGTATGTCAAAATCTGCGTGGAGGGCTACTCTCCGGAACGGTTCTTAAATATGTGTTCTTATCATCAAATCTATATCTGGGGGCTGGCCCCTTCTAAAAACGGATACGAGATGTATATGAGTATCCATGACTTCAGGAGAATAAAACCTCTGGCAAAGAAGACGCATACAAAGGTAATACTAAGAGAGCGAACCGGATTTCCCTTCTTTCTTTTCCGTTACAGAAAAAGAAAATTATTTTTTATTGGTCTTTTTTTGTGCGCAGCGCTTCTGAAGATCTACTCGATGTTTATTTGGGATATTCATTTTGAGGGGAATGAGAGATGGCCGGATGAAACGCTGGCAGAATATCTCAGGAGCGAGGGGATATCCCCGCTTATGCTCAAGAGCAGAGTGGACTGTCCGGGTATTGTCAAAAGCATTCGGAAGGAATATAATAGTATCGTTTGGGTATCTGCGTCAATCGATGGAAGCCGGCTGAAAATACAGGTGAAAGAGAACGAGGATACTTACCCGCAGGGCGATACCGATGTGGCAAACGAGGAGAGTCCGACAGATCTTATAGCGGCTTCTGATGGTGTAATCACAAGCATAGTGACGCGTTCGGGTGTTCCCCAGGTACATGTGGGGGATCAGGTAAAGAAGGGAGATATTCTTGTTCTGGGAAGAGTGGATGTCGTAGATGACAGTGGGGAAGTCATTGGGTATCAGTATCAGGAATCAGATGCCGATGTGTTCGCCGATACGCAGATTACTTATCAGGATACACTGCCGCTGAACTATCAGGAAAAAATCTATGACGGCAAGAAAAAATATAAGCCTTATGTGCGAATCGGCGACGTGACGGTTTCCGTGGGAAGCACTGCAAACCAATATGAATATTGTGAGCTGTCGGCCAAAGAAAGACAGTGGAAAGTTGGGGAAAACTTCTACCTGCCGCTTGCCTGGGGGATGAAAACAGCCACATCTTACACTTATGAGGAGAAAACTTACTCAAAAGAACAGGTGAGAGAGAAGCTGAGCAGAAATTTTAAGCGGTTTTGCGAAGATTTGGAGGAAAAAGGGGTTCAAATCAGAGCAAATGATGTTAAAATAAATTTATCTGCTGACACGGCAAGCGCGTCCGGTACGATCTATTTGAATGAGAGCATTGCCGAGGAAGCGGACACAGAAATATTGACGATTGAAAGGAAAGAAACAGATGAGTCTGGCGGAACTGATGATTGATATACCGGCTGAACATGAGGCGAATGTGTTCGGACAGTTTGACACATATGCGAAAAAGATAGAGCGGACGTTCCATGTGACGCTGATCGCCCGTGACGACAGTACAAAAATTGTAGGTGAGGAGTCAGCAGCTAAAAAGGCACAGCGTGTACTCACTCAGTTGACAGAACTGTCAAAGCGGGGCAATACGATTACAGAGCAGAATGTAGATTACGCCATCTCTCTTGTTTTTGAAGACCAGGAGGACGGGATTGTAGAAATTGATAAAGATCTGATCTGTCACACCCTTCAGGGGAAACCGGTCAAGCCCAAGACTCTGGGACAGAAAAAGTATGTGGACGCAATCAGAAATGAGATGATTACCTTTGGCCTGGGTCCGGCGGGCACCGGCAAGACTTATCTTGCGATGGCGATGGCGATCACGGCGTTTAAAAGAAACGAAGTGGGGCGGATCATCCTGACCAGACCTGCGATCGAGGCAGGAGAGAAACTCGGGTTTCTTCCGGGAGATCTTCAGAGCAAGATCGATCCTTATCTGCGGCCTCTCTATGACGCGCTGTATCAGATTATGGGAGCCGAGAGCTTTCTTAAGAATTCTGAAAAAGGCCTCATTGAGGTGGCGCCTCTGGCCTATATGAGAGGAAGAACACTTGACAACGCGTTTATTATACTGGACGAAGCCCAGAATACGACTCCGGCCCAGATGAAGATGTTCCTTACGAGAATCGGGTTCGGATCCAAGGTAGTGATTACCGGAGATTCCACTCAGAAGGATCTTCCTGCCGGCACGGTGTCCGGCCTTGATGTGGCTGTCAAAGTGGTAAGAGATCTTGAGGGAATCAGTATCTGTACTCTGACGAGCAAAGACGTTGTGCGCCATCCTCTTGTACAGAGAATTGTAAAGGCCTATGAGGAATATGAGAAGAAGGGCACAGGAAGGCCGAAAAATGCCAGGAGGAAGAAATCATGACCCTGTATCTTGAAAGGGAAGGCGTGATTACCCTCCCCTTTGACGAGGAGGGAGTCGCTGAACTCGTTGTGAATGCGGCGCTCGATTATATAGAATGTCCTTATGAAACAGAGATAAACCTGCTGCTTACGCATGATGAGCAGATCCACGAACTGAACCATCAGTACCGGGAGATTGACCGTCCTACGGACGTGCTCTCTTTTCCCATGCTTGAGTTCGATACTCAGGGGGATTTTTCTGCGTTTGATGAGGAAAACGCAGAGCTGTTTGATCCGGAATCCGGGGAACTGCTTCTTGGAGATATTGTGATCTCTGTGGACAGAGTTCTTTCTCAGGCGGAAGAATACGGTCATTCTCCAAAGAGGGAATACGCTTTTCTGATCGCTCACAGTATGCTTCATCTTTTCGGATATGACCATATGGAAGAGGAAGAACGCCTGATTATGGAGGCGAAGCAGCGGGACATTATGGAAAGAATCCAAATTCTGCGATAGCAGTTCTGATACAGTACAAGGAGGAACTACATGTCTGAGACACAGAAGAACATGAAAAGAAAAGCGGCGGGCGGAGACTATATCGTACAGGGCTCGATTCTCGCGGCAGCGGCCATGATCTCCAAGATCATCGGGGTTGTCTACCGCATCCCGCTGACTAATATCCTTGGAGATGAGGGGAACGGCTATTACGGATATGCCTATCAGGTCTATGCGTTTGCGCTGATGCTGTCTTCTCTCAGCCTTCCCACGGCAGTGTCCAAGCTGGTATCTGCCCGAAGAGCCCTGAATCAGCAGAAGAATGCCTTTCGCGCGTTTATCGGTTCTCTTGTGTTCGCGGCAGTTGTCGGATTTGTCATCGCAGTCGCGATTTTTCTGGGAGCGGGGATCATTTCCGAACATATGATGAAGGCTCCTTTAAGTGTCTATGCACTCAGAGTACTGGCTCCGGGTCTGTTTATCGTAGCTGTGATGGCAGTGCTGCGAGGATATTTCCAGGGGCTGGGAACAATGATACCGACCGCTGTCTCTCAGGTGATCGAGCAGATCATCAATGCGGTAGTCAGTATTGTGGGAGCCAGCGTGCTGTTCGGAATAGGTTCCCAGCTTGGCAAAGAAAGAAGGGAAGATATGCTGGGGCCGGCTTACGGAGCGGCAGGGGGCACACTGGGAACGGTTACCGGCGCATTGACGGGTCTTATCTTCCTTCTGTTTGTGCTCTGGATGTTTCGGGGAGGGATCCGCAAAAGGCTGGAACGGGATCACTCGGAAAAGACGGAATCCTATTCCCATATTTTGAAAGTGCTGCTTCTGACTGCGGTTCCTGTTGTATTCAGCACTGCGATCTACAACATTAATCAGATCATAGACCTGACCGTATTCAATCATGTGATGGATGCTCAGGGATTTGCCGAGAGTGAGTACATAGCGCTTCAGGGCATCTACACTGGAAAATACGATCCGCTGATCAATGTTCCGATGGCTATACCAAATGCCCTGTGTACTTCGCTTGTTCCGAGTCTGACGATGGTAGTTATGACAAAACAGCGAAAAAAGGTACATTATCAGATCGACCAGATTCTGCGTCTGACGACGATCCTGACAATTCCAAGCTGCGTGGGCTTCCTTGTCCTTGCATCTCCGCTTATGGTGCTGCTTTACAATGACGCCAGCGCAACTCCCGCTAACCTGCTTATGCTCGGAGCAGTTGTTATTGTTCTCTACGGCTGGGCGTCAATTACCAATTCAGTGCTGCATGGACTCAATTATATGTCAAGTCCGGCAAAACATGCCGCTATAGCATTGGGAGTGCATCTGGTTGCTTTTGTGATTATGCTGACAGTATTCCGCATGAATGTCTATGCGCTTCCGGGAAGCAATATCGTATTTGCTCTTGTAATGTGCTATCTGAACCAGAGAAAGATCCGAAAAGTCTGCGGATTTAAAATGGATTTTGTCCGCCTCTTTATGAAGCCGCTGCTTGCATCGGTGGCTATGGGAGCACTCACATATCTGCTCCATCTGGGGCTGGACGCATTAATCGGAGGAAGAGTAATACCGACTGTGATTGCGATCATTGTCGCGATTATCGTTTATGTTGTTCTGATTCTCAAAATGGGAACGCTCTCTGAAGAAGATATGCTGGCGCTGCCGATGGGAGCGCGTCTCCTCAGAGGATGCCGCAGACTCCGCCTGCTTCCTGAACCGGAAGAAACTGAATAAAATAATAAAAAAAGCCAATACTGTATGCAAAAAGGATGTGGACATGATGAGATCTAAATACGTTATTGGCTTTTTTGCTGTCATTGTGATCTTTGGAGCTCTTCTGTCGGCGGGCTATCAGATGACCTATAACCGGGTACTTGAACGGCAGGCCGCCATTGAAGACCAGAGTGCGGATACGCGAAGTATCGAAGCGGAACTTGAGACGCCGAAAGACGAAGGAAAAGAAGAAGGGGAGGGGTATTATCTCTGTGAACTTCAGGGATTCGTCGTTGTTTACCTGAGCGACCGCAGTACAGTGTATGAATTTACCGAAATTCCTCTCACAGATCTTCCGGAGGAAGTACAGCAGGAGATTGCGACGGGGAAATACATCTCTGATAAGGAAGCGCTGTACGGTTTTCTGGAAAATTATTCAAGCTGACGGGAAAATGCCCGGACGGAAAATGCGGTATCTGGACGAATAAAAGTAAATAGTGTATAATACACACCGACGTAAAGCAGGAAGATGATTAGAAAGGAACGTTTATGGACACTCAAAAGATAAAGAGAATCAATGAGCTGTACCGCAAGTCAAAAGCAGAAGGGCTTACTGATGAGGAGAAGAAAGAGCAGAAACTTCTCCGCAGAGAATATATCGAGGCGGTAAAAGGAAATCTCCTGGCTCAGCTTAATAATATAGACATTGAAGAAAAAGATGGAACGGTCGTGAATCTTGGTGAAAAATACGGTAACAAAAAAGGAAATTAGAGAGAAGTTTTTAAAGGAAAGAGACCGGATACCGGTTGAGGAAAGAAGCGCGTCGCAGAGGAAAATCACGGATAATATTATTGGGAGCTTTCTGTATGAAGAGGCGAGGTGCATCTATACCTATGTTTCGGTTAAAAGCGAAGCGGATACAGTTCCAATTATAAAGCGGGCCCTTATGCAGGGAAAGAGAGTCGCGGCCCCAAGGGTTCGAGGCAGGCACACAATGGAGTTTTATTTTATCAGGAGCCTGGCTGATTTGCAGCCCGGTTTTCACGGGATCCCTGAACCCGGTCCCTGGTGCCCTAAAGCGCCTCCTCCGGAGGAAGATGCCCTTGTGATTATGCCAGGTGTGGCGTTTGACCGGTCGGGAGCCCGCATCGGATACGGCGGCGGTTACTATGATGCATATCTGGAAAACAATGAGAAGTGCCGGCGGATTGCGCCTGCGTTTTCTCTTCAGATTGCCGGAGAGATACCGATGCAGGAGCATGATATAAGAGCAGAGTTTATATTTACGGAAAAGGAGTTGATCAGATGCGGACAGAACTGCCCCGGGACCCGGTAATTCTCCTTAGTGTGGTCAATACGAAGTTAAGAGATTATTACCCTACGCTTGACGCGCTCTGTGAAGATATGGAGATAGACAGAACAGAGCTTCTGGACAGGCTCGCAGCGATCGATTATGTGTATGATACAGGAAGGAATCAGTTTATATGAATGATAATATAAGAAATACCGCGGAGGAGGAAGCGGCGATTCCGGTACGGGAACCGGAGCGTCAGTACTATTACATAGAAAAGGCGAAGAGATACTTTGAGCAGATGTGCGAGGCGGCCGGCCGGCCGCTGACTTTTTGTGTCACTACGTTTGGATGTCAGATGAATGCCAGAGACTCCGAAAAACTTACCGGAATTCTGGAACGCATCGGATACAGAGAGGAGCCGGAGGAAGAGAAGGCGGATTTTGTCATCTATAATACATGTACTGTCCGCGAGAATGCCAATCAGAGAGTCTACGGACGGCTTGGGCAGCTTGGCAGGATCAAAAAGAAAAATCCGCATATGATGATTGCCCTTTGCGGCTGTATGATGCAGGAACCGGAAGTGGTTGAAAAACTGAAGAAAAGCTATCGCTTTATAGATCTCATTTTCGGAACTCATAACATTTACAAGTTCGCGGAACTTCTTGCCATGCGTATGGAGTCCGGGCGAACGGTAATTGATATATGGAAAGATACGGACAAGATTGTGGAGGATCTCCCAAGTGAAAGAAAATATGCCTTCAAATCCGGCGTCAATATTATGTTCGGATGTAACAATTTCTGCAGTTACTGTATTGTTCCGTACGTCCGGGGCCGGGAGAGAAGCCGTGAACCGGAGGCCATTATCCGTGAGATCGAACGTCTGACCAAGGATGGCGTGGCAGAGGTGATGCTGCTTGGACAAAATGTCAATTCCTATGGAAAAACACTTGAGCATCCGATTACTTTTGCGGAACTTCTGCGCAGAATCGAGAAGATTGACGGATTGAAGCGTATACGTTTTATGACGTCCCATCCGAAGGATCTCTCTGATGAACTGATCGAAGTGATGGCGCAGTCGGAAAAGATATGCCGGCATCTTCATCTTCCTGTACAGTCGGGAAGCACCAGGATTCTGGAGAAAATGAATCGCCGCTACACGAAAGAAGGATACCTCGCCCTGGCTGACCGGATTAAAAAAGCAGTGCCGGATATCTCACTGACTACGGATATTATCGTGGGATTCCCCGGCGAAACAGAAGAAGACTTTCAGGAGACTCTTGACGTAGTACGCAAAGTCCGCTATGACAGCGCGTTTACATTTATCTACTCCAGGCGTACCGGAACACCGGCTGCCGCTATGGAGGACCAGATACCGGAAGATGTTGTAAAAGACAGATTTAACCGGCTTTTGAGCGAAGTTCAGGATATCTCGGCCGAAAGATGCTCAAGACATACAGGAACCGTCCAGACGGTATTGGCAGAAGCTGTCAATGACCACGATGACAGTCTGATTACAGGACGGCTTGGCAATAATCTGCTCGTTCATTTTCCGGGGGGCGCGTCTATGATCGGAAAATTCTTTCCTGTACATTTAAAGGAGTGCAAGGGATTTTATTACCTTGGGGAGATCGTGAAAGAATAAGTCATAATTTTATCTCCGCCTCATATATTGTGTAAAGAGGTGGACAAGATGGAAAGAAGGGATTTCAGTAACCAGATTTTAAGTATACTCGCGAAAAGCGTGCGGAAGATTATCCAGGAGGACGGAAAGAGCATAGAGCGGATACAGGAGATCCGCATGCGGACAGGACAGCCGCTCCTCATTGTGCGGGATAATCAGGAAACCGTGCTTCCTGCCGCAGAGAAACCACATATTGTCACGAAAGAAGAGATGAGGGAGACAATGGACTATATCAGCCATTACTCCCTCTACGCATATGCAAATGAATTAAGACAGGGATTTCTGACAATAGAAGGAGGTCATAGAATCGGCGTGGCAGGCAAAGTGATTGTAGAGCAGGAAAAAGTAAAAAACATCCAGTACATATCATCAGTCAATATAAGAGTATCCCACGAGGTGATCGGATGTGCCGATAACCTTCTGCCTTATATTACAAAGAACAGGCAGGTGTGTCATACTCTTATCATTTCGCCTCCTTTCTGCGGGAAGACAACGATGATTCGTGATCTGATCCGTCAGATATCTGACGGTAACCGTTATGTGAAGGGATGCTCTGTCGGCGTTGTGGATGAACGGTCTGAACTGGGAGGATGTTATCTGGGCGTCGCGCAGAATCATCTCGGATCAAGAACGGATATACTGGACTGTTGTCCTAAGGCAGAAGGTATGATTATGCTGATCCGTTCGATGTCACCCCAGGTAATCGCCGTGGATGAAATCGGCACCAGTGAAGACATACACGCGATCGAATACGCGATGCAGTGCGGATGCAAGTTGATCGCGAGCGTACACGGACTTGACATGGACGAGGCCTCCAAAAAGCCTGTGCTTGGCGAACTGATTCGGAGAAGGATGTTTGAGCGCTATGTCGTATTGGGAAATGGTAAACACCCGGGAGAGATCAGGGGAATTTATGATGAGCGGGGGAGTGTCTTGTGCAGAGGGTAATCGGTGGGATTCTGATTCTGGTCGCAACAGGCGGCGCGGGCTATGTCTACTGCCGGGACCTGAGAAATTATCTTGCGAAAATGTGTTATCTGCGCTATGTAATGAGTCTGATCAGAGGAGAAATCAGCTATACGCAGGCGCCGCTTCCGGAAATATTCATTGGAGTCGCTCAAAGAATAAAAGAACCGTACAGGATCTGGCTGATTCAGACAGCAAGGGCGGTGGAAGACCGCCAGGAGAGCGGTTTTGCCAGAATGTGGAACAGATGCGTGGATAAGTATTTAAGCCCGCTAGGACTTAAGAGCGAACATTCCATTTTGATCAAAGAGCCGGGAACATTTCTGGGAAGTCTTGAAAGTGATACGCTTGATCGCACCCTTGTGATGTATTTGAACAAGTTCGATCTTGAGATAGAGAAGTTAAGGGAAGGACTTGCTTCAAAGACGCGCATCGGAAGCTGTCTGGGGGTGATGAGCGGAATCTTTCTGATTGTGCTTCTGCTCTGATATAGGAGGAATCATGGATATAAATTTAATCTTTCGGATAGCGGCGGTGGGGATACTTGTCTCTATATTGAGCCAGGTGCTCAAGCACAGCGGGCGGGAAGAACAGGCTTTTCTGGCAAGTCTTGCCGGACTGATTCTGGTACTCTCCTGGGTGCTTCCCTATATCTATGATCTGTTCCAGACGATACGGAGGCTCTTCGCACTGTAAGAGATGTTCTCAGATGGGAGGCATATGGCCATGAGTATGATACAGATCGGTGTGATCGGCGTGATCGGAGCCGTGCTTGCAGTTCAGCTAAAGGGCGGTAAAGCGGAATATGGAATCTATGTATGTGTGGCTGCGGGCGTCATTCTGTTTTCGTTTATCACAGACCGCCTAAGTATCTTTGTTGATACGGTCAGGGAGATCGCTTCCTATGTCGATCTGGATGCCGGTTATCTGTCGATTATGATGAAAATGATCGGTATTACATATATTGCCGAATTTTCATCCGGTATATGTAAAGATGCCGGATACCAGACGCTGGCGGGTCAGATAGAGATATTTGCAAAACTGACCATTCTGATTCTGGGGCTGCCGGTGCTCTCGGCCCTGCTGCAGACGATACAGGAGTTCTTATCATGAGGGGGCGAAAGGCATATGTTCTGTTTTTGTATCTGCTTGTACTCCTTGTATTCGGACTGGGAACAAAAATTGTAGATGCGGCGGAACTGCCTGAAGATTCTCCCGGAGAACAGGGCGCGGTCGAAGAGGAACTGGAAGAAACTCTGCTTTCTGAATTTGACTTTGATGAGATCGAGGGCAGTCTCAGACAGATGTTTCCGGGCGAGAAGATCTCTTTTCAGGATGTGCTCGACTCTATGCTGACCGGAGATCTGGAAGAGACGGGAAAGATCTTTTTACAGTTTCTGAAAGATCAGATCGCCTATGAGTTTAATTACAACAGGAATAACCTTGTATATGTTGTGCTCGTGGCTCTTACCGCGGCGATCTTCAGTAATTTTGCGGGGGCTTTTAAGAGCAGGCAAATATCGGATCTTAGCTTCTACATTATGTATATGCTTCTGATTACCCTGTGTCTGACCGCGTTCAGAACATCGGCCGCAGGTCTGGAAGAGAGACTGGATTTGCTTGTGGATTTTATGCGGGTTCTGTGTCCGAGCTATTTTCTTGCGGTAGCCTTTGCCTCCGGCAGCGTGACGGCTCTCTTTTTTTATAATGTGATCCTGTTTTTGATTTTTGCCGTGGAATTTCTGATTGTACGCTTTCTGCTGCCTGTCGTGAATATCTATATTATGGTGCGGGTGCTTGGCAATCTGACGGGAGAGGATTTTTTGTCTGAACTGGCGGATCTGATCCGCAAAGTTGTGACGTGGATTCTCAGAACGATGCTGACATGTGTCGTGGGGATCAATGTAATTCAGGGATTACTGGCGCCGGCTATTGATTCCGTAAAAAGGAGTACGCTTACCCGCACGGCGGAGGCGCTTCCGTGGGTTGGAAACGCTGTTGGAGGGGCAGCGGAAGTTGTGCTGGGAACAGCGGTTCTGATCAAAAACGGCATCGGTATGGCGGGGGCGGTAATCGCTGTGGCGATCTGCGCGGTACCTGTCTTACAGATGTTAATTACAGCTCTTATGTATAAACTGGCCGCCGCACTGGTTCAGCCGGTTTCAGATAAGCGGATCACCTCCTGTATCAGCGGGGTGAGCGAAGGGTATGAAATTCTAGTGAGAGTGATATTTACAACCGGAGTACTGTTCCTTATTACGATTGCTCTGGTCGCATCTTCAACTTCTTGATTCTGTAAGGAGGAGATCTGATGTTTCAGGAACTTTACGGATGGATACAGAACATCACAGTGTATCTGCTTGTCACTGCCGCCGTTATGCACGCGGTTCCGGGTAAAGACTACAGTAAATATATCCGGTTCTTTTCCGGGCTTATACTGGTGCTGCTGCTGGCGTCGCCGATCCTGAATCTGACAGGTATGGCGGAGCGGTTCGAGACACTCTATAAGGGAAATGAATACGAAATGAACAGGCGCGAGATCGAAAAAGCGGAGGAGTTTTACGAGAATCTGAAGGTGACGGGAGCCGATGAGAAGATCGAAGTGGAGGAGATAGAGATTGGAGAGTAAGAAGTGGAAAGAATGGATCGGAGGGCTGGTAAAGAGAGAGAAACTTCCGAAAAAGAACCAGCTTTTAATCCTGCTCCTGATAGGGATTCTGCTCCTGGTTATAACCGTGCCTGTTCCTTCCGGCAGTGAAGTGAATGACAATACCGACACTGCTGTGGAAGCGGATATTTTCTCCTCGTCAGAATCAGGCGCCTATGAGGCATATCTTGAAGAAAAAACAGCGGAAATCCTCAGTCAGGTAGAAGGCGTAGGGGAGGTGAGCGTGATGATCACTTTAAAGTCCGGAAGCCAGAAGATCATAGAAAAAGACCAGTCTTCCAGCAGCCAGACAACAACGGAATCTGACAGCAGCGGCGGTACGAGAACGGTGGAAGATACTTCCTCCGACAAAACGAGCATTTACTCCCAGAATGAGGACGGCTCTTCCGATCCCTATGTCAGCAAAGAGCTCACCCCTGAGATTGAGGGGGTAGTAGTGATTGCGGAAGGCGGTGAAGATGCTGTTGTACAGCGCAATATTACTGAGGCAGTTCAGGCATTATTCGGTGTGGAAGCGCATAAGATTAAAATAATGAAACGGGCTTAATACATAGAAGGAGGATGGAGAGCTTGAAACGATTATTTAAAAAAAATCAGATCATTATCGCGACTCTTGCGGTTATGATCGCAATTGCCGGATACCTGAACTACTCCGGCATCCTGTTTGGGGATACGCAGGATGGAACGACGGAGGCGAATGCCGACCTTGCCAATCAGGAACTGCTTGATATTTCACAGGAGGATATTGAGTCCTCCACGGAAGATATTGAGAGCACAGATTCTGAGGTGGAGGGGACTCCGGGGGAAGCAGTGCTGACCAGTGGAACGGCCCAGAATACAGTGGCTCAGGCAAAGGTGACGAGAGAGCAGGTGCGTGCTCAGAATAAGGAGACACTGCAGGGGATTATCGACAACACAAACTTAAGTGACGCACAGAAAGAGGATGCGGTGGCTCAGATGGTAGAAATGACGGAGATCGCGGAGCAGGAAGCGGCAATAGAAACGCTGATGGCATCCAAAGGATTCTCAGAATCTGTCGTCAGTCTGGACGGGGATTCGGCTGATATTGTTGTCAATGCTGAGGAGCTGACAGACGCGAACCGGGCCCAGATCGAGGATATAGTGACAAGAAAGACCGAGATAGCGCCTGAAAACATTGTGATCACTCCGATCTATGAGGAATAAAGGCACGAAAATGTCTGCCTTCTTAGTGTTGAAGTATTGATACAGATATGCTAAACTGAATTCGTATGTCCGGCGTCAGGGCCGGGAAGTGAAGCGCCGGTACAGATGCCGGCGCTGATATTGCGTCAGAAGAAGGAGTTAGTATGTCTGATATTAAAAGTGAAATAAAAAAAAGAAGAACTTTTGCCATCATATCTCACCCCGATGCAGGAAAGACGACTCTGACCGAGAAGTTTCTGCTGTATGGCGGCGTTATCAACACCGCGGGCTCGGTCAAGGGCAAGGCGACGGCGAAACACGCTGTGTCCGACTGGATGGAGATTGAGAAGGAGAGAGGTATTTCGGTGACCTCCTCTGTTCTTCAGTTTAACTATGGCGGATACTGCATTAATATTCTGGACACCCCCGGTCATCAGGATTTCTCGGAGGACACATACCGTACTCTGATGGCAGCAGATTCGGCTGTTATGGTGATCGACGCTTCAAAGGGGGTGGAGGCACAGACCCGCAAACTGTTCAAAGTCTGCGCGATGAGGCATATCCCCATCTTCACGTTTATCAATAAGATGGACAGGGATGCGAAGGATACTTTTGATCTGCTGGACGATATTGAGAAGGAACTTGGGATACCCACCTGTCCGGTCAACTGGCCTATCGGTTCGGGAAAAGGATTTAAGGGAGTCTATGACCGGCAGAAAAAGGAGGTTGATCTTTTCTCTGATACGAGAAAAGGAACTTCTGTAGGAGAAGTGAAGAAAGTCGACATCACCGCGCCTGAGGCGGAGCAGCTTATCGGAGCCGAGGCAAAAATGATTCTTGAAGAAGAAATCGAACTTCTGGACGGGGCCTCTGCGGAATTTGACCAGGAGCTGATAGATAAAGGCAGGCTCTCCCCTGTGTTTTTCGGTTCTGCGCTGACAAATTTCGGTGTGGAGACTTTCCTGAAACACTTCCTTACAATGACAACGTCCCCCCTTCCCCGCATGTCGGATCACGGCGAGATCAATCCGATGAGCGAGGAAGATTTTTCGGCTTTTGTCTTTAAGATTCAGGCAAATATGAATAAAGCGCACAGAGACCGGATAGCCTTTATGCGTATCTGCTCAGGGGAATTTGACGCGGGAATGACCGTCTATCATGTACAGGGCGGCAAAGATGTGCGTCTCTCCCAGCCGCAACAGATGATGGCAAGCGAGAGAAAAATCATAGACAAGGCCTATGGCGGAGATATTATCGGAGTGTTTGACCCGGGTATCTTTTCCATTGGTGATACGCTTACCACATCAAAAGAAAAATTCGCTTACGAGGGGATCCCCACGTTTGCTCCTGAGCACTTTGCCAGGGTGCGCCAGGTTGACACGATGAAGAGGAAGCAGTTCGTCAAAGGAATCAATCAGATTGCTCAGGAGGGCGCCATTCAGATTTTCCAGGAATATAATACCGGTATGGAAGAGATCATCGTAGGAGTTGTGGGCGTACTGCAGTTTGACGTGCTGAAATACCGTCTGAAAAATGAATATAATGTTGAAATTATTCTGGAGAACCTCCCATATGAGCATATCCGCTGGATTGAGAATGACGATGTGGATCTGGATCGTGTCAGCGGCACTTCAGATATGAAGAAAATCAAAGATCTGAAAGACCGGCCGCTTCTTTTGTTTGTCCATGAGTGGAGCATCCGCATGACACAGGAACGGAACGAGGGCCTTATCCTTTCAGAATTCGGACGCTCATAATTCCCCTTTGCAAACGGGATGAGATTTGCTATAATGAGGAAAGAGATTAGACAAAACGGGAGGTTTTGAATATGGCTAAGGACGAAAGAAACACTTATTCGATACAAAATGACGCAAGCCTCGGAGAAGTGAAGATTGCGGATGAAGTTGTCGCGATCATAGCCGCGCTTGCCGCTACAGAGGTGGAAGGCGTCGCGTCTATGGCGGGTAACATTACAAACGAAGTGATCGGGAAACTGGGCATTAAAAACCTGTCGAAGGGTGTGAAGGTGGACGTGCTCGAAGGAGTTGTCACAGTGTCGCTTGCGCTCAACATCAAATACAATTACAATATCATCGATGTGACAGGAAAAGTTCAGGAGAGAGTCAAGAACGCGGTGGAGAATATGACGGGGCTTGAAGTCGCTGATGTCAACATCAAGGTCGCCGGAGTGGAAATGGAGAAACAGGACTGATCTGTCCGGGTGCTGTTGCAAAGTATATGCCCTGTGTTGTATAATAGAGGATGTCGCAAGACATCCTTTTTCTATAGTTGCGAAAGTAGGAGAAAAATTAATATGATTAGATCACAGTTAAGAGAGCATGTATTCAAAATGCTTTTTCAGATAGAGTTTAATGATGCCGCAGATATGCCTGAGCGCCTCCGGTGTTATTTTGATTTTCTTGATGATGCGAAAGACAGGGATAAAGAATATATCCAGAAAAAGTATGAGGCCGTGGCATCTCATCTGGAAGAAATCGACCGTCTGATCGAAGATACATCGAAGGGATGGAAACCAGCCCGGATGAATAAAGTGGATCTGACGATCCTGCGCCTGGCGGTTTATGAGATGCGCTGGGATGATGATGTTCCTGAGGGCGTCGCGATCAACGAAGCGGTAGAGCTTGCCAAGAAATTTGGCGGAGACAGCAGTTCTTCCTTTGTAAACGGCGTACTTGGCAAGCTGGCAAGGCAGGAGTCCTGAACATGAAGAGTGTATATACGGTAAAGCAGGTGAATTCCTATATCAAAAATATGTTTACACAGGATTTTATGCTGAGCCGCATTTACGTTAAGGGTGAAGTCTCCAACTGTAAATATCATACATCAGGACATATATATTTTTCCTTAAAAGATGAGTCCGGCACGATTGCCTGTGTTATGTTTGCGGGGCAGAGGTCAGGGCTTTCTTTTCAATTGCGGGAAGGACAGCAGATTATCGCGCTTGGATCGGTAAATGTGTATGAACGCACCGGACAGTATCAACTGTACGCCAAGGAGATTGTGCTGGATGGGCTTGGCGCGCTTTATGAGAAGTTTGAAGCTCTCAAAAAAGAACTTTCTGAGATGGGAATGTTTTCAGAAGAATATAAGCAGCCTATCCCCCGTTATATTCATACGCTCGGTATTGTGACAGCGTCAACCGGAGCCGCCGTGCGGGATATTATCAATATTGCCGGCAGGAGAAACCCTTATGTGCAGCTGGTTCTTTATCCCGCGCAGGTGCAGGGGGAAGGAGCGGCCCAGAGTATTGTGCGCGGAATCCGGGCCCTTGAAAGGCAGGGAGTGGACGTCATGATTGTCGGACGCGGCGGAGGAAGCATTGAAGATTTGTGGGCGTTCAATGAGGAGTGTGTGGCAAGAGCTATCTTCGATAGCAGTGTGCCGGTGATTTCGGCAGTAGGACATGAGACGGACACAACGATTGCGGACTATGTGGCTGATTTAAGAGCGCCGACTCCCTCGGCGGCCGCTGAACTTGCCGTGTATGATATACGCGAGGCGGCAGAGAGGATGGAAGGATACAGACACTCCATGCGGGAGAAGCTGACGGTTAAGATCTCGCAGATCAGAGCGGCGCTGGAACACTTGCAGCTCCGTCTGAAATACGCCCATCCGCGTCAGAAGCTAAATGAGAGCAGGCAGTATGCGGCGGATCTGGAGAACCGCCTGAGAACCTTGATGACTGCTCAGATTGATCAGAAAAAGCACAGACTGGCGCTCTATGTGGAGAAGATGAAAGGACTTTCCCCGCTTGAAAAGCTGAGTCAGGGATATTCCTATATCCAGACCCCTGAGGGGAAAAATATACGAAGCGTTCAGCAGGTAGCCAAGGGAATGCCGCTTACCGTTTATGTGAGAGACGGGCGGTTTCAGGCGGAAGTGACATATACTGGCAGTAATTCAGAAGGCGGACTTAAGGAGGAATATGGTGGAAGAGAAGAAGACTTCGGAAGAGTTGATAACTGATACAGACAAGAAAGAGGCGCCGGAAGATCTTGAAGCGATGTTCCGGGATCTCGAACAGGTTATCTCCAAAATGGAGGAAAGCGACGTGACACTGGAAGAGTCTTTTGAGCTGTACAACAGAGGAATGGGGCTTTTGAAAAAGTGTAATTCGACGATCGATACCGTTGAAAAGAAGGTTCTTGTGCTGGATGAAAATGGAGAGACACATGAATTTTAATGAAGAATATGAAAAACGTATAAAAGAGATAGAAAATATTTTGAGACGGTTTCTTCCCGCTGGGGGAGGTTATCAGAAGGTTATCATGGAAGCGATGGAATACAGTCTGATGGCAGGGGGTAAGCGGCTCAGGCCCATGCTGATGCTGGAGTCTTTCCGTCTCTTCGGTGGAAAAGGGAGAATCATCGAGCCTTTCGCGGCTGCGATTGAGATGATTCACACATACTCACTTGTGCATGACGATCTGCCGGCTATGGACGATGATGATTACCGCCGTGGGAGAAAAACTACCCATGTAGTCTATGGAGAAGATATGGGGATTCTGGCGGGAGACGCTCTGTTAAATTACGCGTTTGAGACTGCGTGTAAAACTTTTGAGCTGGAGCCGGACGCAAGCGCCCGGATCGGGCAGGCTATGAAGATTATGGCAGAAAAATCCGGAATCTACGGTATGATCGGCGGACAGGTAGTGGACGTCAGAGAATCCGGTCAGAAAATATCAGGGGATATGCTGGACTTTATCTACAGACTGAAGACCGGCGCGCTCATTGAGGCTTCCGTTATGGCAGGAGCGGTTCTTGCCGGAGCCACTGCCGATGAGACGGCACAGATGGAGCAGATCGCGCGCAAAGTAGGGCTGGCATTTCAGATTCAGGATGATATTCTGGATGTGACAGGTACGGCGGAGACACTTGGAAAGCCTGTGCACAGTGATGAAAAAAATGAAAAAACGACGTATGTGACTTGGAAAGGGCTTGAAGAGTCAGGAAATGAAGTGGCACGGCTGACAGAGGAGGCCATCGGTCTGCTGAGAGATACCGGCCGTGACAGCGACTATCTTGAAGCGTTGTTCAAGTGGCTGATATACCGCGAAAAATAAGCGGCAATAAGAAGGAAAGACGAGGGGATCGTTATGGTACTTGAGATGATCCGAAAAGAGAATGATATAAAAAAACTAAATGATGAGCAGCTTTGTGAACTTGCCGGGGAGATCCGCCATTTTCTGATCAACAAAATCAGCCAGACAGGCGGGCACCTTGCCTCAAACCTCGGCGTAGTCGAGCTTACGATGGCACTGCATCTGACACTGAACTTCCCTCAGGATAAGCTGATCTGGGATGTAGGGCATCAGTCTTATACGCACAAGCTTCTGACCGGAAGGAAGGACGGATTCGATAAATTAAGGAAATACGGAGGGATGAGCGGATTTCCAAAGAGAAAAGAAAGTGACTGTGACGCCTTTGATACCGGCCACAGTTCCACCTCTATTTCGGCAGGACTCGGATATGTGGCGGCGCGTGAACTTTCAGGAGAGAATCACAACGTAGTATCTGTGATAGGTGACGGCTCGCTGACAGGTGGGATGGCATATGAAGCGCTGAACAACGCTTCACGACTGAAGAGCAATTTTATTATCGTCCTCAACGATAATAATATGTCCATCTCCGAGAATGTAGGCGGAATGTCCAAATATTTAAACGGTCTGCGTACCGCTCAGGCTTACACGGATATAAAGCGGGGCGTGGAGGATACGCTCAGAAAAATTCCGGGGCAGGGCAGCCGGATTCTCAATCAGCTCAGAAAGACAAAAAGCGGCATTAAACAGCTTTTTGTGCCGGGAATGTTTTTTGAGGATATGGATATTACTTACCTCGGTCCGGTAGACGGGCATGATATACACAAGCTTTTAAAAGTGTTTCATGAGGCAAAGCGCGTGGACCACGCAGTGCTTGTACATGTGATTACCCAAAAAGGCAAAGGCTATCCGCCGGCTGAGGAAAATCCGGCCCGTTTTCACGGAACAGTACCTTTTGACATTAAGACCGGTGAGCCAAAAGAGTCCGGAGGAACTGACAGTTATACTCAGGTGTTTGCGAAAGTACTGACTGACATCGGTAAGAAGGATGAGAAGGTTGTGGCCATTACCGCTGCTATGGAAGACGGTACAGGGCTGGCTTCTTTTGCCCGCCATTTCCCACAGCGATTTTTTGATGTGGGAATTGCCGAAGAACATGCGATGACTTTTGCCGCGGGGCTGGCGGCGGGGGGAATGAAACCGGTATTTGCCGTATATTCCTCATTTCTGCAGAGGGCTTATGACCAGACTTTACACGATGTCTGTCTGCAGAATCTGCCGGTAGTGATCGCGGTTGACCGGGCGGGGCTGGTCGGAAGCGACGGCGAGACTCACCAGGGAGTTTTTGATTTGTCCTATCTGTCGACGATACCGAATATGACCGTCATTTCTCCGAAAAACCGCTGGGAGATGGCTGATATGGTCAGATTTGCCGTTGATTTTCAGTATCCGATTGCGCTTCGCTATCCTCGCGGAGAAGCCTATGAGGGAATGAAGGAATTCAGAGCCCCGATTGAATACGGGAAGGGCGAAGTGCTTTATGAGGAAGAAGATATTGCTGTGATTTTTGTAGGCCACATGGCAGAACTGTCCGAAAAGGTCCGAAATAAATTAAAGGAAACCGGCTACAGCTGCAGTCTGATCAACGCAAGGTTTGTCAAACCCCTCGATACCCGGCTTTTAGAAACTCTCGCAAAGGATCACAGTCTCTTTGTGACGATCGAAGAAAATGTGCTGACAGGGGGATTCGGCGAGCAGGTGATGGACTATGTCTTCAGGGCGGCTCTGGACGTGCGTGTACGCAATATCGGTATCTCGGACGATTATGTGGAGCACGGCAATGTGGAACTTCTGAGAAAGGAAGTCGGCCTGGATTGCGATACGATTGTAAAACAGGTGATTGCAGATTATTTGATGATTAAAGGATGACAACATGAAGGAACGTTTAGATGTAATGCTCGTTAAGCGGAACCTTACCGAGTCCAGGGAAAAGGCGAAAGCCGTGATTATGGCGGGCAATGTTTTTGTTGACGGACAGCGGGAGGATAAGGCCGGAAGTACTTTTCCGGAAGATGTGACCATAGAGATACGGGGACATTCTCTTCCCTATGTAAGCAGAGGCGGATTAAAACTTGAAAAAGCGCTGGCTCATTTTGACGTTACGGTCCGGGATAAAATCTGTACGGATGTAGGATCCTCCACAGGGGGATTTACAGACTGTATGCTTCAGAACGGGGCAAAGAAAGTGTTTGCCATCGATGTGGGGCGGGGCCAGCTCGACTGGAAACTTCGCAATGATCCCAGGGTCGTCTGTATGGAGAAGACCAATATCCGTTATGTCCGGCCGGAAGATATTGGGGAACCGATCGACTTTTCTTCAATCGACGTCTCTTTTATCTCGCTTACAAAAGTGCTCGGCCCGATCCGTGATTATCTTAGAGACCGGGGAGAGATCGTGGCGCTGATCAAACCGCAGTTTGAGGCGGGACGTGAGAAAGTCGGGAAAAAGGGCGTAGTCAGGGAGAGAAGCACCCACAGAGAAGTGATTGTAAAAGTGATGGATTTTGCCATGTCGATCGGGTTTGACCTGTGCGATCTTGACTTTTCTCCGATCCGCGGTCCCGAGGGAAATATCGAATATCTGATTCACTTGAAAAAAAGCCTCAAAGAGCACGGGGAGAACCGCGGACTTGACCCTGCAGCTGTGGTAGACCGGGCGTTTGAGACACTGACGAAATAAACCGCAAGAGGTGTGAGATGGACTGCTTTTATATCATTCCGAATAAACTCAAGGACAAAGACTATGCGATTACTAATGAGATACGCCGTTATATAGAGAGCAGGGGGAAGGTCTGTTACGTCTCAGAAAAGGACCGTGAGGGGCATATTATACCAGGAACTGTACCAAAGGACGTTCAATGCGGTCTGGTGCTCGGGGGAGACGGGACGCTGATCCGCGCGGTGCGCGACCTGGGAAAAAACAATCTTCCGCTTCTGGGAATCAACCTGGGCACATTGGGATACCTGGCGGATGTCGAGCTGAAAGATTACCGGAGAGCTCTTGAGAGACTTTTTGAGGAAACTCCTGATATTGAGGAGCGCATGATGCTGGAAGGGCGTTTTCAGGACACAGGAAGAGACATTGCGATAAATGATATTGTACTGGCAAGAGAAGGCAAAGTACGCATTGTAAGCTTTCATATCTATGTAAACGGCATTCTGCTGAATACGTATCATGCGGACGGGGTGATCCTGTCGACTCCGACAGGAAGTACGGGATATAATTTATCGGCAGGCGGCCCGATCGTGGAGCCTACAGCTCAGATGATTGTGATTACGCCGATCTGCTCCCATGCGCTGAATACAAGCAGCGTCGTACTTTCCGCGGATGACACGATTGAAGTGGAGATCTGTGAGGGCAGATATGGAAGAAAAGAACAGGTATCGCTGTGCTTTGACGGCGCGGAACAGACGACTCTTGTAACAGGTGAAAGGGTTGTCATCCGGAGGGCGGAACAGACAGCCCGCCTCGTCAAACTGAGCAGTGAGAGTTTCATGAAGACGATGCGCAAGAAGATGAAAGGAAATTAAGAGAATGAAAGTCAGCAGACACGCAAAAATCATTGAACTGATAAGTCAGTATGACATTGAGACACAGGAAGAACTGGCGGAATATCTCAACCGGGCCGGATTTAAAGTGACGCAGGCTACAGTCTCAAGAGATATACGCGATCTGAAACTCACGAAAGTATCTGTCAGTGGCGGCAGGCAGAAATATGTAATTCACAGACAGGAAGAACCGGAACTTAATGAAAAGTATATAAGGGTGCTCAGAGACGGATATGTCTCGATGGATATGGCGCAGAACATTCTGGTTATTAAGACTGTGTCCGGTATGGCTATGGCTGTCGCGGCTGCCGTGGACGCCATGAAGTGGAATGAGGTTGTAGGATGCATCGCGGGAGACGATACGATTATGTGCGCGATCCGTACTGTCGCGGACACGTCTGCTGTAATGGAGAAGATCAGAAAGATTGTAGCAAAGAAAATGTAGGGAAAAAATATGTTAGTAAATCTTCATGTAAAAAACCTTGCTTTAATCGAGGAATCGGAAGTTGACTTCGGAGAAGGCCTCAACATACTGACCGGTGAAACAGGAGCCGGAAAATCTATCCTTATGGGCTCAGTTAATCTTGCCCTGGGCGGGAGATACAGCGCGGACATGTTAAGAAACGGAGCGCAGAGCGGACTGGTGGAACTCACCTTTTCCGTGGAAGAGTCCGGTATCATAAAAAAGCTCGAGGCGCTGGAAATATTTCCGGAAAACGGAATGATTACCCTGAGCCGTAAGCTTATGGAAGGGCGCAGCATCAGCAGGATCAACGGGGAGTCCGTCAGCATGGGAACGCTCAAAGAAGCAGCCGGTCTTCTGATCGACATCCACGGACAGCATGACAATCAGACACTTCTTAACCGCAGGAATCATCTTGCGCTTCTGGATCTCTTTGCGGGGGAAGAAGTAAGTCCTGTGAGAGCGGAGATGGCGGATGCTTACCGCGAGCTCCAGAAAACAGAGCGTCTGCTTAAAGAGTCTACGCTGGATGACGAGAGCAGAAGAAGAGAGCTTTCTCTGGCTGAATTTGAGGTCAGTGAGATTGAGGACGCTGCACTTACAGAGGGGGAGGATGACGAACTGGAGCAGCTGTACCGCAGGATGACCGAGAGCCGTAAGATCACTGAGGCGGTTGCGGAAACATACCGGTATACATCTGAGGATTCCACCGCCAACGCGAGCGATTGTCTGACCCGAGCCATCCGCGCTTTTCAGGAGATTTCGGAGTTTGACAGTCAGGCCGCCGAACTCTACAGTCAGCTTCTGGATGCGGACAGCCTTTTAAATGACTTTAACCGTGAACTGTCGGAATATGCGAAAAGTTTTGAATTTTCTGAGGATGAGTTCAGGCAGACTGAGGACAGACTGAATCTTATCAATCATTTAAAGGCAAAATATGGAAAAACAATTCCTGATATTTTGGAATACTGTGAGGAAAAAAAGGGCAGAATAGAAGCGTTAAATGATTACGACGCCTATATAAAGGAATTGCAGGAAAAGAAAAGAGAGGCTGAATCAAAAGCGAAAAAAGTTTCAGAGAACTTGAGCGGAATTCGACGGAGATACGCGAAAGTGTTTGCGGATGAGATCCGAAAACAGATGGCAGAGCTGAACTTTCTTGATACAAGGATTGAGCTTCGGGTGAAAGATACCGGTATCTACAGTGCAAACGGGAGTGATGAGGCTGAGTTTTATCTGGCCGTTAATCCAGGGGAACCGTTAAAGTCGCTGGCCAATGTGGCCTCCGGCGGAGAACTTTCCAGAATCATGCTGGCGGTAAAGACGGTGCTGGCGGACGCGGAAGATACGCCGACTCTTATTTTCGATGAGATTGACGCCGGAATTTCCGGTATTACTGCTGATAAGGTCAGTGAAAAGCTTCACCTGATTGCCGGGAGCAGACAGGTCATCGCCATTACTCACCTTCCCCAGATTGCGGCTGCGGCGGATGTTCATTTCGTGATTGAGAAGAGCGCGAAAGATCAATCTGTCCATACAAAGATCCGACGCTTGGACCGGGAGGAATCCGTCATGGAACTTTCACGAATTCTGGGAGGTTCCAAAATAACAGACCATATTATAGAAAGCGCCAGGGAAATGAAAGATCTGGCAATGCGTGAAAGATAATACAAGAGTGAAAACAGGAAAACCACACATACTAAAAACGGATACGGTGCATGTATCCGTTTTCTTTTTGTGATGGCGACGAGCCAAAGTCCGGGCTTGCCCGAGACCTTGGCGACCGCTTACAATCCCGGAATATGCCTTTTGGCACTTCCGGTGATTTTGCAGCATCGGGAAAGGAAGTGAAAGTATGGTGGAAAACCGGAAATACAGGACAGGATATGTGATTGTCTGTGGCCTTCTGTGTCTGCTCTGTGTGGCCGCGGCGGTGCAAAAGAGTTCTCCGCCTCTGTACGGGGAATCTTCTTTTGTGGAAGCGGAAGCCAACACTTCATCATCGGCCGATAACACGGTTCTTCTGGGCGGCATGCCGGTTGGAATCTATATGGAAACGGACGGCGTGATGGTGTTGAACACAGAAGAGATTGAAGGGATTGACGGCGAAGAATATGACCCCGCTGCAGAACTGGTCAGGTCAGGAGATTATATTACAGCGGTCAATCATGAGGGAATATCCGGAAAAGCCGACCTGCTTGAAGCGGTGGGAGAGATCGACGGAACTCAGGTGGTTCTCACACTTCGGCGGGGAGAGGAAACCGTAGATGTAGAGATTGACCCGGTAGAATATTCTCCCGGCAGGTATCGCCTTGGAATCTGGGTCAGGGATAACGTACAGGGACTGGGAACGGTTACATTTCTCACCGGAGACGGCAGGTTCGGAGCGCTGGGTCACGGAATCCACGACACAGATACAAGTGTTCTGATGTCTATAGACAATGGCCGGGTATACCGGACGAGTATTCAGGACATCACGAAAGGGTACAGCGGATCTCCCGGAACAATGGAAGGGATCATTGTGTACAATAACTATAATGTGCTGGGAAGTATCGACAAGAATACAGAGGCGGGAATTTACGGAACAATAGACAGAATTGATGAACTGTTCAGTGAAAAGGTTCCCATTGAGACAGCGACAAAAAACGACATTCACAAAGGAAAAGCGACAATACGATGCTATATTGACAACGAATTGAAGGATTATGAAATCCAGGTGACAGGTATCGACACGTCGGGCTCGGAGATCAATAAAGGGCTTGTCATCCAGATCACGGATCCTGAACTGCTTGAGAAAACCGGAGGAATTATCCAGGGTATGAGCGGAAGCCCTATTATACAGGACGGAAAGCTGATCGGAGCGGTGACACATGTGTTTGTTCAGGATTCGACAAAAGGATATGGCATCTTTATTGAAAATATGCTGAAGCAGGTCGAATCGTCTGATTAGTCGAATATTGTGTCGAATTAGTGCTACAAAATCTCCTTGATTCTGCGAATTGACACGGATATAATAATCGAGTGGCGTTTTAAGGAAGAGGTCATCAAATCTAAAGGAGAGAAGAGAATGGAGCATTTGAGTGTGGCCATCGCTGATGATAATCAGAAATTACTGGATGTTTTGGGCGAGATCATCAGCACGGACAAGGATCTTGATCTGGTAGGAAAGGCTAAAAATGGCGAGGAGATGTGTCAGATCATAAAGGACAGACAGCCGGATGTTGTTCTTCTCGATCTGATCATGCCGAAAATGGATGGATTGACAGTAATGGAGAAAGTGGGGCAGGATCATTTTGTCAATAAACGTCCGTACTTTATCGTGATCACAGCTGTAGGATTACAATACATGTGTTACAACTGAATATTTAAAAAGCGAGGACCGGCTCACTTTGTGTTATATTTGAATC
>NZ_CALWFZ010000021.1 GCF_944377805.1 uncultured Mediterraneibacter sp. | reverse complement strand
TCAACTTTTCTCCCCGGTTTCCATCCGCTACTATATCTGGTGTTTTTACATGATATTATCCACAAGTTTACTTAGAACATACAAAAACTACCGGGAATCCCAGTAGTTTTCATGGATAATATCGAGCGGAGAAAGAGGGATTTGAACCCTCGCGCCGGTTTCCCGACCTACACCCTTAGCAGGGGCGCCTCTTCAGCCTCTTGAGTATTTCTCCTGATTCTGAACCAGCCCGCAGCACTGCGCCGCGGCAAACTATTCAGTTGTGCACCAATAGTGCGAAATTTATTATACTAAATCTGTTTTCCAATGTCAACGAAATTTTTTCAATTTTCTGTGTCAGTCTGATTCTCCGCGTTTTCCCGTATTTTCATCGATTGTCTTCTGTATTCTCTCCTGCACGATGGCAGCGATCTCCGTTGTCTTCATATCTTTATATTCCTCGTACATGATCGGCTCGAGGAAATGCACCTGTACAGTTACCGGTTTAGTCGAGCTGATGTCAAAGGGTTTAAAAGAATCTATCAGAGCCACGGGAATGATCGGACATTGCGCCTTTGTCGCTGATTTGAAGCTCCCTCCCTTAAACGTGCCAACCTGGTTTCCGTTCTTTGAGCGGGTGCCTTCGGCAAAGATCAGATAGTTTCTTCCTTTTCTCACTTCTTTTGTCACATTTACAATTACCTGCATCGCCTGACGGACATCTTCTCTGTCTATCATGTACGCTTTCATGCAGGCAAAGACCTGTTTTAAAAACGGAATATTCCCGATCTCCTTTTTCGCCACTACAGAAAACGGCCTGGGCGACGCCTCGATGATGGCAAGAACGTCATACAGTCCCTGATGGTTTGGGAAAAACATAAATCCGTTCTTTTCCGGAAGATTGTCAACACCGTGAGCATCGATATGAACATTTCCTCCTCTGTTCGCGCGGAGATCAATCCATTTCAGGAACGAATACATATCGTCCTCACTGTATTTGTCAACATGAGAAGCCCTGTAGCACAGACGGATCCAGCCATACGGGACCATAAAAAGATTTTTCAGCACCATCATTAATATACGTTTCATAAGACGTACTCCTCACTCTTTCGTAGTTCGATTCTGAATAGAAATGCTCCCCTTTTACAGGGAGCACACAGATCACAGTCTGATCTCAACCTTGCGATTCGTTCTGTGATACTGATGATACCGCACGCCTGCAGCGTCCATCATTCGTTTGGAAGCCTGTACTTCTGCGGTATCGGCATATTTGTCACAGTCATAGATTACTTCCCGGATTCCCGACTGTATGATTGCTTTCGCACATTCGTTACAGGGGAACAGAGTAACATAGAGCTTCGCGCCCGCCAGACTCCCTCCGCTGTAATTAAGTATGGCGTTAAGCTCACTGTGAGTCGAATAAACATACTTCATCTCCAGGGGATCCTCGCCCTCCCGCGCCCAGGGAAATTCGTCATCTGAGCACCCGATCGGGAAGCCGTTGTACCCCATTGACAATATTTTATTGTCTTCACTTACGATGCAGCAGCCAACCTGTGTATTCGGGTCTTTCGACCGCATGCCGGACAGCATCGCAACGCCCATGAAATACTCATCCCATGACAGATAATCTGCTCTCTTTCCTGACATGATCTCATCTCCTTCCTGATGCCGCGGGCTATTTCGTGCCGAATATGCGGTCTCCAGCGTCTCCCAGACCGGGAACGATATAGCCGTGGTCATTCAGCTTTTCATCCAGCGCTCCTATATAGACGTCCACATCCGGATGCTCCTTCCTCATACGCTCAAGTCCTTCCGGAGCCGCAAGCACGCAAAGGAATCGGATGTTCTTCACCCCTTTGTCTTTCAGCATACGGATCGCCTCCACGCTGGATCCTCCTGTCGCCAGCATCGGGTCTACTACAAACACTTCTCTCTCCTCACAATCAGCCGGCAGCTTGCAGTAGTACTCTACCGGTTCCAGTGTTTTAGGATCTCTGTAAAGACCGATATGCCCCACTTTCGCTGTAGGGATAAGAGAGAGCATTCCGTCTACCATTCCGATACCGGCTCTTAAGATCGGCACAATCGCCAGCTTCTTCCCCGCCAGCATAGCGCCCGTCATCTCAGTGATAGGGGTTTTGATTCTGACGTCCTGCATTTTGAGATCCCGTGTCGCCTCGTAGCACATAAGCTGTGCAATTTCCCCGATCACCTCGCGGAATTCTTTCGTTCCCACGCTTTCCTGTCTGATGTAATTGATCTTATGAGTGATCAGCGGGTGTTCCATTATTACTACTTTTCCTGTCATGCTTCTTCCTCCGTAAATGAATTTAATTTATCTGCAAGCCCGGCAATCAGCTTGTCTAACACTTCATAACACTCGCCGTACGCTGTCAGCGGCTTTCCGTACGGATCCGGGATCGCTGTATGGTCGCCGACAAACTCGTTGAGTGTATACACATTTTCACAAGGGCCGTATTCTGTCAGAATCTTCTCCCTTTCTGACTCGTCAATTGTGAGGATCAGGGTGTCCTCCTGAATATCCTCTTTGTCAAACTGCTGAGAATTGTGATCCTCCAGCGTCATCTGGCCGCTTTTCATAATCGCTTCGGCTTTCTGGTTTGCAGGCTCAGGAAACAACACTACCATCCCTCTGGAATTGATCACATATTCCTGTTTCAGATCCTGGTGTCTCAGAAGTTCGGCCGCCATTGGGCCTCTGGCTGAGTCAGTGCCGCTGACAAAAGTAACTTTCCTGTATTTCTGCAATTTGACGATTTCCGACGCCGAAATTCTCATATGCCCCGCCGCCTTTTCCAGCCGGTTCATGATCGCCTTTCCGAGTCCCTGCACAGCGAACGACTCGCTGTATATCGTATCGACATCCTCTCCGTCAAACTCGCGCAGCACCCTGTACAGTCCCCGGGCAATCGATTTTTCGTTTTCCCGTGTACCTACGTCTTTTACGACGCCATAATTATAGAAAGGAACCGTCTCACTTGTCGCTATTATACCGATCTGTTTCCCTCCCCGGCTGGCGGCAAACGCCAGCTGGCGGATCGCAAGTATCTCTTCTCTGAGATCTCCTTCCACGATGATTAGTTTCGCTTTCGGCGCGTAGTGCCGGTATTTCATGCCCGGCGCTTTTGGCGCCTGTTCGCTCTCCGCGCTCAGCGGCATCTCGTCTGCATCGACCGGGCCAATCACATCTTCGAGCATCTCAGCCGTAATCGCCCCGGGCCTTAAGATCATGGGCGGGGTCACAGTCATGTCGAGAATGGTGGACTCCAGGCCGATTTCAACTGTTCCTCCATCCAGAATCATATCGATCTTTCCGCTCAGATCTTCTTCCACATGTTCCGCCGTCGTAGGGCTGGGCCGCCCGGATGTATTAGCGCTTGGAGCCGAGACGAATCCTCCCGCCGCGCGGATCAGTTCCAGCGCCACGGGATCTTCGGGCATCCGCACCGCAACCGTGTCCAGGCCTCCGGTCGTGCCGTATGGTACCAGATCGCTCTTTTCAAATATCATGGTAAGGGGACCCGGCCAGAAATGAGCCGCCAGCATATCAGTCTCCGGCGGGATATTCACCGCTATTTTCTTCAGATCTTCATAGTCCGCGATATGAACGATCAGAGGATTATCCGAGGGACGGCCTTTTGCCGCGTACGTCTTCCTCGCCGCCGCTTCCTGAAGCGCATCCGCTCCAAGGCCGTAGACCGTCTCCGTGGGAAACGCGACGAGCCTGCCTTCGCGCAGGATCTCCCCCGCCTCCTGTATCGCAGTTTCATCTATGTTATTCTTATCTATTTTTCTAATTTTTGTCTCCATGAAATTTATTATACCATCATTTGTATTAAAAACAAAACTTTTTTATCCCTTCTGCTATCGCCTCTGCAACCGTCTGCTGATACGCCTCGTCCGAAAGTTTTTCAGCCTCCTCGTAGTTGCTCAGAAATCCGCACTCAACGATAACTACCGGAACGTCTGTATTCTTCAATATATAATAGGTATCGTTTGCCTTTATTTTCTTTGTGTTGTCCGGGTTGATTTTATTGAGCTGCTCCTGGATCGCCTGTGCCGCAAGCTGTCCTTCTTCGGATTTGCTGTGGTAGAACACCTGGGCTCCGGACACTCCCTCGTCATGATAGCTGTTCTGATGAATACTCACAACCAGAGAGGGATTCTGCGCGTTCATAATATCTGTCCTCGCTTTCAGATCTTCCACCTGAGATTCGGCAAGCCGCTCGTCGTCTATTCTTGTCATCACCGTAGACAGACCTTCTTCGCTGAGTATCGTTTTTATTTTCATGGCGATTTTCAGATTTATCTCTTTTTCCTGCGCTCCGTTTACCCCTGTCTTGCCCGCGTCAATACCGCCATGTCCGGGATCGAGGATAATCGTCGGTTCCCCTTGGGTAAACTTTGATGTTTCTTTAGCTATGTATCCCGTGTCAATATAGCTTTCAAGGAATGTGCTGAACAAATGACACACCCATATTATTGCCGCCAGCGCTATGATCGCGGCCACATCTCCCAGCTTCCTGCGCATAAAAACATCCTCCTTTCTCATATATCAAATATATGCGAAAGAAGGATGTCCTTTTCTGATTATCTGATACTCAGACGGAAATCGTCTAGTTCACATACTGAAGGATCAGGTCCCAGATTCCCGGCTCTTCCATACCCAGACTCCACTCAGCCACACCGGCAAGATCGTTTTCCGTTATGACTTTCAGCTTTTCTTCAAGTGACTGGCCATCCTCCAGCCAGATCTTGTAAGTTCCGTCAGCAGTTTCCCACTGGGCATAATTCTGTCCGGTCTCTTCGTCCCACTGAACCTGCGCTCCGGCGTCTTCCACCGCCTGAGCCGCGTCGGCCATGCCGTATGCGGTGCTGGTCACTTCATTCGGATACTGCGCCGCTTCCGTTCCCGCTTCCTGGGCAAGCTGCTCCTCCGTCTTCGGCGTCTCAAGCCAGAGCCGGGTAAAAAATGGAATTCCAGCCACCAGCTTTTCAGCCGGAACCGACTTAAGCGCCTCCGTGACTCCATTCTCCACATAGCCGATGGACGCCACAGATCCTGCCTCGTAGGAGTTGTCCGTATGCTCATCGTATCCCATGATCATAACATAATCTGCCACTATGCCCTGCTCTTCCAGATCATAGTGTGAATTATAAGGCTGCGGCACATAGTTGTCAATCGAGAGCACGAGTCCATTCTGACGGCATCTGACCGACAGTTCCCGTACAAATTGTATATAATGTTCGCCGCACGCACTCGAGACCAGCTCAAAGTCGAGATTGATTCCGTCCACCCCCGTCTCGATCGCCTCTGCGATTACCTGGTTGATCACCCGGGTTCTCTTTGACGTATAGCTCAGCACCTCGTACGTCTCATCGTAAGAGTTGATACCGCCGTGAAAATCTCTCAACACGGCCCAGACTTCCAGGTTGGACTGATGGGCGTAATTCACATACCCCGCATCCGCGATCGATGTAACATTTCCTTCTGTGTCGGCAAGGCTGAACCATGTCGGGGCGATTATGGTAAGTCCTTTTGTATCCGCAATCATCTCGAGGACATAGTTGTTCGCATCCTGGTTGGATACATTATGCCATGCCATGTTGATCGTGTAATCTTTGGAAATATTGGAATACACCGGTTCTTCAAATTCTCTGGATGTGGTCTCCGTCGTAATGTCGCTGAGCGTATTTGTCTTCACATAACCGACGAAACCATCCTCCGTGCCAACAAGCATCCAGTCGTTTTCATCCTCCAAAACGGTAACTTTCGCGTCTTTCGCGATCTCTGTCAGGATCGGGCTCTTGACCCCGCCGCGATAGCGCACCTGAGTGTCACGCCTGATGCCGGCCGTCTTTGTCTCCCCCCACTCCGAGGTGATCACAGCCCTCACAGGCGACGGCGAATCATATACCTCGTATTCCATATTCGTATACTCCTGGATGAAAGGGAGCGCAATATATGCGGTTTTTCCCTCTGTCTTCAGGATGTCATAATCCGCGCTCTTTTGTTCTGTGACATCTGTGTATTCATTGCTGCCAACCTCCACCGTGACGTTTCCATCCGGCAGTGTATACAGCAGGACGTTTTCATTGGAATCCCAGTAGAACCTCTTATTAATCTTGTCTCTCACAACAGAGTACTCAATATAGTACTGCCCGTCATAAATCTTCCCGGGCACAGGCGCTGCTTCCGTCGTTTCCGCCGATGCATCCTCGTTCTCCCGGATCACTTCGTTGTTGATCACTACAGCGATCTCATCTTCTGCTCCGATATCATAATATTGTTCCAGATCGGCTTTCTCATTTGATGAACCGTATCGCTGCCAGATCAGAAAACCTCCGATCGCCGCCAGAACAAGAACAATAAAGATCATCCAGCGTATCAGTGCATTGCGGCGCCTCCTTCTTGCTCTGCTGCTCCGTTTTTCCGGCCGCTGTCTGTTAGGACTACGGCGGTAGTCTGCCGGTCTCTGGGCGTTTCTGTCCGGGCGTGCCCTGCGGACTCTGTCCGGCCTGCCATCCGGCCTGCCCCGTCCGGGATCCGCGCCCTTTCTTCCTCTTTCGTCCATGCCGCACCTCCTATCAGGCATTATTATAACATATTTTCATTATACGTCATTAGTAAAATGTCTGTTTTAGAAGTTTTTAATGATTGGCATTATTATATACATTCACAGCTGTTTCCGGCATCTAAAGGGGTATAATTATCTTCCCGGTCATAAACATGAATATCTGTAAATCTGAGCGCTTTAATATTTCCTTCCATTCCCATGTCGTAATCACGCATATAGGCGCCCTCCTCTTTTGTCATATGCGCCGTCACGATCTGGAGCGGACTGGCCCGGTTCCCGTCAAGCGATATGTCTACTCCGCGCCTCTCATAATTCTCCAGTTCCGTATACAGTCTTCTATAACTTATTTCATCCATTTTCATCTCTTTTGTATACTCCTTTCCGGCGGATTGTGATAAATAGTGAACCCCGCTTATCCGTATCCATAGGGAAGTATCGTGACATACTGCCGGACTTATCAGGGGGCAAAAGACAGCAGAATCCGCTTCAGGTTCTTATGCATATAGCGTCTCCCTCCCTTCGTCGTCAGATTTACTTATCAGGCAATGCCGTCTTTTGTAAGTGCCATTATATGGGCCGTCCGCCGCGATTTCAATGTGTTTATTGTTCATAACCTGTGTAGATTTGTTGAAAAGTGCATTCTCACTTTACAGATGCCGTTTTTTTGTTTATACTAATCGTGAGAATATGTATCTAAATCCGTTTAGTGTGCATATTATCTTATATAGTATAAGGATGTGATTCTATGAAGATTGAGAAACTCAATGAAAATCAGATTCGTTGTACGTTAACACACGCTGATCTGGCAGCACGCCATCTGAAACTGAGCGAGCTCGCCTATGGCACTGAGAAAGCAAAATCTTTATTTCGCGATATGATGCAGCAGGCTTCTTTTGATTTCGGGTTTGAAGCCGAGAATATCCCGCTTATGATCGAGGCGATCCCATCCTCCGCGGACTCCATCGTCCTGATCATTACGAAAGTGGAAGATCCGGAAGAGTTGGATACCCGCTTCTCCAGATTCACTCCCGAGGGCGAATCCGATTCCCTGGGCGCGGAGACACTGGAAAAACTGGCGGGCGCCGACGAGTTCCTTAACCTTCTAAATAAGGTAAAAGAAGCTGCCGCCGGAACAAAAAAACCAGAGGAGAAGCCGGCTCAGGAACAGTTTTCCATCCGCCTCTTTTCTTTTGAAAATCTGGATGGAGTAATCAGAGCTGCCCGCCTGATTTCACCGGTTTACACCGGGGCAAATACTCTTTACAAAGATGAGAACAGTAAGATGTTCCTGCTTGCCCTGGCTCCTTCAAACCATTCAACAAACGAATTCAACAAAATCTGTAATATGCTTTCTGAATATGGCTCTCCGGAGAAGGCGGATTCTTCCGTCCTTGCTTTTCTGGAAGAGCACTGTGTTATAATGATTTCAGCAGATGCCGTACAAAAGTTATCCGCACTGTAAGGATAATGCAAAAAGTCCCGGAAAAATCCGGGACTTTTTTACTGTCGTCATTTGCGAACAGTCGCTTATTCAGATATTGCTTGTGCGGGTACGGCCTACTCTGCTGCCGCCATAGCCGCGTTCAGCTTCTCTATAAGAAGCGCGCTGTCAATTCCATGTACCATTGCCGCTTCCTCAATTGTCTCCATCTGAGACGCGGGGCATCCGAGACAGTGCATTCCAATCTCCATCAGGATCGGAGCCGCATCCGGGAAAATATTGAGAAGTTCGCCAATTTTTGTATCTTTAGAAATCTGTGCCATTTCTATTTCCTCCTTATAATTCATTGAATTTCTTAAGTGGATTCTATTATAATCCCTGCAAATTAAATTATCAACCGTGTTCTCCATTTTATACAGTGTATATTTTGTGAATTTTTTCTGAATTTTCTGAAATGTCTGTCCGTTATTTTTTGTTTTTTTGAATACTTAAAAGTCAACAAATAATCCGATTTTTTTCGACAAATTTACATTTTCATTACAACTCACCAAAACGTCCGTTCTTTTTTCAACAATGAGTAATTCACCAAAAACATATGTTTTTATGTGGATAATGTGGATAACTTTATAGAAACGCTCGTTTTTTCCACGTTTTTCATCTTCCGGGATGTGGATAAGTTGAAAACTTCCTGATTTTCATTTTCGACTCGATTTTACAAATAAAAACATTTTTGTGCATTTTGCTCATTTTTACGACTATTATGTCGAAACGGGAATCCTGCACTTCTTAATATGAAATACAGTCTTCCCGTTCTCCTTTCAGCCGGATGGAAATCTCCTCTACAGCACTCTTCTCACGGCATAAATATTTGTATATGTGGCGCTGATAATACAGATCCCTCTGTCTGAATTCAGGGCATTGACAATGTTACCGTCTCCCATATACAGCCCCACATGGCCGCCGTCTCCGTAGAAGATCATATCTCCCGGCTGGGCTTCCTCATAGCTTACCGCGTACCCGGCATGCACCATCTCAGATGTTGTCCTTGGAAGGCTGATTCCGAAATGCGCGTATACAGACTGGGTAAAACCTGAGCAATCCGCGCCGTTCGTAAGGCTGGTTCCTCCCCACACATAGGGATTGCCGACAAACTGGCATGCATAATCGATCACAGCCTGTCCTGATACTCCCGTGCTGCTCACGGGAATGCCTGCTTCTTCCAGCGCTTTTTTCTCTTCCTCTTCACGAACGCGCTCTTCTTCTTCCTCTTTTGTCTCCCCATAGGAGAAAGAAGTCTCTGCTTCTACATATTTACCGGATACCCAGCCGTCTATCTCTCCTACTTTTACCGGGTACCAGCCGTCCACAGGATCGCCGGTCACCTCGTACTCCTGCCCTTTTGTCACCTGTGTCAGAATGGACGCCTGGGTTCCCTGTCCATCCCTGACATTAAGAGCGCTGGCCGTAACTGTTACTGTATTGTTCTCATATTCTCCGGCCTGCGCCTCTGCCTCTTTTCCCGTGATCAGAGCATCTGAGGGAACATACCCTTCGGCAGATCCCGACCGGATCTTGGTCCAGCCGTCCAGATATTCCAGCACCTGAGCCGCCGAGTTGCTGTACAGCTTGCCGACCCAGTCGCTGTTTTCATCCGGCGCGCTTCTGATATAAGTGTAGTCACCCGTATCAGAAAACGCCATATTCAAATACTCACCCTCTTCTGTTGGCACCAGATAGAGATTAAGGTTTTCTTTTACTTCCGTCTCATAACATTCTTCCAGTACCGATTCGATCCCCGACGCCTGTACAAACGGCTGTTCCTCTGTATCTTCTGCCGCCTGGACGTAAAGCGTCCTCCCCGGGACTATGATCATTCCCGCGAGAGCGGAAAGAATCATCTTTTGCCTGATGTGTGTCTTTACCATATAAAACCTCCCTGATTTCTGTGTCTTTATCTTTTGTAGGAAGTTCTAAATGTTACACAATTGTTAAATTTGTTACGTTTGTATTATAGCAACTATACACTGTCATGTCAACAGATTTGCCCATATTTTCGTTGACATTGCTCGACAGACACCATATCTGTACTTGTCAATAATTATCTCTTACCTGTGTATTCTTAATTATTTTGTAATATTTAATCCGAAATATTCCTTCCTATTATAATATTTATAAAACTATTATTTTTTTATATTTTTTAAAAATAACTGTTGACATTGCGGAAGAAATGTATTATATTCTAATTACAGTAATCGTTATCATTATTATTTTAATAACGGTTCTCATTTATGAGATATAGTGAAAGGGGGATTCCCATTGGCAACTTTAAAATACAGTAGACAACGAGAATCCATTAAACATTTTCTGATGACAACCAAAGAGCACCCCACCGCAGATGAGGTCTATATGCATGTGAAACAGGATTTTCCCAATATCAGTCTCGGAACTGTTTACCGAAACCTGAATCTTCTGACCGACATCGGGGAGGCGATTAAGATCTCTACTCCTGACGGCGGAGACCGTTTTGACGGAAGGATCGAACCGCACAATCATTTCTTATGTACAAAATGCGGACGATTACTGGATCTGGAGCTAGATATGAACCGCATTGAGGAGGTCACCCGGCTTGCAGCAGAGAATTTTGACGGGAAGATCGAATCCAGCTCCACTTTGTTTTATGGTGAATGCAGTGACTGCATTAAAAAGTCTTAACAATACTATTTCAAGAAAAGGAGAAAAAAATTATGAAAAAATGGGTATGTACAGTATGTGGTTATGTTCATGAGGGAGAAGCAGCTCCGGCTGAATGTCCGGTATGCCACGCACCGGCAGAAAAATTCCAGGAGCAGTCAGGAGAGATGTCATGGGCTGCCGAGCACGTTGTAGGCGTTGCTAAAGGCGTAAGCGAGGACATCCTTGCAGACTTAAGAGCTAACTTCGAGGGCGAGTGTTCTGAGGTTGGTATGTACCTTGCAATGTCAAGAGTAGCTCACAGAGAAGGCTATCCGGAGATCGGTCTGTACTGGGAGAAAGCTGCTTATGAAGAGGCTGAGCACGCTGCAAAATTCGCTGAGCTGCTCGGAGAAGTTGTTACAGACAGCACAAAGAAAAACCTTGAGATGCGTGTAGAGGCTGAGAACGGCGCTACAGCAGGTAAATTCGACCTTGCAAAACGCGCGAAAGCCGCTAACCTTGACGCAATCCATGATACAGTACATGAGATGGCAAGAGACGAGGCTCGTCACGGGAAGGCATTTGCCGGTCTTCTGAAGAGATACTTCGGCTAATCTCAACACTGACTTCAATTGTAGAATAAGCACAAAATATGGACTCATGAGACTGCCTTTGTGGATTACATACAAGATTCCGGGGCGGTCTCTTTTATAAAAATAAGGAGGTACATACTATGTCTAAGTATGCAGGAACAAAAACTGAACAGAATCTCAAAGACGCATTCGCCGGTGAATCTGAAGCGCGCAACAAATATACATACTATGCTTCCGCCGCAAGAAAGGCCGGTTTTGTCCAGATGGCAAATATCTTCGAGGAGACTGCAAATCAGGAGAAAGAACACGCAAAGATGTGGTTCAAAGAATTTCACGGTATCGGCAGCGTAGAAGAAAATCTTGCCGACGCGGCAGCCGGTGAGAACTATGAGTGGACAGATATGTACAAACGTATGGCTGAGGAAGCAGAAGCAGAAGGCTTCCCGGAACTGGCGGCGAAATTCCGCGGTGTGGCGAAAGTAGAAGCGGCGCACGAGAGACGCTACCAGAGACTTCTCGATCACTATAAAGATGGAAAAACGTTCAAAGATGAGGCTCCGCTTGGATGGAAATGCAACAACTGCGGATACATCTATGAGGGCAATGAGGCTCCGGAAGTATGCCCGGTATGCGCTCATCCGAAGGCTTACTTCGAGAGAAAAGCAGAGAATTATTAAAATTTGGAATTGTTGATATAATAAACTTCCGCCGGGAAGCAGGTATTGCCCGCAGCACCTGCTTCCCGGCTGTTTTATTCTCTCACCAGCCCCGATTTCAACGGAACTGACATTTTAAAACGGTCCGTACCCGATCCCGTACGCGATCATCACCAGCACAAAAGCGCTGACAATAAATGACAGATAGATTTTCCAGCAGAACCTGATCCATGTGCCGTAGTCTACCCCGCACATGGAGAGTTGAACGAGCGAGCTGCCCGGCCAGAAACTGTTCGTAATGCCGTCGCCATACTGGTAAGTGAGCACAAGCACCTGCTGATTGATGTTCAGTATCCTGCCCAGGGGCTGGAGAATCGGCATGATGATGACCGCCTTTCCACTTCCCGAGACTACGAGGAAATTAAACAGTGTCACAAACACGAAGATGATCAGAAGGGCGAGTATGGCGCTCCTGTTCTCCAGAAGCTGAGACATTCCGTGTACAATCGTATCCATGATGCACGCCTGATTCATGAGCACCACAACGGACTGGGCGAGACCTACCGCAAACGCTGCCGCAAACACACGCACAGCTCCTTTACAAAAGAGCTGGCAGGCTTCACTTGGACCAATCCGGAAAATAACGGCAAGCAGGATGCCCATGATCACATATATCGCCGCGATCTGGGGGAAGGACCAGCCCAGGCGGATGCATCCGTACCCCTGCACGATGATAATTCCCAGAAACAGAAGTAGTCCCAGCGCCCTGCGCAGGTTCATCTCTTCCATGACGTCTGTCTGTTCCTCTTTCTTCTGGTTCATATATTCCCCGCTCATGAGGCTGAGTTCGGGATTCTTTCTGATCTTACGGCAGTAAGTATACAGCCCGATTAGTCCGATCACATAAAATACCGCCAGGCCGACAGCTCTGAATCCGATGCCCGAGAACAGAGGAAGCCCTACGATCTGCTGGGCCACTCCCGTTGTAAACGTATTCATCAGGCCGGAGGTAAATCCCACCGTACTTCCCACTATCGCCAGAGCAGTTCCCACTATACGGTCATACCCGAGAGCAAATCCGATTGTCACCGCAAGGGGATAGAACGGGTATGCCGCCTCGCCGTAGCCGAGCACGCCGAATATGACAAAGATCGTGTAGAAGATGCACACAACGGAAAACTCTCTGCCCTTTGTCTTCTTCAGGATCAGACTGATGCCCGCCCCAAACGCACCGCTTACTTCCAGAAGATAGATGGCGCCGGAACTGATAAAAAGGGTTCCCATAATCGTAGCGCCATTGACAAATCCGTTATAGACCGCCTCAAAATAGTTCATGAACGTAATAGGCGTGTCATTTTCCACATATTGGAACGTATCCGGATCGATAACCGTAATCCCCGAGGCATCTTCGAAGCGCTCATACGAACCGCTGGGAATGATATAGGACAGAAGTACGACAAACAGCATGATAACGAGCAGTATAATAAATACATGGGGCATATGAAACCCTTTCTGCTTCTGTGCTTTTCCGTTCATTTATCTGTCCTCCTTTTCGTGTTCCTCAAGCCAAGCGCAGGCCGCATAAGCATGAACTGCCGCGCCAATGGGCAGAACCTCCTCATCCAACACCATCTTTGGGCTGTGAAGCGGAGCATTTCCCGGAGATCCCGCACCGATAAAAGCGAACATGCCCGGCACTTCTTTTGTCACATATCCGAAATCTTCGGTTCCCGTCATCGGCGGAATCTTGCGCACATTTTCCTCTCCCACAATCTCACTGATGTGAGGAACAATTGCCTCACAGAGTTTCTGATCAGAAAAGGTACATGGAGTGTGGAATACCGTCATGTCATACTCCCCGTTCCAGGCTTTCACATAGTGATCTATGATCTCCGGTATCCGCTGTTTTAAATGTTCGGCAGCCTCTACATCCAGAGTCCGCAGCCCGATATGAAGCTCCGCCCCGTCGGGAATGATGTTGACCGCCGTGCCTCCCTTCGCGACGCCGCAGGTCAGCGTAGCCATCACAGCCGGATCAGCTTCGCGGGATACAAGCAGATTGAGCGCCTGGTATACCTGATTCATGATCATCAGCGGATCCGTACAGAGTTGAGGCTGAGAGCTGTGCCCGCCTTTTCCTTGTATTTTCAGGATAAATGTATCCAGGGAAGCGGAATTTACCCCCACTGCATACCCGATCTGTCCGGTAGGATCTGTCGGCTGTACATGAAGGCCGAACGCCGCGTCCACACGGGGAGATTCCAGCGCTCCATTTTCCACCATCAGTCTCGCCCCCGCTCCAGTCTCCTCTCCCGGCTGGAACATCAGCTTCACTGAGCCGCACAGCTCATCCTCCATCTCCTTTAATATCCGGGCCGCTCCCAGAAGCATGGCAGCATGACTGTCGTGTCCGCACATGTGGCCAAAACCGCTGCACGACTTGTAATCCAGGTCATTGTCTTCTCTGACAGGAAGAGCATCCATATCCGCCCGAAGCAGAATGCACGGCGATCCGTGTCCGATCACGGCCGTCACCCCGGTCTCTCTCTCCATCCTGGGGAATCCCGCTTCTATGTAGTCTTGCGTCATCTTATCGGGAAGCGCTCCGCCGCAGTCCTTCCACGCGATCCCCATCTCATCGAGACGCTGTTTAATATATGCGCTCGTACGGGGCAGATCTGTTCCGATCTCAGGGTTCTGATGCAGATACCTTCTGTCGCGGATGATCTGCTCCTTTAGTTCATATGCTCTCTTCTTTATCTCCTTTGCGGATATGGTCATAATTGTTCTCCTTCCTGGACAACGCCAGGGTACACTGACGCTATTCTCCGCAAATGCTAACACTTTTTCCATGATTTTACAAGGTTTTTAAGATTTTTCCTGACAAAAACCTGCCGTTCTGCTATCATATGCTGTGAAGGAGTGTAAACAGTATGAATCAATCTGAAAGACATATCTTTATTAACGGAAAGATCTTTACATCCGATCCGTCCACCCCTTACGCCGACAGTATGGCGACGGAAAACGGGCGGATTGTATGGATCGGAAAGATAGAAGACATGCCGGAGCAGTACGCCGGCCATCCGGCCGCCGATTTGAACGGAAAGCGGGTCATTCCCGGGTTTGTGGACGCGCATATGCATCCGGTTATGCTGGCGGACTTCCGGAAGAAGATCACCGCCATGCCGCCGGAGATCAATTCCATTGAAAATCTGGTACAGGCAATCAGAAAGAGACGGAAAATACAGGAGTCCGGCGAATGGATCGAGGGCTGGGGCTATGACGAGCAGGGTCTGCTGGAGAAGCGTTCTCCCACCCGGTACGACCTGGACCGCGGATGTTGCGACTCGCCTGTGTCAATCATGAGAACCTGCGCCCACATCCGATGCGTCAACAGTATGGCGCTGAAACTTGCCGGCATTGACAGGAACACGCCGGATCCTCCCGGCGGGGAGATCGAGCGCGACGCAGACGGAGAGCCCACAGGCGTGTTAAAAGAGAACGCCCGCAATCTTCTGGCGCCGCTGCTTCCCAGGGAGACGCCTGAGCGAAAGACAGAGAATCTGCTTGAACTCGGAGAAGTGCTCACCTCACAGGGGATCACGGCTATCTGCGACATGGGGAATCTGGATGAAACCGACAATATTCCCATCTATGAGGCTGCTGTCAAAAGAGGGTTTCACCAGAAGGTGGGCGTCTATTATATGTGGGATTTCTTCGCGGACCAGCCGGATTTCCATATCCCTGACAGCCTGCTGGACAGGAGCCGTCAAATCTTCGCCGCGGGCTTAAAGCTTATCGGAGACGGAAGTATATCAGGGCGGACCGCCTGGATGAACCGGCCGTTCTCCGGTTCGGAAGATGAATACGGTATTTCCGTGTGCAGCGATCACCTGGTGGAGACTGCCATCGAATACTGTAAGAAAAACCATTGCCAGCTCTCCATGCACGCGATGGGCGGCAGGGCAATCGCCAGGATGGTGAACCGGGCATGTCTGGAAGAGCCGTGGACTTTGGGCGGCGTGCCCTACGTCAGAGTGGAGCATGTCACAGCCCCTTCAGAAGAGAGCATCGAAAAGGCGGCTCGGCACGGGATCTCCTTTGTGTCCCAGCCGATTTTCCCCTATGCCGAGAGTAAGAGCTATCTCACTAACCTTGGCCCGGAGTGGTTCAGGCAGTGTTATCCGTACAAAAGTATGCTGGAACGGGGTGTGCGTCTGGGGTTTTCCACCGACGCTCCGGCCACATTCTGGTCGAATCCGTCCGATCCGTTCCCGGGACTGAAACTTGCCGTAACACGCAGATCCGCCGATGGAACGGACTGCGGGCAGGATCAGGCCCTGGACATCGAGACCGCCATCCGCCTCTATACGGCAGGCGCCGCGCAGGCCGCGGGATTCCATGACATCGGGATGCTCCGGCCCGGATATTGCGCCGACTTTGCTGTGCTAAGCGATGACATCCTGAGCCTCCCTGCCGAAGACATCGACAAAGTACTCGTCACACAGACTTACATCGGGGGCAGATGCGTGTACAGTAGAAAATATAACTTTTAGAAAAGAGAGGAATTTATCATATGTTTCATTTACCAGAATACAGAGAACCGGACTTCACAGAGGAACGGTTTGTCAACGCGCCAGACGCCGCGTGGGAGCGCGTGACGGTCAAAGGCGTGGCGCCCGAAAATTACCACAGCACCTCCATGTATCCTGAATATTTCAAAGTCGGCGGAAAATGGATGCTGGCAAAAGAGAGCCGCATGGATTCCAGCGTTGTGCTCTGTGAGCGCGGTGAACTCAAAGTTGTGGAAAACAGGAATCTTGAGATCGGCGATAAAGTCATACTCGGACGAACCGAAAACGGCGAAGAAGGGATCTATCTCCACGCCGCCGGATTTGAGGACCCGGATGACGCCGAAAGCGATCAGTTCGTCTTCCGTCAGGGCCGCAGCCGTGAAACGTCCTATGCAAGAGACTATGACAGGCTCTTTGAGCTTCTGAATTACGAGAAAGAACACGGCAATATTCTCTGGGTCATGGGGCCGGCTTTTTCCTTTGACGCGGACGCCCGGCGCGCCATGCAGGCGATGGTAGAAAACGGCTATGTGGACGGTCTGATGGCCGGAAACGCCCTGGCGACTCACGACCTGGAGGGCGCGATGTTCCATACAGCTCTGGGGCAGGATATCTATACCCAGAAGTCTCAGCCGAACGGACACTACAATCATCTGGACGTCATCAACCGCGTGCGAAGAAGCGGTTCCATCGCTCAGTTTATTGACGACTACAAGATCGACAACGGCATCATGTACAGCTGCGTGAAAAACGACGTTCCTTTCGTCCTGACCGGTTCCATCCGCGATGACGGTCCGCTTCCCGAAGTCATCGGCAACGCCTATGACGGCCAGACAGCCATGCGCGACATGGTGAAGAAGTCCACCACCGTCATCTGTCTTGCCACGATGCTTCACACAATCGCCACCGGCAATATGACCCCGTCCTACCGTGTACTGGATGACGGCACTGTGCGCCCGGTATTTCTCTACACCGTGGATGCGGACGAATTTGTAGTCAATAAGCTTTTAGACCGGGGAAGTCTTGCCGCCACTACGATTGTCACCAATGTACAGGATTTTATCATGATTGTGGCGAAAGGCCTGAAACTGATGTAAACAGTTCTCACACTAAAATGAGGATGACCGCGGCTTATCTCAGCCGCCGATCATCCTCATTTTTTCCTGTCTGCTCATGCGCTTGATCTCCCACTCACGGCGCATGGCTTCCTCCTTCGTCCGGAACTCTTCATAATAGGCAAGAACCACAGGGCGCCGGGATTTCGTATATTTGGCGCCTTTCCCTTCGTTGTGGGCTCTGATCCTCTTTTCCAGGTCGTTCGTCCATCCGGTGTAGAGGGAGCCGTCGCTGCATCGGACAATATATGTGTAATTCACGGGCACCTCCTGATATGTATTTTAATCTATTCGGTAAGATTTTGCAATTACAGCCCGTGAGATTTCTCAGGGGTTACCCTCGAAGATAAAAATTGCAAGCGGCAGCCGTCGCAAAAAGAAGCCGGGTATTTCTCTCAATCCCCGGCTCCTTTATTCTTATCTTTCTGGCATGGCATAATGGGCTGCCGCACTACTCCATAAAGTTCATCGGATCTACGGGCGCTCCATCCTTGAGTATCTCAAAATAAAGATTCGGCCCCTCTACGCTGTAATATTTCGTAGGTTCCCCCAGCGTTCCCAGGGATTCCCCTGAAGCGACGTAGTCGCCCACCGCTACCGGCACATCTGTCAGCTGGCCGTAAACGGCGCTGTAACCGTTCCCCATATCAAGGGTAACCGTCGTTCCTGTCTGAGCCGTCTCTTCGATATTCGTCACAATCCCGGCGGCGGAAGCGCCGATCGTCTCGCCCACTTCTCCGGCTATGATCATCGCCGGATTATACCGGTACTGCTCCAGAGTCTGGAAAAATACAGTCTGATCCATGCTGTAACCCATGATCACTGCTCCGCTTGCCGGCCATACAAGCGTGCTGTCCTCAGTAAACCACACGCCTGATGTATTACTTCCTGACGTCGATACGTCTCCTGTCGTATCTTCCTGCGTGCCCGCGTCTTCACCGGACAGGCTCTCAGTTCCGTCCTGCTCCCCGCCTGTCAGATCATCCGACTCCGGCAGCACGATGTCATCGGCTGTCGTCTCCTCCGTGGAGTTTCCTTCTTTGTCTGTACTGTCTGCTGTATCTTCCATATTGTCTTCTGTAAGTTTTTCTGCCTGTTCCTCGGCTTTTGCCATCTGCTCGTCAAGTTCTCTCTGATAGTTGTTGAACGTATATGCTCCAACCAGTGCTATGACAGCCACAAAGCAGATCACAATGCCGACTGCAGCGCCCTTTCCCCTGAGGAAAGACGGCTTTTCATTCTTATTCATTGTCATCACCTCTGGCTATATTTTTGCCAGAAAGTTTCCATATTATTCTGTATCCCGTGAAAGATTTCCTGAAAATACAGATCAAAAAAGCGAGGTCTCCTGTATATCATTTTTCAGCTCTGTTCCCTCAAAGAAAAATACCAGAATCTCATCATACGTTTTCCCTTCCTTCGCCATCTGCTCCGCAGTCCATATGCTCATTCCCAGTCCATGCCCCTTCCCCGTGGTCGTTATCTGAAGTTCCCCCTCTCCGGCCTCGCTAAAGGAAAATGCGCTTGACGGAAGTGAAAGGGCATCCCGAAACTGATCCCCGGTACACACGGTATTGCCGATACGCAGCCTGCTCACATATCCGGCGCTGTCATACGCGGTAATCTCAAAGTCCGCATATGTATAACCCGCTTCCGCCTTTTCATTATCTTCGGCCGCCACGAGGAAATCCCGGCACAGAGTCTGTATCTCTTCATAAGAAAAGTGAAATACCTGAATCTCGTCTTCCGCTTCCTTATCAAGAGGACACTCCCGGACAGCCACATAAGGGAATTCTTCGCTTCCCATCACCTCGGCGGCGCTTCTTGTCATTCCGCTGCTTGACTGATGGAATGGCGTCCAGGCATACGCGCCGTTGTACATAAGTACAGTATCATCCGTCTCCTCCACGGCGCGGACGCACTTTTCATAATACGCACTCCCCCTGTCTGCTCCCCACTTTTCCTGCATCTGTTCCCGGGTGAGGAAATCTTCACTCAGGATCTTGTTCTCAGAGTTCTCAGCGCTTCGGTAAAGCTGTGTGCGGATCAGAACCGCCTGCGCTTTCATGGCTTCCGGCTCATAGTCCGATGGCATCTCCAGCGCGAGTATACCCGCCAGATAGTCTGTCCAGTTTATCTCCATGACTCCGTCCGCTTCCTTTGTGTCTGGCACTTTTACCTGTACATAAAAAATGTCGTCGTCATTTTTTCTGACATCAGCGCCATTTACAAACACAGAAATAATATATGGAAAAAGGATAAGAATTATAAGAAATGCGGCGAATGATTTTAGTTTCTGTTCTATCGTATAACGACTCATAAAAAACAGCCCTCCATATTTTAATATATGAAGGGCTGCTCTGTCTCAGACCTCAGGTGAGGTCTGTACTGTATTTACTCCGGTTTATTGTCCGGTTGAACCGGCGCTTTGGGCTCCTGTGCAGGTGGCTGCTCCGCAGGATGTACAGGCGGCGCCGGATCAGTATGATGAGCCGGGGGTACCGGGTCTGCCTGGTGGGCAGGCGGCACAGGCGGCACAGGCGGTACAGGCGGCACGGACGGCGCCGGAGGCGGCGCAATGTGCGGCTCATGTCCCGGGGTGAAATCACGGTTTCTCAGCACGAAGAAGCAGATCGCCTCATAGAGAGGAAGCGCCGACGAAAGTACAGAATGTACCAGCGGCATGCTGCCTGTAGTAAAGCACTCATATATCTGCTTATTGATCAGGATTTTAAGCGTCATATAGAACGCCGCGTACGCGAGAGCAACTACAAAGATCAGGATATAAAGCATCAGCACTCCCGTAAAGCTTCCCATCATGGCAGCCGTGTTCCCTGGCTGCTCAGCCGCGATCACTGCGAGAATGACTCCCACAAAGAAGATGACTATAATCACGCCTAAGACTGCACTATAAATAAACGGCAGGATCAGGTTCCAGATGCCCGGACTCTTGATCTTCTTATTCTTCAGCAGAATCTCGCCTGCCAGGTCGCCCTGGAAGTAGTCTCTGGCAAAGGGGATAAACGCAAGCCACGGATACTTTTTCCCCATACGCTTTCCGATAGTGTACATCCCGACAGAATGAAATATATAACTTACAAGGGAAAAGATCAACACTGCCGCAATGATTACCAGATAGATCGTCATAACCACCGCGAAAACAGGCTCCGCGCCGGCGTAGCTGTTCATGGGGCGGTCAAAATCATATTCATAGCCATAACTGTAATCATAATTCATAAAAATACCTCCTATTCTTCTTCAGGTGTAACTTCTACTTTTTTCAGGTGCCAGATGTCTTTTACATACTCCTCAATGGTACGGTCGGAAGAGAACTTGCCGCTGCACGCGGTCTGTGTCATCGCCATTTTCGACCATCTCTGCTGGTCTCTGTATGCTTCCTCCACCCGCTTCTGAGCGTCCGCGTAAGAGCGGAAGTCTTTCAGAATAAAGTACATATCCGCCCGGTCGGTTGACTGGGTATTGAGAAGAGAGTTATACAGATTCACATACATGTTGTGATCACCGTGCGAGTAGGTTCCATCCATAAGCTGATCGACTACCCTCTTGAGCTCCCAGTCATTAAAGTAAATATCCTGGGGATTGTATCCGCCGTTCTTCTCATAGCTGATGACTTCTTCTGAACTCAGTCCGAAGATAAACGCGTTATCCCCGCCTACTTCCTGTACAATCTCCACGTTGGCGCCGTCCATTGTTCCGAGTGTGGGCGCTCCGTTTAACATAAATTTCATATTGCCGGTTCCGGACGCCTCTTTGGAAGCTGTCGAGATCTGTTCGCTGACATCCGCCGCCGCGAAGATAATCTCTCCGTTGGATACGCGGTAGTCCTCGATAAATACGACTTTGAGCTTGCCGTTGATGCTGCGGTCATTGTTCACCACATCGGCCACTGAGTTGATCAGCTTGATTGTCTCCTTCGCGCGGAGGTATCCTGCCGCCGCTTTCGCTCCGAAGATAAATGTTCTCGGGTAGAAGGACATCTCAGGATGTTCTTTGATCTGATTGTACAGATACATAATATGCAGAATATTAAGAAGCTGACGCTTGTACTCGTGAAGGCGTTTTACCTGAACATCGAAAATAGATCTCGGGTCAACGTCAATTCCGTTGTGCTCTTTGATATATTTTGCAAGGCGTACTTTATTTTTATACTTGATCTCCATAAACTCGCGTCTCGCATTTTCATCGTCCACATAAGGCTTAAGCTTCGCGATCTGTGAGAGATCCGTAACCCAGCCGTCTCCGATCTTATCCGTGATCCAGTCAGCCAGCAGCGGATTGCCGTGGGCAAGGAAACGTCTCTGGGTAATGCCGTTCGTCTTGTTGTTGAACTTCTCGGGCATCATCTCGCAGAAATCTTTGAGCTCCTGATGTTTCAGGATCTCTGTGTGGAGTTTCGCCACGCCGTTTACGGAGAATCCCGCGATGATCGCCATGTTGGCCATCCGCACCTGTCCGTCCATGATAATGGCCATCTTCTTTACTTTGTCTTCGTTGCCCGGATACATTTCGCGGACTTTGATCACAAAGCGGCGGTCAATCTCCTGTACGATCTGGTAAATACGGGGCAGAAGACGTGAAAACAGATCAAGGGGCCATTTCTCAAGCGCCTCCGCCATGATCGTGTGGTTCGTGTACGCACAGGTTTTCGACGTTACATCCCATGCCTCTTCCCATGTCAGTCCCTCCTCGTCGATCAGAAGGCGCATCAGCTCGGGAACTGCCACCGTGGGGTGGGTGTCGTTCATCTGAATCACGACTTTCTCATAAAGCTTGCGAATATCGCTGTGTTTCTTCTTATATTTCGCGATCAGAGCCTGAAGGCTTGCCGAAATAAAGAAATACTGCTGTTTCAGACGGAGCTCTTTTCCGGAATAGTGGTTATCGTTCGGATAGAGAACGTCAACGATCAGTCTGGCAAGATTTTCCTGCTCTACCGCCTTGTGGTAGTTTCCTCTGTCGAACTCATCTAACTTAAAGTCCGTGATCGCTTTCGCGTCCCACACGCGCAGTGTGTTCACCACATGGTTGCCGTATCCGACGATCGGCATGTCATAGGGGATCGCGAGAACAGACTCATAGTTTTCCTGGATAAAAATATCTTTTCCTGTCTCGGGATCTTTCTCGAAGCGGATGTTCCCGCCGAAGCGAACTTCCTTCGCGTATTCCTCCCTGCGCAGCTCAAAAGGATTGCCCTCTTTGAGCCAGTTATCCGGCACCTCTACCTGATAGCCGTTCTCGATCTTCTGTTTGAACATGCCGTAGCGGTAACGGATACCGCATCCGTACGCCGGATAATTCAGCGTTGCCAGAGAATCGAGGAAACATGCGGCCAGTCTTCCGAGTCCGCCGTTTCCAAGAGCCGCGTCGGGCTCCTGGTCCTCGATCACATTCAGGTTAAGCCCCAGTTCATCGAGGGCCTCTTTTACCTCTTTGTACACCGTCATATTGATCAGGTTGTTGCCGAGCGCCCTGCCCATCAGAAATTCCATTGACATATAGTAAACGGTCTTTGCGTCCGCCTCGTCATATACTTTCTGTGTCGCGAACCAGTCGTCGAAGATGACGTCCTTTACCGCGTAGGAAACTGCCTGGAACACCTGCTGGGGCGTCGCTTCCTCTATCGTTTTTCTGTAAAGGTTTCTGATGTTCTCCTTTACTGTCTGCTTAAATGTCTCTTTCTCAAATCTTTTGCTGAACATCGTATTATTTTCCTTCCTTTTCCACACCCATTGTAACTGCTTCACCGTTGATCTTCCACTCCTTTACATAGCCTGCCGGCGCTGACGCAGACACTTCGTCTGCCAGCACTTCTCCGGCGATCTGATCTGCGTATTTTGCGAAGATCTTTTCTGTCTTCTCGCTTCCGTCATAAGTTACCCGGATACGGTCCATTACTTCAAAGTCCGCTTCTTTTCTCATTGTCTGTACTTTGCTGATGATCTCGCGTACAAAGCCCTCTTCAAGAAGCTCCTCTGTCAGGTTCGTATCGAGAACAACAGTGATGCCGTTGTCGTTTTCTGACACATACCCCTCGATCTGAGCAGTCTCGATCAAGAGATCCTCACGGAACAGAGTAACCTCCTGTCCGTTTACATCCAGTTTCAGAGCGCCCGTGTCATTAACTTCATCCATAGCGGCATTTCCATCCACAGAATCGAGAGCGGCTTTGATGCCACCTAACAGTTTACCATATTTTGGTCCCACTGTCTTTAACTGCGGTTTAAAACTATATGAAGTAAATTCTCTTACATCTTCAGCAAATTTAACATTCTTCACATTCAGTTCATCCGCCACAATATCCTGATAAAATTCCGGAAGAGTAAACGCTGCTTTTACGAACATCTGCCCGATCGGCTGGCGGTTCTTTATATTAGAAGCGTTCCGGCACGCGCGGCCCATAACAACGAGTTTGAGCACACGGTCCATGTTCTGCTCCAGTTCGAGATCGATCTGCTCTTCTCTTACTTCCGGAAAGAGGCACAGATGGATACTCTCAGGCGCATCCCTGTCAACGCTTCGCACAAGATTCTGGTAGATTTCCTCCGTCATAAACGGAATCATCGGCGCCGCCGCCTTTGATACGGTCACAAGAGCTGTATACAATGTCATGTATGCATTGATCTTATCCTGCTCCATGCCTTTTGCCCAGAAACGCTCGCGGCTGCGTCTTACATACCAGTTGCTCATGTCGTCCACGAATTCCTGAAGAGCGCGCGCTGCCTCCGGAATACGGTAATCCGCCAGATTGTTGTCCACCTCTTTTACCATTGTGTTCATCTTGGAGAGCAGCCATTTATCCATTACGGAAAGTTTATCATAATCCAGTGTATATTTTGTGGCGTCAAAGTTATCAATATTCGCGTAGAGGACAAAGAACGCATAAGTGTTCCACAGCGTTCCCATAAACTTCCTCTGCCCTTCTGTAACTGCTTTCCCGTGGAAACGGTTGGGCAGCCAGGGCGCGCTGTTGACATAGAAGTACCAGCGGATCGCGTCAGCTCCGTAAGTCTCCAGGGCGTCAAAAGGATCGACTGCGTTTCCTTTGGACTTACTCATCTTCTGCCCGTTCTCATCCTGCACATGTCCCAGGACAATGACGTTCTTATAAGGCGCCTTGTTGAAGATCAGCGTCGAGATCGCCAGCAGTGAGTAGAACCATCCTCTCGTCTGGTCCACCGCTTCGGAGATAAAGTCCGCCGGGAACTGCTCTTCAAAGAGCTCCTTGTTTTCAAAAGGATAGTGGTGCTGCGCGAAAGGCATGGAACCGCTGTCAAACCAGCAGTCAATCACTTCCGGCACGCGGTGCATCTCGCCCCCGCACTTCGGACACTTGATCGTCACCCCGTCGATGTACGGACGATGCAGTTCAATATCGTCCGGGCAGTTATCGGACATCTCTTTTAATTCCGCGATGCTTCCGACAGAGTGCATATGTCCGCACTCACACTCCCAGATATTCAGCGGAGTTCCCCAGTAGCGGTTTCGGCTGATACCCCAGTCCTGAACGTTCTCGATCCAGTCGCCAAAACGTCCTTTTCCGATACTCTCGGGGATCCAGTTAATCGTATTATTGTTGGCAATGAGATCGTCTCTTACCGCTGTCATTTTGATAAACCATGACTCACGCGCATAGTAGATCAGCGGAGTGTCGCATCTCCAGCAGTGAGGATAGCTGTGCTCGAACTTCGGCGCGTCATAGAGCAGACCTCTCGCGTCCAGATCTTTTAGCACCTCGGGATCTGCCTTCTTTACAAACAGCCCTGCGAATGGAGTGGACTCCGCCATATTTCCCTTCTCGTCTACGAGCTGTACGAAAGGAAGTTCATACCTTCTTCCCACATTCGCGTCGTCCTCACCAAATGCCGGCGCGATGTGTACGACGCCGGTTCCGTCTGTAAGCGTAACATATGTGTCGCATGTCACATAGAAAGCTTTCTTATTCTGCTTTGCGGCAGCGTCGGCCGCGCACTGATAGAGAGGCTCATACTCTTTGCCCTCGAGATCAGTTCCCTTATACGTTTCGAGGATCTCATAAGCAGCCGTCTCCTCTCCGCCAGGTTTGCCAAGGACTGTGTCAAGCAGAGCGCATGCCATATAATAAATATGGCCGTCTGCTGCCTTTACCTTCGCATAATCCTCCCCCGGATTGACGCAGAGCGCCAGGTTGGACGGCAGCGTCCAGGGCGTGGTCGTCCATGCCAGAATATAGGCGTCTTCGTCTTTTACTTTAAAGCGGACGATGGCAGAGCGCTCCTTCACATCCTTATATCCCTGCGCCACCTCCTGAGCTGACAGCGGCGTGCCGCATCTCGGACAGTAGGGAACGATCTTGAACCCTTTGTAGAGCAGGTCTTTCTCCCAGATCTGCTTTAACGCCCACCACTCGGACTCGATGAAGCTGTTGTGATAGGTTACATAAGGGTGCTCCATGTCCGCCCAGAAGCCGACAGTACCGGAGAAATCCTCCCACATCCCTTTGTATCTCCACACGCTCTCCTTACATTTATCAATGAAAGGCTCCAGACCGTACTCCTCGATCTGCTCCTTTCCGTCAAGCCCCAGCTCTTTCTCCACTTCGAGCTCTACCGGAAGGCCGTGGGTATCCCATCCCGCCTTCCTCGGCACCATGTATCCCTTCATCGTGCGGTATCTCGGAATCATATCCTTGATCACACGGGTGAGTACATGACCGATGTGAGGCTTACCGTTTGCGGTCGGCGGTCCGTCATAAAATATATACTCCGGGCATCCTTCACGCTCCTCAATACTCTTCTCGAAGATATGGTTCTCATCCCAGAACTTTTCTACTTCCTTTTCCCTGCCGACAAAATTCATATCTGTGGGAACTTTCCTGTACATATTGATTTTCCTTTCTGTCTCCGGTCCGTCGCAGCCATGTATCGATCGCGGACACGCTCTTGCTCGGAACGGAATCTGAATCAAAACCGGGAGAAAAAAAGGCTCCCGTCCTGTAAAAGGACGAAAGCCATCTCTCTCGTTTTAACCACCTGTTACAACATACTTGAACTTCTTTGGTTCGCATATGGTATCCTTTAACGCCGGATCTGCGTCAGCCCTTACTTTTCAACCTGTCGTGCATTGACTCAATGCTTTGGGGGCTGCGGCTCGGGAGTGATATTCGGAAATATTCTACTGATACCGGGCTTTCACCCTCCCCGGCTCGCTGGAAAGTTCGCATAAAACCTACTGTCTCCGTCACAGCCTTTGCTGTTCAAATTAATACAAGGCTAATTATATAAAGAAAGCGGGAAATAGTCAAGAATATCTTACTTCGTAATCAAACTGCCTGCCATCCCCGGCTCTGTAATTTCCATTAAAAAAGATGTTTACGCTCTCAGGCTCTTCCTCTTCCCCGGTAAGAACAAAGATCAGGCACGGCAGCGACTCTTCCGCCTCGATTTCGTCCACGAATTCGCTCCTGCTTTCATCCATAAATACGAGTTTTCCATTCTCTCTTTTGCCTCCGGTCTCCCCCGTCACGGCAAAGCCGCCGCTGCTGATAGAGCCGCCCGAGTGATTCTGAGCCGTACCCGCTATAACGTAATATTGGTAGCCCTCATGTTCTTCATACAGATTGTAGTATCCTATCGGTTCATCGGGCTCTACCTGGTCTCTGAACTCTCTGCCCTCAACCGTGACGGTGATCTGGCCCAGTTCTATCGTATCGCCCGAAGCCTCGATCACTTCCGCGCCTTCAACGCCGCAGCCCATCGTTACAGTCGTCACCGCCATAAGAAGAATCAGAATCTTTCCGCATCCCCTGACCATACATCTACTCCACATGGAGGATGACCTCCATATTTCCTCCGTTTGTGCTCTCTTCATAGTCTTCGAGACTGAATGTCTCTATTCTCATTGTCGCCTCGTAGTCTCCCGGCTCCAGTTCTGTGTCCAGCTCCCAGTCGGTAATTGCAGTTCCCGGCTCGATCAGTCCGCTCTGGTATACTGCCTCTTCTGAATCATTTAGCACAAGCACATATCTGAAATAACTCTGATTTCCATCAGGATTGACAAGGACATTAGCGCTCCCGCCATCTGTCACGGTAAGTTCCGTCATATAGGGCATCATCAGTTTCGTCGGATCTGTGTTGGCCGTTCCTCCAGGCAGCGTATAGGCTACGGCCGAATCATCCAGTTCAGGCCTTCTGTCTCTTAGGATGTAGAACGCTATGCCGCCTGTAATTACCACGAGCAGGAGTATGATGGGCAGCAGCGTCTTTGGCACAGAGCGTCTGACAATACGGACATACTCTTTGTTGTCTTCCCCTTCTTCATGCGGGATGTAGCCCGTCACCTTCTCAAAGAAGGACAGCTTCTCCTTGAAAGGGTATATGGTGAGACTTTTCATATTTCCTTCTTCATCTGTCCTTGTAAGCGTTCCTATGGGAGAAGATCCTTTCCTCATCACATCCCCCATAATATTCTGAGGGAGTATCCCGTATTCCGATGCGGATCTGACGGGGATATATTCCCAGACGCTTCCTTTCTTATCCTTTATATTCACTTCGTACTTCCTCCTTTATCTATAAACGGTTATCGTGATGTGATATTCACCCCCGTTAAGTTCTGTTCTATAGTCCTCAGGATCTGACGTCCTTATTCTGACAGTGGCTGCGTATTCTCCTTCTTTTAGCTCCCGGTTAAGGTAAAATCCTATCAGGGCTTTCCCCGGCCGAATGAGTCCTGACTGATAGATCAGCTCCCGGCTGTCATCAAGTGTAATCGTATATTCAAAGAAGCAGTCATTGCCCCTCGGATTCGGGAGTATGGTGTTGACATATCTTCCGCCTTCACGGAGACTCATATTTCCCGGTACCGGAAGCAGTATCTTCTCAGGGTCTGTGTTCTCAAGCCCCTCCTGCCTGTAGCCCACCGCAGCCTCATCTATCGTTAGTCTTTCATCGTTTCCAGTGAACAGCCGGAAAGAAAGAAACGCAATACCGGCGAGCAGGACTGTGAGAATCGACGCAAGGAATATCCTGACAGGGGAAATACCGGCCTGCGTCTTTTCCGTCTTCAGAAGGCTTAGGTTGTCCTTCTCTTTTTTTTCCTCAGTTTCCCACATATCCTCTTACCTTTCTTCACGCACAAGTCATCCCTAGCCGCCCGTTCCTTACTTTAAGACAGGACGATAACCGCGGTTATCGTCCTGTTTGAAATTCTTTCTGCCGTAATTTTCAAAAATCAGTTTGAACTGTTCGGGAAAGTAAATGTATACACAATCGTATCCTTAAAGTTCTTTGCTCTGTCCGCTGTGGTAAGCGACTTCTGAGCCGCCTCGCTCAGACCTATGGTACCTTCTATGGACGGATTCGCGTCGCTGAGATTACCAAGGGATACGCTGGTACCTGACGCAACCGTGGTCGGAGATGCTGTACCAACTGTGCCATTATACTTATACTCGTATGCAAGCTGTTTTGCTGTACCTGTAGGATCCTGCTCTGCCATACTCCATCTCTGAGTAGTATTATTAGATGCTGCTGATACGGGAATAGTTACGCCGCTTCCCATGTCCGTTCCATCTGCGGTTACCGGTATGTATCTCTGGGCATCCGCATCATAAACGTACGCGTCCACGTCGAAATTATCAATCACTTCATCGGCGCTGGTGAGCCATACGTCAGCCGGTACCACTACCATAAGGTTGCTGTTCGGGTCAATCGTACCTTTATGTGTATACCCTACTGATGTGGAATCTGTCTCTGCGAATACGGTTGTCGGCATTGCCATTGACGCTGCCATAGCTCCTGCTAATAATGTTGCTACAACTTTTCTTTTCATTTGCTTTTCCTCCTGGTTTTGGATTTATAAATATAGTTTCTTCGTTCCCTTTCGGGATGCGGCAGTCTTTATCAGGCGCTGCCACTCCATGATAACTTTGTTAAGACCGGTTCTCCGATTCTTCTTTTCTCCTGACCGCAAGAAGTATGAGAACAATCACAGCCGCCGACAGCGTCAGCACCCCAATATAGCCTCCCAAACGGGCGTTATCTCCGGTCTTTACCCCGGTTCTCCCGGCGCTTCCTGTGCCGCGCTCAACGGACTCTGTCACCTGTGAAATGTCATCTGCGTCTATGACGATACCCACCTGAGCGTCGGCTGATTCAGCATGTACACGATTCGCGCCGATAATCACTGCGCTTAAGACAAGCAGCAGGAAGAGCGATATACCGGTTATAGTCTTTTTCACTGCTTTCATCCATTACCTCCCCCTGTTCCGTCCAGATTGTCAAAATGGTATGTCATAAATCCTATATAACTGTCTCCTCTGTTCAAGCCTGTCGGCAGCTTGGCATTCAGCCAGTAAGTAAGTTCAGTCACTTTATTGTTTTCGTCAAGAGTTCCTATTATAAGATGATCTGCTCTGTCCGGATCTTCAGTAAGACTTCCCCCGGTTCCGCTGTACACGCCTACCGTCAGATAGTCTCTGGCATCGTCCAGATTCGATATACCGAAGTTCTTTGCCGTACTGACCTGTATTCTCGGATAGGATTCGATCGCGGTTCCGTCCGGCAGAGCAGCAGACAGGCTTATTGTTTCACTGTTTCCAACATACCCTGTTGTATCTGCTCCGGCGCCGAGATTCGCGCGGTCAGCACTGAGCATGATCTTCTGCGGTACCACTACATATATATTCGCGCTCTCCCAACCGGGTTTTATTGTTCTTCTCACACTCGGTATATTCAGATACTCGCCCTCCGTATCCGAAGGCTTGAAGCTGTCGGCCGGAACAGTGCTGCCGCCGGTATTCGTATTGTTCCACACGGCAATGCAGTATTCAAAGTCCTCTTGCCCTATGTAAGCTCCTTCCAGAACAAAACTTACTGTTACTTTCCCCTGGGTATTGTTGCCGTTCTCTATAGTTACTTCGGGAGTTCCGACTTTATTTACAGTTCCGTCCACTCCGGCTCCTGTAGCTCCGTTCTCGGTCGCCCAGAGCTGCCAGTCAGTATCAGAATTACTTTTCCTGAAGAGAGCGATCCTAAGTTTCCCTTCTTCAATGGCTGTGCTTCCACGCTGCAGGTTCGTCGGATACAGCTTGTCACCGCTGAAGCTCGCCGATATGGTAAGGGCTGCTCCCACAGTTGCCGACTGTTCGGGCATTATGCTGTGATAAACGCCGTCGCTCGTTGCCTGCCCGTGGCTTCCTCCCGCTGACATATCGGTCTCTATTTTGGCCGGCCGTACATTGACATAATTGATATAGCCTGGAACTTCACTTCCCGGAGGACTGCCGTCCGCGGCTGTTATCTCATTTTCACTGTTGGCATCCGTCCAGGCGTAGATCCGGTAATCAGTTCTATTCGGACCATCACTGTCCTCCCAGTTGTACTGGACACTGTGTCCGCCGCCCTGCACTACATTCTGTATACGGAAAGTGACTGCGAATGTATTGGCCTGCTCGTCAGCTTTAACATCGACTGTGGCAGAGAGCTTATTTCCACTGTTGCCTGTAACCCGCGTGACGATCCATGCTCCTGTGGCGGAATTGTAGCTGGCCTCTCCCCACTTCTTGTTCTGACTGTCACCCGCGTTTCTGTAAAGAGCGATCTTCAAAGCATTCCTATTCCCGGCCCATGCCCCGTCGTACTTAAAAACAGCACTTACGTCAAAGCCTTCTCCCGTATGGGTATTCACTGTCCGGGAGGTCTCTCCGGCTGCTTCTATAGGCCCGTACGCCAGCTCATAGTACGGCTCGATCACTATTCTGCCGCTGCCTCCGCTTGCGAAAATAGCATCCCACAGCGTCTCTCCTTTACCGTCTCTTGTTCCCATCGAGCAGAGATTCAGACTACTGCCGCTGAAGACATAGCTGTTTGTGCCGTTCTCATCGTTTGCGTTCAACACTCTCCAGCCTGACAGCCGTCTTCTTCCGCTGTCCACTGTTTCCGGCAGATTGATCGAACTTAAATCCACCGTATGGCTTAGATTCGGGTCTTTTGTCGTAAGGCCCACATAATCAGCTGTGCCATTATTCTTATTCCATTGAGTGATCTGACTTAAAGCTCTCGCAAAACTGCTGTCACTCTCCAGATCTGTCGGTACGCGTATATTCACACTGGCTGTCCGCAGGTAATAAAATCTTCCCACTATTTGTTTATCTATCGCGATACCCTGTAGAATACTTTTATTCCGGTCAAGAACAAATGCAGCGCCGGCACTGTTGCTCCACCTGTTCTCAAAACCTCCGAATGTAACCGTACTTCCTACGAATCCGCCTATGAATCCTGTCGTAATGTTAAATCCGTCGTTACTGGTTGAATACTGATTCAGATCTGAGGCATAGGCCTCGCTCCATCCGCTCTGTGTATAGACTTCATAACCGATATTATCTGAATATCCTCCCTCGGATATGTCAGTTGCGAGTACAGGCACAAGCACAATGTAATAAGTCGGCGCTCCCGCGGAACTGTCCACTGATGTAAGCGCTCCTGCTTCATCCAGCTGCTGATAGATATTCCGGACGTTTACAACGTCTCCTGGAAGCCAATATGATCCCTTTGAACCGTTATCAGAAGGGGCTGATATGTCCGCAAGAGTCTTTCCGTCATAACGGATCGTCATGTTATAGCCGCGTACAAGATCCGTTGTATTCTGTCTTTGCATTGTCAGAACATAATTTTCTGTTCCTCCATATTTCAGCGCAATTGTGCCGGAACTGCCCGAGGGGTAGAATTTCCCGCTGCTTACCGACGACCGGTATTCGACTTCAAATGTGATCGGCTGAGCAGAAATATCAATCGTTCCCGACAGATTACGAAATGTGTCATCCCGTTCAGCATTCACATCCACCTTGTACAAGTATCTCCCGAAACTGTCAACTTCATCTATCTCCGTAACGACCGCGTCCGCCAGCGTACTTGACGCGTCACTCCTTTTTGTCACCGTAACTTTCGGCCTTGTATAGCCCTCCATCGGTTCAAGCCCGAACTGAAAGGCACCGCTGTAATCGCCGCTGTTTAACTCATGTTTAGCCTGAAGAATATCTCCGACTCTCAGAGGTCTATACTCATTTCTCCACCTGTTGTTCGTATCCTGCTGAGCATACACATAGCTTCCATTGATGCTCGAGGACGTCACTCCTGATGTCTCCTCAACCGCAGATGGGGTGTCACTTTGAACAACCCCGTCCATAGATTTGACAACGTAATTGCTCTGGGTTCCGGATACATGATTGTACGTCAGTTTAAACGGTGTGGTCATTCCCTCTACCACAACGTCATAGATATACCATCTCGGTTCTTCCTCATCTGCGTGAGCTGAATTTACCAGATTAAGATCAGAGGGGTTATACATTCTCAAGGAGTTACCCCAGTAATCTGTAGCCTCTCTGATTGAGGCGTCTCCGGCATTTCTCCGGCATATAGCGGTCACCTTGGCTCCGTTTGGCAGTTCCATCGTGTAATGGGTTCCTGATGCCGTTCCAAGCTGAAGCGTATACCGTTCAAAATCAGCGCTTCCGAAATCCCCATAGTAGACGTCTATGTCCAGCGAATATGGTATGAACACATAATCATTGGGATAGGGGTACTCGTCCCTGTATCTGTGTCTTGATTCCTCAACCCGGAATGTATGAACTCTGTTGCCTGACGCCTCTCCAATGGCGACGGTACCCTTCGTACTGCTGTCCCAGGGATTCCAGACTACTGTCTGGTTCTGAAGTTGTCCATCCATAATGCTCGGCTGAAAAAAGGTTCTTCCCAGCCTGTAGGAAGACTGCTGAACATAATATCCGTACGTTCTTGAGGTATTGTTACTGTAGGTAAAGTCCAACATGACAAACGGTCTTGTCATAGCGCTGCCGACCTCAAGGTTTCCAAATCCACCTGTCTGATTCGCATTTTTCGAATATGTTGGGCCGCGATCCTGAAATCCACTTCCTCCAACTACAGTTCCTATTCCCGTAAGAGTCAGTCCGTTGGCGTTACCTCCGTTGTCTCTCCATCCGCTGGCATTGCGTGCCGTCTCATAAAATCTGGTAGCCCCACGTTCGCCATTCTGGTATGCCGAGGCCTCGCTGGCAATATCACGGGCAATTGCAATACCGAAATAGGACAGGTCAGACACTTCCCAGTTCACAGATGTCGCGTTTACAGTTACATTGCTGGAAGGCATGGTGAAAGCGACCCTGTAGCGGGAAGTATCCTCATCCAAAACCTGCGCGTCCTCCCAGTTCCCCTCACCGAACCTGTTATTGAGAGTTGAGTCCGCCACCTGGTTTCCTCTTCGCAGCACATAGTAATAATCTGTATTATCCGTCTCATTCCTGACAGTAACAAAGCCATACTGCCAAAGTGAATTCAGGCTCAGTTCAAAGAGAACTCTGTAGCCGTGTTTTACTGTTGTCACACCCGCATCCAGGCCCCTCAGTTCCCAGCTGACATTTGTTATATTGTTTGTAAGCTGATGTTCGCTTTCGGCGCCCACTCCGTAATACAGCCGGAGATCCACATTATCAGGCAGGCGATACGCGGCCGATATAGTTCCGTAGTCTCCTGGCTGGGTGCCCTTACTGCCTTCCGTAGTGTAGTACCACGCTCCCACATCGCTGTAATAATACAGTCCTGTAATGGTATAAGGCAGATCGGCTGTATCTTCGCTTTCTTCATCGAGATAGACAAACGCCGCATAACTGAATTCTCTGAGTTCCGCATTCTCATCCACCCCGGTATAACCGTTGTATTCCGGAACTGTCTGTTTATTCAGCTCACCGCCTGAAAACACGAAAGGCTCGCTGGCGAGTCTCTGAGATATTGCCTCCTCTGCATAGAGATACAGATTTTTCGTCTGAACTGTGTTGGCCGAGCTTCTCTGAGCCGCCAGCAGAGTGCTAAGGGCGACTACAGACGGAGCCTCTCCCTGAATCTCCCCGGATGTTCCGCTTTCATCCTGTAATGTATTCGCCGAACTTGCTGAACCGGCGCTGTCCGGCTCAGTCTGATTTCCTGCAGGAGCCGTGATCTGATCTACTTTTACTTCAATCTTCTCCTCTTTATCCAGTTCCTTTCCGCTCTGGGCAGCTGTTTCCTTATAGGTCAACGTGTATGTATAGGTTCCGTTGTCCGTGACCGTTGTTTCAAAGTCAGAAGGATCATAGATATTTCCGTCCTTATCCTTCAGCTCCCCCAGGGTGACTCCCGCTCCCAGAGAATCTGTATTTCCTTTTAAGGATGCCTGGCTTTTGTCTTTTGAATAAGCAACTTCCACCTTATATCCACTTTTATCTTCAGCAAGCACAGATTCCAGGAGCGATGCATCCAGCCCCGCCAGCAGAGTCGCCGCGATCACAAATGTGGCCAGCAGCCTGCGCCACAGTTTTTTGTCTCTTTTCATCTTCTCTCACCTCCTTTCAGCGCTGCGGCTATCCGTCTTTCTGATTAATAAATTCTTCTCCATTGTCTGCGTTCAGCCAGATCTGCCAGGATTCTTCTCCCTTAGTCGCCCGCACGACCCAGTACTTTGTTTCTTCGTATTCCCGGATGCTTGCCGACTCGATCTCTGCCCCTTCTCCCAGACTTTCCAGGGCAAGGCTGTAGGCCTCCTCTCTTTTGATGTTTACTGATTCTTCTTCCGCCATAATGCTTCCAAGATCTACATGCATAACGCCGTCGTCCGTCACGGTAACTCCGGTCTGAGATTCGACGAGAGCTTTCTCTTCTTCTGTGTATTCTGTCTTGGAAGGACTGTCTGTCTTTGCCTCTTTTGTGTTTTCTCCCCTTCTATCTGCATCGGACGCCTGTTCCCAGGACGCCCGATCCATGTATATCCATATTCCCGCTCCTGACATCGTGATCACCACGATCGCAGCGGCGGACAGGATCAATAACCTCTTCCGGTTCCTCAACATACCAGAGCCTCCTCCTGTTCTGATTCCGCTATCATCTCTCCGGGGCCGCTGTCGATCCATTTCTCAATCTCTTTCTCACTCGTTTCCCCCATCAGGTTCTCTATGGTAACGTTTTTCAAAAAGTTCTCCCACTTCTTCTGCATCACTGAGTAACACTTATGTACGGTACAGTAGCTTGTTGCGCCCAATCCGCAGTAGTTCTCCTCTTCCAGACATCGATTGAGGACGACAGTGCCTTCCATCAGAAGGACGACATCGTAGAGTCGTATCTTTCCCGGAGATCTGCCCAAGCTGTACCCGCCGTGCTGCCCCCGGTGAGTTATGAGCAGTCCCGCATCCCGAAGTTCCAGGCCTAAGCGGTTCAAGTATTTTCTTGGTATTTTCATTGCCTCCGCGATCTCAGCGATGGGCACGATCCTCCGGTGCCTTGCCAGATACAGCAGGGTGCGGATCGCGTAGTCTGTAGTCAGTTTCAGCTGCATAGTACCCTTCCTTCGGTGTAATTCATACCGAACCATATCGGTTTGGATTGTTGCTTTAAAAAATACAAACCTCCTCTGTTTTCTCTCCGCGAATCTACTACATAACTACAATTATGTGGTAAACATAAGAAATTACCGGAAGTATCAAAGGATACATTCCGGGATTGTAAGCGGTCGCCAGGATCTCGGCAGGCCCGGACTTTGGCTCGTCGTCGGCAAAAAAATATATGGATAAAATAAAAGCGCACAAAAAGAAAGTCCTTGTCTGTTTTCATCTGATAAACGGAAAAAGGTCTCTTTGTGCTGCTTAAAATTGTAAAATTAAAAATTTTTTATTTATGTAGGTTTGTCAAACATATGTTACACCATGCTGAATAAATTCCTTCAAGACAGTCTGTGGGGATTTCCAGCCC
>NZ_CALWFZ010000020.1 GCF_944377805.1 uncultured Mediterraneibacter sp. | reverse complement strand
AAATACGGTAAAATCTTTGTGCGGATTACATGGCTTTTGGATTCCCATGTGCTTTCCTTGACACGCTGTTTCTTGTCGGCTTCGTAAACCTCAAAGAAGCTGGCAAACGTCATATCCAACTTTGAGCTCTGTTTCAGCATGACCTCATGCTCCCATGCTTGCGCTTCCCGTTTCGTAGCAAATCCTCGTTTCTGTGTCTGCTTCCGCTCCCCCTTCCAGTTCGTAAAGCGATAGATTACCCGCCACGTTCCCGTAGCGTTGTCTTTGTATACAGCCATTCAAATCATCTCCTTTCCACGCAAAATCTTTTTGCGTTTTAATCGCTGTAACAGACCTTTTTATGAAAAAATGTAGCGTTCACACGACCAGCCACCGTCAGATAGCCCTGTTTCTGTAATTCTGCGTTCAGTTCCCGCACAATCTGGTAGGCTTTTGACTTTGACACCCGCAATTCCGCTGCCACTTCCTCCACAGTCATAAATGATTTTTCTGCCATTCCGTTATCGTCCCCCTTTCCTTTAAAATCTTCGCCGTTCTGCCTCCCTGTTCTGGCAGGCAACCCTGTTCGGCGCTGTGCCAGTCCCTCATATATGAGAGCCGCTCGTTCCATTTCTGGAAGTCATGGCGTTTGTTCAGTTTGGACGGTCATTCAGTTTTTAACTCTTTTTGTTTAAGTTGTATTCATAATACTAAATAAATTCCGTTAAGTCAAGTGGTTTGCAGAAAAATATTAACTTTTTTTATTTAAGTTTCTCTTGCTATTCCTGTTGTGCCGTGTTATACTAAATTCAACAAATTTGTTTAAGTCAAGAATGGTTGTATCACTATAACTACAACGGAGGTTTTATTATGGCAATCGGCAAACGAATACGCTTTTTCCGCAATCGGAAAGGCATGACGCAGAAGCAGCTAGGCGAAATCCTCGGTTTTCTCGGAAAAACCTCTGATGTTCGTATGGCGCAGTACGAATCAGAAGCCAGAACGCCGAAACAAGACCTTGTAAAAGAAATGGCACATATCCTTGATGTAAGTCCTCGTGCAATCACTGTCCCGGAAATAGACAGCTATATAGGTCTTATGCACACGCTCTTTGCACTGGAAGATATGTACGGGCTGAAAATCGGAGAGATTGATGGAGAAGTATGCCTGCGGCTGGATAAGTCCACCGGCTCCACCTACTCCACTATGTTTGATATGTTCCACGCATGGCAGAAGCAGGCTGCCCGTCTGGAACGGGGAGAGATAACCAAAGAGGAATACGACCAGTGGCGGTACAACTATCCCGATGATGAAACTTTTAATTTTCAAAAGGAGAAGAAAAATGGAAACTATTGAATATCTCTACCATTACACCAATATCGAAACTCTCGCTTTAATATTAAAAAACCAAACTATTCGTTTTAACTCTCTTGATAAAATGGATGATCTTCAGGAGCAAGAAACCTCTGATTTAAAAAATATTGGTCAATTTTGTTATATAAGTTCTTGGACAGATGATGAAACCGAAAGTATCCCTATGTGGAATATGTACGCTTCTTTAAATCTTGGCGTTCGCATAAAACTCCGGAAAAATCCCTTTAAGATATACAATAATCTCCCATCGGACTTATCAAGGGTTTTAAATTCACCTATTAAAGATGAATCCGGCGGTAAGTATCTTCAGTCTATAATTCCTCTGAGCGAAATGTTCTCGAAAGGTTTTTTTTCAGTTCAAGCAATGTCCAAAGAACTATTACATAAAGTTGAATACACCAATGATACCACCAAACTATATCCCAGTTTACTAAAAGAAAATGGCGAACAGTTTTCTATAGCATTAGGCGAACTTGGAAAATACAAAAATCTTCACTGGCAATTTCAAAATGAATGGCGTTATATACTTAATATCTTGCCATTAAATTTGAATCAACCAGTTGAAGGTGCAATTCATAATTTTCAAATTATCGCAAATAAAATGCGTTTAGGTCTAGAAAAACAACCAATTCCATACTACGATATGACCTTGTCCAGTGATGCTTTCATCGATATGCAAATAACTCTAAGTCCGCGTATAAGTGCAGGAAGCCGTATCATAGTTCAAAATTTAGTCGAAAAATATAATCCAACCGCTGAATTAAAAGAAAGCAATATTCTAGGTCTAATATAAACTTTTGCTACATATTAAATAAAACCTTACCGACTTTCAGCTTCAAAATACCTGAAAATCAGTAAGGTTTTTTATGTTATTGAAGTATTTTATTTGATAAATAATGCAATAATGTTGCCAAATCGTTGCCAGCGCCTAAACAAATTTGCTTGAGCCCCGCATAAACACTGGATTCTTACAACTTATTTCATCACTCAAACTCTATCGTCCCCGGCGGCTTACTCGTCAGATCATACATTACCCGGTTAACCCCTCTGACCTCATTAATGATTCTGCTCATCACCTTACTGAGCACCTCATATGGGATCTCTGCCGCTTCTGCAGTCATAAAATCTACCGTATTCACAGCTCTGAGTGCTACCGCATAGTCATATGTCCTCTCATCACCCATAACACCGACGCTTCTCATATTTGTAAGCCCGGCAAAATACTGCCCGATGCTCCTGTCCAGTCCGGCTTTGGCAATCTCTTCGCGGTAGATCGCGTCCGCGTCCTGAACGATCTTTACCTTCTCCGCTGTGATCTCTCCGATGATGCGGATACCAAGCCCCGGTCCCGGGAACGGCTGACGATACACCAGATATTCCGGAATGCCCATCTCCAGACCGGCTTTTCTCACCTCATCCTTGAACAGATCCCGAAGCGGTTCGATGATCTCTTTAAAATCAACATAATCCGGCAAGCCTCCCACATTGTGGTGAGACTTGATTACGGCAGACTCACCGCCCAGTCCGCTTTCCACCACATCAGGGTAGATCGTTCCCTGCACGAGGAAATCCACAGCGCCAATCTTCTTCGCCTCTTCCTCAAACACGCGGATAAACTCTTCTCCTATAATCTTCCGTTTCTCCTCCGGCTCTTCCACGCCTTTGAGCCTGCTGTAAAATCTCTCCTGTGCATTTACACGAATAAAGTTCAGGTCATATGGGCCCTCCGGTCCGAATACAGCCTCAACTTCGTCTCCCTCATTCTTTCTGAGCAGTCCGTGATCCACGAATACGCAGGTCAGCTGCTTGCCAATCGCTTTTGACAGCATGACAGCCGCCACAGAAGAGTCCACTCCGCCCGACAGAGCGCAGAGTACCTTACCGTCGCCGACCTTTTCCCGGATTGCCTTTACAGAGTTCTCCACAAATGCGTCCATTCTCCAGTCTCCGGCACATCCGCACACATTTTTCACGAAGTTGTTGATCATCTTCGTTCCCTCGGCAGTGTGCAGCACTTCCGGGTGGAACTGAATGGCATAGAGTTTCCGCTCTTCATTTTCCGCCGAGGCAACCGGGCAGTCGGCTGTATGAGCGGAAATCTCAAATCCGGGCGCCACATTTGCAATATAATCAAAATGGCTCATCCAGCATACTGTGGGAGTAGAAACATTTTCAAATACTTTTGAGGCTGTTTTATCGATGATAACCTCTGTCTTTCCATATTCCCTGACATCTGCTTTTTTCACCTCGCCGCCCAGCACATGCATCATAAGCTGCGCGCCATAGCAGAGCCCTAAAACCGGGATACCCAGTTTAAACAGTTCATCGGAATAAGTAGGGGAGTCCGGCAGATAACAACTGTTCGGCCCGCCTGTGAGAATGATTCCCTTCGGGTTCATCTCTTTAATCTTCTTAAGATCTGTTTTGTAAGAATAGATCTCACAGTACACATTACATTCTCTGACACGCCTTGCGACGAGCTGATTATACTGCCCGCCAAAATCAAGCACGATCACTAATTCATTCTTCAAGATCTTCCTCCTCATGTGAAATACAGCCTGCGGCTGCTTTTTATATGCTTCTAATTATAGTAGAGCCGCTCTTTTTTTACAATAATAATATATAAAAATCCCGGCGCAAAATTATACGCCGGTTCCCATCTGCAAATAATTCTATCCAATTACTTTTATAATACACAATGCCCTGCTTATGCGGCATACTTTGCGATTTTTTTCTGCAGTTCCTCGCAGTCATCCGAATGTACCCGCAGTTCCATTTCGCTGTTCAGCCCAAGATGCATGATCCCAAGCAGTGATTTCGCGTCTACGATAATGCGACCTCTTTTAATGTCCATATCGAATTCATACTTTGAAACGGTGTTCACAAATTCAAGGATCTCATTCGGATTTTTGAAAGTAATCTTCATATCACTCATCGTTCAACTCACCTCTCTTAGAATTCCATGTGAAGTATGCTTCAAGTCTTCCTTCTTGCATCAGCAACCATATTACCACAATTTTCCTTATCGAAAAGGGGGAATTTCTTAAAAAAGGTGGAGTTTTTTAATCAATATTCGACACGAAACCGCACATTATTCATTTCATCTGTAAACACGTCTCAGGGAGCAGCCTTCCGGAATTCGCTCGGGAGCACTCCCGTCTCTTCTTTGAACACCCGGCTCATATATTTCGGATCAGTGTATCCAACCAGCTCTGCGATCTGGTTCAGTTTCAATTTCGTATTAAGCAGGAGATATTTGATTCTCTCAATTCTGTAGTTTCTCACCGTCTCGGTGAATCCGACACCTGTCTCTTTCTTGAACTGACTGCTCAAGTACTCTTCAGATACATAAAGACGGTTGGCGGTCTCCTCCAGAGTAATCCCGTGATCATAATATTTTCTGACCAGGTGAACCGCGTTCCGGACAAGAGGGCTTAAATTCTTGTCACTGGCATCGGCAAATGTCTCGTAGCGGAACATTCCGAGAAGCTTTTCCATCGCCATTCGCATCTGTCTCCAGCTCATCGCCTCAGAGATCGCCTGCATACAATACTGTATCTGCATTTCTGATTCAATGATATGACGCGTTTTATATGCGTCCACCGCGGCCAGACTGAACCGCATCAGACATTCCTTGATCTCTGACGGGCTGTAAGTTTCCCCGCGGAACAAAGCATACAATTCATAGTAACACTTCTTGATCTCTTCCCCATTTTCCGCGATCGCTGCCCGCTTCACGCGTCCTTCAAGTTCCACAGGATACTTCAGGGCCGCCGGCTCCAGGCTCAAAACGTCACGGGGCCTGATCAGCTCACCTCTGTCAAACACAAGATTCCACTCTCTGATCTTCCTCAACTCCCGAAGTGCCATTGGAAGCATCGACAGATGCTCCGCATCCTCCCACAGGCACACCACTTCTCCCTGCAGACTGCTGCACAGCGCCTGCACCACATGGTTCCGGAAAAACTGATAGTCCGATCCAGCTATACTGGGCTTATATATGATGACCGCCAGAAGTCTCCATACGTCAATCTCCAGTACACAGATCTCACAGCCCTTTTCCCGCCCGGATTTCTCCAGGATGTTTCTTGCCGTCTCTTTATTGGCAATATAATCTGATCCAAGCCAAAGGGTAAATATTGCTCCCGGATCATCAAATGTGAATCCATACCGCTCTTCGGTAAGCCGTACGAGATTATTGTCCGTTTTAATCTGGCCATTCAGCCATCCTCTGAAAATGTTTTCTACCGTAAATGTTTCCTGTATCGCCCGCTCGTCCTCCAGCTTTTCCGCAAGCTGTATGATCGCCTTTTTAAGCTGATTTTTCTTAATCGGCTTGAGCAGATAGTTGTCCACTCCAAGTCCGATCGCTTGTCTTGCGCGGTCAAAATTCGTATCCGCAGTGAGGATCAGCACCTTAACACCGTTTTTTTCTGCCCTCAGTTTCTTCAACATGGACAGACCGCTCATCTTCGGCAGATAGGTATCCATAATAACAAGATCCGGTTTTTCCGCCTTGATCAGGTCATATCCCGTTTTCCCGTCAGACGCAGCTCCCGCCACCTCATACTCCGGGCCAAGTTGCTCCACTATATTTTCTATTATCTCTCTGTCACTGCATTTCTCTTCAAGAATTGCAACTTTCATCCTACATCTCTCTCCCGACAGTGGGCTTCATCTGGGTCAGAGAAAAAGCACCGCTTCGGGTATAAACGGTTTCCCTGCTACCAGAAGAGGGCACAGCGGAGTTCCCGTGAAACATCGCTATGCCCTCGTCCACCATATCCGTATACTAAAAGTATAAAAGACTTTTCTCCAAATGTAAAGTCATGCCCCTCACTCTCACAGCCCGCTGGCCTTGCATTCGTGCTGGTGAAGATATTTTTCTCTGGTGGCCATTCCGCCCCTGATATGGCGCTCGGATTTGTTCATGTCCAGCACTTTCCTGGCTTCTCGCGCCAGAGAGGGGTTTATCTGAAGGAGCCGTTCGGTTACATCTTTATGTACCGTACTCTTGCTGATCCGGAACTGTTTCGCCGTCTGCCTCACAGTCGCGTTATTCTCTATAATATAATCAGCAATCTCCACGGCTCTCTCTTCAATATAATCTTTCAAAAAAATCCCCCTGCAAACATCGTTTTTACAATGTATGCTGGAAAAAGGGAAGTCATGCCTTTAAGCTTCCGACATGCTATCAACATATAGGCCCCCTTATCGGAATATGGCTCTGTTTTTCCATATTTATTGCAACGATATGCACCGCACTCTTATTATTCGTTTATTATTTCTTCCCCCAGATTTCTTACGCGCCAACTGCAGTTTCCTTCACCTGTATCCTCTTTATTATATGCTGTTGGTTCAAGTCCAATCTCCACTTTCTTCTGCGTTTCCAATCCTTGTATGTCTTTGTAAGAAATAGTCAGAGACAACTTAGGAAAGTCGTGCATAGTCAGCGGTTGCGTGTATTCTATTTCTGATGAAGGGGGGAGTTTCTCATAGCAATACGCCGTTAATAACTCCAGATAAACCGACGGTATCAGTACTCTTTTCTGTGTATCCTGTGATATATAGCTTTCCATATCATTTTCGTCAATTCTTGTCCATGACACCCACTCATCTTTATAGTCTATCTCAATGAGATTTTCTGTCTCATCAAAGAATGCTTCCACCCCGCTTTTTTCTAAAAAGGAATTGAACGTTCTAAGATTATCCTCATAATTCCAATCATATTTTATGTCTTTTGCATTTCCGGCTCCAATGTTGTCTATATTGAGATAAACGCCATACAGGACATTTTCTTCATCTGACTGATATTGGCGGCTATAATTGTCTTCTCTCCTGGTCTCTCTGCCCTCTTCATTCCAATACAGAGAAATATCATTTTCATACACTCTAAGATCCGGCTTATATGTTAAGTCTCGTTCTCTTCGCATCTCATTTAGTGTTTCCACGGCAATAAAAATTGAACACACAGAAACACATACAGCCACAAATGAGACAAACGGTTCTATTTTTATTTGCTTAAATGGGTTTATGTATCTGTCATACTCCTCTTTTACTTTGCCTGTTGGTACTGACAATTTTAATGCCACTGTCTGCAAATCAATCTTATTTCGTTTTAACTTCCAGAAATAATACTTTATCTTCAGTTTTCTTAGCATTTACATCTCCCTTCAAAATCAGTATAAATTTTACATATTTATATTATCATTATTTGGACGTCTGGTCATATAATTTAGTAAACATTTTTTAGAATATATCATTTTTATTTTATTAGAGCAACACTGGCCGTCAATCGGCGAAAACGCCAAAAAGCGCATTCCGGGGTTGTAAGCGGTGCCAGGGTCCGTCTCGGGCAAACCCGGCCTTTGGTTCGTCGCTATCACAAAAAAGGAGCACAGCAGTTAACACTGCTTTTGCTCCTTTTTGCTGTTTCCATCGTTTTTTAGTTTGCACCGAAAAACAGTTTGAGGTCGTCTTCCACTGTACCGATCCCCGAGATACCGAAGTTCTCAACCAGGACTTTCGCCACATTTGGACTGAGAAATGCCGGAAGAGTCGGTCCAAGGTGGATGTTCTTAACGCCGAGGTGTAGAAGCGCCAGCAGAACAATAACTGCTTTCTGCTCGTACCATGCGATATTGTAGACGATCGGCAGATCGTTAATGTCATCCAGCCCGAAAACTTCTTTGAGCTTCAGTGCAATCACAGCCAGCGAGTAGGAATCGTTGCACTGTCCGGCGTCCAGTACCCGTGGGATTCCATTGATGTCACCCAGCGGCAGCTTGTTGTATTTGTACTTCGCGCAGCCTGCAGTAAGGATCACAGTATCCTGAGGCAGCGCTTTGGCAAATTCTGTGTAATACTCGCGGCTCTTTGCGCGGCCGTCACATCCCGCCATAACCACGAATTTTTTAATGGCTCCGCTCTTTACTGCGTCCACTACCTGATCTGCCAGCGCAAGCACCTGTGCATGCGCAAATCCGCCGACAATCTCCCCGGTTTCGATTTCAGCCGGAGCCGGACATCTTTTTGCGTGCTCGATCAGCGCCGAGAAGTCCTTCTGTTCCCCGATTTCTCCAGGAATATGAGTGCATCCCGGATAACCTGCCGCACCGGTCGTATACAGACGGTCTTTATAACTGTCCTTAGGCGGCACAATACAGTTTGTCGTCATCAAAATAGGTCCGTTAAAGGATTCAAACTCCTCTTTCTGTTTCCACCATGCATTTCCATAGTTTCCGGCAAAGTTGGAATATTTTTTGAAAGCAGGATAGTAATGTGCAGGCAGCATCTCAGAATGTGTGTAGACGTCCACACCCGTTCCCTGAGTCTGTTCCAGCAGCATTTCCAGATCTCGAAGATCATGGCCGGAGACCAGAATAGCCGGATTGTTTCTTACTCCAATATTTACTTTTGTGATCTCAGGATTACCGTAGGCGTCCGTATTGGCCTTGTCGAGAAGCGCCATAGCGGAAACGCCGTATTTTCCGGCTTCCATAGTCAGCCCGATCAGCTCGTCCACACTGAGACTGTCATCCAGCGTAGCGGCAAGAGCTCTCTGAATGAACGCCTCCACTTCCTCATCATCGTTAAGCAGCGCATTTGCGTGCTTTGTGTAGGCAGACAGTCCTTTCAGACCGTAAGTAATCAGTTCACGCAGAGAACGAATGTCTTCGTTTTCTGTAGAAAGTACGCCAACCTTTTTTGCCTTTTCCTCCCAGTCTCCGGAGCCGTCCCATGCTGCGGCTTCGGGCAGAGCAGATGAATCCCGAAGTTGTGCGAGCAAAGTTTCCTTAGCTGTCAGCGTGACGCGGATCCGTTCCTCAATACTCTCCCTGTCAAAATTCGCGTTGGTGATAGTCGTAAACAGGTTCAGAGTGATCAGATGATCTGTCTCGGCAGGCACCTTGGTTCCTTCCCTGCGCAGCGCAGTCGTAACGGCTGAAATCCCTTTTGTGACATAGACGAGCAGGTCCTGCATAGCCGCCACATCAGGTTTCTTCCCGCATACGCCTGACATAGTACATCCTTTACATCCCGCTGTTTCCTGACATTGATAACAAAACATTTTCTGTTCCATAATAAACCTCCTGATAAATTATTAAAATACAACAACTAAAAGCATCTTAAACTCTTCCTGGGCATATACCGCATGTGGGTGTCTGGCCGGCATAACGATCGACTCCCCCTCGTGCAGCACATATTCAACGCCGTCAATTGTGATCTTTCCGACGCCGTCCAGGCAGGTAACAAAAGCGTCTCCCCCTGACTCATGAGTACTGATTTCTTCTCCTTTTGCGAAGGAAAACAGTGTAATGCTCACCGCCGGGTTCTGCGCCAGCGTCTTGCTGACAACCTGACCATCCTGATAGGAAATCTGGTCTTTCAGAGTTAGCACTTCTGAATTCGCAATATTTTTTATTTTTGCGTCCATAGCTTCAGAACCTTCCTTTCTCTTGCGTTTCCTCGTTTAGAATACTATGATCAACCGCAAAAATCTGTTGTTATAACAACATATGGAGAAAAAATAAAACCGGAGACTTCGTACATCTCACGAGTCTCCGGTTTACCGAAATCATTTTTATATTCTGCTATTTAGAAAATATGATAATTCACGACCAACGCCGCAAACACAATCGATACCATCGACAGCAGCTTAATCAGAATATTGATCGACGGTCCCGACGTATCTTTGAAGGGGTCGCCCACCGTATCGCCGACTACTGCGGCCTTATGGCAGTCACTGCCTTTTCCGCCGTGCTTGCCTCCCTCGATATACTTCTTGGCGTTATCCCACGCTCCTCCGGCATTAGCCATGAAGATCGCCATGAGGAATCCGGTTGCGGTTGAACCGGTCAGAAGGCCGATTACTCCGTTATATCCCAGAATCAATCCCGTCACAACGGGGGTAATGATTGCCAGAAGAGTCGGCAGGATCATCTCATGAAGCGAAGCCTTCGTACAAATATCCACACATGTCTCATAGTCCGCTTCGGCTCTTCCTTCCATCAGGCCTTTGATCTCTTTAAACTGACGGCGAACCTCAACTACAATACTCTGAGCCGCACGGCCTACAGAGTCCATTGTAAGCGCCGCGAATACAAACGGCAGGCAGGCGCCAATGAAGATGCCGACCAGAACAGTCGGGTTCATAACACTCATGTCGAGCGCAATGTCCGGGCCGCCCACTTCCTGAACTTTCTCTACATAAGAAGCGATCAGGGCAAGCGCTGTCAGAGCCGCGGAGCCGATTGCGAATCCTTTTCCTGTTGCGGCTGTTGTATTGCCGAGAGAATCCAGTGCGTCCGTACGTTTTCTGACGTCTGCTTCCAGACCTGCCATCTCGGCGATACCGCCCGCGTTATCCGCAATGGGGCCATAGGCGTCCGTCGCAAGCGTAATTCCAAGTGTGGACAGCATGCCGACAGCTGCCAGGGCGATTCCGTACAAGCCTCTTGTAGACTCAATGAATCCTCCCGAGAGCGCATATGCCGCCATAACACAGATCGCGATAATCACGATAGGAACTGCTGTGGAGAGCATACCAAGACTCAGGCCTCCGATGATGATTGTAGCTGAACCTGTCTCCGATTTATCCGCAAGCTTCTGAGTCGGCCTGTATGTATCGGATGTAAAATACTCTGTAAAAAATCCGATCAGTACTCCGGCCAGAAGACCTGCCAGAATCGCGACATAAAATCCGATAAAATCACTGCCCAGAATAAACCAGACAAGAGGAAATGCTACAACCGCAATGATGATTGCACTTGTATTCGTGCCTCTTCTCAGAGCCTTGAGAAGCGTACTCTGATCTGTGCTCTCACCGGTCTTTACAAGGAGAGAACCGATGATGGATGCCAGTACTCCGACTGCTGCCAGTACCATCGGAATCACAACCGCATTTACCCGGTCCACGGACTCTATTTTATTAAAAGCGATCACTCCCAGAGCACATGCCGACAGAATGGAGCCCACATAGGATTCGTAGAGATCTGCTCCCATACCTGCCACATCGCCTACGTTATCGCCTACATTGTCAGCAATAACCGCAGGGTTTCTCGGATCGTCTTCGGGGATTCCGGCCTCTACCTTTCCTACAAGATCCGCGCCCACATCCGCCGCTTTCGTATAGATACCGCCGCCCACGCGCGCGAACAGAGCCATAGAAGACGCTCCCATTCCGAACGTAAGCATCGTGCTGGTAATATCTTCAATCGGAAGTTTAAACACTAGCCTGAGCAGAAGATACCAGATCGATATGTCCAGAAGTCCCAGCCCCACAACTGTAAAGCCCATAACCGATCCCGCTGAAAATGCCACGTTCAGACCCTTGTTCAGGCTTTTTTGGCAGGCTGCCGCAGTCCTTGCGTTCGCTCTTGTGGCAATCTGCATACCGACAAAGCCTGATAATCCGGAGAAGAACCCGCCCGTTACAAATGCAAAGGGAACAAACCATGTAAGAAGTCCAAGTGCCGCCATCACAAACAGGATTACGAACATAATAGCAAAAAATCCGATCAGGATCTTATACTGCCGGCGCAGGTAGGCCATCGCGCCCTTGTGGATGGATGCGGAAATCTTTCTCATAGTATCGTTTCCCTCTGAGAAACGGAGTACCTTCTGCGCCCTGCTTGCCACAAACAGAAGCGCGATAATGGAGCCGCATAATGTAAGTAGTGCCAATTGATTGTCCATTTCTATCTCTCCTTCCATTTCTATGTGTACATGATTTATTATATCATTTATTCTTTCGTTTTAGTATATTTTTCTGAATATTTTTGGTCTCTATAATTGTTTTTGTGCATATTTAAAAACCGGTTCCAGTTATCTCTTAAAAAAGATCCGGATCCGGTTTTTGTATTTACATATCGGGTTTTGTCAGAATTCAAACACCGCGACTCCGTATGCCGGAAGCGGATATGCGATCGAATATTTCTGACCATCGCACTCCTGTTTCACCGGCTTATAGATAAGCGGCCGCTCAACGCCCTGTCCGCCGTACTTCTTCTCATCGCTGTTTAGAACAAGCTTAAGCTGTTTCCTTCTCGGTACGCCCACCCGGTAATCCGGTCTTTCCACAGGCGTAAAGTTACATACAAAGAGCAGATTCTTTTTATTGTCTTTAGAGTGTCTCTCAAAGCTGTATATACTGCGGAAAATGTCGTCCGCATTGATCCAGTCGAATCCCTCAGGCTGTGAGTCCATCTCATAGAGCGCTTTATTCTTTTTATACAGATGAAGCAGATCTCTGTACCAGTTCTGGACCGCCTGGTGTTCCGGCTCCGCCAGAAGATACCAGTCAAGTTCTCTCTCCTCGCTCCACTCACGGAGCTGGGCGAATTCCTGCCCCATAAAAAGAAGCTTCTTCCCCGGGTGCCCGGTCATAAACGCATACGCGACTTTCAGGTTCGCATACTTATCGAACCCAAGCCCCGGCATCTTATTGAGCATGGAGCACTTCAGATGCACTACCTCATCGTGTGAAAGCACAAGGATATAGTTCTCGCTGTAAGCATAGGAACTTGCAAATGTCATCATATGATGTGCATTCTTTCTGAAATACGGATCAAGCTTCATATACTCCGTGAAATCATGCATCCACCCCATATTCCACTTCAGGCTGAATCCAAGACCGTCATCCTCAGGCGAGCCCGTTACTTTCGGCCACGCTGTGGACTCCTCGGCAATCATGACAGCCCCCTTATTTCTTCCCAGCACCACAGAATTCAGATGTTTGAAAAATTCGATAGCCTCCAGATTCTCATTGCCCCCGTATTTGTTCGCAACCCACTGTCCATCCTGTTTTCCATAATCAAGATAAAGCATGGAAGCCACGGCGTCCACGCGGAGCCCGTCCACATGATAGTGCTCGATCCAGAACAGCGCGTTGGCGATCAGGAAGTTCTTCACCTCCGGCTTGCCGTAATCGAAGATCTTTGTGCCCCAGTCCGGATGCTCCCCCTTTCTCGGATCTGCATACTCAAAGGTGGGCGTGCCGTCAAAATCAGCCAGTCCGTGGGCGTCTCTCGGAAAGTGCGCCGGTACCCAGTCCAGTATAACTCCGATATTGTTCCGGTGGAAATGATTGATCATATACGCAAAATCTTCGGGTGTTCCATACCTGGAAGTCGGGGCATAGTATCCTGTCACCTGGTATCCCCACGAGCCGTCAAAAGGATGCTCTGCCACTCCCATCAGCTCCACATGCGTATATCCCATATCCTTTACATATTTCACGACCGTATCCGCGAACTCTCTGTAAGTATAAAAGCCTTCATCATCCCGTCCGGGGTGGCGCATCCACGACCCCGGATGTACCTCGTATATGGACATCGGATTCACTTTATGATCCCATTCCTCGCGCTTTTTCATCCAGGCGCTGTCTGTCCAGTGCAAATGTGAAATATCAAAAACCCGTGACGCCGTACCCGGTCTTAACTCCGCATAGTTCGCGAACGGATCCGCCTTAAAGATCCGTTTTCCCTGCTGTGTTTCGATGCAGAACTTATACAGGTCTCCCTCTTTTACTCCCGGCACAAAACAGGTGTAGATCCCTACCGGCTCCTGACGCTCCATATAGTTCGCCTCAAAATCCCAGCCGTTAAAATCACCCACAACAGCGACTCTGCGCGCGTTCGGCGCCCAGACCGCGAAATAGACTCCCTGCTGCCCTTTATAAACTGCCTTATGCGCTCCAAGTTTCTCATAGACTTCATAATGATTTCCCTGACCAAAAAGATACTGATCCAGTTCTCCGATCTCAAAAGGCTCTAATTTTTTCTTTGTGCTTTTTCCCTTTTTCATAAAAGACACCTCGCCGTTTCATTTTTATAATAATAAATATATTATACTTGAAACTGTCTGAAAAGGAAAGGGAAAAGCCGTCTGGAAACTGAAATTGTGAACAAAAAAACTGACAGCCGGGCAGGAGTTCATCCCCTGCCGACTGCCAGAATATTTTCTGTATGAAACATCTAGATATTAAAATCTTTTTCCGACAGGAAGATCCTGTCCGCCTCGTCTGTATTTTTACCGAATACTCGTTTCACCAGCTTCTTCGCGGACGCCTTCTGGGAGTGCTGGATCGCCTCGTCCATGATCCCTTTGACTTCCGCCACTGTCACGGCATGATCTTCCCTCTGAAGAGAATCGATCTTGCTGTAAAGCGCCAGAATTCCCATCTCATCGATACGGTATCCGTTCTCCTGAGCATATGTCTGCCCAAATGTGACGAGCTCATCATTGATGAAAATCGGCACTTCAAGGCGCGAAGTGAACTTTCTTCGGAACTCTCTGTTGGACGAGAGCAGACGGTCAATCGGCTTCCTCTGCTCTTCCAGTACAATCAGAAGCTCTCCTGTGTCTTTCTCCATCGCCTTATTCAGGCGCGCCACAGTCTTTTCGTTCATCTTTCCGGCCTTCTCTATAATCAGCGCCCCACCGTACAGTTTGTCGAATATATCACCGATCTTTTTCTTATTCAGAGAATCACCTGTCACAATTGCCACTTTGCCCTGATGGATGTTCCGCTGCTTTTGGATCGCTTTTACTACATCTACCGCAAGAACTGTCTTTCCGTTTCCTTTATTTCCTATAATCAGGAGATTTCCCGTTCTTGAAGTACCCTGGCGGTTTGTACAGTTCTTATCCTGTTCCAGAACGTCCACCAGCTGCTCGCTCATACCGCGCACCGGCACGAAGTATGAGAAAAGCTTCTTCTGCTCTTCCGTAAGCCCTGCCCTCGTTCCGATACCGCTCTGCACACCCAGATCATAACGGCCATGTACAATGAATCCTGTATCGGTCATGGAAAGAGCGTCGGATATTTCATCAAGCGGCAGCGGCGCTGTCTTTCCGGTAGCGATCATTTTCGCCGTTTCTTTCCGGCTGAGCGGAGTTGTGGCAGAAAGAATGTCCATATTGTCGTCATCATCGTCAGGGATTTCTCTGTCATCTTCCAAATCCGCATGTTCCGGATTTACTCTGAATTCCTCATCCCAGTCAGAAATGCTGTCAATATCTTCCGCGTCTTCTGCAAAGACTTCGCTGTCGTCAGACTCCTCATCCTCATCAAAATACTCTTCCGCTTCGCCAAGGTCCTCATCTTCATCGAGATACTCTTCCCCTTCATCAAGGTCCTCGCCTTCGTCAAGGTACTCCTCATCCTCGTCGAGATACTCACCTTCATCGAAATAGTCTTCCCCTTCATCAAGATCCTCGGCTTCGTCAAAGTACTCCTCATCTTCGTCCGGATCTTCCTCTTCATCGAAGTATTCCTCCGCTTCGTCCGACGTCTCTCTGTCGTCAAACAAATCTTCTTCCAGGTCTTCTCCGAACTCGTCAATATCGCTGTCGAAATCATCCTCCATGCGGAGTGAATCTGCTACCTTTCCCATATTCTCACGGGGTTCTTCCTTCTTGACCGTACGAACCGGAGCCGGCTCGTTCTCTTCCTCCGGCGGAATTACTCCCTCGATCTCATCGATCATGCGCTGAATGTCAGGCGGCAGAATCGGTTCCATCTTTTTCGTTTTCTGTTCCATTGTCTCCCCTTTTATTTCCCCTTCTTCTATAATCTCCTCTTGGTCATTCTCTTCCGTTTCATCCTCCGGAAGTTCATCTTCCTCCTCCATCTCTTCGGCATCTGCCGCAAGAAGTTCTTCTATATCTTCTGCGTCCGCCTCGGAGAGATCTTCTTCCTCCTCTACTTCTTCTGCATCCGCCGCAGCGATCTCTTCTTCCACTGCTTCTTCCGCGTCCGTCACAACGAGGTCTTCTTCCGCTGCTTCTTCTGCGTCCGCCGCAGCGAGATCTCCTCCCGCTGTTTCTTCTGCGTCCGCCTCGGAGGTGTTGTCCTCCCCGGTCTTAGAAATCACTTCGGCGTCAAGTTCGGGAAGTGCCTCTTCCACAGTCTCTTCCGTTTCCGCAGCCGGTGCTCCCTCCCAATCTGTCAGAATATCTTCCAGATTCATCTGACCGTCGATCTGATCATCATCCTCCTCGGGAATGATCTCGGTCATCTCACCGTTGGAAGTCGCCTGCTTTTTCTTCTTATCTTCCGCCATCTGCTTTACCATATCCACGTCCACAACCGATTCGATCTCACCGATTACTTCCTCAAGATCGTCCAGTTCCGGCTCCGGTTCCTCACCGGCAGAAGCATCCTGCTCCTGTTTTTCTTCGCTTTTTGGCTGAAGCAGTTGTCTGAGCGCTTCGTCGAGAGGCATCGTATTTCCGATCTTTTTCTTCTTTACGACAGGTTCTTCCTCTTGGACAGCAGTCTCCTCTATCGCCGGCGCCGCAGCCGTCTCCTCTCTCTCGATCTCGGCAGCGTCGTCAGAAACAGACGTGCTCACAGCCGAGCCATCCGCATCTGTTTCACCTGTATGCTCTGAATCAGAAATTGTCTCTCCCGTATTCTCTCCGCCTGTCCGGCTGTCAGCCGGAACTTCCTCGGCATCGCTCTCGTCTTCGACAGCTCCGGCACTGCCCTTTGTCTCGGCATAAGTGACAATGTCAGGCATTTCCTCTGTCTCCCCGGACAGTTTCTCGTATCTTCTGTCGTACTTCTCCTGCTGAGACGGAGTAAGAGGCTTATACTGCATCTTTAATTCCATCGCTTTATACACATACTGACCCTCGCTGAACCAGAGAATCAGATCGTCGCACTCTTCCAGGCATTCCGCCGTCATGCCCGCCTCCTGATAAAGCTTCGCCAGTTCATAGGCCCACTCTTCAATGTATTCCGACTTCTTGTACTCTTCCAGAGCCTCTATCTGCTGCTCAACGGGCGCTTTCTGAGCGCGGAGGATCTGGTATCTGAGAATATACTGATTCGGATCCTTAGGCGCAATCTGCATGAAGTCATCATAATAATCAATCGCTTCATCCACATTTCCCGTCTTCAGAGCCAGCGTGCACAGTCTGCTTATGATCTTTCTGCTTCCTTCGGCACGGCGGTAAGCAATATTCAGCACATCGTAGCTTTTCTCATATTCCCTGTTCTTCTCATAAACGTCGCTGACATTTGCCAGCATGGAAGCATTGCGAACTCTTCTCCAGTCGATCGTATCCGCGATCTCCGCGGCTTTTCCATATGAGCCTTCCTCCACCAGTTCAAGTAATTGCTCTGTCTTTAGCTTATATTCGTACTTATCCACCGCATTCACCCCATCGAAAAAATAATTTCATTGGTCAGTATCTGTCTATCAGACTCTTAACGCAAGACAACATTTTTCACTAGTTTATCATATGAGTTCCATTATGTCAAAAAAATGCACCTCCAGTTGACATTGAAGATGCATTCATAAACTATTTAATTTTATCATATTTCTATATTATAAATCGGAGGAAATGTGTAGATTCTGTTCCTGTGAGACCTCTGCCATCTGTTATTTGATCAGCGGTCGATTTATTAAGACCTGCTTACTAAATCTTCCCTCCTTCAATAACAATTTGAGGTTCATAGCGGCATCCTTATCATCCCTTGCGTTCCGATCCCCGGTACCATTTTATATTCTTAAAAAGCCTCCCAAGTTATTCTTCCTATAATGGTTCCCCTTTTACGTTTTCCTGTTCGGATTCTGTGCCGGGTACTGAATTATTACTTCTATAACTAAGTGCTCTTTACTATAAAATAATATTCTACTCAATGTTTCTTTACACATCTTTTGAAATTCCGCTATATGTGGTATCTATATTCAATACGTCTGCAAATGATAAATCTTGTCTGATTTTCATCCGGATTCCGTACTCTCCGATCATTTCTTCATTCTAAAATATTTCCGGATTATTAATCTATCGTTTCCAGCAAAGGTCTCTTACATCACAGGAACTTTCATTTGCCGTACCACTGACATATTGATGAAAAACTGAAACTATACTGTCCATTGGACTTACCTCCTGCTATCTTGTATTTTTAATCTAATTGAACAAGTGTATCTTTTGTTCGCTTAGATAAATATCCTTCCGAGAAGATTTTATTTCTGATCTCTTTTGGATGGTTATATAATAGCACTAAGGCCACAATTTGTCAATGCATTTTTAAAATTTATTTAAAATAAATTTATTATTTGTTCTATTTTGTTTGAATTTTCTGATAATTTTTCTTTTCTCTTGTAGTACCTCTTTCCTCTGAACCAGTATGAACTCTTCTTACTTTGCCAAAACTGATTATACACCATTTTAATTTTTCTGTGCTGCTTCTTAAGAATTCTTTAGATTCTCTTTCACCTGATTTTAAGAAAGAGGGTCTATCCTGAGATTGTTGAAAGGGAGGTACACAGTTGATGAAAACAAGGAATCACCGGATTTATTGGGCTTCTCTCATCATTCTGTTCACTATATTGATTGCCGCGGTCATACCGCAGGGGTATGTTTACGGCTCAAACACGGACTGGTTAAGCCAGCATGTCACACTGGCCGAAACGATACGGGATGCATGTCTTGACCAGCGCACGCTTCTGCCCTCCTGGATCGGACTGGGCGGCGGTTCCAATGGATTTCAGTTCTCTTATTACGGATTTATGCGGCCTGATATACTGATTGGCTGCCTGCTGCCGCAGGTTCCCATGCTGAATATTGTAATCGGATATATGCTGGTTCTATTCCTTGCCTCTGTGCTGCTCTGCTTCGCATGGCTGCGCTCAGAAGGCGTCAGAGATATGCCCGCATGGGCGGGGAGCGTCCTTTTCCTGACTGCGGGATGCCTCTTCCACATGCACCGCCAGATCATGTTTGTGAACTATCTTCCTTATCTTCTGCTGGCTTTTCTCTGTATTAGAAAGAAGCGGCACAAATGGCTTCCTCTCTGTATGCTGCTGATCTGCCTGAGCAGTTTTTATTTCGCCATATCCGCCTTTGTCGCCATCGGATGGTACTGGTATCGCAGCGAAGGGCGTTCCTTTTGGAAGGGTTCTTTTCTGAGACGGTATCTCCCGTCTGCCGCGGCCGCTGTGGGAATGTCGGCCGCGCTTTTGATCCCGACGGCGCTGGCACTGCTGGAGCACAGGCGAAATGGCAGCTCTTCGGGACTTTTCGGTCTTCTGGAACTGCTGGCTCCCAATCCTGTTTTCAATAACCTTTTGTTTAACGAATATGGGATGGGGCTTACTTTCGTCTGCCTGTACGGTATACTGGCAGGCCTTGCGATAAAGAAGAGGCGCGCGGACAGCATTCTCTTCCTTCTGTTCGGACTGTTCGGAATCTTCTCATACGTCTTAAACGGCACACTGTACGCCAGACCGAAAATTCTGATTCCGTTCATGCCGCTGGTAGTCCTTCACGCAGTACGGATACTGGCAGAAAAGAAGGAGTCGCTCCCCCTGTGGCCTTTTGCGGTAATGATCCCCTCAGGCCTTCTTTGGATCAGCCAGAAACAGTTTCCGTGGATACTGGCCGATGCCACGCTCCTGTTGCTGCTTATTCTTATAAGAAAATTCGGCTCTCGTCTCCCCCGGCGATTTGCCTCCTCTCTTTGCGGGCCGCTCCGTGAAAGACTGTTTTATCTCGCCCTGCTGGCCGCTCCCATCGGGCTGTATCTCACCACGGCGGGTACGGAGGACTGGGTGAAAAACGAGGATATAAGCCCGGGGATCACCGCAGAAGAATCAGAGTCAGTCGGGATGGATCCTCTCTATCATTTTGACAGCCTGCTCAGCCCGCTTGTAAGCGGCAATGAACTCTTTCCGGAAATAACAAGGAGCACCATGTATTCTTCCATCACAAATCAGGCATACTCTGATCTGTACTACGATACACTGCTCACTCCGATACGGATTAATAACCGGGTAGCTCTGCTGACTTCAGACAATCCGTTTATGCTGAATCTGCTGGGTGTCCGCTATCTGGAAACGGAGAAAGATGCCGTTCCCGCCGGATATAAGGAAATTTTCCGAAGTGGAGATACTGTCATCGCGGAAAACGAGCGGGTGCTTCCAATGGCTTATTTCACGGGCGACACTGTATCGCAGAACTGGTTCGATACACTGACGCCTGCTCAGAAGCTTTCAGTAATAGCTCAGAAAACCGTGGTACAGGATGGCGCTTCCAGATCTGATACCGGAGCGGTTTCTGCTGCCGAAGGGGTTCTGACATATACTCCCGATCTGTCTCTCTCCTCCGGATCCTCCGGCGCCTTAGCGTCTCTGCCGGACGGTCTGGAGATCAGGGAAGCAGAAAACGGCTGGGAGATCTACGCAAAAAAAGACTGTACCCTGACTCTTGATATACAGAATCCGGCAGCAAAGAGCATCCTGCTTTGCGGGTTTAAAGTGGAAAATCTGTCCCGGAGCGCCGTGGTCATAGACATCAACGGTATGCGCAACAAACTCTCGGGAACATTTGCCCCGTACCCTAACGGGAATAATGTGTTTCACTATCAGTTTTCCGATGCATCGCCGCAGGGAGTTTCGCAGCTTAAAGTTACATTTTCAAAGGGAAAGTACCGGCTGACCGACCCTGAGTGGTATGTCTGTGACTCGGAACTTTTCACCGAAAAGGAATATACGCCTCTGACATTGGAATACTTACAGAGTGCCGCACACAGCGGAAACAAGGCGCAGACAGACGCGCAAAGCCGCTCAGAAGGCGGAATCATGAAAGGCACATATGAAGTTCTGCAAGGAACGGTTCGCGCAGATCAGGACGGCTGTCTTGTCACATCCATCCCCCTTCAGAACGGACTTTCCATTGTGGTGGATGGAAAAGAGACCGAACCGGTCACTGTGAACCAGGCTTTTGCCGGAGCGGCTCTGACAGAAGGAGAACACACAATAGAGATCCGCTTCTCGCCTCCCGGCAGGCAGGCGGGCATCATAATCAGCCTGATCTCTGTCGTGGGATACGGACTTTATCTCATTGCGTCGAAAAGGAGGAAACATTTATGAAACTGAAAAAAGAGTTATTCACATACCTGGTCAGCGGCGGGATCACCACCGCAGTCAATTACATGTTATATCTCGCTCTGATGTGGGCAGGTGTTCCATACCTTATCGCCAACAGCATCGCCTGGGTGGGCGCCGTACTGACTGCCTACGCGCTCAACCGCCTCTGGGTATTCCGTTCCAAAAAACAGATGGGCGCAGAGCTGGCGTCTTTCGCGGCCCTCCGGTTCATTACTCTTGTTCTGGAGAACGCGCTCCTCTGGCTTCTGATCAGCCGGCTGGACGCGGCCGCGCTGCCCGCCAAGCTGATAGTCAGTGTAGTTACAGTGATCGGAAATTATGTACTGTGCAAATTCGGCATATTCAAAAAGGAGGTGATCTGTCGTGGATAAAATCAGTATTATTGTTCCCTGTTACAATGAAGAACAGGCGCTGCCTGAGTTCTATCGCGCGGTCTCGGCCGCTGTGGAAGAGATCGACGGCGCAGAGTGCGAGTTTATCTTCGTGGACGACGGAAGCCGGGATCACACGCCTGACATCCTGGACAGCCTCGCGTGTACGGACAAACGCTGCCGCTCTATCTCCTTTTCCAGAAACTTCGGAAAGGAGGCCGCCATGTACGCAGGCCTTCAGAATGCCGAAGGCGACTACTGCGTGTTCATGGATGCAGATCTTCAGCATCCGCCCGCCCTGCTCAAAGAAATGTACCGTGTAGTCTCCACTGAGGGTTACGACTGCTGCGCCGGTCTAAGAGAGGACCGGACCGGAGAAAAGGGCGTGCGTACCGTCTTATCCCGCGCGTTTTACAAAGTTATACGGAAGATATGCAAGCTGGACATGGGAGACGGCAAAGGCGATTTCCGCATGATGAACCGGGCAATGGCAGACTCGGTACTGGAACTCAAAGAATACAATCGATATATGAAAGGTATCTTTTCCTTTGTAGGATTTGATACGAAATGGATTCCCTTCCATAATGTGGAGAGAACTGCCGGCGAGACGAAATGGTCGCTCCGCTCTCTGTTCAGATACGCGGTAGAAGGTATCCTCTCGTTCTCATCGGTTCCTGCCACGCTTGCCGGCACAACGGGCGCTCTGCTTGTCATTGCGGCCATCATAATCGGCATGTGCTCTCTTCTCACAGGCAACGGACTGACCGGAATCCCTCTTCTCGTATGTCTGATCCTGCTGCTGAACGGTATCCAGATGTTCTTCATCTCCATCGTAGGGCAGTATGCATCGAAAGATTACATCGAGAGCAAGAACCGCCCCATCTATATTGTGAAAAAGAAGAGGGGATTCTAAACGCGAATCCCCTCCCGAAACCGGTCCTGTATGTCAAAATAAAGTGTGGGATGCTTTACAGCACAATATCATCTGCTTTTTCAAAATCAGAAAGTCTGAACGACTCTACCGTACTGCCAGATACGAGGTAAAATTTTTCCCCGACATACAGCCCTCTGGTACTTCCATACCATGTAAGCTCTCTTGAGAATACTTCTTTCAGCCCCTCTTCCTCATCATAGGTAAATATCGTATATACCCCTTTATCTCCATAGGAAAGAAAGCCGAACAGGTTCTTCTCCACATCTACAAACACGGCTTTATAGTCATATCCCACATCGGTTCCATACATATCTTCCAGAATGTATGTGTCTTCTTCCCTCACATCCGACGGATCCGAGACGTCGAACATTGTTATCTTCACGCCCTCTGTCGTAATCCCTTCCTCGTCCACATCCATTCCGATGCCAAGAAGCTTCCCGTCGCCGTATGGATGAAGATATTCCGAGAATCCGGGAATCTTCAGTTCCCCGATGATCTTCGGGTTGCGGGGATCGGAGAGGTCCACCGAGAAGAGTGGATCCACCTGCTTAAAGGTGACAAAATATCCCACGTCTCCCATGAGGCGGGCGGAATATATGCTCTCGTCTCTGGCCAGATCGTGAATCTCGCCTGTTATCTCAAGGTTCTCATCCAGTATATAGAGTGAATTGGTATCTTCACTCTCCTGCTGCTCCGCCGGAACAAAGAAATCCCCAAGCAGACCGCCGCTGTTTATCTCGCTTACGGTAGTAACCAGCCTGAGGTACCCGTTGTATTCATCGATGCTGAAAGAATCGTTCAGTGTACCGTTCACTTTCGTCTGGCCGCTTCCCTGGAGTTTTCCGTCCTTATATGAAATCTTCCTGATGGACGTCTGGGTAACATCAGCGTCATTGTTGTCATAATAGTTCTCTGTAATGTAAATATTGTCCGTGCTCACATAGCAGGTTCCGGCAGTGCCGAAGACCGCCTTGCTGTCTGTCTTTTCCTTCGGATTGTCCAGGGAAAATGCCGTGATTACCGTATACGAGCTTCCCATCCCCCTCTGGGGCATGTAAATATCCTTCGCATCCATGACGCTTCCCCCGACTTCGGGAACATAAGCGCGCGTATCGGATCTGGCCACAGCAGCATCCGCATAGAAGTCGCTTAATACATAGACATATCCGTTCCGCACTCTCATCGTGTTGTAACTTCCACTCTGGGAAAATGAGGCGATCTTCTGCGGAACTTTCGGATCGCTGATATTATAGACGTCGGCACATGTGTAATTACGGAAGTACCCGTCGTATCCTGTCTCGCCGTCACTGTATTCATTTTTCGTATACAGCACGACGAGCTTATCTTCTTTGACATAAAGTTCTGACGCATAGCAGTCTCCCTCCAGGTCAATTCCCTCATATTCCTGCATCGCCTCTTCTGTGATTCCGACTATCTCTACCGTATCCTCATATGCGATATAGAGATTCTCTCCGTCCGTCTTCACGATGTCGGCCTCTCCGACACCTTCCTCCCGCACATTTGTATCAGAGTAAGACGCCGAAGTACTGTCTGATGTTGTTCCTGAGTATCCGGCAGGCGAACCGCTGTCAGATGAGCCTCCCGCCGCATCAGAGCTGTCGGCCGATTCCATCGCCGCACCGTCACTGAGAGCCCTTGTCTCCCTTTGAGCCTGGCGCTGTTCCTCCTGAATGTAACGGTATATCTCGTCATAGTTTTCTGCCGAGACGATCTTTTGAGCCCGGGCGCCCTCTCCGCTTTCATCCCCGATAGCCGCGGTACTCCGGTCGCTGTCTGCCTCTCTCCCCCCGGGACCGAATGTCAGATACCCCGCAGTAATGCCGACCGCAAGGCAGACACAGGCGGCGGCCGCCCCCGCGATATACCTTCTTCTGTATCTGCGACTTTTCACTTCTCTCCTGTGACTTAGCATTTCCTCAATCGCTTCCGGCTCAAGTGCAGGAGGCACGTCAATATCGTCCGTCCTGCTCCGAAGTTCCCTGATCAGTTCTTCCTGATCTCGAAGGTCTGTCTGATCGTAGTCCGGGCTGTAGTTCTTTTTCTCGTCCATATCCATCCTCCTAACCCTCTGCTCTTCCCAGATCGACGCGCATCTTCTCCAGCGCGCGGCTCTTCCTGGACCGTACGGTTACCGCTTTTTTCTTCAGCATAACGGCAATCTCCTCACTTGTGTATCCGCCGAAAACAGAGAACGCCACAATCATCCGCTCTTCCTCGTCCAGCGATTCAAATGCCCGCCGTACATCCTGCTGCTGCGCGTAATCAGGCTCGTTTCCGCCTGATTTCCCCAGATATATGTGAGTATCTTCCGTAGACACAATCTCTCTCTGGCGCCTCGTAAGAGTCTGTCTGCACTGATTGCTCAGTATCTTAAATATCCAGCTTCTAAAGGAACTCTCTTTCTTCAGTCCTGAGATATTCTCATAGGCGGCAATCACTGCCTCACTCACCGCGTCCTCCGCTTCCTGCGGATGCCGGAGCATACACAGGGCGAACTTATACAGGTCTTTATAAATTCCCGAATAAAGCTTTGCGAACGCCTTCGCGTCGCCCCGCCTGGCGCGCCGGATCAGCTCCTGCTCCGAACCTTTTTCATAATCGTACATCTGCCCCCTCCTCCCGTGCCGTACACAAAACCGGTAATGTCTGTTATATATAAGAGTAACGTAAAGAGGAATTTGTTGCAATGAAATTGGAAGTGAATAATAACAGAGTGGCTTTGCATTCATGCAAAGCCACCGCAGATTTTTATATTTCTTTCTTATTCTAATAAACATCCTGACACAGGCATCAGGGGGCGTCGGCCTTCTTCCGCACTCTATCTGCGGTTCTTTCGATAGATCACCGCCAGCCCCTTGAGCAGCAGGTTATCATCCAGTATGATCTCCCTCCGGCAATATGGGATGATCTTTCCCGCCAGCCCTCCTGTGGCGATCACCGTAACACTGCCTTCCAGTTCTTCCGAGAGACGGTCTATGATTCCGTCAATGGCAGCCGCGGCGCTGTAGATAGTTCCGCTTTTCATGCAGTCTACGGTATTCTTCCCGATGATATGCTCCGGTGGTTCCAGGCTGATCCCGCCAAGCTGTGACGCGTGAGCTGTCAGAGAATCAAGGGAAACACCGATCCCGGGGTAGATCATACCGCCGATATAGTTCTTATTCTTGTCGATCACACACACCGTGTTGGCCGTTCCCATGTCAAAGATCAGAAGAGGAGCCGGATACTCCGCAAGCGCGGCCACAGAGTCCACCACCAGATCACTTCCCAGCTGAGCCGGATTGTCGATCCTGATATTAAGCCCCGTCTTAATCCCCGCGCCGACGACCAGTACTTCCCGCTTCAGTATCTTTTCCACTGCGAGCTTGGCCACTGTGGTGATCTGCGGCACAACAGAGGAGATGATGCCGCCCTCCAGATCACTTCTTTTGATATGATAGATGTCGAGAACACTTTTAATATCTATCGCGTACTCCAGCTCTGTCTTCGTCCGCACCGTTGAGAGGCGTTCCACGAAAAGGCACTGGTCGCCGTCAATGCATCCGATGACGATATTCGTATTTCCGATGTCAATAGCCAAAATCATTCTTGAATCCCAGCCTTTCCCTGACATTTTTCTTTAACAGCGCCCTACCGATACACAGGGTGAGCAGACCTGCCACGACCGCCTCCGGCACACCGTTGATGCCGATGACAGAGAGGATGAACGTATAGACAGCGGAAGCGGCAACGCCGTTTGCCTGTGCATACGCGTCCCGGAAGAACAGGAAGATCATATTCATGACAAGGAGCGTATTTACAAGAGAGCCCGTCACACCGGAGAGTACAAGCCCGATTCCCGACACGCCCCGCGCTCTCGTCTCTTCTTTCGCAAATCGAAGTACCAGCCTGTATACATAGAAGGGAACGATCCCCACTAAAATGCGCGGGATAAAACAGATAATCACGCTTCCGACGCCGCCGCTGAACTCGCCGAGGCTGTAAAACGGCGTAAATACAAACGAGGTTACCGTCGGATTGATCGTGTTATTGATAAAACTTGTCAGGCCGAACAGGAAGCCCAGCGCTCCTCCTTTTTTCGGACCCATCAGCAGTGAAGCGATAATCACGGGGATGTGAATAATCGTAGCCCTGGTAAACCCAAGCGGGATATAGCCCAGAAAGGGGGTAAAGGCCATGATGCATATGATAGCACCGAAGATCGCCACCTGGACCATACTCATCGTGCTGTATCTGCTTCCTGCGGAATTGTTCGGTATTAAATTGTTCATAATTGCCTCCTTAAGTTATCATTCCCCTGCGGGATACAATACTTTTGGCGCAGAGCACCGGACGGCTACTCTGCCGGTTTTACTGTTCCTTTTAGTGCCACAATAGCATCAAGTATCTCTGATGCCGTCTCGTACTTGGTCATTTTCCCAGGCGTGATCTCCTGATATTCCGTGAGGATCGTCACCACATTCGTATCACCGCCGAATCCGGCTCCCTCTACTCTTAAGCTGTTCGCGACGATCATATCCAGGTGCTTCTGCGCGAGCTTCTTTCTCGCATTCTCCAGAAGATCCTCCGTCTCCATCGCGAAGCCGCACAGGAGCTGCCCCGGGCGCTTATGCTCCCCGAGAAATGCCAGAATATCATCAGTGCGCTCCAGTTCAATGCCAAGTTTTCCGTCCTGCTTTTTTACCTTCCTGTCACTGACATGTACGGGACGGTAGTCCGCCACGGCAGCGGCCTTGATGATCACATCATGCTCTCCCGCCCGGGCAGTCACTGCTTCAAACATATCCCTGGCCGACTCTACAGAGACTACATCGGTAAATTCCGGCGGCTTTTCCGCTGACGGTCCTGTGACCAGCGTCACAGAAGCCCCCCTTCTTGACGCTGCCCGCGCGATGGCATATCCCATCTTTCCCGAAGAGTGGTTGGTAATGTAGCGCACCGGGTCGATTGCTTCACGAGTGGGCCCGGCCGTCACAAGAACCCGCAGCCCCAGCATATCCTTTTTATGTGCTGCCTCCTGAAGAATATACTCAAGCAGCAGCTCGGGTTCAGGCATCTTTCCGGCGCCCGTATCCCCGCACGCCAGGTACCCCGTTGCCGGAGTGACCACCTGGTATCCGTATTTCTCCAGAAGTTTCAGATTGTCCTGCACAATCGGATTTTCATACATATTCGTATTCATGGCCGGCGCGAAGATTTTTTTACAGGTACATGCCATCACAGTAGTAGTAAGCATATCGTCCGCAATTCCGTGAGCAATCTTCCCGATCACATTGGCACTTGCCGGCGCGATCATTACTACGTCCGCTTTCTTTGCCAGTGAGACATGCTCCACGCTGAACTCAAAGTTACGGTCAAACGTATCGATCAGACACTTATTCCCTGTCAAAGTCTCGAATGTAATCGGATTAATAAAATTCTCCGCGTTTTTCGTCATGAGCACATGCACATCCGCATGCTGTTTTCTCAGAGCGCTTGCCAGATATGCCGCCTTGTACGCGGCAATGCTTCCGGTCACTCCAAGCAGGACTGTCTTTCCTCTTAACATAGGCTTCCCCCTTTCTTTTTTGTAGAACCTTTTCCGATAAGTGTGAACATCCCGCATACATATCGGGATTGCTCCGGTTCGGGTTTATTATAGGGGATCGGTATTGAAAAATCAATTCTGCCTCATATTTTCATGCATATTACCAGAAAAAATACAAAAAATACTATCAGTCCTGGTTTGTAAAATAATACCGGCCGGAAATAAAAATACAGGGAGGGTCGTTTCCTATGGATGAACAGACGAGAAAATTACTGGAAGAATGCTGTCAGGGATGCAAGATGGCGGTGGAGAGTTTCGAGCAGGTAAAACAATTCGTTCGCGACACGGAGTTTAAAAAGCTGATCGACGAATACACGCAGAAGCACCGGAAGCTGGAGGAAGAAGCAGCAGCAATGTTAAAAGAGAGCGGCAGCGAGGAGAAGTCCCCCGGAGTCATGGCCAGCACCTTTTCCCGGGTTACTACAGAAGTAAAGTTATCGATCAACAGCGACAATACCCAGGTCGCCAAACTCTTGATGGACGGGTGCAGTATGGGAATCAAAACACTTGGAGAAAAATCCAATCAATACAGTTCGGCTGATAAGAAGGCTGCCGCTCTGGCGCAGAAGATCATATGCGCCGAAGAAGACCTGATGAAGAAATTACAGAAATTTCTTTAAACCACCGGAAGCGGTCGCCGTCATAAATGAAAACAGATACCGCATCCCATTCCCGAGACGCAGTATCTGTTTTTATTCTGTCATCTTTTATTCAGTTAATTGGATGCCATCTGTTTTGCCTTGACGGCAGAGCGTTTCCTGCCGTACCAGATCAGAAGTATCACATAAGCTGCCGCTGCGACAACTCCGATGATATACGCTCCGAGCCACGGAATATTGAATCCGATCTGGGCATTCGCGATATATGTAATCGTGACAAATGTATACCAGGCTCCCGGGATCATCGGCATCCACGCGAATTTGCCTCTGCCCGTCTCAAACATCCATACCGTGATCGCAAGGAAGGCGAACAGTGACAGACTCTGATTGGACCATGCGAAATATCTCCACAAAATATTAAAACCATCCGCGTTGCTCTTGGCAAACACAAGAATCACTGCCACAAGAACGAAAATAATCGCCGCCAGCCCGAGACGCTTCTTCGTAGATTTCTGATCCAGATGGAAAGCGTCCGCGATCGCCAGACGAAGCGCCCTGAGCGCCGTATCTCCCGATGTGATCGGCAGTACGATAACTCCCAGAAGAGCGATAATACCGCCCACCGGGCCAAGGATGTACTTACATACTACTCCGATCGTAGCTGTAGCCAGGGACGCGTTTGCCTCCTGAAGCCCCAGGTTATAAACGCCCATAGCGCCTGCTGCCCATACCATAGCGATGAAGCCTTCTACAATCATCATATTGTAAAATGTCATGCGGCCCTGTTTCTCACTCTTCATCGTACGGGAGATGATCGCCGTCTGCGTAGAGTGGAATCCTGACAGGATACCGCACGCAACTGTGATGAAGAAAATCGGAACAAAGTGGTTCGCGTTGAAATAATCGCCGTACAGGACACCACCCGCGTTCCAGTCCTCCCAGATCTCGTTGAGCGGAAAGCCAAGAGCGAAGATTCCGACGAACACTCCTACCGCTGAAAACAGAAGGATCGCGCCGAAGATCGGATAGATGCGCCCGATGATCTTATCGATCGGGAATACCGTTGCGACAAGATAATATATGAAGATTACGCCGTAGATTACCCATGTAGATACAGAGTCCACCGCTCCGTCAAAGCCAAACACCTGGGTCGCCGCAATGTCTCCGGGCGTGTAGATGAACACGGCGCCTACCAGAAGAAGCAGCAGGCTGCAGAAGATCTGGTAGAATGTGTAAACGCCCTTGTTGCTGTACTTTCGGATCATATCAGGCATCTGTGTTCCGCCGTCGCGCAGACAGATCATACCGGAGAAATAATCGTGCATAGCGCCGCCGATAATGTTGCCGATCGGAATTGTGATAAACGCGATCGGTCCGAACAGGATACCCTGAATCGGCCCGAGAATCGGACCCGTACCTGCGATGTTCAGCAGGTTGATCAGACTGTTTTTCCAGCCTCTCATGGGCACATAGTCAACGCCGTCCTCTTTTGCGTAGGCAGGAGTCTTCCTGTCGTCAGGACCAAATACTTTCTCGCAGAATTTTCCATAGAGCGCGGCTCCGACGAAAAGAATCGCAAGACCAATGATAAATGTTATCATCTTAAAATACCCTCCTTTTCTTTCCCCCTGGGAGATAAATTAACACAGTATAATGTATTTAGTATAACTGCGGCATACCGTCTTGTAAATGATATTTATTTATAAAATTTTTATTATTTTCATAATCTGGTAATAATTTGTATGTTAAAAAAGATCAAGGCATTCATTATAATCATAAAAAATTAATTGGATTTTCTTCGACATCTTTATTATAATAACGTGAGAAAAGGAGAAGTTACTATGCTGAAATCATACATTGCGTTTGACGTAGAAACAACGGGATTAAACCCGCTTGAAAATGAAATTATAGAGATCGGCGCCCTGAAAGTCCGCGAGGGAAAAGTTGCCGAGCGGTTCATGGAATTCATCAAACCGGCGGGCTCCATCTCTGCGTCCATTACTTCACTTACCGGCATTACAGACGAGATGGTCGCCGGCGCCCGCTCCAGGTGCGACGTCATCGCGGATTTTCTTGACTTCTGCGAAGATGATGTGCTGATCGGGCACAACGTCTCTTTCGATTACAGCTTCATGAAATGCAGCGCGGCTGCCGACGGCCGCCCCTTTGAAAAAATGGGCATTGATACGCTTAAAATCGCCCAGAAAGTTCACAGAGAGCTGGACTCCAAAAGTCTGGGAAGCCTGTGCGCGTATTACAATATCGAAAACAAATCCGCGCACCGCGCCTACCACGACGCCCTTGCCACGGCCAAGCTGTACCAGACGCTGGCACATTATTTTGAGGAAAAAGATCCCCGGCTGTTCAAACCGGTTCAGCTTACATATAAAATAAAAAAACCTCAGCCGGCCACCCAGAAACAGATCACATTTCTCACCAGTCTGATACAGAAAAAGCAGGCGTCAGTCGACTGGAATCCGGAAACACTCACAAGGAGCGAGGCGTCCAGAATGATAGACGAACTGTTAAAAGCAAATTAAAGTTCAAAGCAAAACTAAAGGAGAACGCAAAATGAAAACAAATCGACAGGGCAAAGTGCTGTTCATGGCACAGGCAGCTATGATCACAGCAATCTACGTTGTGCTGACTCTGCTCGGCGCGTCACTCAGTTACGGAGAGATTCAGGTGCGTATTTCCGAGGCGCTGACTATTCTTCCCGTATTTACCCCGGCTGCGATTCCGGGTGTATTTCTAGGCTGTCTTATCAGCAACATCCTTGGCGGATGCATTCTTCCGGACATTATATTCGGAAGTCTGGCAACGCTGATCGGCGCTGTTATTACATGGATGCTGAGAAATCGAAGTAAATTCCTCGCTCCCGTTCCGCCGATTGTCGCCAATATGATTATTGTTCCGTTCGTACTCAGATACGGGTATATGGTTCCCCTCCCGATTCCGTTCATGATGCTGACGGTCGGCATCGGGGAAGTGATCTCGTGCGGGGTGATCGGCCTGGTTCTCTATGCGGCACTGAACAGATACAGAGGAATCCTGTTCCCCCGGAAATCATAAACCGCAGCCCCAGAATCTATCGTAAAATGCGGCAAATCCCTTACACTTATTCCCAGCAATATGTGTAAGGGATTCTTTTGTTTTATCTTATGGTTCCTCTACTGGATATATCCAATGAAGACATTTCCGTTGTTTTCTGTCATGTCCTGCATCGTCCCCTGGCCAACTGTGTGCGTCTGTCCGTCGTCGGGATCGATATAGGTAATGTCCGTCGTCGTATAACCCGTCAGCAGCACCGCGTGGCCGGTATCAATCAGCGCGATCATCGGGCATCCCCGGTTGATCACATAAAGCACCTGATCCAGTGTACAACCCGTCAGGTCGATCTGGTGGGCGTCGTACTGTTCCATGTAGCGCTCACACGCTCCCAGAGAAGTCTCATCCCCGGTCCGCCCGAACGCCGCTGCACCTGTGTCGTATGAGAGATCCCGGTTGCCTCTCTCCCAGACATAGGCCTGCTCCGACGATATGACAACACCCGACACTTCATTGGCTCTCTGTACAGCGTATCCCGCTCTGTCATACACTGCGATCAGCTCACCCATACCATACACATAGAATTTCTCTGCGTTATCGCCGCCGCTGATTGTTACAGTAAGCGGTTCCCCGGATACGATCTGCCCCGGGCGCACATACACGGGCTCTGTGTCGGGAAGCCCGTCGGCAAACGTCAGGCGCACCTGTCTTTCCCGTATATCCGTTGTATACGTCTCCAGAGTAATGGCAGTGTCGGTCCGCTCCTGATTATTCGTAATGTATTCCTGGGAAGTGGAATTATACTGCTCTCCCTCTTTCACCACACGGTTTAAGGTAATCTGGTTATCAACGATCAGGATGTCGGTCGTGTATATATTCTGCTCTGTGAAGCTGTACTGTGCCTCCGTCTCATTCTGACTGTTCCTGATCTCGATCTCATACATGGGGCTGACCTCTTCTCCAGAGACCGTCGTTCCCGCGTCCTGAGGATTGAGGCGCCCGAATATGAAGTCTCCGTGTATAAAACCAAGAGGACGGACGTTTTCACCATTCCCGGCATCGATCGTATAATTGTCCCCGCTTCGCAGATTCATAACGACGATCTGGTTCTCTCCGGATTCCCCTTCCGTTCCGTACGCCATCTGATGGCCGTCATCGGAAACCGCGTACTCGTCTTCTGTAAGATCCTCCGCCAGCACCGTCTGCTCATCACTGTCGAGATCAATCTGATAGAGTGTACCGTCCGCCAGGACGTGCAGCACCTCCTCGCTGTGATTGTAGTACACCATTCTGCCCAGCTCCTCCGCCGCTATGGCATAGGACTTGGTGCTCGGTATAAACGCCTTTTCTTCAATCACATTGCTGTCCACGCTGAAATAGTAGATGCCAACGCCGACTTCTCCCTCGTGGAAACCGCGGTTCATATATCCATACACTGCGAAAGCCAGATTGCCGTCATCATCCATGCTGATGATGCGGACCGCGTGCTGGTCATTTTTGCTTCGCATGTCGCGCCCCTCCTGATCCGAGAAGCTGAATACCTGGGTCAGTTCATGATCCCGGCCGTTGTACAGCCAGAGATCCCGCTCCTGTACAAAAGCCACAATAGATTCATCACTGTTCGTCTCATACTGGATGTCATCCGAAGCAATCCCGAAAAGGATGCCGTTCTCGTCAAAGTCCTGGTTTGTCCCCTGGAAGATCTGCTCCATATCCCTGCTGTAATCCAGCAGATAGATCGTACCTCTTAATGAGCGGACCCGGAAGAATTCTTTCACATTATAGAGGGCCGCTTGACCGTCTTCATCCTTGCATGACACCTGATACTTTGCCAGAATGGAAGTATAGACAGTGTTGCTTTCCTTAATATTCCACTCCACATCCCCCACCACTTCCGGCGCAAGACTGCCCCACTGCACATGAGTGATATTGGAATGGATGTTGACCGTCTGATAAGTAGTGTTGTCGCTCTCCTCACTCGGTTCAAGATGGCTCTGAATCTCATCCGTTCCTTCTTTAGTCAGCGCCTTTGTGTGGAAGTCCTGTGCGTACGCAAGGCACTCCGCCGTGGTAATGTCGTCCGGCAGAGCGATCCTTGTATAGTAGCTGACCGGTTCCTCATCTACTGTCAGAATCACTTTGAGCACTGCCTCTCTGTTTTCAGCGGATAAAATGCTGCCAATCCCAAGCTTGCTCTGTCCGTCCTCCCCCGGCAGTTCAGCCTCCCCTTCGGTATACTGATCTTCTCCGTCCAGAGAACACACTTCATACCGGATAGAATCGATCTGATTGCCATTGGCCTCAATACCAACTGTCAGGGAACTGTCCTGTTCCAGTGGAATAATCGTATCCCGCATGGCAGTAATATCCATATCCTGTGTGTATCCGAACAATGGATTCACCTTGGTTCCGCCCACGAAAAATGAGATCCGCGGCAAAGTGGGCGCCCCCATATCCACGATCTTGTCGTCTGTTCCCCTGTTGATAAATATACTGCTGATCACAAGCGCCGCCACAAATACAGCCAGCAGCACTCCCGCCTTGATGATCCGTCTCTTCATTTTTATTAACTCTCCTCTTTATCTGAAAGCAGGCTCCCAAGAGTTGGGTTTACCCGCAAAAACTGTTGACATTTTATGATTTCCTGCGATGCATTATTATTTCTTTTTCCCCTTTTTACTGCACGCAGCAATATATTTTTCGGCGTGTGCTCCATGTCTATAAATTCCAGCACCTGTGTCTCATATCCCATACTTTCCAGATATTTGGCACGAAGCCCGTCTGTTACAAGCGCGGCAAAACGCTCTTTTAAAAGACCGTAGTCCAACACCGGAGCCAGCGCCCGGACGCTCTCCTCCCCAGTCTCCCTCTCCTGCAGAAGCTGTGCGTTTAGTTCATGCTGACAACAGGGCACGGACAAAATCACTTTTGCGTTCCAGCCGATCGCTTTGGCCAGCGCATAATCAGTCGCCGTGTCACAGGCATGAAGGGTCACCACCATGTCCACCCTGTCAGCCCCGTCATAATCGGCAATATCGCCTACCAGAAATTTCAGCTTTTCATATCCGTATCCGCGGGCCAGTTCTTCACAGTGCGCGATCACTTCTTTTTTCAGATCCAATCCTACGATGCGAATATCATATCCCTTTAACTCGTGAAGATAATAGTACATGGCAAAGGTCAGGTAAGATTTGCCGCATCCGAAATCCAGTATCGTAAGCTCCCTGTCCTTATCAAGCTGTGGAAGAATATCGTGGAAGAATATCCTCGATAAACTCAAGGAAACGGTTGATCTGGCGAAACTTATCCGTCCTGTTCCGCGCGATCCTGCCGTCTTCGGTCATGACGCCCAGGTCGATGAGAAACGGAACCGGAATCCCCTCCTCCAGAATATAATGTTTCCTTCTGTTATGGGAGAGATCCGCCTGCTGTGCCTTCACCCGGCGCTGTTTTCGTCTCACCGTGACCTTCCCCTTCTTGCTGACCAGAACCGTATATTCCCCGCCGACAGTTTCAATCTGCATCTGTCTGAACTCTTCCATATAGTTTAACATACGTCCGCAGGCGTCCTCCTTTTCCAGATTTTCATGAAACGCCTGCGTGTCTGTAAACGATTCTATTTGAAAGTAAAGTTTTTTATTTTTTTCAAGAGGGCGGACCTTTACTTTCCGTATGCCCTCCTTTTTCCGCGGTCCGCTGATAACGGCGCGGATAAAATCCATATTCAAGACTGTATCCAGCAGTTCCCGGATCTCATTCATATACTCTTTGCCAAAATCCTTTCTCTTCTTTGTCATTTTTCCACGATCTGAAAATCCTATGCGGGCCGCGCGATTCCATGCGGATCAGATCTCTCTGGTATAGACCGCCCTCGTTCGCTCGCCGTCGTCGATAATCTCAACATTTTCAAAACTCTGGATATACTGCTTAAACTGTGAAAATCCATAGTCTCTTACTTTGAAGTCTCCGAACTCCATACGGATGCGGTTCCCGAGAGCGCTAAGAGCAATCCCGTACTTTCCGCTGCTTTGAATCTGCCGCATAATATATTCTTCCAACATCTCCTTGCGGCTCTTATCCTCATAAAGCGTGACGGTTACTTTCGTGCCCTCCTGCATGAGTTTGAGTTTTGGCAGCGTCTCAAGAAACTTGGATAACAGGCTGTACCCATAACGGCGAACGTCAAAGTCAGGATAAAGCTTTACAAGACGGCTCCCGACTTCTCCGAGTCCGGTTTCCCTGTCATTATTCTGATTCTCCGTTATAATCTTGACTACCGCTTCCTCGATCTGCTCCTTTGATACCGCAGTCTGCTTCTTCTGCTCCTTTTCATGAGTGTGATGAGCAGCGCTTCGCTCCTCCCGGTCCTCCTTGCCCATCATACTGTCTTCCAGAAGAAGTTCCAGCTCCGTGAAGATATCGCATGCCTTGCGAAATGGCGACGGCGTCTTATTCTCTCCCATTCCGATCACCGTTTTCCCGCTTTCTCTTAAGCGGCTGGCAAGGCGGGTAAAATCACTGTCACTTGATACCAGGCAGAATCCTTCCAGTTCGCTTGTATAAAGCATGTCCATCGCCTCAATGATCATTGCCGAGTCCGTTGCGTTTTTCCCGTGAGTATAGCTGAACTGCTGAATCGGCGTAATGGAATTCTGTAAGAGTTCCTCTTTCCAGCTGGCGTTGTTCGTCCTCGTCCAGTCCCCATAGATTCTCTTGTAAGTAACATTTCCATACTTCGACAGCTCATCTAAGATAGGCTGAATGTATTTTGCCGATACATTATCGGCGTCAATTAAAAGCGCGAATCGGTCTTCCATGTCATGTATTCCTCCCCCTTCATATCTTTCCACTGAAATGTTCCATTCTCACAGGTCATATAACTGTGGACAGAGCCTGCTTTCGGAATAGATACCGAACCCGGGTTAAGATACCGGTATCGTCTCCCCTCCACATCTGTTATCTCATCGCATGCGGGTATGTGCGTGTGGCCGTTGAGCAGGATGTCACCGCTTTTTAGCGGCGGCAGATGCTTTGGATGATATATATGCCCGTGAGACGCGAACACCGTCACAGGCTCCCCGCCAGACAGTTCCAGAAAGCAGTAATCTGCCATAATCGGAAATTCCAGCACCATCTGATCTACTTCTGTATCACAGTTTCCCCTCACACAGAGCAATTCATTCTTCACCGAATTGAGCATAACGATCACTTCCTTGGGAGCATACCCTTCCGGCAGATCATTCCGGGGGCCGTGATAGAGAAGATCCCCGAGAAGGAGCAAACGGTCCGCCCCTTCTCTTCTATATGCCTCAAGCATCTGTTCACAATACAGCGCCGAGCCGTGAATATCTGATGCAATCATATACCTCATCTGTTTTCCTCCCTTATGAACTCTATCTTAACATACCGTTTTTCCATTGTAAATCCACCCCTTGACATGTGGTGCTATACTGTAAGTGTAACAGAGAAATACACTTAACAACACCTGCTTGTTTATAAAATTTCAGCATCGTGGTTGATTTTTATATAAAAGCGGGTATAATAGTAGTACGCAAGAATTATTCCTGACCGTTTATTGGGAAAAAGTGTGTGGCAGGAGGTGAAAGTATGGCAACGAAGAGCATTTTGAAAAATATCAATATAAAAGATAAGCGACTCGCCCGTACATTTGTTGACGCTTTAAGCGAAGCTGAAAATACTAAATATACTCCACCAAAGCTATCACGGGATTGTAAAGAAATTACGAGCGATAAAATCAAGGAGTTTTTTGAAAAAAAGTGAATTTGTCGGATCTTGCCATAAAAACCCACTTTAGAGAAGTAAATTTATCAGATGTAGTAGAGCAATTAGGAGAGGATGACACAAAGGAGATCCTCTCCAATTTTTCTTGTCCAATTAATTTGGATGTACAAAAATTTTTACGCGAAAAAGCCATAGAGTTCTCGAGACGGGGATTTTCAAAAACTCATCTTGTATTTTGGGAAACTGATGACTGTAAAAGTAAGGCGTTGGTGGGATATTACACAATTGCATCCAAATTTATCACCGTGCAAAGAAGTTCGGTAACATCCGGAGAAGCAAGGAAATTAAGAGAACACGGTATCTTCAATGAAAAGACAAATGAATACACTGTCTCTGCTCCGCTGATTGGGCAGCTCGGTAAAAATTATACGAATGGGAATAATACACTTATCTCAGGGGATGACTTACTAAACCTAGCAATGGAAAAAGTTAAAAAGGTACAACGCGAAGTTGGAGGCAGATTTGTCTATTTAGAATGTGAAGATAAGGAAAAATTGAGAGACTTCTATGAAAGGAACAATTTTAAGCTGTTTGGAAAAAGAACATTGGACAGAGATGAAACAGACATAAGCGGAGATTATTTACTACAATATTTCGCAATGCTTTAATACATAACCCCGGAGCGAATACTCCGGGGTTATGTCAGACTGTAGACAAAGTCCTCGGTTTACGCCGGGGCTTTTCTTCTGTGGTTATCAACATTCCAATTATCTTCTCTC
>NZ_CALWFZ010000019.1 GCF_944377805.1 uncultured Mediterraneibacter sp. | reverse complement strand
GCGGAACTGGCAGACGCCCGGGACTTAAAATCCCGTGGGTAGTGATACCCGTACCGGTTCGATTCCGGTCTGCGGCAGTAGGTAAAAGTGAGAGAAACGTTGAATTTACAGCGTTTCTCTTATTTTTTGTTTCAATCGGAAGAGTCATTGACCTGGTTATGTTCTGTTTCGATTTCCTGAATAATATCGTAGATCCCCCAGCATTTACAGGCGATTATTTTAACTGCGAAGCTGGGAATCATAAGAAGCGCCCTGCGGATGAATTATCCACAGGACGCCAAATATTTATCGGGTATGCTTTTTCTTTTGTTTGTACATGCTGGTGATGACAATCAGGACAGTGCCCGCGGCCAGCATAAGAGAAGTCCATAAGGTGGCCGGGCTGTCTACGCCGGTCTTCGGAGATACAGCGGCTGTGTTGGCAGCATCCGAAGTATTCTTTGTTGATACAGATGTTACTTCTGCTGTTTGTTCTGATGTGGACGGCTTAGAAGGATTAACGGGATCAGCTGGATCGGCCGGATCAGCCGGATTAGCCGGATCAGCCGGATCGGATGGAGTGGTTGGTGTTTCCGTCGGAGAATCGGGCTGGCCGGGAGGGGCCGGTGTCTCTGTTCCGTCTGAAATGGTGATGGTTTTTGTAAACGGCTCACTGCAAAAATCGGTATAATACCTGTTCCCCTCTTTGTCATTTATCTCCTCGGAAAAAATTTGCAATGTATAAGTTCCGTTCTCAACGGCAGAAAGAGGAACTGTTATGCTGCCGTTGGGGGCATTGGAACTGTCCGCCAGCTTTCCGTAGTATCTCACTTCTCCATTTTCATCGGAAAGAATGCAGGAAACGTATTGATTTGCCCCGGTAGTTGCCCCGGAATATGTAAAGGAGAGAGAATCGTTTGTCTGTGCTTTCTGTTCCTGGACGGTCAGCGTCTGGGAATCGCTCTTTATTGTGAACTTCACATTGTCAACAGGTGCTTTTGTTTCAATCAGGCCATCACCTACGCTTGCGGCAGATTTGCCGGTCATCCATAGGGTAGAAGAAGTGAAGAGAACAGAGGATACGTCCAGGCTCATAGCGCAACGGACTTCGTGATTACCAAGCACACTTTCAGCGTACATCGTACCCTTTCCACCAGTTCTTGCAACAGCGCCCCCTTTTACAAAGGGAGAACGCAGCCATGCAGCATTCGGATAGTAGGTTTTTGGATTATCTTTTATCAGAGTGTATTCATCCTCAGACAGCGGCCATAGCATCTGGTTATCAAGACCCGGTCCTGAAATACCGTCCAGGCTGGGGGTCTGATAAGTGCCTTCGCCAAGAAAACTTCGGGGAGTGATGATAGCCTGTTCTTTTTCAGGAAAGGAGTCGGCGATCTCTTCCATTTTCAGTTGTAAAGTACTTCCGGCATATTCGCCAGGAGTAGTCCAGGCACTCATTCCATCAGGATTATTAACGTACCAGAATCTCCGGGAGTAAGAATCACTATAAGAGGTTGCGTTTGGAAATGATGAAGAACTTCCGGTTCGATATGGCATTTGTCCAGTATAATCTTTCGTCTGAACAAGAGTAATATGTCCGCTCCGAGGGTATACTCCGCCGTTTTCATCACCGATTACTATCCACTCCTGACCCGCAAATCCCACGGTAGTATTGTTGACGGTAATCTCGGGTCCTGAAGAAAGTTCAGCAGCCTGAACAGAAGAGACTGTACCAAGACATAATGTGCCGGCAAAAAGCAGGCTTAGTAATTTTTTTCGTGTTTTCAAAGTTATATTCCCTTTCTCATAATCTTATTTCCACTTATTCTCAATAAAACAGATTACCACAGAAAGGGATAGTTTTCAAGAAATAAAATATGTACTGGACATAATAAAGACCAGACTATATAATGGGAACATACAACTAAATATTGAGAACCATCTGAATATTTAATGCTAAAAATCTAAAGAATACAGGGGGATAAAGAGATGGAACAAACCAGTATGATAGTAGGCGGCATGATTATGCTTTTCATGGCGCTTCTCGCAGTATTAGTTGCAATATGCATTGTGACGATTGTTTCACTGTGGAAGATATTTAAGAAAGCAGGACAGCCGGGCTGGGCGGCGATTATACCGTTTTACAATTTATATGTACTTACGAAGATTACCTGGGGAAACGGATGGCTGTTTTTGCTGATGATCCTTCCGCTTGGCGGATTTTTGTTTCAGATATTTACATATATCAAACTGGCGCGTGCGTTCGGCAAGAGTGATGTTTATGCAGTTGGACTTATTTTTCTGTCAATTGTATTCCTTCCGATGCTTGCGTTTGGTAAGACTGAGTATCACGGAACGGTTCAGGGGAACGACAAGGGTATTCTTATCGCGTCGGGAGTTCTGGGAGGAATCGGTCTTCTCATGACAGTATTTTTCGGTATCGCATCGCTGCTGATCGGGGTAAACCAGGCAGGGGTACCTTCTTCTCAGTATGACTATGATTATTATGACGACAGCTATGATGACAGTTATGATGATTCTTATGATGACGGGTATGACGATTCCTATGATGACAGTTACCTGGAGGACGACGGAACTGCAGGGGAAGAAGATGCTACTTCGGATGACAGCACGGAAGCTGAGACAGAGTCGATTGACGGATCAGACTATTTTGTAAATGTCACGCTGGACAATGGAGAGAAATCTGTTCAGGTACCGGTGATTAAGAGTGAATATATATCTGCCTCCGGTTCTGTGGCTGTGTCAAGTGCCGAGGGAGTTATGACTTCTCTTTATATGAGTTACGCCTATGGCGACAATGATGCGGCGGAGCTGCTGAGTTCTACAGTAGAGAACAGAGTTGAGTCGTTTGAAACCCTGACAGAGTACTATGCAAATGTTACGGTTGATGAAATGATTACTGGTGACGGATACGCGCTTCAGCAGATCAACTATGACTACATATCATGGGACGATGAGTTATATCCCTGCTATGTCATTTTAAAGTGTGATATGGTAGACGATGTCCCGGTATTTCTTGAGTTTACGGTAGACACTTCCCAAACTACGGAGAATACCAGAGCAATCCTTGATGAGGCTTTTGAACTGTACGGTATTGAGTTTGAATATGATGAGTAAAAGATGAGAAAGACGATGACTGAAAGGAGAGTGCAAAATGAGTGAAGGAATGATCTGTAACTGTAAGCAGGTATCTTATGCGGATGTGGAAAACGCGCTGCATCAGATGACCTCATTCGACGACGTTTTATCCGCGTTTGATGAAGTGCAGAAAGTAACGCACTGTTCTACCGGATGCGGCGGATGCCATGACAAGATAATGGACGCCATTTCAGAAATCATGATGGGATAACCGCGGGTCTGCTCAGAGCGACTATGTGGGAACATTAAAAAGCGGGAAGTCTGCTTAAAGACTTCCCGTCTTTTATTACGAAATCGTATTGACAAACGATCCCAGTATGATATACTTTGAAAGTCAAAGTATTTAAAAGCCAAAGTAATTTTGACAGATTTGGAGAATAGTAATGGTTGGAAAAATATGTGGAACCGGCTCTTATGTACCGCCTCATGTGATGGACAATGACGACCTGGCCAGGATCGTTGACACTAATGACGAGTGGATACGTGAGAGGACGGGGATTGGAAAAAGGCACATTGCAGAAGATGAGACGACTTCCTATATGGCCGGACAGGCCGCCCTGAGAGCCGTGAGTCAAAGCGGAATCGATCCGGAGGAAATCGACATGATTCTGGTGGCGACTTCTTCTTCGGAGACAGTGTTTCCGTGTGCCGCCTGCGAGGTGCAGCGCATTATCGGAGCGGTACATGCGGTGGGATATGACCTGAATGCAGCCTGTACCGGATTTGTTCTTGCGTTTAACACAGCTCAGGCATACATAAGCGCAGGTTTTTGTAAGACAGTTATGGTAATCGGCGCCGACAGCATGAGCAATCTTCTGGACTGGACGGACCGCGGCACCTGTATTCTGTTTGGAGACGGGGCGGGAGCTGTTATACTAAAAGCCGCGGAAGGTGAGCCTGTATACATGGCGGCCCATTCGGATGGAAAAAAAGGACCGGCGCTTACACAGCTTAGCCGCCACAGAAAAGATTGGGAAAACGAGCAGAACAAGGAATCCTACCTCCACATGGACGGGCAGGGAGTCTTTAAGTTCGCGGTAAGGAAAGTACCCGAGATCATCGAGGAAGTTTTAGAAGAGGCAGAAATGAATCTTGAGGATATTGATTATTTTGTTCTTCATCAGGCGAACAAAAGAATCATCGAGGCGGCCGCGAAACGGCTCAAAGTGCCGATTGACAAATTCCCGATGAACCTTGAGGAATATGCAAATACATCGGCAGCAACGGTGCCGATTCTCCTTGATGAGATGGCGCGCGGCAATATGCTCTGTGAGGGGCAGAAGATCATGCTCGCCGGGTTTGGAGCAGGGCTGACCTGGGCAGCATGCCTGTTTGAGTGGTAATTACCGGTTTAGCCGGATTACAATAATATTTTCAAGAAAGAAAGGAAAAGAAAACCATGTTAGAGAAAATCAAAGAAATCGTAGCAGACTCATTAAACGCTGATGCGGCAGAGCTTACAGAGGAGACATCTTTCAAAGATGATCTGGGCGCAGATTCCCTGGATTTATTTGAGATGGTGATGGCATTTGAGGAAGAGTTTGAAGTAGAGATTCCGTCTGAAGATCTGGAGCAGATCAATACGATCGGAGATGTCGTAAAATATCTGGAAGCACATAAATAAACTAAATTCATTTTAGAGAAAGAAAGGTTGTTAGTATGAAAACAAAAGTAACCGAACTATTAGGAATTGAATATCCGATCATTCAGGGAGGAATGGCCTGGGTTGCTGAGTATCATCTTGCAGCCGCCGTATCCGAAGCCGGCGGCTTGGGACTGATCGGTGCTGCGAGTGCGCCGGCTGACTGGGTGCGTGAACAGGTCAGAGAAGCAAAGAAGCTCACTGACAAGCCATTTGGAGTAAATATCATGCTGATGAGTCCTTATGCGGACGATGTGGCAAAGGTTATCGTGGAGGAAGGCGTAAAAGTTGTTACAACAGGCGCGGGTTCTCCGGAAAAATATATGAAGATGTGGAAAGAAGCCGGAGTCAAGGTAATCCCGGTTATCGCATCCGTAGCGCTTGCAAAGCGTATGGAGAGATGCGGAGCTGACGCACTTGTTGCAGAGGGAACAGAGGCCGGCGGACATATCGGTGAGAATACGACAATGGTACTTGTACCGCAGGTCGTAGATGCGGTGAGTGTTCCGGTTATCGCAGCGGGCGGTATTGCCGACGGAAGAGGAATCGCGGCGGCATTTATGCTTGGCGCCCAGGGCGTGCAGATGGGAACCCACTTTGTGGTTACGAATGAATCTCAGGTTCATGAAAATTATAAAGATATGATCATCAAGGCAAGAGATATCGACTCAAGAGTAACAGGACGTTCGACAGGACATCCGGTACGTGCCCTGAGAAATCAGATGACAAAAGAATACTTAAAGAAAGAACAGGAAGGCGCTCCGTTCGAGGAGCTGGAGCTTTTGACACTGGGCGGATTAAGACGTGCGGTTGTAGACGGTGATGTGAAGACAGGAAGCGTAATGGCAGGACAGATCGCAGGTATGGTCAAAGAAAAGATGTCATGCCATGACCTGATCCAGAAACTGGTAAAAGAGACAGATGACCTGATCGGAGGCAAAGGTTTCTATGAGTAAGATCGCATTTATGTTCCCGGGACAGGGAGCACAGAAAGCCGGAATGGGCAAAGATTTTTATGAACAGAGTGAAACAGCAAGGAAAGTCATCGACAAGGCGACGGAACTGCTGGATATAGATATGAAAGCATTGTGCTTTGAGGAAAATGATAAGCTGGATCAGACAGAGTACACACAGGCGGCGCTTGTAACTGTCTGCCTGGCTATGGAACATGTATTAAGGGAAAGAGGACTGAATCCGGATGTTACGGCCGGCTTAAGTCTTGGTGAGTATTGTGCTATTGCTTCCGCGAAAGGAATGAGCACGGAGGACGCCATCTCGACAGTGAGAAAACGCGGGATACTGATGCAGAACGCGGTACCCGGAGGAAAAGGTTCTATGGCGGCGGTGCTGGGGCTGACCGGAGAAGAGATCGAGAAAGTGATCGGAGGAATGGAAGGCGTCAGCATCGCAAACTATAACTGTCCGGGGCAGATTGTCATTACCGGATGGAAAGAGAGTGTGGAGAAGGCGTCAGAAGCGCTTAAGGAATCCGGAGCAAAACGTGTGCTCCCGCTGAATGTCAGCGGTCCTTTCCACTCTCCGATGCTTAATGAAGCCGGAAAAGAGCTGAGCCAGGTACTGGAGAAAGTAGAACTTTCCGCACTTGAGATACCGTATGTGACGAACGTAACGGCAGAGTATGTGACAGATATTGCTGTAACAAAAGATCTGCTTGCCCGTCAGGTGGCGTCTTCTGTGCGCTGGCAGCAGAGTGTGGAAAATATGATCGCCGACGGAGTGGATACGTTCGTGGAGATCGGACCGGGGAAAACCCTTGCCGGATTTATGCGTAAGATCAACCGGGATGTAAAAGTATATAATGTCGCAGTGTGGGAAGATGTGGACAAGGTGGTAAGTGAATTATGTTAAATGGAAAAGTTGCAGTAGTAACAGGCGCTTCCCGGGGAATCGGAAGAGCGGTTGCCATAAAACTTGCCTCTGAGGGCGCTGTTGTTGTAATCAATTATAACGGTTCAAAGGAACGCGCGGAGGAAGTAAAGAAAGAGATCGAAGAAAACGGTGGGAAAGCGGAGATCAGGCAGTGTAATGTGTCTGACTACCAGGCTTGTGAGGAGATGTTTAAAGAGATTATTTCCACGTTTGGAAGTGTGGATGTTCTCGTGAATAACGCGGGGATTACAAGAGACGGACTGCTGATGAAAATGACGGAGGAAGACTACGATGCGGTTCTCGATACGAATCTGAAAGGAACGTTCAACTGTATTCGTTTTGTGGCCCGTCAGATGATCAAACAGCGCGGCGGACGCATCATCAATATGGCTTCTGTATCAGGGGTTCTTGGGAATGCAGGCCAGGCTAATTATTCTGCTTCTAAGGCGGGGGTGATCGGTCTTACAAAATCAGCGGCGCGAGAACTTGCAAGCCGCGGAATCACAGTAAATGCCGTGGCTCCGGGATTTATCAATACGGAGATGACAGAAGTGCTCTCCGATAAAGTAAAGGAAGGGGCTGTAGCTCAGATCCCGCTTGGAAAGTTCGGAGAACCTGAGGATATTGCAAACGCGGTTGCGTTTCTGGCATCAGAAGATGCACGTTATATTACAGGCCAGGTACTCGATGTAGACGGCGGAATGGCAATGTAGGAGGAAAAATTAGTATGAAGAGAAGAGTTGTTATTACCGGACTTGGAGCGGTGACGCCGATCGGCAATACGGTGGAAGAATTCTGGGCCGGTATTAAAGAGGGAAAAGTCGGCATCGGACCGATTACAAAATTTGATGCTTCCGAATATAAAGTCAGGATCGCGGCGGAGGTGAAGGACTTCTCAGCAAAGGAGAGACTGGATGCAAAGGCTGCCAAGAGAATGGAGCCATTTTCACAGTATGCCGTAGCAGCGGCGATGGAAGCGTTTGATGACGCCGGGCTCAATATGGAGAAAGAAGATCCGTACAGGGTTGGTGTGATCGTAGGCTCCGGAATCGGAAGTCTTCAGTGCGTCGAGTCAAACTACGGGAAGATCCTCACAAAAGGCCCGAGCAGAGTACATCCGCTGATGGTACCGCTGATGATCTCTAACATGGCAGCAGGAAATATATCGATTCAGCTCGGTCTCAAGGGGAAATGCACAAACGTAGTGACAGCATGCGCCTCCGGTACTCACTGTATCGGTGACGCGCTCCGCGCCATTCAGTACGGTGACGCTGATGTGATGGTAGCGGGAGGAACCGAGGCTGCGATCTGCCCTACAGGTATCTCCGGGTTTGCCGCGCTCACAGCTCTTTCCACAAATGAAGATCCTATGACAGCTTCACGTCCGTTTGATAAGGACAGAGACGGTTTCGTCCTGGGAGAGGGAGCGGGTATTGTAGTGCTTGAAGAATTAGAGCATGCAAAAGCGAGAGGCGCTCACATCTATGCGGAACTTGTAGGTTACGGCGCAACAGGCGACGCTTATCATATCACCTCCCCGGCCGAGGATGGAGAAGGCGCGGGCATGGCTATGAAACTTGCGATGCAGGAGGCTGATGTAAAACCGGAGCAGATTGATTATATCAATGCCCACGGAACAAGTACGCATCACAATGACCTTTTCGAGACAAAGGCAATTAAGCTGGCGCTTGGAGATGCAGCGAAAGATGTGTTCATCAACTCGACAAAGTCGATGATCGGACATCTGCTTGGAGCAGCGGGGGGCGTTGAATTTGTCGTATGCGTTAAAAGTATCGAGGATGGATTTATCCATCAGACAATGGGAACAGAAAATGTCGACGACGAGTGCGATCTGAACTATACGGTCGGAGCTCCGGTTAAGAAAGACGTAAATTATGCGCTGACCAATTCTCTTGGTTTCGGCGGCCATAATGCAACTCTGTTGGTTAAGAAATATGAAGACTAATTTGGAGGATCAGGAGAAGCAGTTTCTCCTGATTCTCCAAATAGAGAGAGGGATTGGATATGAAAGCAGAACAGATATTACAGCTTATCAAGGCTGTGTCAGACTCTGAACTTACAGAATTCAAATACGAAGAAGACGGCGTTAAACTGTCATTGAAAAAAACAGTAGCGGCTCCGGCAGCAGTTCCGGCCCCGGTCATCCCGATTGCCGCCCCGGCAGCTGCGCCTGTGGCGGCTCATAGCCTGGCAGCACCTCAGGTACCGGTAGAGCAGGCTCCGGCGGTTTCAGAAACAAAGAGCGCTCAGACAGAGGGAAATACTGTGAAAGGAAACGTAGTGACATCACCACTGGTGGGAACATTCTATGCCGCACCCGCAGAGGATGCTGAACCGTTTGTAAAAGTCGGAGACAGCGTTAAAGAAGGACAAGTGCTGGCAATCGTAGAGGCGATGAAACTGATGAACGAGATTGAGAGCGACTATTCCGGAACCATAACGGAAATCCTTGTAGAAAACGGCCAGAGCGTCGAATTCGGTCAGCCACTCTTTGTAATAAGCTAGTCCGCACATGCGCCAGGAAGTATCCTCTGCCGTGCGGCATGCCCGCAAAAGGCAGAGGATACTTCCTGGCATATGGCGGCAGCCCACAGCGAGAAGGAGACGCTAAGCGGCGGAATCGAGCTGTGAGGTGCGGACGGAAAAACAAGCACATGGCGCAAGGAAGCGCAAAGGCGGCAGCCCACAGCGAGAAGGAGACGCTAAGCGGCGGAATCGAGCTGTGAGGTGCGGACGGAAAAACAAGCACATGGCGCGAGGAAGCGCATATGGCGGCAGCCCACAGCGAGAAGGAGACGCTAAGCGGCGGAATCGAGCTGTGAGGTGCGGAAAGGAAAGGTGCATATAATTATGAATAGTTTGAACGTAGAGCAGATACAGGAAATCATCCCCCACAGACATCCGTTTCTTCTGATCGATAAAATCGAGGACTATGAACCGGGACAGTATGCAGTGGGGTATAAAGGAGTGACATACCGAGAAGACTTCTTCAAGGGACACTTCCCTCAGAAGGCGGTGATGCCGGGCGTACTCATTCTTGAGGCTCTGGCACAGACCGGCGCGGTTGCGATCTTAAGTATGCCGGAGAACAAAGGCAAAATCGCGTTTTTCGGAGGAGTTCAGAAATGTCGTTTCAAAGGAATGGTATTCCCGGGAGATACGCTGAAGCTTGAGACGAAGATTATTAAGAGCAAGGGACCTGTAGGAGTGGGGCAGGCAACAGCATATGTGGATGGAAAAGCAGTTGTCAGCGCCGAACTGACATTTATGGTAGGAGAGTAAGAGAAGATGATTGGAAAAGTATTGATCGCAAATCGCGGAGAGATTGCTGTCCGAATCATCCGTGCGTGCCGCGAGATGGGAATTGAGACAGTTGCCGTTTACTCCGAGGCAGACAGGGAAGCCCTTCATACACAGCTTGCTGACGAGGCGGTATGTATCGGCCCGGCCCCCTCTTCGGAGAGTTACCTGAATATGCAAAATATTATCAGCGCCACGCTGATTTCAGGGGCGGACGCGATCCATCCGGGATTCGGTTTCCTCTCAGAAAACAGCCGATTCGCTGAATTGTGTGAACAGTGCAATATTACATTTATCGGGCCGTCCTCTGATGTAATTCGCAAACTGGGAAACAAGTCAGAGGCCAGAAATACAATGATAAGCGCGGGAGTCCCCGTGATTCCGGGGAGCAAAGAGCCGATTTATGATGCCGGAGAAGGCGCGAAGGCAGCTGCCGAAATCGGTTATCCGGTAATCGTCAAAGCAGCATTGGGCGGCGGTGGAAAGGGAATGCGTGTAGCGCATACGCCTGAAGAGTTTGAAAACAGTTTCCAGACAGCTCAGAAAGAAGCGCAGATGGCCTTTGGCGATAATACGATGTATATTGAGCATTTTGTGGAGCATCCGCGCCATATTGAGTTCCAGATCATGGCCGATTCCCACGGCAATGTGATTCACCTTGGTGAGCGTGACTGCTCAATCCAGAGAAATCATCAGAAAATGATCGAAGAGTCTCCATCCATTGCACTTTCGCCTGAACTTCGGGAGAAGATGGGCGAGGCTGCCGTAAAGGCTGCCAGGGCTGCTCACTATACAAATGCGGGGACGATCGAGTTTCTGCTTGAGAAGAACAATAACTTCTATTTTATGGAGATGAATACGAGAATTCAGGTTGAACATCCTGTGACAGAATGGGTGACAGGCGTGGACCTGGTGAAAGAGCAGATTCGTATTGCGGACGGCAGACCACTCAGTTACAGACAGGAAGATATTCACATTACCGGTCATGCCATTGAGTGTCGTATCAATGCGGAAAATCCGTTGAAGAACTTCCGCCCGTCGCCGGGGAAAATTACGGATATGTATCTTCCGGGCGGAAAGGGCGTGCGTATTGACTCCGCAATCTACAGCGGATATACGGTGCCGCCCTACTATGATTCCATGCTTGCGAAACTGATCGTTCACGCAAAGAACCGAAATGAGGCGATACGCAAAATGCAGAGCGCATTAGGCGAGGTAATCATAGAGGGGATTGACACAAATGTGGATTATCAGTATGAGATTTTAAACCACCCGGATTTTATAGCCGGAAACATCGACATAGAGTTTATAGAGAATTTGTCGGCAGATTTTTTCAGGAGGTAATCTCAGATGAATCTGAAAGATATGTTTAAAAAGACCAGCAGGTCCCATTATATTTCACTCAGGAATTCCCACCCGGAAGTACCGACAGGACTTCTGAGAAAATGTAATAAGTGTGGCGCGGCTATTATTGCCGAGGACGTAAAAAACGGGTATTATATCTGCCCGAAATGCCACGGATACTTCCGCGTCCATGCCTACAGACGGATCGAGATGATCGCGGACGAAGGCTCCTTTGAGGAGTGGGATAAGGATATGGATTTTGTTAATCCGCTGGATTTCCGAGGATATGAGGATAAGATTAATCAGCTGAAAGAGCGTACAAATCTGAATGAGGCTGTCGTGACAGGAAAGGTTCTGATCAATGGAAGTCCGGCTGTTGTTGGAGTGTGCGACGGCAGATTTATGATGGCCAGCATGGGGCACATTGTAGGCGAGAAGATCACAAGAGCGGTGGAGAGAGCTACGGAGGAGAAACTTCCTGTGATTATCTTTACCTGCTCAGGAGGGGCGCGTATGCAGGAGGGCATCGTATCTCTGATGCAGATGGCGAAAACATCGGCAGCGCTTAGAAAACACAGTGATGTCGGAGGATTATATATATCTGTTCTGACGGATCCGACGACAGGCGGCGTGACAGCAAGCTTTGCGATGCTGGGCGATATTATTCTCGCGGAACCCAAGGCTCTGATCGGGTTTGCCGGACCGCGTGTGATAGAGCAGACTATCGGACAGAAACTGCCAAAAGGATTCCAGAGATCAGAGTTCCTTTTGGAGCATGGTTTCGTGGACAGGATCGTGGAGAGGGAAGAGTTAAAAGATGTACTCTCTCAGATATTAAAAGTACACAGCGGCGGTAAAATGTCGGAGGCAGAGGAAAGCTCTGACGTCAGAACAGGTTCGGACGGGGAATCTGTTTCTGTAAGCGCGTGGGAGCGCGTGCAGATTTCCAGAAAGAAAGACCGGCCGGTGGGACCGGACTATATTGACGCGCTATTTACGGACTTCATGGAGTTTCATGGAGACCGATATTATAAAGATGATCATGCAATTGTTGGAGGTATCGCTTATTTTCACGGCATGCCGGTGACTGTGATCGCACAGGCAAAAGGAAAAACGACAAAGGAGAACTTAGACCGCAATTTTGCCATGCCGTCTCCGGATGGATACCGCAAAGCACTGCGTCTGATGAAACAGGCGGAAAAATTCGGCCGCCCTGTGATCTGCTTTGTAGATACTCCGGGGGCATTCTGCGGCTTGGAAGCAGAAGAGAGAGGGCAGGGTGAAGCGATAGCAAGAAACCTCTATGAACTCTCCGGGCTTAAGGTGCCGGTGCTTTCCGTTGTGATCGGAGAAGGAGGAAGCGGCGGAGCGCTTGCGATGGCAGTTGCGGACGAAGTGTGGATGTTGGAGAATGCTATTTATTCTGTGCTCTCACCGGAAGGTTTTGCGAGTATTCTCTGGAAGGATGCCAAGAGGGCGAGCGAGGCGGCTGAGGTTATGAAACTGACAGCGGGAGATTTAAAGCGACTGGGAATTATCGAACAGGTGATTCCGGAACCGAAAGATTTTACAGATGAGAATCTGGGAGAGGTCTGCTCGGATCTGGACGGACGCATTTTGGATTTCCTCGCATCCTACAGGAAACTTCCTTCGGATGAGCTGACAGCAAAGCGATACGACAGATTCCGTAGAATGTGAGGTTAAATATGAAGAATCTGAGGATTGGCAACAAACTTACACGAATTCCCCTGATACAGGGCGGAATGGGTGTCGGAGTCAGCCTTGGCAGGCTGGCGGGAACTGTTGCAAAGGAGGGCGGTATCGGAATTATTTCCACAGCCCAGATAGGTTACAGGGAAAGCGATTTTGACATGAATCCGGAAGGCGCCAATTTAAGGGCCATTGAGAGCGAGATGAAGAAGGCACGCTCCATTTCCCCGGACGGCATTATCGGATATAATGTGATGACTGCTCTTAAGGCCCACGCTGCTCATATTAAGGCGGCGGTGAAAGCGGGAGCTGATATTGTAATATCGGGTGCCGGGCTTCCGGTAGATCTGCCGGCGCTGACAGCGGGGAGTCAGACAAAAATAGCTCCGATTGTGTCAACAGACAAATCGGCTAATGTGATTCTGAAATACTGGGATCGCAAATACAAAAGAACTGCAGATCTTGTAGTGATCGAAGGGCCGGAGGCGGGAGGGCATCTCGGCTTCAAAAAGGAAGAGATCGTCGCTTATGCCGGAGATGCATATGGCCGGGAGATCCGCAAGATTATACAGACCGTAAAGAAATTCGGTGAAAAATACGGGATCGACATTCCGGTTGTAGTAGCAGGGGGCATCTATGACAGCAGTGACGTAAAGCGGGTGATGGCTCTTGGCGCAGACGGCGTTCAGGTGGCCACACGTTTTGTGACAACTGAGGAGTGCGATGCTGACATCCGGTATAAAGAGGCATATATACATGCCTCCAAGGAGGACATCCAGATTGTAAAAAGTCCGGTGGGAATGCCTGGCCGCGCGATTATGAACCGTTTTATGGAACGGGTGATGGGCGGGGAGCAGATTCCCCACAGCCCGTGTCACAGATGTCTGGAGAAGTGCCGTCCCGCGGAAATCCCTTACTGCATTACAGACGGTCTGATTAACGCCGTAAAAGGAAATATTGAGGAGGGACTTTTGTTCTGCGGAGCTAAGGCGTGGAGAGCGCAGAAGATCGATACAGTCAGAGAAGCAGTTCAGGAATTATTTGCCTGACAGAAAGGAGAAACCGGATGACCCCAGAGGAAGCGATCAACGATATTCTGGTGAATTTATTCAATGAAATACTGAAACTGGAAGAAGATGCGATCATTACGGAAGAATTTAAAGATATTACAAACAATGATATGCATATTATAGAAGCGATAGGGCTTACCGGAGACCATACGATGTCCGGGGTAGCCAAGAAACTGGGGATCACTGCGGGTTCTCTCACAACTGCTGTCAACAGTCTTGTAAACAAAAAGTATGTAACACGTCACAGGAGCAATGAAGACCGCCGGGTTGTGTTTTTACAGCTTACCAAAAAAGGGCTGCGGGCTTATGAACATCACAGAGAATATCATCGGGAGATGACGGAAGCGGTAATCAACAAACTGGACGAAAGAGAAATTTCAGTTCTCGTGAAAACGCTGAATGGATTGTCAGAATTTTTCAGGGGATACCATGATAAGATCAATAATTAACAGAGAAAAATAAAAAAATTTGACCTTTTCAAAAAAATGATGTACAATCCCCTATGGAACTTGAGGATTGAGTTGAATACTTAAGATTCACGGCAGGCTGAAGATATGCCGGAGTCGGAAATACTTGGTGTATTATTTTAGGAGGGACAAGTATGGCAGTAAAGAAAACAAATTCAACGGCGAAGACAACAGCGAAAGAAGTAAAGGCGGAACCGGCAAAAGCGGAAACAGCAAAAGCAATCGAGACAAAGAAGGATACTACAAAGAAACTGGAGACAAAAGCAGCAGTTTTAGTAGATACTCCGGCAGAGAAGACAGAAGCGAAGAAGACGACTACTGCAAAGAAGACACCGGCTAAGAAGACAGCAGCAAAGAAGACGACGACAAAAGCTGCGTCAACCAGGACAGCAGCGAAAAAAACAACAGCGAAGAAGACAACTGCTACAAAGAAAGCAGCGGCTAAGAAATCCGAGATTAAGATGGAGATGTTCCTGCAGTTCTCCGGCAAGGAGTATACACAGGAGGAGATCCTTCAGAAGGTGAAAGACATCTGGACATATGATCTGAACAACAGTGTAGATGATATTAAAGATGTACAGATCTACCTGAAACCGGAAGAGTCTGCCGCTTACTATGTAGTAAACGGAAGCACAACAGGAAAAGTTGTACTGTAACAGTTGAGGAAGATACTCCCTGTCGCACGACAAAAAGGTTCGTAGCGTCAGGGAGATTTTGTTTTTTTTGGATGTATTCAAGTGGGAATTTTCGGACTTGCATGCTACAATATAAGACAGAGAAAAGGAAATGGAGATGACCGGACATGGCGGCAAAGAAGAATACAGGGCAGAGAAGAGAACGTCTGGAGCAGCAGATTCAATTTATCATTGAAGTGGACAAAGTGAAGAATATCTTCCGTCAGACTTATCTTTCGGACAGACAGAGAAAGGAGAATGACGCGGAACACTCGTGGCATCTTGCGCTGTCTGCTGTGCTTTTGAAGGAGCATATCGAGGAAGATGTGGATCTGACGAAAGTGATAATTATGGTGCTGATTCATGATCTTGTAGAGATCGATGCGGGAGATACTTATGCCTATGACGATGCGGGAGCCGCAACGAAAAGAGAAAGGGAAGTGAAAGCGGCCGACCGTATTTTCGGACTTCTCCCTGCAGACCAGGAAACATATTTCCGGGAACTCTGGGATGAGTTTGAGGAATATGAGACTGCGGAGGCAAAGTTTGCCCATCTGCTGGATAATTTTCAGCCGTTTCTTTTAAATGACGCGTCGGACGGGAGAAGCTGGGCGGAGCATGGTGTGCGTAAATCCCAGGTGTGCAGGCGTAATGCGAAAGTGCCCGAGACATCGGAGATTATCTGGGAGAAGATGCTTGAAGTTATGGATAAGCATATCGCGCAGGGGAATCTGAAAGCGGATTAGTACTTGAGAAAAATCATGGGGAAAGGAGTGATATCATTGTATGACAGAGAAGTGGAAGAACTGCAGAAGATCATAGACGACAGCACCAGGATTGTATTTTTCGGAGGAGCGGGTGTATCTACTGAAAGCGGTATACCGGATTTTAGAAGTGCGGACGGTATCTACCACCAGAAGTACAAATATTCTCCGGAACAGGTTGTAAGCCACAGTTTTTTCCTGAAATATCCGGAAGTTTTTTATGAATTTTATAAGGATAAGATGATGTGCCTGGGAGCCAGACCGAATCCGGCCCACATGAAGCTGGCCCAACTTGAGAAAGCCGGCAGACTCACTGCGGTAGTCACGCAGAATATAGACGGCCTTCATCAGGCGGCCGGCAGTAAGACAGTGTATGAACTTCATGGAAGCATTCACAGGAATTATTGTATGAAATGCGGAAAGTTCTATGATGCCCGTTATGTGAAGGAATTCCAGGGAGCGCCCCTGTGTGAGTGCGGCGGGCTGATTAAGCCGGATGTAGTTCTCTACGAGGAAGGGTTGAATCAGGGGGTGATACAGGGCGCGGTGGAGGCGATCTCCGGTGCCGATACGCTGATCATAGGCGGGACATCTCTCTTTGTATATCCGGCGGCGGGATTTATCGATTATTTCAGAGGCAGACATCTGGCAGTCATCAATAAATCAGCGACAGCAAAGACAGTCCGGGCTGAACTGTCTATTGCCGCGCCGATCGGCGAGATTCTGGGGAGGATCAAAGTCAGATAAAGCCAATCTGTTCACAGATTACGGCCAGGATGCGGATCACAGACAAAACGTGAAGATAAGATCCGCAAGAAAAATTATAAGCAGAGTCAGGCTGACGGCATAGAGTGCTTTTCGGGGCAGCTTTGCGGTCAGCTTTTCAAACAGCGGCTGGAGAACATAGAGAAAGATCATCCCTCCAATGCCGAAACGGATACTCGGATTTAAAGCAATGCGCCCTTCAAAGTTAAAGGCAAACCTGCGGTAATCCCAGAGCCAGTCCCCTCGGGTGAACTCCATGATATAACTGGCGGCCAGCTCCAGCAGAGTTGTGATGATTACAATAGCGATGAAGACAAGCACAGGGGTAATCTTTATTTTACCAAGGAAGAGACGCTGTTTCTGAAGATTTCTCAGAGAGAAAATCAGAATAAGGGCGCCTGTGCCGTAGATAACACACCAGGGGCCGAAAAGGACGCCTCTATTGGAAAATCCCCAGCGGTATACAACGACTTCAAGAAATACTTCATAGATCCATCCGAGAATGGAATACATCATAAAGTAAAGATAATATTCGGCAAATTTTGTGCGAATGTTTGAGTTCATTTTCTCCTCTTTTCTTTTGAATGATTCAGTGTTTTCAAGTGTTTATGCCTGCCATCTTCCGGCAGCCCCACAGGGCAGGATCAGACCGCTCTCTGTCACAGGAAGTCCTATTTCCTGAGACTCTACTGATCCGCCCCAGGGCTTTAGTTCTGTGGCTATCATATAGGTCAGCACAGCCGGCGCCAGCCCCGTGGTGTATGAATTTACCAGAAAGAACAGGGGATCATCTGATAAGATCCGGGTGCAGAGGCGAATGAGCGGATGGATCATATCTTCGATTTTCCATATTTCACCTTTGGGTCCTCTGCCGTAAGACGGCGGATCCATAATAATGGCGTCGTAGCTGTTTCCACGACGGATCTCACGCTCTACAAATTTTACACAGTCATCAACGAGCCAGCGGATAGGCGCGTCTTCCAGCCCGGAGGAGACGGCGTTTTCCTTTGCCCAGGAGACCATCCCTTTCGAGGCGTCTACATGGGTGACATGTGCCCCGGCAGCAGCGGCCGCAAGGGTTGCTCCGCCGGTATAGGCAAAGAGATTAAGTACCTTCACCGGACGGCCGGCGTGCCGGATTCTGTCGGAAAACCAGTCCCAGTTGGCAGCCTGCTCGGGAAAGAGCCCGGTATGCTTAAAGCTGAACGGTTTCAGATTAAAAGTAAGAGGGCCGTAATGGATCTGCCATTGCTTTGGAAGGTTGAAGAATTCCCATTCGCCGCCGCCTTTTTTGCTGCGGTGGTAATGACCGTTTTTTTGTCTCCATCCGCGATGATTTTTCGGAGTGTTCCAGATGACCTGGGGATCGGGCCTTACAAGGATATAATCGCCCCACCGTTCCAGTTTCTCCCCCTCAGAACAGTCTATGATTTCGTAATCTTTCCATTTATCAGCAACCCACATGATAATGATTCCTTTCAGTATTGTATGTTCAACTGATTATAGCATACGAGGGGGAGAAAGGGCAATGGACGAAAGCGTCAAGACTGTGATATACTGAGCGGGAATCATGTATATTTAAGGGAGAAAGGAAGATTCAAATGATGATTACAGTAGACGCAATGGGAGATGCGTGTCCGATCCCGGTCGTAAAAACAAAGAAGGCGCTGGGCGAGATGAACGGCAGTGGAGAGATCGAAGTGCTCGTCGATAATGAAACAGCGGTGAAAAACGTGACGAAGATGGCAAGGAGTACAGGCGCGTCGGCACAATCCGAGCAGCTTGGTGATAAGAAATACCGGGTTCTGATTACAGTGGGAGAGGAGACCTCTGTGAAACACAAAGAAAATAAAAATCGAAAAGAACATGCGCCTGACGCTTCGGACGCCAGGGAAGCAGCTGCGTGTCAAACATGTCTTAGCACAGTGGTCGTTGTATCTTCCGACCGGATGGGCGAAGGAAGTGACGAATTGGGTCATATTCTCATGAAGAGCTTTGTTTTTGCTGTGACTCAGCTTGACGACCTGCCGGATAAGATGGTCTTTTACAACGGAGGAGCAAAACTGACGATTGAGGGGTCTGAATGCCTGGAAGATCTGAAGGCGCTCTCCAATCAGGGAGTGGAGATTATGACCTGCGGCACATGTCTGGATTATTACGGGATAAAGGACAAGCTCGCAGTCGGCAGCGTAACGAATATGTACAGTATTGTTGAGACACTGCAGAGTGCGGTGAATGTGATTCGTCCTTAGGAGGTGCCAGGATGAGGGAAGACATTCGTTTGACAAAATTTGCAAAGCATGGCGGCTGTGCGGCTAAAATCGGACCGGATACACTGACGCGGGTTCTGGGAAAACTTCCGAAATTCAGTGATCCGGATCTGCTGGTCGGTTTTGAGACGTCAGATGATGCTGCCGTGTATCAGATCAATGATGACACTGCCGTAATACAGACACTTGACTTTTTTACACCTGTAGTTGACGACCCGTATACTTTCGGACAGGTAGCTGCAGCTAATGCTCTGAGCGATGTGTACGCTATGGGAGGCGATCCTAAGATCGCTCTGAACATCGTGTGTTTTCCGGGAGAACTTGATCCGGATATCCTTGGAGAGATGTTAAGGGGAGGCGCGGATAAAGTGCGGGAGGCAGGCGCTGTGCTTGTAGGAGGACATTCCATACAGGATGATGTGCCAAAGTACGGCCTGTCAGTGACGGGAGTTGTACATCCGGAGCATATATATAAAAATTTCGGATGCCGGAAAGGAGATGTTCTGATTCTCACAAAACAGCTGGGAAGCGGGATCGTCAACACGGCCGTAAAAGCAGAGATGGCCTCAGGGGAGGCGAAGCGAGAAGTGGTTCATGTGATGACTACATTGAACCGCAGAGCAAAAGAAGCGGCATCCGAATTCACGATTCATGCGTGCACAGATGTGACCGGATTCGGACTTCTGGGGCACTGCGCGGAGATGGCCTCGGCAAGCGGCGCCGTGATCGAGATTTATACGGATCATATCGCCTTTATGCGGGGAGCGAAAGAGTACGCGGAAATGGGGCTGGTTCCGGGAGGCGCATACCGAAACCAGGAACATGTCGGCGCATTGCTTGATGCGGGAGATACAGAGGAAGTGTATGTGGATCTGCTCAGTGATCCTCAGACTTCAGGAGGTCTTTTGTTTGCCGTGCCAAAGGAGGAAGCAGAGGCATTTCTATATGAACTTGACCGGAGAGAGCTTGGAACAAAAGTTTCTGTGATTGGGGAAGTGACGGACAGCGGCATCTCGAGTCCCCGGATTCATCTGTGCAGAAAGGAAGAGCGCCACAATGATCTATATGGATAATGCCGCTACAACACTGCGGAAACCGGATGCCGTAAAAGAGGCAGTGCTGAGAGCGTTCGATACAATGGGAAATGCGGGAAGAGGGGCAGGTGAACCTGCTCTTGACGCCTCCCGTGTCATCTATGAGACAAGAGAGAAGCTAGCCCGTTTCTTTCACGCCGAAACGCCGAACAGTATCGTCTTTACTGCTAATTCGACGGAGAGCCTCAACATAGCGCTGAAGGGACTGTTCCATCCGGGAGATCATATCATCACAACAGTGTTGGAGCATAATTCTGTGCTGAGACCGCTCTACGAGTGCCAGGATCAGGGGATGGAACTGACATTTCTTGGCTGCGATGAAAAGGGAAATATCTCATATGATGAGATGAAGAGAGCGGTCCGGCCCAATACAAGAGCAGTTGTCTGTACTCATGCCTCCAATTTGACCGGTAACATGACTGACCTGGACAGGATGGGGGAACTGACTGGAAAGTATGGGATTTTGCTGGTTGTGGATGCATCTCAGACCGCGGGCGTATGGCCTGTGGATGTCCGTGCTCAGAGGATTGATGTGCTGTGTTTTACCGGACATAAGAGCATGCTGGGACCTCAGGGAACGGGCGGCATGTATGTACGTCCGGGAGTTGAGGTGCGGCCCCTTTTGTCAGGGGGGAGCGGAGTCGACACCTATAACCTGCGTCATCCCTCCCGAATGCCGGCAGCGCTGGAGGCAGGCACGCTGAACGGACATGGGATAGCAGGACTGGGAGCGGCTGTATCCTATCTGGAGAAAACAGGGCTGGATGTAATCCGGAAGAAGGAACTCTCTTTGACGCGCAGATTTTACAGGGGAGTTTCAGTCATTCCGGGCATTAAGATATACGGGGATTTTGACACGGACAGACGGGCTCCGATTGTCGCCCTTAATATCCGTGATTATGACTCTTCGGAAGTGAGTGATGAACTGAATGTGGGCTATGGAATTGTGACGCGTGCCGGAGCCCATTGTGCGCCTCTTATGCACCGGGCGCTCAGAACAGAGGAACAGGGAGCTGTCAGATTCAGCTTTTCACATTATAATACAGAAGAAGAAATCGATTTTGCTGTTAAAGCGATAAAGGAACTGGCGCAGGAATAAGCTGTGCGGGCTTGTGGCGGCATGTCTGGCATATTTTGGAAATCCGGCCAACATGGCGTTTTGTATCGCGTGCTTTATAAGAGATACCGCGGGATCGCTGGGACTGCAGTCCACAGAGACTGTCCAGTACGCCAGACCGGAGATTATGGGGCTTGTACTTGGAGCGTTTATCATATCTGTAGTTACAAAGGAGTACAGATCCACCGCGGGTTCATCACCGATGATCCGGTTTGTCCTGGGTATGATACTGACGATCGGCTCGCTTGTATTTCTGGGCTGCCCGCTTCGAATGATCATCCGCATGTCTGCCGGGGATCTTAATGCGTGGATTGCGCTGATCGGTTTTGCCCTGGGAGTGGGAACAGGGGTGATCGCGCTGAAAAAAGGATTCAGTCTGGGAAGAGAACATTTGACCAACCGTATGAACGGTACTATTCTCCCGATTCTGATGCTTGGCATTCTGGTTCTGGCGTTTACAACCACGCTTCTCAAGAGCAGCGAGAGCGGTCCGGGAAGTATGCATGCGCCCATCCTTCTGTCGTTGGCCGGAGGACTGATTTTCGGTGCGCTTGCTCAGAAATCCAGAATGTGTTTTGCCGGAAGTATCCGGAACGTGATCCTGACGAAGAATTTTGATCTTCTCACGGTTATTGGAAGTCTTTTTGCCGTCATGCTGATCTATAATATCGCGACGGGGAATTTTGTTCCCGCATTTGATACGCCGGGAGTGATCGCGCATTCGGAACACCTCTGGAATATTCTCGGTATGTACACTGTCGGTTTCGCGGCGGTTCTGGCGGGCGGATGCCCTCTTCGTCAGCTCATCCTTGCAGGACAGGGGTCTTCTGATTCGGCAGTGGCTGTGATCGGCATGTTTGCCGGGACTGCCCTGGCGCATAATCTGGGACTGGCAGCAAGCGGAACGGCGCTGGACGCCCAGACGCAGGAGGTTGTTTCGGGATCGGTACCGCTGAACGGGAAAGCGGCGGTTGTCATTTGTATCATCATTTGCTTTGTGATCGCGTTTGGAAATAAAAATAAGGAAGCGCTATGAGAAAAAAAGAACGGAAGCTGGTTATTACATTTCATACGACAGCAGACGCTATGGCGATGGAGAAAGCGTGCAGGGCGAACTCGCTTCCCGGCAGACTGATCCCGGTTCCCAGGGAGATTTCAGCCGGATGCGGGCTTGCATGGTGCGCTCCGCCTGATCGGATGGAAGACCTGCTGATGCTTATGTCGGAGCAGGGGCTTGAACAGGAAGATCTGCATGAGTGCATGATCTGACAATTTCTGCCAATGTGACATTGCTTTATCACATTTATAACACAGAACTTTCACACAATTTTGGTACCGTTTTAAACGTGCAAAATATGTTTAGGAGGGCAAGGCCTTGATTGAAGTGAGGAATCTGGTAAAAAAATATGGGACTCATACAGCCGTAGACCACCTGGATTTTAAAATTGAACCCGGGCGGATCTATGGCTTTTTGGGTCCCAACGGAGCCGGGAAATCGACAACCATGAATATTATGACAGGATATCTCGGAGCTACGGAAGGCGAGGTGATCATCGATGGGCATGACATCTTAAAAGAACCGGAGGAGGCAAAACGGCATATCGGTTATCTGCCGGAACAGCCTCCTCTTTACATGGATATGACCGTGCGGGAATATCTGAAGTTTGCCGCGGAGTTGAAGGGAATTCCGGGGAAAAAGCGAGAGCAAGAAATTACAGAAGTAGAAAAGATGGTCAGGATACACGAGGTGAGGAACCGCCTGATCAAAAACCTGTCCAAAGGTTACCGGCAGAGAGTGGGGCTTGCCCAGGCGGTTCTGGGATTTCCGGAGATCATCATACTGGATGAACCAAGCGTAGGACTTGATCCGAAGCAGATCATTGAGATCAGGGAACTGATCCGGGGACTGGCAAAGCGGCACACGGTTATACTGAGTTCACATATACTGGCGGAAATACGGGAAGTGTGCGATTATATTCTCATTATTTCCAAAGGGCGCCTGGTAGCCAGCGACACGCCGGAGAATCTGGAGAAAAAGCTGGGTGAACACAATGCGGTGGAGATTGAGACAGAGGCATCTCCATCTGAGATACGGACTATTCTGAAACCTGTTCCGGGTATTGAGAGAATTGAGACACGGAGTAGCGGAGGAAAACTTACACAGGGCAGAATAATGGAGAAAAAGGGGGAAGACGTACGGGAAAGAGTCTTCCGGGCGTTCGCCTCTGCCAAAGTTCCCCTTCTGACGCTGAAGGCATCGGATACGACACTGGAGGATGTATTTATGGAACTGACCCAAAATGATAAAGTGCCGGACGCGTTTACAGACAAAAAAGAATGGGAGGAGGTCGGAAGTGATGCTGGCGATTTATAAAAGAGAACTGCGATCTTATTTTCAGTCAATGGTAGGATGCGTGTTTATTGCATTTCTTATCGTCTTCACGGGAATTTACTTTGTGGCGTATAACATGAATGCCGGGTATCCGTATTTTTCTTATACGCTTTCGGGATCTCTTATAGTATTTCTCGTAGGAATACCGCTGCTTACAATGAGAAGTTTTTCAGAAGAGCGCAGAAACAGGACGGACCAGCTTCTCCTTACAGCGCCTGTCAGTCTGGGAAAAGTCGTATCAGGCAAGTATCTTGCAATGGTGACAGTGATTGCCGTGCCAAATGTGATTTTCTGCGTCTTTCCGCTGATGATCATGTCTCAGGGAACGTCATATCTTACTGTGGACTATATATCCATCGGCGTGTTTTTCCTTCTCGGATGTGTCTTCGCCGCGATCGGTATGTTTATCTCGTCTCTGACAGAGAGCCAGATCATTGCGTTTATTGGTACATTCGGAATCCTTCTCATCCTGTATATGTGGAACGGTATTCTCTCGATGCTGCCGGGAACTGCCCTGAGTGGTCTGATCTTTGTGCTGATCCTTCTGACGGTTGCTGCCTTTTATATATGGAGAATGACGGGAAACGCTGTAATATCGGGCGGAGTTGAAGTGATCGGTGCTGTCGCGGCTGTCATTGTCTATGCCGTAAGATCAGAAGCATATGAGAACCTGCTGACGAATCTGCTGGGAAGGCTGGCGTTAGCAGATGTATTTGCCGATATTACTACCAACAGTATTGTGGACCTGACGGGGATTGCTTTGTATCTGTCGATCATTGCTGTGTTTGTATTCCTTACGGTACAGTCGATTCAGAAAAGACGTTGGAGTTAGGAGGGTGTGGCAGTGAAGAAGATAAAAAGTATAAAGAATATGTTTCATACATCGGGAACCAGACACGGTTCTTACAGTGTGGGTCTGGTAGTTCTGGTGATTGCGGTTGCGATTGTCTTCAATCTGATCGTCGGGCAGATACCGGAGGCTTATCGCAATATTGATGTGAGCAGTACTAAGATTTATGAGATCTCGGATACAACGACAGAGCTTTTGAGCGGGCTTGAGGAAGAGGTGGATATGACGGTACTTGCCGTGCGCGACGAGACAGATGACCGGATTACCACATTTTTGAGCAGATACTCGGCGCTCTCCAATAAGATCAATGTGGAGTGGATCGACCCGGTTCTGCATCCGTCTGCCCTGACAGACTATAATACGAGTGAGAACAGTATAGTAATATCCTGTGAGGATACAGGAAAAACAACGACTGTATCATTCAATGATATTCTTGTTATGGATGAGTACTCATATTATTATTATGGCACTGAATCCTATACGGAGTTTGACGGCGAAGGGCAGCTTACCAGTGCGGTAAACTATGTGACAAATGATATAGACAGGATGATCTACCAGACAACCGGCCACGGGGAAGGGGAACTGTCAACAACAATCACTGATCTGATGGAGAAGAACAGCTATACACTCTCAGAAGTCAATCTGCTGATGACAACAGAAATTCCGGAGGACTGCGACCTTTTGCTTATGTATGCTCCTGTGACCGATCTCTCTGAAGATGAAGCGCAGATGCTTGGGAATTATCTTGCAGCCGGCGGCAAGGTAATGCTGGTTCTCGGCGATACGAGCGCCTCTGAGCTTCCGAATCTGTCGGGTATACTGAGTGAATATGGCATTGAGCCGGCGGAAGGGTATATTGCCGATCCGACAAGATGTTATCAGGGGAATTATTATTATATCTTCCCCGAATTGACTGTTTCGGAAGATATGGCAGACGGTATTTCATCTCAGATGGTACTGCTTACAAATGCTCATGGGATGAATCTTGTCGATCCGGAGCGCGATACAATTGCGGTAACAGGGTTTATGTCCTCATCAGCTGAGGCTTATGCGGTAACGGAGGAATCACAGTCGCAGGGAAGCTATGTGCTTGGAGCAGTGGCGTCAGAGTCAATCAGCGACGGAGAAGAGGACACGGAAAATACGGATGCGGAAGAAGCGGAGACGGCATCAGAAGGTGAGGAGGAATCCCCGGCGGATGATGAAAGCGACTCCGCGGAAGAAGAAACAGCGGAAAGCAGGCTCACGGTTATTTCTGCGGCAAGTCTGATTGACCAGACGATTACGGACTCATTTCCGCAGCTTGAGAATACCCAGTTGTTTATGAACGCGGTGACGGCAAATTTCGAAGGCGTCCAGAATCTTTCGATTGAAGCCAGGAGCCTGGGGATAGAATATAATACGGTGCAGCATGCGGGACTGTTCAGTTTCCTTGTCATTTTCGGCATTCCGGCAGTGGTTCTGCTTGGAGGATTCGCCGTATGGTTCAGGAGGAGAAAAGCATGAGAAAGAAAAGCAGAGGTATCGTGATACTGCTTGCCGTTCTGACAATATTTCTTCTTGTCTATGCGGGACTTCGGATGTGGAATGGAGAGCAGGATAAAAAAGAGGAAGAAGAACAGGAAGCGGCGCGCGTCTATGTGACGGATACGCCGGCTGAGGATATTGTATCTATGAAAATCAGTGTCGGAAATGGAGATCTGGAGTTTGAAAAAGAGAATGGCACATGGTACTATACTCCGGATAAGGATTTCCCTCTTCAGCAGAGCTATCCTGAGGATATGGCTGAGACGGCCGGCGCCATCGAGGCAGAACGCGAGCTTATAGATGGAGATTCGCTGGCTGACTATGGACTGGATGAACCGTCCTATACGATTGAATATACAGATGCGGACGGCAGTCTCGTGCAGGTTAAATTCGGAGATATGACAGGAGACGATTACTATGTGACAGTGGGAGATCAGGGAATTGTATATACTGTTGCGGGAACTGTGTTTGACACTTTTAACTATGCATTGAATGATCTGGCGCAACTGGATACTTATCCAAGCATCGGAAGCGGCAATCTGGTAAAAGAAGTAATCACAGAAAACGGGGTGACGACAACCTATGACAGCGCGGATGAAGAGCAGGCAGAAGACATTACGGCGATTGCGGGAGGCCTGGGGGCTGTGACGCTTTCTGAGACGGCGGATTATTCTGTGGATGATGCTGACCTGCCGGGCTACGGACTGGACGGGGATGCACGAACAACAGTTGAAGTGACTTATACCGAGGATGAGACAGAGAATGTGATAACACTGTACATTGGAACCCAGGACGGATCGGGCAACCGGTATGTCATGATTAATGATTCCAGAATTGTATATCTGATTTCGGAGGAAATATGCAATAATATTCTAAATATTTAATAGGAAATTTATTGACTTTGATTCAAAATCGGAGGAAAATAGATTCCGTATCATAGAATAAAAAGGAAGAATGGAAATGAAAGAGAAGCTAATACGTTTTATGCAGGGAAGATACGGAATTGATCAGTTGTCAAAGTTCCTTCTTGTTGTGGGAGTGATATTTGTCCTGGTATCGGCTCTGTTTGGAAGCCATCCCGCAGCTTTGATCTGTTATCTTCTCGGATGGGTGTTTGTGATCTGGTGTTACGTCAGGGTATTTTCGAGAAATGTGTCCAAACGCTATGCGGAGAATCAGGCGTTTCTGGCCAGGACTTACAGGATCAGAAGTTTCTTTCAGAGACAGAAGAACATATGGACACAGAGGAAAACATATCATATTTATACCTGTCCGTCCTGTAAACAGAAGATCCGTATTCCCAAAGGGAAAGGGAAGATCGAAGTCCGCTGCCCCAAATGCGGCACGACATTTATTAAAAAAAGCTGATATTTATACGCAGAAGAGTCTGAAGGGAGAAAAAGCATGTCAGATCCATACAGTATATTAGGTGTGGACAGAACCGCATCGGATGATGAGGTGAAAAAAGCATATCGAAAACTCAGCCGGAAATATCATCCTGATGCGAACATCAATAATCCCCATAAGGACGAAGCGGAGGCAAGGTTCAAAGAAGTTCAGCAGGCTTATCAGCAGATTATGGACGAACGCGAGCGGGGGTATTCCTATGATGGATATGGAGACAACGGAAGAACTCACGGCGGCTACGGTCCGTTTGGAGATTTTGGAACATATGATGGGAATGGCTACGGCGGGAGCGGCAACCGGACGGACCGGCAGGAGACAGAGAGTGACATCCATCTCAGGGCTGCTGCGAACTATGTTCGCAGCGGCCACTATAAGGAAGCGCTCAATGTACTGGACGGGGTCAAAGAGAGAACCGCGCTCTGGTATTTCTGCAGTGCCTCGGCCAATTCAGGTCTTGGAAATAATGTAACAGCATTAGAACAGGCGAGAGAAGCAGTTCGTCTCAATCCGGACAATATACAGTATCAGATGCTTTTGCAGAGGCTTCAAAACGGAGGGGCATGGTATCAACAGCGCCAGAGCAGTTTCGGGTATCCGGTTTCCTTTGACACGAGCTGCTGTGCAAAGCTGTGTGTGGCGAACCTTCTGTGCAATCTCTGCTGCGGTGGCAGCGGACTGTGCTGCGGGGGATATGGCGGAGGATATTATGTTTAGAATTCTGGTCTTTTTACAGTGACAGACCGGAATTTTTTATTTGTGACGGCGACGAGCCAAAGTCCGGGCTTGCCCGAGACCTTGGCGGCAGCATACAATTCCGGAATATGCCTTTTGGCACTTTCGGTGATTTTAGTGATACCGGACCGCTCCGATGCCTAATCCTCCCGGCCCCACATGAGTTCCGATACTCATGGTGAGCGGGAAATACACAAGTTCCATATCGGGAAAATTCTTTTTCATTTCCAGTTTGAAGTCTTCCAGTTTCCGGTCATCCATCATAGTATTGGCGATTCCGATTTTCAGCTGCCCCTTTTCTTTTAAGTGCGAAAAACGATGGGCAATGTCGGTTTTTATCGCCTCGAGCATGATATGAAAAGCAGATTTCATACCCCGGGCCTTCGCGTAAGAATCCAGCCTGTCCCCTTGAATTGTAAGTACGGGTTTTAGCTTAAGGACGGTTCCGACTGCCGCGGCAGCGGCGGTTATGCGTCCGCCCTTTTTCAGATATTCCAAAGTATCCACAGAAATATAGATGGTGGCATCCATAGCTTCACTTTCCAGTATTTCCTTGATTTCACGACCAGTTTTTCCCTCTTTAGCCAGCTTCTTTGCGTCCAGCACGGATACTGCCTGAGTAACGGAAATACGCCGGTTGTCCACTACAAAGACATGATCCCGATAAGGCGTGTCATCAGCGAGAAGCAGCGCTGTCTGGCATGTGTTGCTGAGCCCGGATGACATAGGAATAAATACAATCTCGTCATAAGTTTGGAGCAGATGATCCCACATGGCAGTCACATCTCCCGGCGACGGCTGGGAAGTGGTGATTACAGATCCTGAGATCTGTTTCTGATAAAACTCTTCCAGGGTAATATCCATCCCCTCAAAATACGTTTTCCCGTCAATGATGATCGGCATAGGGAGAACGTGGATCCCATAATTTGTTTCTTCAGACGGCATGATTCCACAGTTACTGTCAGTCATAATTGCTGTTCCAGGCATAGTTATCACTCCTATTTATGATGTATTTGCAGATTGACCGTTATTATAACAGGTGTTAAGATTATAGCAAAACAAGTCTGCGATAACAATTAACAAATAATGAAAAGTGTCAGTTATTTATACAAAGTAAAGGAAATGTCAGGAAATGGAAGACAGAAGAATCATTAAGACAAAACGGAGTTTAAAAAATGCTATGATTGAGATGCTCGCAAAGATGGGATTTGAGCATATCTCAATTACAGAATTATGCCGGATCGCCGATGTGAGCCGGATTACATTTTACTCTCACTATAGTGACAAATACGCTCTTCTTGACGATATATTTGAGGATATGCTCCGGGTTGGCACAGAAGATTATTATCGCCGGCAGAGAGAGAACAATCCTGGCGGAAAACTGGCCGCCGGTTATGTGAATATGCTGGACGCGATTCTGGAGCTGTATTACGACAGATTTGACTTCTTTGAACATACAAACCCGGAGAAAAACCCGTACCTGGCATCCCGGCTGTACAGTATTATTCTGGAAACAGTGGAGATCCATACTATGCATGTGAAAAAGAAACTGCCTCTTAAATACTCTCCCAAGAAGATCGCCGGATTTGTATGCTTTGGAATGCTGGGGTTTGTCAATGAATCCCGCGAGGAGAATACGCCATTGGAAGAGATGCGCCGCGAGGCGAGAGTGCTGCTGACAGATCTGATCAAGTCGGGGATACTAACAGAACACGAGCGCTAGATGGGATTTACGCGGAAAAATCAAAAATCCCGCAACCACCTGGGTTACGGGATTCATGCGGAAGAAGAGACTTGAACTCTCACAGGATTAACTCCCACTAGAACCTGAATCTAGCGCGTCTGCCATTCCGCCACTTCCGCTCGACAAATGATATTCTATCATAAACGAAAGGGGTTGTAAAGCCCTAATTTTTCTAATTTTTGTACTAAAATGAGGCAGACATATATCGATGATCCATATATAATCTGACCCGGTTAAGGCGTCTGATCCTGGTAGACGATAGAGCCGCCGCATATCGTTATTTTCACTTTTCCGTACAGATCCCATCCGGTAAAGGGGGAGTTGGAGGAAAGAGAGGCATACTCCTGCGGGATCCACTGTTCTTCGGGATCAAAAATGACAAGGTCAGCCTGCTCTCCTTCGGTTATCTTTCCTGCGGGGAGGCGGTAAAGGGCGGCGGGATTGACCGTCATCTTCTCCAGAAGCTGCATAAGGGAGAGATGTCCCGGACGTACAAGGGAGGTGATTCCCAGCGCCAGAGCTGTCTCAAGTCCTATGATGCCGCTTGGGGCAGCGGTGATGGAACGCTCTTTTTCTTCCCTGCTGTGAGGAGCGTGATCCGTCGCGATAATGTCAATGGTGCCGTCTGAGAGCCCCTCTATGATTGCCTGGCGATCCTTCTCTCCCCGGAGCGGAGGATTCATTTTAGCCAGAGTGCCGTATTTTAATACCGCCTCATCCGTTAATGTGAAATGATGGGGGGTGGCTTCGGCATGGAGACGGGCGCCCAGCGATTTAAAAATGCGTACCAGTTCTACGGATCTGCCGGAACTGATGTGCTGAATCACCACATGAGCGCCTGAGCGAAGCGCAAGCATACAATCTCTTGCGACAAGGGATTCCTCCGCTATGGAAGGGGAGCCAAAGATATTAAGCTCATCCGAAACAGGGCCATGATTGATCCCGTTATTTTTGATAAATGCGGGGTCTTCCTCGTGGAGACTGATAGGAAGATCCAGCTCTTTTGCCCGTTCCATAGCTTCATACAGAAAAGCCGCGTTTCGCAGCGGGATGCCGTCGTCTGTAAATCCGCATGCGCCATAGGCTCTGAGGGCAGCCATGTCTGTCATCTCCTCCCCCTTGAGGGAACGGGATACGCTTGCAGCCTGATAAATCCGTATTTTCTCATCTCTGGAACGGGTTAAAATATCGCTAAGCACAGTCGTGTTATCAACGACCGGGGATGTATTGGCCATACAAATCACCGAGGTAAATCCGCCCTTTGCCGCGGAGAGTGCTCCTGTGTGGAGCGTTTCCTTATGAGTAAATCCCGGATCGCGGAAATGAACGTGGGTATCGATCAGGCCCGGGGCGATCGTAAGACCGGAAGCGTCGATGACCTGGTCTTCGCCGGAAGCATCGATATGTCCGGATATTTTCTTGAGTATTCCGTCTTTAATAAGAAGATCGGCAGTGTAAGACCTCCTGGAAGCAGGATCTGTGATCAGACCGTTTTTTATAATCATAAGAAAACCTCCCTGTTATTGCTTTTTGTGACGGCGACGAGCCAAAGCTTGGACTTGCCCGAGACCCTGGCGGCCGCATATAATCCCGGAATGTGCCTTCTGGAACTTCCGGTGATTTGGCGTATTTTCTTTCAGTATATCTTATCTAAGAAGGAGTTGGCAAGGAATTAGAAGCATAAAAATACCGGGAAGGCAGCCTGACATCATACAGACCGCCTTCCCGGAAACATCCGGACGACTTTTCTTCGTATCCTGCAGTCATTATATCTGACGGTAAAGGTGACGTGGAATACCGTCTACCATTACAGGTGATACATCGCCCTGGATGAGCGGGCGTACATAGCTGACGAATTCATCGGTTACATAGGAACCGTCCTTATTTACCCAGTCGCGTGGAACAAGTTTCTCATCGTTTGCGATTTTGTGAACATCCTTGACTTCGGTTCCGCTCTGATACGGGTCATCGGAGAGGCGCTGAAGAACAACCATCTTACCAGAATCTCCTTCATCCGCCGCCTTTACGGCAGCGCCGCCCACCTGATATGCCTCCAGAATATCCACGCGGGAAGCGCAGTGAGATGCGGACCGCTGTAATGAACTTAACTCGATGGACCGTGTTTTACAGCCGATTTCACCGGCGATATAGCTGGCCAGGTAATTGGCAGTACCGGAAAGCTGCTTATGTCCGAAAGCATCTACAAAGTCGATGCTCTGGCCGAGCTCGCAGACATAGCGCCCGTCTGCCAGGCGGATGCCTTCCGATACCGCCACTACAACAGAAGGCTTTTTGGACAGAAGTTTTTTTACCTTTGCGCCAAATGCCTCGATGTCAAAAGGCAGTTCCGGAAGATAGATAAGATCAGGTCCGGTGCAGTCTTCGCCTTTGGCCAGGGCAGCGGCGCCTGTGAGCCATCCGGCATTTCGCCCCATGATCTCAACGATGGAGACAAGCCCTTTTTCGTACTCCAGGCAGAAGCTGTCGCGGATGATCTCCTTTACAGAAGTACCGATATATTTCGCGGCGCTTCCGTATCCCGGTGTATGGTCTGTAAGCGCAAGGTCATTATCAATTGTTTTCGGGCATCCGATGAATCTGGTCGGATGTCCGGTGACAATCGCGTAATCCGAAAGCTTTTTAATCGTATCCATAGAATCGTTTCCGCCAATATAGATAAAAGCTTCTATATTGAGTTTATCAAGAATAGAAAAAATCTTAACATAGACTTCTTTATCCTGATGGATCTCAGGAAGCTTATAGCGGCAGGACCCAAGGAACGCGGCCGGTGTTCTTTTTAAAAGCTCTGCATCGAGTTCGTTTGTAATATATTCGGACAGATCGATATAGCGCTCCTGCAGCAGTCCCTGAATTCCGTGAAGCATGCCGTATACTTTCGCTGCTCCACGGTCTTTTGCCGTGCGGTACACGCCGGCCAGGCTCGAATTGATCGCAGCAGTCGGGCCTCCTGATTGTCCGACGATCACATTTCCTTTCATTTTCAGTACCTCCGTATTGCAATTAGTCTTCCCGGTATATTTGCCGGTAAGCGCTTATAAATACAGTTTAGTGAATAATCACCAATTTGTAAATGAAAATTTGTGAATTCTATGCAAAATAACGAAAAGATAATGGCTTGGGAGAATTCAACCGGAAAAAATGATATACTTGGTGAAAACGAATTAGTATGCTGCCAGCTTTTGGAAATTAAATGTGGAACGGCATGCGGAAGAGGTGAAATATGAAACAATATGATTATCTGATCGTGGGAGCAGGCCTGTATGGAGCGGTGATGGCGTATGAACTCGGAGAGCGGGGAAAGAAATGCCTCGTGATCGACCGCCGCGATCATATCGCGGGAAACATTTACTGTGAGGATGTGGAGGGAATTCATGTGCATAAGTACGGGGCGCATATCTTCCATACATCAGATAAGAAGATCTGGGATTATGTGAATCAGTTCGCGGAGTTCAACAATTATATTAACTCCCCGGTGGCTGTCTACAAAGACGAGCTTTATAATCTTCCGTTTAACATGAACACTTTCAGTAAAATGTGGGGGATCAGGACGCCGCAGGAGGCGAAAGAGATCATCGAAAGACAGAGAAAAGAGACCGGGATCACAGAGCCGAAGAACCTGGAAGAGCAGGCCCTCTTTCTGGTAGGAAAAGACATTTATGAGAAACTCGTAAAGGGCTACACGGAGAAACAGTGGGGCAGAAGCTGCACGGAACTCCCGGCTTTTATAATCAGGAGACTTCCCTGCCGTTTTATCTACGATAACAATTACTTTAACGATCGGTATCAGGGGATCCCGGAAGGCGGGTATACGCCGATCGTGGAAAAAATGCTCTCAAAAGCAGAGGTGAGAACCGGAGTGGATTTCTTTGAGTTCAGGAAAGAGAATCCGGATATAGCAGAGACGGTCATATTTACCGGTCAGATCGACGAGTATTTCGGCTATGAGCTGGGGGCGCTGGAATACCGTTCCGTGCGTTTTGAGACGGAAGTTCTGGACTGCGAGAACTATCAGGGGAATGCGGTCGTCAACTACACGGAGAGGGAAGTGCCTTATACCCGTATTATCGAGCATAAACATTTTGAGTTCGGCCATCAGGAGAAAACCGTAATATCAAAGGAATATTCCTCCGAGTGGACGGTGGGAATGGAGCCGTATTATCCGGTCAATGATGAGAAAAACGGCGTATTGTTCGAAAAATACAGGAAGCTTGCCGCAAAAGAGAAGAACGTGATCTTCGGCGGACGGCTTGGAGACTATAAGTACTATGACATGGATAAGGTGATTGCGGCGGCGCTTCGCCAGCTTGAGCAGATTACAGGCTAAACTGCTTGCTTTTTTCAGAGTATTCCAGTATCATAATCACTATATGGATCACATGGATCCGATTCGAAATGCTCTTATTTCTACATCAGTTTCTGATGAAATTCATTTGTGAAATGGATGTATTGGGATCGTTCCGGCAGATGAGGGACTGCCGGAACGGTCAGATATGCAGCCAAAGAGAACAATTGCATATGGAAGAAATGTATGAAGTGTTGAAATTTATTGAACACGGAAATCACTGCAGGCAGAGCCTGGATTGCGTACAGGGAACGATTCTGATACGTTATCTAAGGGAGCATCCCCGGCTGGATAAGTCGATGCTCTTCAGCTGGTTCCGGGAACTCGCGCTGTGTGTAGATCAGTATCACCGGGCGAGAAACCGACAGAACTACAGGTGTCTGAATCCGTGCAGCATCGTCGTTACGGAGGAAGGAAGACTGCTGCTTCTCGATCTGGAGGCGCCGGACAACTCCAGAGCTATTAAACAGATGCAGAGAGGAGCAGTGCGCAATCACTTTGTGAAACCGGTGTATGAGATCGGTGTGAGTAAGAGTAATGAAGCGGATCTGTTTGCATATGGGAAGACTATTCAATTCATGCTGGCGTATACAGAAGTATACCCGCCTCTGACCAGATGGGAAGGGATCAGACTGGAAAAGCTGATCAGCCGCTGTACCGGTGAAGCCAGGAACAAATGCGAAGATTTTCAGCAGGTGTTAAGATCACTCCCTCTGATTCCAAAAGAGAAGTCCACGGGGCGAGTGAGTGTAAAGCGCATCCTGTCAGGAGTTGCTGTTGGCAGCGTTTCCTGCCTGACTTTGTGCGTGCTGCTTGGAATCGGAAAATCAGAACTTACAGAGAGCGCGAATGTGCGCGCGGAGTCATCGGCAGTATCAGAAATGTCGGAAGCAGATCAGCGATTCGCGGAACTAATGAGAGAGAAAGACGAACTGGAAATAGGACGGGCGGCAGAGCGCATTGTGTGGGAAACGGAAAAGGCAGCGCCGGAAGCTTTCGCCATATGTGCGATGTATGAAGACAGTAAGCTGGAGGAAGAATTGCTTCGCGCGTATGAGAGTCTTCTGCAGTATGAGACAGACGGAACGAGAGTCGAAGAGATCGGACTAAAGAAAATGGAATTAGAAGAGGGAAGAGGTGATTATGAGCAGGCGGTGCTGACAGGGGAGATGGTTCTGGGGAAGATTCAGGAGTCAGAAAAGATCACGGAACGGATCAATGAATGTAAAATAAAAGGAACCGGCGATTGACCGGTTCCTGAAAGTTCTGTAAAAAGGGAGGATGCCGGGCAGCTGATCGGCTCAGCTCCCGGCATGTATTATGAAAAAGTTTATTCAAAATAACTTGTCAGCGTCTTATTCATGTATTTCTCTTTCGATGGTCTTAGTATAGGGTAGAGAAATGAAGAAAACATGATAAGAACATGAAAGAATTTTAAATGATAAATGAACAAATTATGAACGGCCCAAAATGGTAAAAGACCGATGGGGGAGCCATCGGTCTTTTGAGGGGAGTATAAATAATTAATAAGGGGTTGTAGAAAGTAACCTTTCTACATTAGACAGTATAATATACGGAAATGGAAAAAGCAAGAAAAAGTTTTTAAAAATATAAAATTTGAGACCGGATGCAAAATACGAATAAAAAAGCGGATAAGAGAAATACTAAGACTGAACAAAAAAACAGGAGGGATTACTCATGGCAAAGAACTATAGTAATACAAACAATTCAAACAAAAATACGAATGTAAAGAACAGTACTTCTTTTGGAGACAACCAGAACAAAAACAAAAACTCCAACAAGAACAGCAACGCTACACGTTCAAGTGTATCCGACAGCAGAAACTGCGGCAAGAATATGGATACATTTGATGAGTCTGACCGCTACTAAAAGGCGGGCGGGAAAGCTTTCAGGGGCAGGTAAAGTTCAACTTTACTCTGCCCCTGATTTATAGTAATATGTAATAAGACAAAAAGTAAGGACGGAGAGATTCATGGATAAAATAGAATGGATCGCGCCCTGTCACTTCGGACTTGAGTCGGTACTGAAGCGTGAGGTACAGAATCTGGGATATGAGATCACACAGGTGGAAGACGGGAGAGTCACATTTGCAGGGGGAATTGACGCGGCGGGCAGAGCCAATATTTTTTTGCGCTCTGCAGAAAGAATTCTGCTCAAGGTGGGGAGCTTTTCTGCGAGAACTTTTGAGGAATTGTTCGAGAGGACAAAAGAGATTCCGTGGGAAAATTACATACCGGATGACGGAAAGTTCTGGGTTGCCAAAGCAGCGTCGGTAAAAAGCAGGCTGTTTAGTCCGTCCGACATCCAGTCAATCATGAAAAAAGCAATGGTAGAGCGACTGAAGTCCAGATATCGGATCCAGTGGTTTCCTGAAACAGGCGCTTCCTATCCAGTGAGAGTGTTTTTAATGAAGGACATAGTGACAGTAGGGCTTGATACTACGGGCGCTTCCCTTCATAAAAGGGGATACCGGCCGGTTGCGGGGAAAGCGCCGATTGCCGAGAATCTTGCGGCGGCGCTGATTATGCTGACTCCCTGGAAAAAAGACAGGATACTGGTCGATCCGTTCTGCGGCAGCGGGACAATTCCGATCGAGGCTGCGATGATGGCGGCAAATATCGCTCCGGGGATGAATCGGTCGTTTACCGCCGAGGAATGGACGAATCTGATACCAAGGAAAAGCTGGTACGAAGCGGTAGATGAAGCGCAGGATCTCATAGATGACCGGATCGAAACAGATATACAGGGATATGACGCCAACGGAGACGTTCTTCACGCGGCGCGGAGAAATGCAGAGGCGGCCGGAGTCGGGCATCTGATCCATTTTCAGCAGCGGGAAGTAAAAGATCTGAGTCATCCGAAGAAATACGGCTTTATTATCACGAATCCCCCTTATGGGGAACGGCTGGAGGAGAAAGAGACCCTGCCCCGCATTTACCGGGAATTTGGCGAGGCGGTAAAGCGACTGGAGAGCTGGTCTGCCTATATGATTACAAGCTATGAGGAGGCACAGCGGTATTTCGGAAAAAAGGCGGATAAAAACAGAAAGATATATAATGGTATGATACGGACTTATTTTTATCAGTATCCGGGCCCAAAGCCTCCCAGACAGAAAAAACAGAAGGTACTTAGGAATGAAAAGAATAGTATTTGCGACAGGTAATAAAAATAAGATGAAGGAGATACACATGATCCTCAAGGATCTGGGGATGGAGATTCTGTCTATGAAAGAGGCGGGAGTTGACATCGATATTGTGGAAGATGGCATGAGCTTTGAGGAGAATGCGGAGATCAAGGCGAGAGCTGTTGCGAGAATTCTGACAAATGATATTGTTCTCGCGGATGACTCAGGTCTTGAGATCGACTACCTCGATAAGGCCCCCGGAATCTATTCTGCCCGGTTTGCGGGGGAGGATACTTCCTACGATATTAAAAACCGGATTCTTCTTGATCGTCTGGAGGGAGTTCCGGACGAGGAGAGAACCGCGAGATTTGTATGCGCGGTGGCAGCAGTTTTCCCGGATGGAACAGTCGCTACGGTGCGGAAGACGATAGAGGGAGTTATCTCCCATGAATCGGCAGGAAACAACGGATTTGGATATGATCCGATTTTCTATGTGCCGGAATACGGCTGTACGACAGCCGAGATGACCCCGGAGCGAAAAAATGACCTGAGCCATAGAGGAAAAGCTCTGCGGGCAATGCGGGATATACTAAAGGAAAAAATCGGTGAGGAAATGGTATGAGGATATTGATCGTCAGTGATACGCATGGAAGGCACAGAGGGCTGGACCGCGCGCTGGAGGAAACAGGAGAGATTGATGTGTTTATACACCTGGGAGATGTGGAGGGCGGTGAGGATTATATAAATGCTCTGATCTGCTGTGAGAAACATATGGTCAGGGGAAACAATGATTTCTTCTCTGAACTTCCCAGGGAGGAAGAGTTCTATCTGGATAAATATAAAATATTTATCACTCACGGACATGTCTATCAGGTGTCGCTTGATCCGGAATATATTATTGAGGAGGGGAGAGCCAGAAAAGCTGACATCGTAATGTACGGACATACTCACAGGCCTTTTTTTGTGAGGAGAGACGGAATCACTGTATTGAATCCGGGAAGTCTCTCCTATCCACGCCAGGAGGGACATCAGGGCAGCTATGTGCTCATGGAAATCTCTTCGGACGGACAGGTTTCATATGAGCAGAGATTTCTCGATTAAACAGACCGGAAAAAGTAAAAAAAGTTGTTGACATAGTGAAGACTGTATAATATAATAGTCATTGCGCTACGGGAAGGACAGGAAACGTAGTAATAGCGCCGGGGTGTGGCTCAGCTTGGCTAGAGCGCCTGGTTTGGGACCAGGAGGTCGCAGGTTCGAATCCTGTCACCCCGAT
>NZ_CALWFZ010000018.1 GCF_944377805.1 uncultured Mediterraneibacter sp. | reverse complement strand
ATATGGGTGTTTGTATTTTGGCAAAAAGAGTGGTGCTGGAGCTAGGCTCCAACACCAACTTTGTCTACAGTCTGAAGAGAGCTGTCAATGCATAAATGACAGCTCTCTTTTCGTATATTTTTTCTGAATTCCGGCAGACCCATGCGCACACAAAAGCGACGAAGACACATATAAAAAATATGGCAATGTCTGTCCATGTAACGTTGTATCCGAGAATACCGGTATAAGTATAGAAGAGAACCGGAATCAGCAGGGTTCCCGCAAGCCCGCCCAGAAGAAGAGCCGGGCGAACGGAGGGGAACTGATCTGCGAGGCGTGCGGGCAGAAAAAAAGACCAGAAGAGCACGGGGAAAAAGAGGAGTTTCATGTGCTCCCATGTGGATTCCCCAACCGGGCTTATGAGGGCGACCAGAGGACTATTGACGGACCAGCCGTAGAAATAGTGCATAAGTGTACCAAGTACCGCGGTGAAGATCAGACCTGCGGCAAAGTAAAATCGGATACTTTTCATAAAAATCACCTGCATATGAACTGTTATGATGTCCACAGTATATGCAGGTGTTCCTCTTATTATGAACTGTTATTAAACTGCCGGCTTATTTTTCAGAGAGAAAACTTAAAAGCGATTTTGCCGAATAATTCAGAATCAGGCTCCGTGGGACTTTTGCCAGCGCCGCCGCATCAGATGCGTATGTAAAGTCGCCCACATGGGAGGTACCGTGGCTGTCGCTTGAAAACAATACCGGATAGTCAAAGTGTGCGGAAAGATTTAAAAGAATGAGATCCGTGTACTTTGCGTCTCCTCTGTATCCCTCCGGGCTTAAGGAGCTGTTGTTGATTTCCAGCAGCACATGGTTTTCCATCGCTGCGGCAAAGAGCCTGAACGGATCGACCGGAAAATTCGCGTCGTCGCAGTGGCCGATCACGGACACATATGGGTTTTTCATGGCCCGGATATACGCTTCGGTATTTTCTTCCACAGAGCCGGGCTTTACGGTCGGCTGATGCATGCTGGCAATGACATAGTCGAGATCTTTTAAGATGTCGTCGCCCAGATCCAGATGTCCTCCATGACTGATGATGTTTGCCTCCGCGCCGTAAAGCATCTTTATGCCGAGGCGTTCCCGCTGTGCGTATTTTAGATTTCTGAAATATGAGATCCGGCCGCCTCCCAGCGTGGCGGGCCCGTGGTCAGATATGCCAAGCATCCTCAGATTGCGTGCTTTTGCCGCTTTTACCATATCTGTAATTGTCGCGCAGGAGCCGTGTCCGCTGGCGATTGTGTGGGTGTGGATGTCGGCCTCATACTGTCCAGACATAGAATACTGCCTCGCTTTCCTGAAAATTCACTGCCTTTAGTATGAAGCATTTTCCATGTGATGTCAATGTATAAACCCGAAAAAACAAATAAAAACCAACACTAAAATATGTTGACGACTGTGGGATTGTGTGGTAATATTCAACTAGAAACAACACAAAACAAAAAGTTTTGTAGAATCCAAGGAGGAGAAAAGATGCAAAACGAATACGAAATTAAAAAAGAAATGTGCGAGATCGGCAGACGCGTCTATAACCGGGGAATGGTTGCCGCTAACGACGGTAACTTTTCTGTAAAACTCAATGATCATGAGTTCCTGTGCACACCGACAGGCGTGAGCAAAGGGTTCATGACACCGGAGTATATATGCAAGGTTGACGAGAAGGGAAATGTTCTTCAGGCAAACAAAGGATTCAGACCTTCCTCAGAGATCAAGATGCACATGCGTGTTTATGAGAAGAGACCGGACGTAAAAGCAGTTGTACATGCTCATCCGCTGTACGCTACGACGTTCGCTATCGCGGGCATCCCGCTGACACAGCCGATCATGCCTGAGGCAGTTATCGCGCTTGGATGTGTACCGATTGCGAAATACGGCGTTCCCTCCACGATGGAGATTCCGGACGCGGTAGAGCCTTATCTTCAGCATTTTGACGCAGTTCTCCTTGAGAATCACGGAGCGCTGACATATTCTGACAGCCTGCTGGCAGCATATCACAAGATGGAGTCAACAGAGTTCTATGCTCAGCTGCTTTACCAGACAATGCAGATCGGCGGACCTCAGGAGTTCAGTAAAGAGCAGGTTGAGAGACTTTATGAGATCAGAAGACAGATGGGGCTTCCGGGCAAACATCCGGCGAACCTCTGCCCGAACGCGCAGGCAGGAAAACCGAACTGCCACTCATGCGGCGGTTCCTGCGGAAGTAAAACTGCGACATCCGCGACAGTTGACAATGCTGACGCAGATCTGGTTGCTTCTATTACAAAGAAGGTTATGGAACAGCTTGGCATGTAGGAGCGAGGCCTATGAATGAACAGGATATTACCAATGCAGTGAAAGCTGTGCTGGAACAGTTGAAGGAGACGGCACCCGTCAAAGAAAAGCCGCATGTCTGTCAGTGTAAGAAATACGAGATGACATTGGCTCTTGCCAACGCTCTGATTGAAAAGGTCAAGGCAAAGGCGTCTTCGATGGGAGTCAGCGTTGTAGCCGCTGTCTCGGACAAGGCAGGGAGACCGGTGGCTGTCCAGTGTATGGACGGCGCGTACATAGCCAGTTTCGACATTGCAGTAAACAAGACTTATACATCCGCAAGCCTGAAGATGTCCACGGAACAGCTCAGCCGCCTGAGCCAGCCGGGGCAGGATCTCTATGGGATCCAGTTTACGAATAACGGAAAGATCGTGATATTCGGCGGAGGCGAGGTGCTTGAGTATAGCGGACAGATTATCGGCGCGCTGGGAGTCAGCGGCGGATCGGCAGAGGAGGACACTGCCATCGCGGCTTACGGAAAAGAAGTCTTTAAGGAGGTATTAGAGTGTCTGTAAATGAACGGATGGTTCAGGACATCGTACAGGAAGTCATGGCAAAGATGCAGATTGCTTCCGACGTATCGGGCGACAGAGGAGTCTTCTCTGATATGAACGAGGCCATAGAGGCGGCGAAGAAGTCGCAGAAAATTGTTGCCAGAATGTCGCTGGACCACAGAGAAAAAGTTATCTCCAACATTCGTGAAAAGATAAAGGAGAACGCAGAAATTCTTGCACGCATGGGAGTGCAGGAGACCGGCATGGGAAATGTCGGGCACAAAATTCTGAAACATCAGCTTGTCGCCGAGAAGACTCCGGGAACGGAAGACATCACGACGACAGCATGGTCAGGAGACAGAGGACTTACCCTTATTGAGATGGGACCTTTTGGAGTAATCGGGGCAATTACCCCGTGTACGAACCCGAGTGAGACGGTTCTCTGTAATACAATCGGCATGTTCGCGGCGGGAAATACGGTTGTGTTTAATCCGCATCCGGCGGCAATAAAGACGTCGATCTACGCGGTCAACCTCGTAAACGAGGCGTCCGTAGAGGCAGGCGGCCCCGACAATATCGCATGCACCGTCGAGCATCCGACGCTTGAGACAAGCAATATCATGATGAAACATCCGGCAATCCAGCTCATTGCCGCAACTGGCGGCCCGGGGGTTGTAACCGCGGTACTCTCTTCAGGAAGAAGGGGAATCGGAGCGGGAGCGGGAAATCCGCCGGCGCTTGTGGATGAAACGGCAGATCTCAGAAAAGCGGCCGAGGACATCGTAAACGGATGTACATTTGACAACAATCTTCCGTGTATCGCGGAGAAAGAGATCGTTGCGGTTGACTGCGTGGCAGATGAACTGATAAACTATATGATTAGTGAGCAGGGATGCTATCTCGCGTCAAAGGAAGAGCAGGATGCGCTTACGGCAGTCGTCTTAAAGGACGGAAAGCTGAACAGAAAATGCGTCGGACGTGACGCGAAGACACTGCTCTCAATGATCGGTGTTACAGTTCCGGATAACATCAGGTGCATTACATTTGAAGGCACGAAGGAGCATCCGCTGATCGCGACGGAACTTATGATGCCGATTCTCGGCGTGGTAAGGGCAAAAGATTTTGATGACGCAGTAGAGCAGGCAGTATGGCTTGAACACGGCAACCGCCACTCCGCACATATTCACTCGAAGAACGTTGACAATATTACAAAATATGCGAAAGCGATCGATACAGCGATCCTTGTAAAGAACGGCCCGTCCTATGCGGCGCTGGGCTTTGGAGGCGAGGGTTTCTGTACATTTACGATCGCCAGCAGGACAGGCGAAGGTCTGACAAGCGCAAGCACATTCACAAAGAGAAGACGCTGCGTAATGACAGACAGTTTGTGCATACGTTAAGCCATGCACTTATGACACTGAAATGTGTATGCAGGCTTGCCTGCGAATACACATTTCATGTGGCAGAAGTATACGGCGCACGCCGACAGCGAGATGAAGCGAAGCGGAATCGAGCTGAGCATGGCGAAAAAGCCGGAATGTGGCAGAAGTATACGGCGCACGCCGACAGCGAGATGAAGCGAAGCGGAATTGAGCTGAGCATGGCGAAAAAGTCGGAATGTGGCAGAAGTATACGGCGCACGCCGACAGCGAGATGAAGCGAAGCGGAATCGAGCTGAGCATGGCGTAAAAAGGAAGAAATAGGAGGTAGATAGCATGGAAATGAATTCCGCTAATGTGGAAGCCGTCGTAAAACAGGTACTTGAAAGTATGCTGGACAAAAAGATTCCGACGGCAGGTTCACAGCCGGCGGCAAGCCAGGCAGTTCCGAAAACGGCACATGTGGCTATGCTGACGTCACTTGAGCATTATGACATCAAAGAGTTTCCGATTCCCGAAGTGGGAGACGGCGATATCCTCGTAAAAGTAGAGGGATGCGGTATCTGCGGAACAGATGCTCATGAGTTCAAGAAAGACCCGTTCGGACTGATCCCGGTAGCACTCGGACACGAGGGAACCGGCGAGATCGTAAAGATGGGCAAAAACGTAAAGACCGACAGCGCGGGAAAACCGCTGAAAGTTGGAGACAAAGTCGTTACATGTATGATTTTTAAGGATGATCCGGATATCGAGATGTTCGATCTGAACAAAAAGAACATCGGCGGAGCCGATGTGTATGGACTTCTTCCGGATGACGACATCCATCTGAACGGATGGTTTTCGGATTACCTTTTCATACGCGAGGGATCTTCGGTATTCAACGTAAGCGATCTTGACCTGAAATCACGTATTCTCATCGAGCCATGTGCGGTACTTGTACATGCGGTTGAGAGAGCAAAGACGACAGGAATCTTAAGATTTAACAGCAGGGTTGTCGTACAGGGATGCGGACCGATCGGCCTGATCTGTATCGCAGTGCTCCGCACAATGGGCATTGAGAATATCGTTGCGGTGGACGGCAATCAGCAGAGACTTGACTTTGCAAAGCGAATGGGCGCTGACAAATCAGTGAACTTCATGGAACACAAAGGTATTGAGGCGCTCGCGGGAGCGGTGGAGGACGCATTCGGCGGACATCTTGCCGATTTTGCATTCCAGTGTACAGGTTCCCCGGCAGCACACTCCAATATTTATAAGTTTATCCGCAACGGCGGCGGACTTTGTGAACTCGGATTTTTCATCAACGGCGGAGACGCTACAATCAATCCGCACTTTGACCTCTGCTCAAAGGAGATCACACTGGTCGGCTCCTGGGTATATACTCTGAGAGATTACGCGACTACATTTGACTTCCTCAAGAGAGCAAAAGGCATCGGCCTTCCGATGGATGAACTGATTACACATGAGTTCCCGCTTGAGGAGATCAACGAGGCTCACAAGACAAATCTTGCACAGAAAGGCCTTAAGATCGCAATTGTTAATAAATAAGGTGGATCATTATGGGAGAAGCAGTAGGTATGTTGGAGGTCTTTGGGCTGGCGACTGCGTTTGCGGCGGCTGACGCCGGATGCAAGGCAGGAGATGTATGGCTCGAGAAATTCGACAAAAACAAACCGGCAAATGCAGATGAATTACCTGTACCACTGATCGTCATGGTCAAATTCCGCGGAAGCGTATCCGATGTCACGGCGGCGCTTGAAGCGGCAAAGGCGAGAGCCGAGGAGCTTGCAGGCGTTGTGACCGAATATAAGATCGCAAGACCGACAGAGGATACAGAGAAGATGCTGAAGCTTACCGGATTAGATAAAGGTGAACCACATATCATCAATGAAAAAGATATTGAAGAGATTTAGGAGGAAATGAACAATGGCAATGGCACAGCTTGCATTAGGAATGGTTGAAACAAGAGGACTGACAGCAGCAATCGAGGCTGCGGACGCAATGACAAAAGCAGCAGAGGTTACTCTGGTAGGAACAGAGAAAATCGGAAGCGGACTTGTAACAGTTATGGTACGCGGAGACGTGGGAGCTGTAAAGGCAGCCGTAGAGACAGGCGCTGACGCGGCAGGAAGACTTGGTGAGTTGGTAGCTACACATGTAATTCCGAGACCGCACAATGATGTTGAGAAGATCCTTCCTACTGTATAGTCACACTGCTTGCGGGAAGTCCTTACATGAAAGCAAAGGAGCAGTCTCATGGGAAACGCATATGGATTTTTTGAGATCCCGAGTGTCACGGCGGCAGTCGTTGCCGTAGACATTATGTGCAAGACGGCGGAAGTGCAGTTTGTCACATGGGAAAAGAAGCTGGGCGGACGCCTGGTGACGATCATTATTCGCGGTGATGTGGCCGCTGTAAAACAGGCTGTCGAAGCTGCCGAGGCAGGTGGTATCAAAAAGCCTGTGTGCACTGTAGTGATCCCGAACCCCCATGAGGAGGTACTCAGGATCGTAAACGGCAGTGCGAACAGAGTAAGTCAGGAGGCAGTTTAAGATGGCAGATGAAAAGAAAACAACAACAGCCAAAGCGCCGGCGAAAACTGTACGAAGAGTGAGAAAGACGGCGCAGAAGGCGGAAACGGTACAAGAGCAACCAACGATTCAAAAGGAGGAACGAAGAATGTCACAGGAAGCATTAGGTATGGTGGAAACAAGAGGTCTGGTAGCATCAATCGAGGCAGCGGATACAATGTTAAAGGCTGCTAACGTAGTTCTCGTAGGAACAGAAAAGATCGGAAGCGGACTCGTAACAGTTATGGTTCGAGGAGACGTAGGAGCTGTTAAGTCGGCGGTTGAGTCCGGTGCAGAGGCAGCGGGAAGACTTGGCGAATTAGTAGCTACACATGTAATCCCGAGACCGCACAATGATGTGGAGAAGATTCTTCCGGTTCTCAAATAATAAGCAGAATCATTGATGAATCAGCCGGGGAACCCGTCGGGCTTTTCGCCTGTACCGGTTCCCCGTGATTACAAGGAGAATTAAGATATGGATAACAGTAATGTGGCATTAATTACCAAGCTGGTTCTGGAAGCAGTTGAAAAACAGAAGTCTTCCGATGACGCGGGTTATCTCGTGCCCATCGGTGTGTCCGCAAGACATATCCATCTTACACAGGAACATGTGGAGGTTTTGTTCGGCAAAGGGTATCAGCTCACTAAGAAAAAAGAACTCATGGGCGGACAGTTTGCATCGAATGAGACGGTGACAATCGTGGGGATCAAGCTCCGCGCGATCGAGAATGTCAGAGTTCTGGGACCGGTGAGAAAGCAGACCCAGGTGGAGATCTCCGCGACAGACGCAATTAAACTTGGCGTGAAGGCTCCGATCAGAGAGTCCGGCAATGTGGCCGGAAGCGCTCCCATCGCCGTAGTAGGACCAAAAGGGGCGATCTATCTTGATGAGGGATGTATCGTTGCGATGCGCCATATACATATGTCACCGAGAGATGCTATGGCAGCCGGCGTACACGACGGCGATATTGTATCTGTGAAAGCGGATAATGAGAGAGGAACGATCTTTAATCATGTGAAGATTCGCGTGGATGACAGCTTCACCCTTGAGATGCACATTGATACAGACGAGGCAAATGCCGCAAAGATTGTGACTGGAGACACGGTGAGGATTATATCATGCTGATAGGAAAAGTTGTTGGAAGTGTTGTTTCAACGCGCAAATGTGAAAATTTGGTCGGCAATAAGTTTATGATCGTAGATATTCTGGAGCATATGCACTCCGGGGCAGATCAGCTTATCGCGATTGATAAGATCGGCGCGGGCATTGGAGAGTATGTGCTCATCGCTCAGGGAAGCGCGGCAAGAATTGGCAGCGGTATGCCCGATGCACCGATTGACGCGGCGATCGTTGGAATTATTGACGACGGATCAGGACTGGAGTAGTGAAATTATGGATATGAAAGAATTGAGCAGCGTATTGCAGCTAAACGGTATTGTCGGCGCTGGCGGTGCGGGGTTTCCGACGTACGCGAAGCTGGATGAGCGCGCGGAGACGATTATCCTGAACTGTGCGGAGTGTGAACCTCTTCTCAGACTGCACAGACAGCTTCTTGAAAAGCATGCGGCCGAGATCGCGGACATGTTCCATACGATCGCTGAGACTGTTGGCGCGAAAGAAGCAATCATCGGTATCAAGAAAGCATATAAAAAGACGATAGAGGCAGTGGATGCTGTTATTGAAAAATATCCGGAAATGAGACTTGGCTTGCTGGATGAAGTTTATCCCGCCGGCGATGAAGTAGTTCTTATCTACGAAGTGACAGGGAAAACCGTACGGCCGGGCGGACTTCCAATTGAGAGCGGCGTTGCGGTATTCAATGTGGAGACTGTGTATAACGCGTACCGGGCTCTGCATGAAAACACTCCTGTCGAAGATAAGCTGGTATCTGTTGTCGCTGAGGTGGAACATCCGGTTACGGTTCGTGTGCCGATCGGCACTCCGCTTGACGAGGTGGTAGCGCAGGCCGGACATGTGACCACTCCGAACCCGGTATATTTTGTGGGAGGCCCCATGATGGGCAACATCGGTACAGGAGCGCAGCCAGTGACTAAGACGACGAACGCGATCCTTGTACTGCCGGAAGACCACTATATCATCCAGAAGAAATTAAAGAAAAATTCAATCGATATGAAACGGGCGGCTGCGTGCTGCTGTCAGTGTACAATGTGTACCGATTTATGTCCGAGGTATCTGCTCGGGCATCCGATCGAGCCGCACGCGTTTATGCTTGCAGCTACCTGTAAGGATATTCAGGAGCCGAACATTTTTGTAAACACAATGTTCTGTTCTTCCTGTGGTGTCTGTGAACTGTACTCCTGCTTCCAGGGGCTTTCCCCGCGAAGCCTGATGGCTGAATATAAGGCCGGTTTAAGAGCGAACGGAGTGAAAGCTCCTCAGGTGGAGGCAAAGCCGGTAGGGCCGGAGCGCGAATACAGGAAAGTTCCGATGGAACGGCTCATGGCAAGGATTGATCTTACAAAATATAACAAAGAGGCGCCTCTGAATGACTCGGAGATCGCGGTGAAAAAAGTTAAGATCATGATGAGCCAGCACATAGGAGCTCCTGCTTCCCCGATCGTGAAGCAGGGAGACAAAGTGGCAAAGGGTCAGATGATCGCTGAACCCGGGAAAGGGCTGAGCGTGGCAATCCATGCATCCGTCACGGGAACAGTGACAGAAGTAAATGACAAATATGTGATCATAGAAACTTAGGAAGGACGTGCAGGCAATGAGTAAGGCAATTGGAATGGTAGAATATAAGACTGTTTCAGCAGGTATTACCGCGACAGACGCAATGGTAAAGACCTCTGAAGTCAGTATAATTGAGGCTCAGACAGTATGTCCGGGTAAATATATTGCGATCATTACAGGTGACTTAAGCGCTGTAAAAGCAGCGGTTGATAATGCGAAAGAGCTGCACGGCTTCCACCTGATCGACAGTTTTGTACTCGGTAACCCGCATGAATCTATTTTCCCTGCGATCTATGGAGCTGCTCAGATCGAAGAGGTATCGGCGCTTGGCATCTTCGAGACTTATGATGCGTCTTCCATTATCGTGGCTGCCGATGAGGCGGCTAAAACAGCGATCGTAGACCTGATCGAACTGCGTATCGCAAGAGGCATGTGCGGAAAATCATACATGCTGCTGACAGGCGAGGTCGCCGCTGTGGAAGCGGCGATTGAGAGGGCAAAGGAAGCAGTGAAGGACAGAGGCATGTTCCTCGATTCGTCCGTTATTGCTCATCCGGACGCCCAGATTCGCAATGCAATTTTATAAAGGCCATGAACAGACAGGCTCTCCCCTGCTTGATACTGCATCTATTTGGGATTACCCCGGCGTGTGCAGAGCGGTCGGAGGGTCTGTTCTGGCGTAAGCAGGAGGCAGTAATATGCTTGCAATAGAGAGACGTAACGAGATTTTGGAAAAGCTGCAGACAGACAGAAGAGTTGTTGTGAGCGAACTGAGCCAGTTGTATGACGTTTCTGAGGAGACGATACGAAGAGATCTGGAAAAACTCGTAAATGACGGCTATGCCATCAAGAGTTATGGGGGCGCTGTCATCAATGAAAATGTCAACATCGAATTGCCCTTTAACATCAGGAAGAATCGCAATATTGTGGGAAAACAGCATATTGCGGATCTGGTTGCAGAGCTGGTAAACGACGGGGAGAGCATTATGCTGGATGCCAGCACGACAGCAGTGTATATCGCCAAAGCACTGCAGGAAAAAGGCAAAAAGAATCTCACCATCATTACCAACTCCATTGAGATCATCATAGAACTTTTTGATGCGCAGGATTGGACGATCCTGTCGACAGGAGGAGTATCCCGGGAGGGATCTTTCGCGCTCGTCGGGCCGCAGACAGACCGGATGCTCAGTAATTATCATGTCGATAAGGCGATTATTTCCTGCAAAGGGATCGATATGTCGGCGGGAGTTACAGATTCGGATGATCTGCACGCGAATAATAAGAGGACGATGTTAAAAGCGGCAAAGGATAAGATACTGGCGATTGACAGCAGTAAATTCGACAGAACAGCATTTACGGAGATTGGAACTCTGAGTGATATTTCTACTGTGATAACAGATGAGAAACCAGAGGAAAAATGGCTCCGGACATTTGAAAATTCAGGAATCGAGTGTGTCTATCCTGAATGAAGAAAGGGCAGCTATGAAAAGCTTTGATATTAAAACAAGGATATATTTTGGAGACCAGGCGCTTGACCGTCTCGCGGAAATTCCTTACCAGAAAGTATTAGTCGTGACAGATCCGTTTATCGCTCAGGGTGAGATGATCGATCTTGTCACCGGGCCTCTCCGCAGAGGAAACAAAGAATATGAAATATTTAAAGATGTTGTGCCTGATCCGCCGATTGAAAAGATCAGCGAGGGCGTAAAGAAGATGCTGGACTATAAACCGGATGCAATCGTTGCGGTTGGCGGAGGCTCGGCTATTGATTCATCCAAGTCAATCCGGGAGTTCGCCCTCCGCGTCGATCACTATGCGGATGTAGGGCTTATCGCAATACCGACCACGAGCGGAACGGGATCAGAAGTCACATCATTTGCGGTGGTGACAGATCCGGCGGAACAGGTGAAATACCCGCTTGTGGCCAGATCCATGACCCCGGATGAGGCGATCCTTGACGCGGAACTTGTCAAGAGCGTTCCTCCTTCGGTGACTGCGGATACGGGGATGGATGTGTTCACTCACGCGATTGAGGCATGCGTCAGCACTAACAGAAACGACTTCTCCACCGCGCTGGCGGAGAAAGCGATTGAAATATGCGGAGTATTTCTCTTGAGAGCATATCTCGACGGGAACGATACCCACGCGCGCCAGAAGATGCATTCGGCATCCTGCCTGGCAGGACTTGCGTTTAACTGTGCTTCCCTGGGGCTTAACCACGGTATGGCCCATCAGCTTGGAGCGACTTTCCACATTCCGCATGGAAGAGCCAACGCGATGCTGCTGCCGCATATTATCGAGTTTAACAGCGACATCAATAAACACAGTAAGAGCCGTTCGGAATATCTTCCGGCAGTGAAAAGGTACTCAACAGTTGCGCAGATCTTAGGTCTGAGCAGTTATAATAAAATCATGACTGTCAGATCTCTCGTAAACTGGGTACAGTTCATGTTAAAGGAAATGGATATTCCGCTGTCAATCTCACAGATCGGTACGATCCCGGAAGATGAGTATTTTAAGGCCATTGACCGCATGGCGGACGCGGCGCTTGAAGACGCGTGCACAGCGACGAACCCGAGAGTACCGACGAAAGATGACGTAGTACGGATCTATAAAGCGCTGTGGTAAGCCGGCCCCAAATTTTACCGGCCGAGTTTACCCTTCGCTTTCGCTGTATACTTCAAAGGATTTCTCCATTTTTTCGAGTATCTCCGAGTATTGAAGAAAGGCGCTTCTCATCTCCATCTCATTAAACGGCTGATTTTTATAGCAGATCCGGTGTTCCATCGCGGCCCAGAAGTCCATCGATATTGTGCGAAACTGGATCTCCACGGGATAGTATTCCATACCGTTCATATAATAGATAGGAACACCGACGATCATATGATAGCTGCGATACCCGTTTGGTTTTGGCGATGAGATGTAGTCTTTCTCTTTGATTACGATAAGGTCGGACTGTTTCCGCAGGCACTCTGTGAGATGGCGGATGTCCTTTTCAAAAAAGCAGATCACGCGGATCCCGGCTATGTCTTGTAGGAGGGTTTTTGCATCCTGGGCTCCGGGAGAGGCATGCTTTTTTCGCAGTTTATTTTCTATACTGTCTTTTTCTTTGATCCGGTCTGTGATGCTGTGGACAGGCTGAAAATTTTCATCTGTATAAGTGGTGTGATTCAGAATTTTGAGTCTCGTGAGAACCAGATTCAAAGCATCCTTATATGGGTGAATCAGCGTGTAATATTGTTCATCAGTCATTGTCTTATACTCCCTTCAATGCGATCTTAGTCTATTACCAAAATGTGACAAAAATGTGTCGATAACATTATAATTTGATAATAAAATATTAAATTCCGGTTGCTTTTCAAGCTTCTTTACATTCACAGGGTTATTCGATATAATTCCAGATGAGACGTACGAAAGACATTTGAATAAGGTGGAATGATTATGGATTTGACATTGTTTGAGCGTACGTTCCCGTTCTGGGAACAGCTGACAGATGCTCAGAAGAAGGAAATAGAGAACAATACGACAAAAAATATCTGCGAAAAGAAGACAAAGCTTCATTTCGGGGGAGGCGAGTGCGCGGGAGTACAGATCGTAGGAGAAGGGAGGGTCCGCTTTTTCATCACATCACCCGGAGGAGGCGACATCACACTGTTCCGGCTTCTGGACGGAGATGTGAGCATTTTGAGCGCTGCGTGTATGTTAAACGGCATGGACATTGAACTCGATATGGAGATGGAGACAGACTGTGTAATCTACACAATTCCGAAGCGAGTCTATCGCAGATTGTATGATGAGTGCTCGGCTGTGAAAGACTACACAATGGAAATGATCTCGGAAAAATTCTCGGATATTATGTGGCTGCTCAATCAGTTCGTATTTTCCAACGTGGCGTCGAGAACCGCGGGAGCCCTGCTGGAGCACAGAGTGTTAGAGCAGGGAGATGAACTCAATATCACTCATGAGACACTTGCAAAAGACGCCGGAACAGCCAGGGAGGTTGTCACAAGAATACTCAAACAGTTCCAGGCAGATGAACTGGTGAGACTTACGCGGGGGAAAATAACAATACTGGATGCGGACGGACTCGCCAGAATCTAGTGCTCGGAGAGATTAAAAACAGTCGACAGAACACAGTGAAGACGGAAAATGTGATTTTGTCACTGAAAAATCACGGGAACGTGGTATACTAAGAACGTAAAGCATAAAAAACAAAAATGTATATATTAGGAGGATATAAAAATGGCAGTTGTAAAATTGACTACAGATAATTTTGATCAGGAAGTGCTTCAGGCGGGACAGACAGTTCTGGTTGACTTCTATGCGGACTGGTGCGGACCGTGCAAGATGATGGGGCCGGTAGTGGAAGAGATCGCGGGAGAAGAGCCTGATGTGAAAGTCTGCAAGATTAATATAGACGAGGAAATGGAGGTTGCTCAGAAATACGGTGTGATGAGTATTCCGACATTTATCGCGTTTAAAAACGGAGAAGTGACCGGAAAACAGGTTGGCTCAGTGGCAAAGAGCAGACTTCAGGAACTGATCAGATAAGCAAAAGAAAAACTCTATGTGAATGGACGAACCATTTGCATAGAGTTTTTCTTTTGCTTATTTCAAATTTCAGCGTCCGCAGGACGCGCAGCCGTCACCGAAAGGGGCGATCTTGGGGGTCTGGGGGTTATCCCTCAACGAGCATTTTGGCCTGTATCACCGGCCAAAATCGCAAAACATGTACATGTTTGCATTGCTTGCCGGTATACAAAAACGATAAATGAAAATGCCATATGTCAATTATTTTTCAGTAACTCCCTAACTTTTATTTTGGCTATGGGATGTGTTCTGCTGTATTTGAACCCCGGAGACTACAGCCTGATGATGGAACTGTTGATGTTTTTAATCGTAGGCCCGGCAGTGATCAATCCACTGATGGAATTGGTAGAATTTTGCGCAGAACTGCGGAATCTGGCAGTGTGCATAGATCAGATTGAGGACGTCATGATTTCGGAAGGGGACTGTAATGACCCGCCGGTTTCTGTGGCGCTTGCGTTTAAGGATGTTTTTGGGATGTGGAAAGCGGCAGTATTTACATTGGGGGAAAGGATATACGAGACTATTCCACCAAGGCGCTTATGATAATATCGCCATGCACCAAAAGGTAAGCCGCAAGGAGGCAGAACGAGCCGCAAAAGCAGCACGTTGCCATGACTTTATTCAAGCATTGCCGGGGGGATATATCACAAAATCAGGTGACGGTGGGCACAAGCTATCTGGCGCCGAACAAATTAAAACTTCTTATGTAGAGTGTACTCCGGTGTGGTATAATGATTGCGCGTGGTATTGTCAGATTGGCGGGCAGCATTTTAGGAGGCGTTACATGTCATTGCAGTTTATATTCGGTAATTCCGGCAGCGGGAAATCCCATTATCTTTATCAGCATATTGTGGATCAGTCTGTTCAGAATCCGGAGAAGAATTATCTTGTACTTGTGCCGGAGCAGTTTACGATGCAGACACAGAAAGACCTGTGCCTTATGCATCCGCGCGGAGGCATTATGAATATCGATGTTCTCAGCTTTGGGAGACTGGCTCACAGAATATTCGAGGAAGTGGGACAGGACAACAGAAGTGTGCTGGACGATGAGGGGAAGAACCTTGTCCTGAGAAAGATCGCCGGGAACTATGAGGACGATCTCACTGTGCTAAAGGGAAATTTGAAGAAACAGGGGTACATCAGCGAGGTAAAGTCTGTGATCTCGGAGTTTACCCAGTATGGAGTGGATTTTGAGCGTCTGGATGAGTTTATGGCAGGGATCGGGGAGGACAGCAGTCTCTATTACAAACTTGGCGACATTCGCAAAGTCTATGAGGGATTTGAAGAATATCTCCGGGGCAGATATATTACAAAAGAGGAGATGCTCGATGTGCTCAGCCAGGTCGTGCCGGACTCTGAGATTCTGAAAGGTAGCGTTGTGGCTCTGGATGGTTTTACAGGATTTACACCGGTACAGGACCGTCTGCTCGGCGAACTGCTCCGTGTGTGTGATAGAGTGATTCTCACCGTGGAGATGGACAGGCGGGAAGATCCTTTTGTGTACACACATCCGTATCAGCTCTTTGCCCTCAGTAAGCAGATGGTGACTTCTCTTGTTAAGATCGCCGGAGAACAGAGAGTCATGGTTGAGGAACCGGTCTGCCTGTACGGCGAGCCCCCGAGGCGTTTTGAGCACAATGCTCAGATGGCTTTTCTGGAGTCGAATCTGTTCCGTTATTCCGGCGCCAAATATGAAGGCGAAGGCGGCGCAATATCTCTCCACGAAGCGCGCAATCCGCGGGCGGAAGCCGGATATGCGGCCGAGGGAATCCGATACCTGGTGAGGGAGAAGGGGTATCATTACAGGGATATCGCGGTGATTACATCCGACATGGAGGTCTATGCGGACGCGCTGGAGAAGGCGTGTGCGGATTTTGACATTCCCATATTTATGGATCATAAAAAGAGCATTCTTCTCAATGCATTTGTGGAGTATCTCAGAAGTCTTCTTGCTATGGCGGAAGAGAACTTTACCTATGAGAGCGTATTCCGGTATCTCCGGACCGGCCTGAGCGGCTTTACAGCTACAGAAACAGACTGCCTGGAAAATTACTGTCTGGCTCTTGGGATCAAAGGATATAAGAAGTGGCAGCAGGTATGGACAAAAACGACTTCGGAAGCGGGGGAGGAAGCGCTCGGAGAACTGAATCATCTCCGGGTGAGATTTGTTGAGAAGATTCAGGAATTAGTCTTTGTGCTGAAACAGAGAAGTAAGACCGTCCGTGATATTACGCTCGCGATCTATACCTTTATATGCGGGGAGGGGATGCAGGAGAAACTAAGCGTAATGGAGCAGGAATTCCAGAAAAGAGGAGAACTGACCCTTGCGAAAGAGTATGCCCAGATTTACCGTATCGTGATTGACCTGTTCGACAAGTTTGTGGGACTGCTGGGAGACGAGAAAATCTCGCTGAGAGAATACTGTGAGCTTCTGGACGCGGGTCTGGAGGAGGCGAAGGTGGGAGTGATTCCCCCCAGTCTGGATCAGGTAGTTATCGGAGATGTGGAGAGGACGAGGATCAAGAATATAAAGGCGCTCTTCTTTATGGGAGCCAATGACACGCTGCTCCCCGGAAATACAGGAACAGGCGGACTTTTATCCGAGCGGGACCGGGAAGTGTTTGCCAAAGGGGATGTTGCGCTCTCTCCCGGGCCGAAGGAAAAGATATATACTCAGAAATTCTATCTTTATATGAACCTTACGAAACCGTCTGAGTATCTGCATCTTTCGTGGTCTAAAGTATCGGGGGAGGGAAAAAGCCTGCGTCCGGCTTATCTGATTGCGGATATGAGAAGATTATTTCCCGGTCTTCCGGTTGTGGACGAAGAGAAACGAAGTCTCTCCCAGAGGGAGATTACCCGCGGTACGGGACTTAAGGCGATGGCCGCAGGGGTAAGAGACAGGCGGCTTGGAGTTGACGAGCAGTGGAAAGAGATGTACGGCTGGTTTATGAGAGATGAAAAGAGCAGGGAGGATATGGACAGGATCCTTCAGGCAGGTTTTCTGAAAAGAGACTACCCGAAACTGGGAGAAGAAAAGGCGGCCGGCCTGTACTCTGATCCTTCACGCGTCAGCGTGACGAGGCTGGAGCAGTTTGCCTCCTGCGCATACGCCCATTTCCTGAGGTATGGCCTGCGTCTGACGGATCGTGAAGAGTATGGATTCGAGGCGATGGATCTGGGAAATATCGCTCATCAGTCACTGGAGCGTTTTTCCAGAAAAGCAGACCGGGAACATATAAAGTGGACGGATATGTCGGAGGAGAAGAGAAACGCTCTGATAGAGGAGAGCGTGGAGGAGAGCGTGGCGGACTATGGAAATACCGTGCTCTACAGCTCGGCCAGAAATGAATACATGGTGTCGAGAATCAAAAGACTTATGCGCCGGTCCGTATGGGCGATCACCAAACAGATGGAGAAGGGGGATTTTGTGCCCGAAGGCTATGAGCTGAAGTTCGGGAGCGGCAAGATTGACAGAGTTGACATCTGTGAGGACAAAGACTGTGTATATGTGAAAGTCACCGATTACAAGACGGGAATGAAGGCCTTTGACATTACAGCTTTGTACCACGGCCTGCAACTGCAGCTGCCGGTGTATCTGAACGCGGCCCTGGAAGTGGAGAAAAAGAAGTTCAGGGACAGGGAAATGATACCGGCCGGAATCTTCTATTACCGGATACAGGATCCGGTAGTAGACCGCAAGGACAGCGATGATGAAGTGGAAAAAAGTATTCTCAGAGAACTGAAGCTTGACGGACTGGTCAACGGAGACGGGGAAGTAATCGCCCACCTTGAGAAAGATCTTTCCGGGGCTTCCGTGCTCTTCCCTGTGGGGAAAAATAAGGATGGGTCTCTGAGCAAAAATTCCCGTGCGCTTCCGGGCGAAACGTTTGAGGCGGTACTTCACTACGCCAGGGAAAAAGAGAACAGGACCAAAAAAGAGATGTACGAGGGGGAAGTAGGCGCCGCTCCCTATGAGCTGGGAGACGCGACCGGATGTGATTACTGCCCCTGCCGTGAGATCTGCGGGTTCGACCTTAAGATCAAAGGGTGCCGTTACCGGAGACTTCAGAAGTATTCGATGGAGGAGGCGGTGGCGAAAATGCTGACGGAGGTGGAAGAGAATGAGCGTAAACTGGACGAATGAACAGCAGCAGGTCATTGATCTGCGCAACCGTAATATTCTCGTATCCGCCGCTGCCGGATCGGGAAAGACAGCCGTACTGGTAGAGCGCATTATCACGCGGCTTACAGAAGAGTTACATCTGGTAGATGTGGATCGTCTGCTGATCGTAACGTTTACCGAAGCTGCGGCCGCAGAGATGAAGGAGCGTATCGGAGCGGCTATTGAAAAAAGGCTTGAAGAACGTCCGGGTGACGAACATCTGGAGCGTCAGGCAACGCTCATACACAGCGCGCAGATCACGACGATTCACAGCTTCTGTCTGTCGGTAATCCGGGAACATTTTCATGTGATCGGGATGGACCCCGGCTTTCGCATCGCGGAGGAAGGTGAGCTGAAACTCTTGAAGCAGGATGTGATGGATGAACTGTTGGAGGAGTGCTACACAGAAGAGGAGGAGGCGTTTCTTGCCTTTGCCGAGCGGTTCGGTTCCGGAAAAAATGACAGGAAGATCGAGGAAATTATACAAAAACTGTATGAGTATTCCCGCAGTTATCCCCGGCCGGATGTATGGCTTGCAAGATGTGTTCAGGCATATGAATCTTCTGATCTGGAGCAGGGAGCCCAAAAGAGAGTGAAAGTAAGGGCGGAGAATATACAGCGAATACTGGAGCGGGCTCTTCGCATCTGCGAAGAACCGGACGGCCCGTATATGTATGGGGATATGCTGGAATCTGACCTAAAAGAGATCGGCAGACTGAATGAGGCGGAGGACTTTGCTCAGATGTATACCGCAGCCTCGCAGGTCAAATGGAAAAGACTGTCCGCAAAGAAGGATGATACCGTCTCGCAGGAGAAAAGAGAGCGGGTGAAAGGACTGAGAGGACAGGCGAAAGACCTGCTGGATGATATAAAAGAAAATTATTTCTACCTGCCGCCGGAAGTGTGGAAGAAGGACATGAAAGACGCGATGCCTTCTGTGAAGACTCTGACAGAGCTTGTCAGACGGTTTGCCGGGCTGTTGGATGAAAAGAAGAGACAGCGCGGGATGATCGATTTTAACGATATGGAGCAGTTTGCCCTGGCGATTCTCACGGAAGAACGAGACGGAGAACTGGTGCCGTCAGCGGTGGCACGGGAGTATCAGGAGCGGTATGAGGAAGTGATGATAGACGAGTACCAGGACAGCAACCTGGTGCAGGAAACTATTCTGACAAGCGTATCCGGGATGTCCCGGGGGGAGAACAACATCTTCATGGTAGGAGACGTCAAGCAGAGCATTTACAGTTTCCGTCTGTCGCGTCCGGAGCTTTTCATGGAAAAGTATAATACTTACAGTTTAGAGGAGAGCAGCACTCAGAGAGTCGATCTTCACAGGAATTTCCGCAGCCGTGCCGAGGTGCTTGACTGTGTGAACTATATTTTCCGGCATACTATGAGAAAAGAACTTGGAGGCATCGAATACGATGACAGCGCCGCGCTTTATCCGGGCGCGTCCTTCCCGCCTTTGCCTGAAGGGAGGGAGCAGTCTGACCGGGCGGAGCTTATTCTGCTGGATAAAGAGAGTCTTGAGGGAGCGGATGAGCGCAGAGCCGAGGCGGAGCTGATCGCCGGGCGTATCCGTGATCTGATCAGCGAAGGAGTAGTGCTGGATAAGGAGACGGGAGAGTACCGCAGGGTACGGTACAGAGATATTGTAATTCTCACCCGGAGCATCCGCGGGTGGGCGGAAATTCTGTCCACAGTGCTGGCAGATGAGGGGATACCGGCGTACTCTGTCAGCCGGGAGGGATACTTTGAGACATACGAAGTGAGTGTGCTTCTGGACTATCTTAAAGTGCTGGACAATGCAAGGCAGGATCTGCCTCTGACAGCTGTTCTGACCTCTCCTTTCTGCGGTCTTGATACGCGGGAACTTGCCGATATCAGGATCGCTTATCCCGATGTCCTCTTTTATGAAGCGGCGGCGTTATATGCCGGAGAGAAGGGAGACGCCCTTGCCTGCAAACTGAAATCCTGCTTTTCTCGAATGGCGTACTTTCGGGAGCGCGTGCCATACACGCCTATTCATGAACTGCTGTCGCAGATAGTAGATCTTACCGGATATGGACTCTATATTACGGCCATGCCGGGAGGAGCACAGCGGATCGCGAATGTGGAAATGCTCACAGAGCGGGCAGCGGCATTCGAGGGTACAAGTTACAAGGGGCTGTTTAACTTTGTCCGATATATTGAGCAACTGAAAAAGTACGATGTGGACTACGGCGAAGCCGGCATTATGGATGAACAGGCAGATACGGTTCGCATCATGAGTATTCATAAGAGCAAGGGCCTGGAGTTCCCGGTTGTTTTCGTGGCGGGGATGGGACGACAGTTTAATACCCGCGACACGAAAGGGAGTGTACTGCTTCATCCGGACTGGGGAGCAGGACTTGATCTGATCGATTTAAAGCGCAGGACAAAAGTGCCTACATTTTTAAAGAAGATGATCCGGGAAGAGATCCGGCTTGAAAACCTTGCGGAGGAGATGCGTGTTCTCTATGTGGCGCTGACCAGGGCGAAGGAGAAACTGATTATGACAGGAGTTCCAGGGAAACCCGGCGCATACACCGAAGCCGGAGGAGCGGCGATGTCCAGCCCTGAGGGGGCGAAGACGTATCTGGACTGGATTTTTCCCGCATTGGTTTCAGAAGAGACAGGAGAACTGCAAAAAGACGCTCCGGTGGAAGTGCATATAATTGAAGGCGGAACGTCTGCGCCTTCTTTCCCGCAGATGCAGGCCGAAGAACTTGCGGAGGATACCCTGCGCAACTGGAACAGGGAGAAGGTATATCTTCCTGAGTTTAAGGAACAGCTTGGGAAACAGATGAACTATGTCTATCCCTATGCGTACGAGGGACAGATGAAGTTAAAATTCACTGTATCAGAACTGAAAAAATATGCGGCGCTGGCCGAGGAGCCAGGGGAAGAGATGTACGCGGAGCCGGAAGTGGTGCCGCTGATTCCAGGATTTTTGCGGGAGGAGGAAACTCTGACAGGGGCGTCGAGAGGAAGCGCCTATCATAAATTAATGGAATTGCTGGATTTCCGTCTGGAGTACAGTGAGGAGAAACTCAGGGGTGAGATCAGCAGACTGTGCAGGGAAGGGCGGCTTGCGGAGGATGTGGCACAATGCATTCGGATACCGGATATCCTGTATTTCCTCAACAGTGGGAGCGGCCGGAGAATGTCTGCGGCCACGGGAAAGCGGAAACTCTATAAGGAGCAGCCTTTTGTGATGGGGATGGACGCGTCGATACTCTATCCCGAGGCGGATTCCGAAGAGAAAATCCTTGTCCAGGGGATTATAGACGTATATTTTGAGGAGTCTGACGGCCTGGTCGTTCTGGACTACAAGACAGATAAAGTCAGAACCGGGCAGGAACTAAAGGAAAAGTACCGCTCGCAGCTTGATTATTATGCACAGGCGCTGGAGCGTCTGACAGGAATGCCTGTGAAGGAGAAGATCATTTATTCCTTTACACTTCAGGAGGAGATCAGAGTATGATGGCAGACATACCGGGGTATTATCTCATAGGAATCAACTTTATCACATTTGTAATCTTCGGTCTGGATAAAGGGAGGGCAAGAGCGGGCAAATGGCGCGTTCCGGAGAGAACGCTTCTGCTACTCTCGCTCGCGGGAGGCTCGGCGGGGGCTCTTACGGCTATGCTTTTATTCCGGCACAAGACGAGAAAGGCCAGATTCGTGATCAGCGTACCGGTTATGTTTGTGGCACACTGCGTGATCGCAGCGGCAGCGTATCTGCAGCTGAGAGTTCTGTGACGGGAAAAGGAAGCTTTAATAACTTTAATAAATATACTTTTAAAATCGACTGATTTCTGCTAATATAGTGATGCAGATTTTGGCGCTTCCGGTGATTTGCAGTATACAGGCTGCCACGTCGGAAAATCCGGCGCCAGGCCCCGTGGGAGCGGGGAAAAGAAGAACAGGAAAGGAAGAAGAAATAAAATGCCAAAGTTGAATGAAAATTATCTGAACGTGCAGGATGGTTATCTCTTCGCGGAGATCGCCCGCCGTGTAAAAGCATATGAGGAGGCGCACCCAGACAAAGCGGGAAATATTATCCGCCTGGGAATCGGTGATGTGACCCGTCCGCTGACAAAGAGCGCGCTCGACGGACTTCACAAAGCAGTGGATGAGCAGGGATCCGCTCAGACATTCAGAGGATACGGCCCGGAGCAGGGATATGAGTTCGCTCGTAGGGCGGTTGCGGATTATTATAAGAGAAATAGCGTCGACATCGATCCGGACGACGTCTTTATCTCTGATGGGGCGAAGAGCGATACGGGAAATATTACAGAGCTTTTTGCCAGGGACAATGTGATCCTTGTGCCGGACCCGGTCTATCCGGTATATGTCGATACGAACACGATGGACGGAAAACAGATCATCTATATGAACGGAACGGAGGAGAACAACTTCCTCCCGATGCCTGACGGCAGTGTAAAAGCGGATATTATCTATCTGTGCTCCCCGAACAATCCGACAGGGGCATGCTACAATAAAGAGCAGTTAAAAGAGTGGGTTGACTATGCGTTGGAGAACGAGGCGGTGATTCTTTTCGATTCCGCCTATGAGGCGTTTGTCTCTGAACCGGAACTTCCGCGGAGCATCTACGCTGTAGAAGGCGCGAAGAAATGCGCTATTGAGTTCTGCTCTCTGTCCAAGACAGCAGGATTTACCGGAACACGTTTCTCCTATACGGTTGTTCCGAAGGAGCTGGTATTTACAGCGTCCACAGGCGCCAGGATGAGCCTCCATGATATGTGGAACAGAAGGCAGTCCACCAAGTTCAACGGAACTCCTTATATCATTCAGTACGCGGCGGAGCAGGTGCTCTCCGAGCAGGGAATGAAAGAGTGCATGGAAAATATTTCCTATTATATGGAGAATGCCCGCGTGATCGCAGAAACGCTGAAGAAAAAGAACATTCCGTTCACGGGAGGCGTGAACTCGCCGTATATCTGGTTCAAATGCCCGAACGGTATGGAGTCATGGGAACTTTTCGACTATCTCCTCGAGAATATTCAGGTAGTCGGCACCCCCGGAGCCGGATTCGGAGTAAACGGGAAGAATCACTTCCGTCTGACTTCTTTTGGGACTCATGAGAAGACAAAAGAGGCGATGGAGCGGTTTGACAAGTTGTTTTAATATGTAAAATCGGGAAAGAGTGCAGTCGCATCGACTGTGCTCTTTTTCTTTTGAAATTCTTTAGAAAGGGTTATGTATAAATTAAGCAATATTATATTGACAATTAATATTATATAAAATATAATATAGAAAACTAAATAATATTATTGACATCAGATAAGGGAGTACTGACAAACGGATCAGAATTGTACAGAAAGGGTGGTTGCATGGTTTTCAATACGGGTGCAGCGCTTCTGGACGCTATTGTTCTCGCGGTTGTATCCCGGGAGGACGAGGGAACATATGGCTATAAGATTACGCAGGATGTGCGCAGGGTGATTGACGTGTCGGAATCAACGTTGTATCCTGTGCTGCGCAGACTGCAGAAAGATGAGTGTCTGGAAGTGTACGACAGACAGTTCGACGGGCGGAACAGGAGGTATTATAAGGTGACAGCCAGGGGAATGGCTCAGTTGAATCTGTATAAATCAGAGTGGAAGACATATATTCATAAGATTAACGAAATATTTGAGGGAGGTGTGACGGTATGAACCGTACAGAATTTATGACGGAACTTGAGAAGCTGCTGGCTGATATGCCAAATGAGGAGCGGCAGGCTGCGGTTCAGTACTACGCAGATTATTTTGCGGACGCCGGCGAGGAGAATGAGTCTGAAGTGATCAGGGAGCTGGGAAGCCCGCAGAAAGTGGCGGAGTCGATCAAAGCTGACTACTACGGCAAAGAGTTTAATGAATCGGAGTTTGAGCACAGAGATTATATGGAAAAATACGGCCAGCGCTCCGGCAAAGATACAGATGAAAACCGTGGAGACGGTATGAAGGGAAATGCACAGGAAAAGAATAAGCCTTGGACCAGTACGGGGCTTAAGCTTGTTCTGATCGTTCTGATCGCTATCGTGGTATGGCCGGTATCTCTTGGCGTTGTATGCGCGGTTCTCGGGATCGCGGCAGCGGTTGTCAGCATATTTGCGTGCTTAGTGATTGCGGCGATCGCTGTGATGATCGCCGGCGGTATCGTTATGACAGTTGGGCTGTTCCTGCTTGCGACAGTTCCGCCCGCGGCGCTTATTACTATAGGATGCGGACTTCTGATATTTGTCATCGGGCTTGCCGCGACGGCTGGTTCTGTCAAGCTGTGCCTTGTCGTTTACCCGGCGATGCTGAAAGGATTCGTCAACCTGTGCAGAAGACCGCTTTATGGAAAGGCGGTGTAGATCATGAAAAAGAGATGGAAGATATTCTGGATCGTGTGTGCTGTCCTGACCGCGGCGGGGATCATACTTGCGGCAGCGGGTACGGCGCTGGGCGGCCTGACGATGCTTCGCAGTGAGAATGATGAGACGTTTGTGGAATCTGTGCTGGACAGTCTGGGAATACGCGGCCGGACGACTGTCACATATCAGAGCGATCCGGACGATCTGCCGGAACTGTCAGAGGACGGCGGAAGCAAGGATTACGGTTATGTTCCCGACACTCCTGACGGAGAACTGGTCACGGCCTATGATGGAATCAGTGAGCTGAATCTGGATTTGGGCGGTCTGGGCGTGTGTATTATTCCCTATGACGGCGACCAGATTATAGTGGATATTTCCAGGCTGCGCGCTGACTTAAGGAATGATGTGAACATAGAACAAAATGGCGGAGAGCTTGAGCTGAAGGCGGCGACCAGAAAGTGGAATACAAACGGCGGTAGTATCGCGTATATCAGTGTCCCCCGAGGAATTCTGTTTGAGTCAATTGCCGCGGATGTCAAAGCAGGCCTTTTGGAGATGGCAGACATTGAGGTAAATGAACTGTCTGTAAAAGTAGGAGCAGGCCAGATCGTTGCCGAATCTGTGTCGGCAGAGTCTCTGGAGGCAGATTGCGGAGCAGGCCAGATTACATTTTCCGGGGACATCACACTGGGAGCCGACATCAACTGTGATGTAGGCGAAGTGCTCTTCACAACGCCGGGCACAGTGGATGACTACGATTATGAACTGTCCTGTTCGCTGGGGGAGATCACGCTGGGAGAGAGAGCTTACAGTGGGTTTTCCAACAAAGTGAATATTGACAATGAAAGCGGCCGCCTGATTAAGGCGGAATGTGATATGGGAAGTATTAAGATTATGTTTGAGTAAAAAAGGAGGAGGTTTATTATGTCAGATAAGAGATTATATCGTTCGAGAACAAGTAAAATGCTCTGCGGTGTATGCGGAGGAATCGGAGAATATTTCAATATCGACCCGACACTGATCAGACTGGCCTTTGTGCTGTTTGGATGCACAGGCGGCGGAATACTGGCATATATCATAGCGGCCATTATTATACCGGATGCTCCGGCATAGAATTAAGAGCAGGAAGTGAAGAGGGTACAGAAGTTTACTTAACTTCTGTACCCTCTTTATTTGTGGCGGCGGTAAGCCAGAATCAGGAATCCTGCTTCTTTCATGCAGTGAATATTGTGCGTATTTTATGGCAATACTCCTGAAAAACGGAAAGAAGGGGTATCGTGTCAAAGAGAAAAGAGAAGAAAATCGATCTGACAAATCTGGAGCCGGAGGAAAAGATGAAATATGAAGTGGCGGAGGAATTGGGGCTTCTTGACCGGGTACTTGCCGACGGATGGAAGTCGCTCACGTCGAAAGAGACCGGAAGAATCGGCGGAATTGTGACGAAGAAAAAGAGACAGAACAGCTCGCGGGATTCATTAAAAAATAATAAATAGGCTGGTAAAACTTTACAAAAAAGACCAGATTTGATAAAATTGTACGACTGGGAAGACTATAGGTGATGTGTAGTTATGGAAGAGAAAATAGAAGTTCTGGGGATCAGGATGGATTGTCTCGGCGCAAAGGAAGCGATGCTTCTCGCGATGCAGTTCATGGAGAACGACTCAGTTGATACAATAGAAATAATGTCGATGGATGTTCTGATGAAAGGGCAGGAAGACTCTGACTGGCAAAACTGGACGAAAGAGGTCAAGTTATTACTTCCCGGAGAATCAGAGATACTTGAAGCGGCAGAGATTCACGACAGACAGAAGCTAAAGGAGACGGGGAACCGCGTGTTTCTGAAGATGTTTCTGAAATACCTTCAGAAGAACCGGAAACGTGTCTATCTGCTGGCGGAGACCGGAGAGCAGATCGAGCGGGCAGAAGGAGCGATCCGGAGATACAACCGGGGGCTACGCATTACAGGTCATGCTCTGCTTGAGCCGGATCACAACCGAGAGGAAGAAGTGATCAATGAGATTAACGGAACGGAGACAGACTGTATTATCTCCGTGCTCTCATCCCCGTATCAGGAAGAGTTCATCAGCCGGAACAAGACGCTTCTCAATATCAAAATCTGGTTCGGCTGCGGGGCGATGCTGGAGAGAAGCTATGATGACAGGCAGACTCTTGATAAGATCAGACATTTTTTCAGAAAGACGATGTTTCAGCGTCGGGTGGAAAAGCAGCAGAAAGAAAAATGAGGAGCCGGATTTGCTTTGACACAGGTTTTTGTGAAGAATGTATAGGTATGAAATGTGAATTTTTTGTAAAATATTTGAGGAAATGCATAAAAAAAGTGGATTTCCTCTTTCTTTTTTTGCTGTTTTGACTTAATATAGAAGACATGAATGGGAAAACAGAGTGCTTTGCGCGCTCGATTTTTGTCTAAAGTGTACATGTGCTTATCCGGAGGAGTGGAGGAAAAGGATGATTTCTAATCAGATATTACAAAATACGATCGATGGCCTGAAAGGAATCTCGAGGGTAGATTTCTGCGTACTGGATACAGAGGGAAAGGAACTGGCAGCTACATTTGACAATGCTCAGGACCGCGGCGAAGCTGTTCTGTCTTTTGTCGAGTCTCCCGCTGACAGCCAGGTCATTCAGGGATGTCAGTTTTTTAAGATTTTTGATGAACAGAGACTGGAGTATGTGCTGCTGGCTGACGGCGACAGCGATGATGTGTATATGCTCGGCAAGATCGCGGCATTTCAGATACAGAGTCTTCTGGTCGCGTACAAAGAAAGATTTGACAAAGACAATTTCATTAAGAATCTTCTTCTGGACAATCTGCTCTTAGTAGATATTTATAATCGTGCTAAAAAATTACATATTGACACAGAAGTAAAACGTGTTATCTTTATTATTGAGACATCGCACGAAAAGGACAATGCCGCGCTTGAGAACGTGAGAAGCCTTCTCGGAGGCAAGTCAAAAGACTTTATCACAGCTGTCGATGAGAAAAATATTATCGTAGTGAAAGAACTCGCTGAAAAAGACGGAAACCGTGAACTTGAGAAAATGGCGCAGGAGATGCTGGATACGCTTCACAATGAGGGAGAGGAAGAGCGTATCCGCATTGCGTACGGCACAATCGTAGGCGACATCAAGGAGGTTTCAAAGTCTTACAAAGAGGCAAAGCTTGCCCTTGATGTAGGCAAGATCTTTTTCGATGAAAAAGACATTGTGGCATTTACGACTCTGGGCATCGGGCGTCTGATCTACCAGCTTCCGATTCCTCTGTGCAAGATGTTTATCAAAGAGATTTTCGAGGGGAAATCTCCGGATGATTTTGATGAGGAGACATTGACGACAATTAATAAATTCTTTGAGAACAGTCTTAATGTATCAGAAACATCCAGGCAGCTTTACATTCACAGAAATACTCTTGTGTACAGGCTGGATAAGCTTCAGAAGAGCACCGGCCTAGATCTTCGCGTGTTTGAGGATGCCATCACATTCAAGATCGCGCTGATGGTCGTAAAATATATGAAATACATGGAGTCGCTGGAGTACTGAGCCCGAAATCGAACTTGCATGACGGAGGAATTCCATCGGCCCGGGCAGGAGTATGAATAATTAGGAGGAACATATGATTGAATTAAGAAAGGTGACGAAAGAATATTCCAAAGGCAATGCCGCCCTCAATGGAATATCTGTTAAGATCGAACGTGGAGAGTTCGTCTTTATCGTCGGCGACAGCGGATCGGGAAAATCAACCCTGATTAAACTGATTATGAAAGAGCTGAATCCGACGGAGGGGACGATTATCGTAAACGGACAGAATCTGAACCGTATGAGACACCGCAATATTGCGAAGTACAGAAGGGGACTTGGAGTAGTATTCCAGGATTTCAGACTTCTGAAAGACAGAAATATCTATGAAAATATCGCTTTTGCTCTGCGCGTGACAGAGACTCCGACAAGGATTATCAAGAAGAAAGTGCCGGCGGCGCTTTCCCTGGTCGGTCTTGCTCAGAAGTATAAGTCTTTCCCCCGCGAGTTATCGGGAGGAGAGCAGCAGAGAGTGGCTATCGCGAGAGCACTTGTAAATGAGCCTGCCATATTGCTGGCTGACGAGCCGACAGGTAACCTGGATCCAACGAATTCCTGGGAGATCATGAGTATTCTGAAGGAGGCGAACGAGCGCGGAACAACGGTGCTTGTCGTGACTCATAACCAGGAAATCGTAAACGAGATGAACGAACGTGTAATCACGATGAAACAGGGCGTAATTGTCAGTGATGAACAAAAAGGTGGGTATATAGATGAGAATTAGTACAATTGGATACGTAGGAAAACAGGGTATTAAGAATATCTGGAGGAACAAGATGTTTTCACTCGCATCCATTGCGACGATGTCAGCTTGTATCTTCCTGTTTGGGTTATTCTTTTCGATACTTGTAAACTTTCAGTACATCATACGGACGGCGGAGGAGGGCGTCGCGATCACGGTATTCTTTAACGAAGATACGACAGATGAGCAGAAAGAAGAGATCGGACGTCAGCTAGAAGAACATCACGGCGTGTCGGATGTAGTATATGTGTCTGCGGACGAGGCCTGGGAGCAGTTCCAGAAAGAGTACTTTGGGGATAATCCGGAATTGGCCGAAGGCTTCAGAGACGACAATCCGCTTGCAAGTTCCGATAACTATGAAGTGTATATGGAGACTGTTGAGAACGGCGATCAGAGTCTGATCGCAAGAAGCCGTTCCCTTTCGGAAACACAGAATGAGCTGGTGAAATTCGCTCAGGGTCTTGACGGAGTGCGCGAGGTCAACAAATCAGACGTAGTGGCGAATACGCTTTCAAGTGTGAACACACTTGTGGCTATTGTATCAATTGCGATCATCATCATACTGTTCGGTGTTTCTATCTTCCTGATCAGCAATACTGTTACTATGGGTATTACAGTGCGAAAGGAAGAGATTGCGATTATGAAATACATCGGAGCGAAGGACTTTGTAGTCCGGTCGCCGTTTGTGATCGAAGGTCTGATCATAGGTGTATTCGGAGCAGCGATACCGCTGACACTTCTGTATTTCCTGTATGACAGAGCAGTGGAATACATTATGACGAGATTTAGTATTCTGCAGAATATTATCGACTTCCTTCCGGTTGGAACGGTATATCAGGTACTTCTGCCGATTGGCATTGCTATGGGTATCGGCATCGGATTCCTGGGAAGTTTCTTCACCGTGCGCAAGCACCTTAAAGTGTAGACTAAGAGCAGGATACGCGAACAGAGAACGAGGGAGGACAAAGTGGAGAAAGAGTTCCGCTTTGTCCTTTCTTTGTAATCATCATCGGAGGTCTGGAAAACATGGATTTTGAAAATGGGAGTGCAAATAATATAAATAGCGGAGGGAAGAGCCGATTCGGTCTTGGAGTTCTGACCGGACTGTTGGCTGCGGCTCTTCTCTTCTCGGGAATATGGGGGGTAAGCCGTGTATTAAACTTAAGTGGAGGAGATTATACCTCTGAAAATGTATCAGAAGCTGAGGTCGGGGATAAACTTGATCAGCTGGAGGCGCTGATAAAAGACTATTACCTCTATTCGGAAGAGGTAGACAAGGACGAACTGATCGAGGGGATCTATGCGGGATACGCCAGCGCTCTGGGAGATCCGTACACAGAGTACTACGACGAAGAGGAGACAAAGGCGCTTCAGGAATCTACCAGCGGTGAATTTTCCGGAATTGGCGCGACTATGTCCCAGAATGCTGAAAGCGGCGTAATCACCATTGTGAATGTGTATGAGGATTCTCCGGCTGACCAGGCGGGAATCCTCGAGGAAGATGTACTAAGAGAAGTGGACGGACGCTCCGTGGACGGAGAGGATCTGCAGAATATTGTCTCGTGGATTAAAGGCGAACGGGGATCCGAGGTATCTCTTGTTGTGCTCAGAGACGGCGAAGAAGTGGAAGTGACGGCTACCCGGGATATTATAGAAATACAGACAGTGAAGTATGAGATGCGGGAAAACCAGATCGGATATATTGCGGTCAGCGAGTTTGACAGCGTGACTTACGATCAGTTTAAAACGGCGCTGGATGATCTGGAGGCCCGGGGGATGGAAGGTCTGGTCATAGATCTTAGAAACAATCCGGGAGGAAGCCTTTCGACAGTGACAGATATGTTGAAACTGCTGCTTCCCGAAGGTACCATCGTCTCCACCAAAGATAAAAACGGCAATACCGAAGAGATCACCTGCGATGGAACACACGAATTTACAAAGCCTCTTTCGGTTCTGGTCAATCAGTACAGCGCCAGCGCTTCGGAGATATTCAGCGGCGCAGTCCAGGACTATGGTGTGGGAACGATCGTAGGCGTGACGACCTATGGAAAAGGAGTCGTGCAGCAGCTTATTGATCTGGGGGACGGAACCTGTCTGAAGCTGACGATTGCGGAGTATTACACTCCAAGCGGAAGAAGCATTAACGGTACCGGAGTGACGCCGGATGTGGAAGTGGAATATGAGTATGACGAAAGCAATCCTGAGGCGGATAATCAGCTTGACAGAGCGCTGGAAACCGTGAGGGAGTCAATCGAAGGATAAGAATTTACAGAAAAAAGTCCTTGCAATTTAAAAAACGGTGTGGTAATATTGGAAACAAGTTTTAACTAACTAAAGCGTTAAAACGGCAAAAGCGATGAACAAGACTCTGGTCTTCAGAAACTGACAGGAAGGAGGCGTCACCGACTGAGAGCGCCGGACAGCGGAGGAGACTAAGGGAACACTTGGGAGCTGACCGTCTGAACCTAAGTAGGGCGGTACGTTTGGCATGCGTTACATGCAAAGAGAGGAACTCTCATTACTTAGCGAGGTTCTTTCGGGCTTAGTAAGCAGGAGCTGTTCTTGGAAACCTGGCGAGGTATTTACGAGTCCAGGGAGCAAGAACTTTAGATCGGAAGTACAGGCTGAGTTTTAGTGGATGGGTTCAATGCGGGTGGTACCGCGGATTTTATTTTGATAATTTCCGTCCCGGGATACTTAAGTATCCCGGGATTTTTTTATTTCTCCGGGATACAGCATCTGAAATACCACAAGGGTATACCAGATGCCGTAAGAAACACGGCATATCAGGGGAAAGGAGAAAGAAAAATGGAACTGGTAAAAGGAGTAAAGAGATCAGAAACTTTGGAACTTGCAGATCTGCTGAAGGAAGAGGTGAAAGGACAGACGGTAAAGGTGAACGGAGCCGTACACACGATCCGTGATATGGGGACGGTAGCATTTGTGATCCTCAGGAAACGCGGCGGCCTTGTGCAGTGTGTATACGAGAAAGGTGTGGCAGGCTTTGACCTCAAAGATCTGAAAGAAGCGGCCACAGTAGAAGCCTCAGGCATTGTGGCGGAATCAGAGAAAGCTCCCCACGGTATTGAAATCCGTCTGAGAGACATCCGCATCTTAAGTGAACCGGCAGCGCCGATGCCCCTGCCGATCGCAAAGTGGAAACTGAATACATCACTTGAGGCAAAGCTGAACTATCGTCCGGTCTCTCTGAGAAACTTAAGGGAGAGAGCAAGATTCCGGATCCAGGAAGGGCTTGTGAGAGGATTCCGTGACTTTCTTTACGGCGAGGGCTTTACAGAGATACACACGCCGAAGATCGGCGCCAAGAGTGCGGAGGGCGGGGCAAACCTGTTCCGTCTGGATTATTTCCATCGTCCGGCGATCCTGCAGCAGAGTCCACAGTTCTATAAACAGATGATGGTCGGCGTGTTTGACAGAGTATTTGAGACGGCTCCGGTCTTCCGTGCGGAGAAACATAATACAAAGCGCCATCTGAACGAATATACGAGCCTTGACTTTGAGATGGGGTATATCGACGGGTTCGAGGACGTGATGGCGATGGAGACCGGATATCTCCAGTATACGATGAAGCTTCTTGAGAAAGAGTATGCGGATGAGATCAGAATACTTGGAATTGAAATCCCGAAAACGGAAGATATTCCGGCAGTGCGTTTTGATGAGATCAAGAAACTTGCATCGGAGGAGTACGGACGCAAGATCAGAAGTCCGTATGATCTGGAACCGGAAGAGGAAGTGCTGATCAGTAAATATGCGAAAGAAAAATGGGATGCGGATTTCGTGTTTGTCACACACTATCCGTCAAAGAAGCGTCCGTTCTACGCGATGGATGATCCGGAGGATCCGACCTATACGCTGAGCTTTGACCTTCTGTTCCGAGGAATGGAGATCACAACGGGAGGTCAGCGTATCCACGATTATGAGAGTCTGCTTGCCAAGATGGAACAGCGAGGCATGACAGAAGAGGGTATGGAACAGTATCTTAGCACATTCAAATACGGCATGCCGCCTCACGGGGGCTTGGGAATCGGGCTGGAGCGTCTGACCATGAAACTGACCGGCGACGACAACGTCCGCGAGACTACATTGTTTCCGAGAGATATGAGCAGACTGGAGCCATAATAAGGATGAGGATTGCCTTACAGCAGAAGAATACTGCCAAAGGATCAGAGAAAGGAGAGACAGTCATGGCAAACAGAATATCAGACGAGACTATCGAGTATGTCGGAATACTGGCAAAGCTCGAGTTATCAGATACAGAAAAAGAGGATGCAAAAGCTGACATGGAGAAGATGCTGGATTACATTGATACACTGAATGAACTGGATACATCAGGAATCGAACCTATGTCCCATGTGTTTCCGGTCAACAATGTATTTCGTGAGGATGTGGTGACAAACGGCGACGGCAGGGAAGAGACACTGGCCAACGCACCACAGAGAAAAGAGGACACCTTTGAAGTGCCGAGGACAATCGGCTGAGAAAAAGCGGATCATGACAGAAAGGCGGCATAGATCATGGAAATATTAGAACTTACAGCTCTGGAGCTGGGAAAAAAGATAAAAGCCGGCGAGATCGCGGTAAGAGAAGCTGTTCAGGCGGCGCTTGACCGCGCAAAGAAAGCGGAGCCGGTGGTCAACAGTTACGTCACACTGGATGAAGCAGGAGCGTATTCACAGGCGGAAGAGATCCAGAAGAAGATCGATGCAGGAGAACTGGCCGGACCTCTGGCGGGCGTGCCTGTTGCGATTAAGGATAACATGTGTATCAAAGGACAGCTTACGACATGCAGCTCAAAGATACTTTCAAATTTTAAACCCACATATACTGCTGAGGCGGTGGAGAACTTAAAGAAAGCCGGGGCAGTGATCATCGGAAAGACGAACATGGATGAATTTGCTATGGGAAGCACTACCGAGACTTCGTATTACGGACCGACGAGAAACCCGCACAATACAGCGCATGTTCCGGGCGGCTCTTCCGGCGGTTCCTGCGCGGCAGTGGCGGCGGGCGAATGTTTCGGCGCTCTTGGGTCAGACACAGGCGGTTCTATCAGACAGCCCAGTTCGTTCTGCGGAGTGGTCGGGCTGAAGCCGACGTACGGAACTGTTTCCAGATACGGCCTGATTGCTTACGGCTCTTCACTGGATCAGATCGGACCGGTGGCGAAAGATGTGTCTGACTGCGCGGCATTTCTTGAGGCGATCGCATCCCACGATCCGAAAGACAGCACGTCTGTAGACAGAGATGACTATGATTTTACGAGCGCCCTTGAGAATAATGTAAAAGGCCTGAAGATCGGCATACCGAAAGACTACATGGGTGGCGGACTTGATCCGGAAGTAAGACAGGCAGTCCTGCGGGCGGCAAAAGTACTGGAAGAAAATGGAGCTGTCGTTGAGACGTTTGACCTGGGTCTTGTAAAATATGCTATTCCGGCATATTACACGATCGCTTCTGCGGAGGCAAGCTCCAATCTGGAACGGTTCGACGGGGTGAAATATGGCTATCGGACAGGGGAATATGAGGGACTACACAACATGTATAAGAAGACCCGTTCAGAAGGTTTCGGTCCGGAAGTAAAACGCCGTATCATGCTCGGTTCTTTTGTCCTGAGTTCCGGGTATTATGACGCATACTATCTGAAAGCCCTTCGGACAAAAGCGCTGATCAAAAAGGAATTCGACAAGGCGTTTGAATATTACGATATCATTCTGGGACCGGCAGCGCCGACGACAGCTCCGGAATTGGGCAAGAGTCTGAGCGATCCGCTGAAGATGTATCTGGGAGATATTTATACGATCTCAGTAAACCTTGCGGGACTCCCGGGAATGACAGTGCCGGTCGGGAAAGATAAAAACGGACTGCCCATCGGAATGCAGCTGATCGGAAATGCATTTGAGGAGAAAACGCTGATCCGGGCGGCATACACTTATGAATGCGCCACAGGAAAACAGTATGAGACGATGGCGGACATCAGCAAGACGGCTGCAGATACAGCAGTGAAAAAGGAGGTGCGCTAGTCATGGCAAAACAGTATGAAACAGTCATCGGACTTGAGGTTCATATCGAGCTGGCGACAAAGACGAAGATCTTCTGCGGATGCAGTACAGAGTTCGGAAGCGCGCCGAATACCCATACATGCCCGGTGTGTACGGGAATGCCGGGATCGCTTCCGGTGCTCAATAAACAGGTGGTAGAGTATGCTATGGCGCTCGGACTTGCCGCAAACTGTAAGATTACGCAGGTGTGCAAGTTCGACCGGAAGAATTATTTCTATCCGGACAACCCGCAGAACTATCAGATCTCTCAGCTCTATCTCCCGATCGCGAGAGACGGATATGTGGAGATCGATACGCAGACAGGAAAGAAGAAAGTGCGAATCCATGAGATGCACATGGAAGAGGATGCGGGAAAGCTGGTTCATGACGAGTGGGACGATACTTCCCTTGTAGATTATAACCGAAGCGGCGTGCCCCTTGTGGAGATCGTCTCCGAACCGGATATGCGCTCTGCAGACGAGGTTATCGCATATCTGGAAAAGCTGCGGATGATCGCACAGTATCTCGGAGTGTCAGACTGCAAGCTCCAGGAAGGATCCATGAGAGCAGATGTGAACCTGTCTGTCCGTGAAGCAGGTTCGGAGACCTTCGGTACGAGAACGGAGATGAAGAATCTGAACTCATTTAAGGCTATTGCTCATGCTATTGAGGGAGAGCGGCAGAGACAGATCGAACTCCTCGAAGAAGGGAAGGAAGTCATCCAGGAGACGAGAAGATGGGATGACAATAAAGAGCATTCCTATGCGATGCGTTCCAAGGAGGATGCACAGGACTATCGATATTTTCCTGAGCCGGATCTTGTGCCGATCGTGATAAGCGACGAGTGGATCGCAAAGATCAAAGCGCGCCAGCCGGAGCTTCGCCCTGAGAAGCTGGAGAGATATAAGAAGGAATTCGACATTCCGGAATATGATGCGGAGCTTATCACAGAATCTAAGAAAGTGGCGGATATCTTCGAGGCAACGGTTGAACTGTGTCAGAAGCCGAAGAAAGCGGCAAACTGGATTATGGGAGATGTGTTCCGCCTGATGAAAGAGAAGGGGATGGAACCGGAAGAACTGAAGTTCTCACCGGAGCATCTGGCGAAAATCATCGACATGACGGACGAAGGAACAATCAGCGCAGCTGTCGCGAGAAAAGTATTTGAACAGATTTTCTCGAATGATGTAGATCCGGAGAGGTATGTGGAAGAGAACGGACTTAAGACAGTAAACGATGAGGGGGCCATCCAGGAAGCGGTAGAGAAAGTCCTTGCAGACAATCCGCAGGCGGTTGCGGACTACAAGGGCGGTAAGCAGAAAGCTTTCGGAGCGCTCATGGGACAGAGCATGCGGGCTCTGAAAGGAAAAGCCGACCCGGCGACTGTGACAAAGATGATAAAAGAGATACTGGAACAGTAAAAGTTTTCAGTGGATGAAAAAGGTCTGCCATACCGATTGCCGGTGTGGCAGACCCTGGTTTTACAACTGTTGTTTATAGTAACTGAAGAAATCCGAGATCTTCTCAGTTGCCTCTCTGAGCACTTCGATCCGGGGCAGATAGACCACGCGGAAATGGTCCGGCTGTTCCCAGTTGAAGCCGCCGCCGTGAATAAGGAGAATCTTTTTATCCCGGAGAAGATCGAGGGCGAACTGTTCATCATCTGTGATGTTGAACTTTTTCACATCGATCTTCGGGAAGATGTAGAAAGCAGCTTTTGGCTTCACGGCGCTGATGCCGGGGATATCGGTCAGTGCCTTGTAAATATAATCTCTCTGTTCTCTGATACGCCCGCCCGGCTCGATATAGCCGCGCACGCTCTGATGGCCGCCCAGTGCTGTCTGGACGATAGACTGTGCGGGAACATTGGAGCAGAGCCGCATATTGGAGAGCATTTTGAGCCCTTCGATGTAATCTTTCGCGATCTTCTTGTTTCCGCTTAAAATCATCCAGCCGATGCGGAATCCCGCGATCATATGAGACTTGGACAGACCGCTGAAAGTGATGCAGAAGAGATCCGGCGCAAGAGAAGCGATGGAAACATGTTCTTCTTCATCCATTACCAGCCGGTCGTAAATCTCGTCAGAAAAGATGATAAGCTGATGCTCTCTTGCAACGTCGACGATCTTCTGCAGCACCTCTTTCGGATACAGTGCCCCGGTTGGGTTGTTCGGATTGATAATGACGATGGCTTTCGTACGGTCAGTGATCTTCCTGCGGATATCGTCAATATCCGGATACCATTCCGACTGCTCATCGCAAATATAATGTACGGCCTTTCCGCCGGCCAGTGTTGCGCAGGCGGTCCACAGCGGATAATCAGGAGAAGGAATCAGGATCTCATCTCCATCGTCCAGGAGTGCTGACATACAGATGTTGATCAGTTCACTGACGCCGTTTCCTGTATAGATATCCTCTATGGCAATATTCGGAATTCTTTTCAGCTGTGCATACTGCATAATTGCTTTTCTCGCGGAGAAAAGTCCCTGGGCATTGGAATAACCCTCACATTCCGTCAATTGCTGCCGCATATCATAGATAACCTCATCCGGTGTGCGAAAACCGAACGGAGCGGGATTTCCGATATTGAGTTTCAGGATCTGCGTGCCTGACTCCTCCATCCTTGAGGCTTCGTCCACTACAGGTCCTCTTACATCGTATAAGACATTGTCAAGTTTTGAAGATTTCTTAAATGTTTTCATTTCTGTAACTCTCCTGGTAATATTCTGTTTTTGATTCGCGTTGACTGCAGGAGCCTTCGATGCGGTTCCGACAGAAGAGGAAGAAGCGTCATCCAAAAGAGCCTCTCCGCGAAGCCATTTTTCATCCACTTGAAGCGTCTCCGCAAGGAAACGCAGAATATCCGGTCTCGGAAGCGTCTTGCCGCTTACATACTGACTGATATGGCTCTTTCCTAATTTTACTCCGCATTCTGCCGCTGAGTGGATAAGGTCTACCTGTTTCTTTCCCTGCTGCGCCATAGACAACTTAAGGCGCCGGGCAAAAATTTCTCTGGACATATTTCTTATCTCCTTGAGTTCAAAAAAGTTCAATTTACATTAAAAACACTATAACATAACGAGAAAAGAAGTTCAATGCGTAAATCAAAGTTCAAAAGTTCAAAGTAATTTGTGAGAAACAAAGATCCGAGTAGATAGGAATAAAACATGTCAAAAAGTATGGATAATTCAAACAAAATGTCCATGTCCAGGCGGAGAGCTGCCGGATTACTGTGGACCGATACTGGTGAAAACATGAAGCAGCAGATATATGCCGGAGGATTATGTCAGGATTTCCAATCTTACATTGGTTGATGATTACGAAATTAATATTGGCAAGGGGGTGCTGATTGCGCCTAATGTTACAATTAGCACAACGAATCACCCAATGCACCATAAAGCGCGTGCACATGTGGAAATGTATTGTAAAAAAGTCGTGATAGAGGACTTTGTATGGATCGGAAGTAACGTTGTGATCAGCGCTGGCGTGACCATAGGAAAAGGCGCGGTAGTCGGCGCGGGGAGCGTTGTTGTCAGGGACATCCCGCCAATGTGTTTTGCAGCCGGGTCTCCCTGCAAAGTGATTCGGGAAATAACGGATGATGATCTGAACGAATATGAACCAATTCCGGGATAGCCCGGCAAAATAGATGTGGATCAGCAGGAAAGCCTCAGAACCATGTTTTTTGACAGACAGTAAACGCAATAGAAAATAAAATGTGGGAATTTATAGGGGAAAAGGTAGACTTTTTTCACAGATAAGATATATTGAATTATGATAGTGTAACTGTGCCGTTTTTTGAAATCAAAGCGTTTCAAGGGTGTGAGAAAAAGTCTGATTTATTTCTCAACAGGCTGCTTATCTTAATCAACTGTTAAGAGGAGGTGAAGCATACATAGATATATTTGGCGCGGATTACCGAGACTTCCAGAAAAACACAAAAGAAAGGGGAGGCATTCAATGAAGAAAAAACTAACTGCTTTTCTGCTGGCAGGTGTCTTATGCCTGACTTTAATGCCGGGAGGAAGTGTCTTCGCACAACCGGAGACTTTAAGTGAAACTGATGACGTTGAAGAGTCAGCAGCTCCAGAAAAAGAAACGGAAATAATCGACGAAGAAATCAGTGCTGTTCCAGATGTGGAAAATTCCAGTATTCTCCCAGAAAGTACGGAAATTGATTTAGAGGAAGTGCAGGCAAATACGGAAGTGGCCGATAACAGTTCCCGATTGGAACTCAATAATGCTCCGGCTCCACAACAAAGCAATATTTACTATGTGAATAATTTAGAAGAATTTCGAAATGCTATTACATCTATTGAAAATGACAATCAGTTTAATAGCTATGAGATTCATTTAAATAATGATATTTCTTACGGAAATGCAACTGATAATCCGAGGATCAATAAAGATGTAACGATCTTAGGTCACGGGCATACCCTCAACCTGGGAACCAGACTGAACTTTGCCATGCTGACTGTGGGTGGCGGCGGCAAGCTGTCTCTTGGACGTGAGAATCCTACAGGTAATGAGAATGAATTAACTGTTACGGTTACTCCGACACAATACAGAAATACACAGCAGGCGTTGATTCTGATTGGTCCCAACGATAACACTGGAACTGGAATATTAAATATGTATGATGGGGTTGTTCTGACTGGCAATACGGCGAACGGGTCGTCTAACGGTTCTGCTGTCAATATACAAAATGGAACATTTAATATGTACGGCGGAGAAATCAGCAACAACACTAATTACGCCACGCCGGGCACAGGCGGTGCTGTAACGGGAAGGAACGATGGCGGAAGAACTGTTATTTTCAATATGTATGGAGGAAGCATCCACGACAATGTAACTGACTGCAACATCTCCAGTTATTCGGGAGCAGTTTTGATTATTGGAGGCAGTTTCAGTATGTATGGTGGTGACATTTCCAACAATAACGCAACACGAAACACCAGCACCATCTACAACTACGGCGGCGGTGTTACCCTGTATAACTCTACTGGAATTTTTGAAGCAGGCAGGATATCAGGAAATACAGGTTCTGTCTATGGCGGAGGTATTTATGCCTGCAGCGGTTCCAATGTAGAAATAAAGAGAGGATTTGTCATTACAGGCAATACGGCAAGCTATGGCGGAGGGCTGAACTTTAACAGCGCAGGAACGGCAACTATTGAAGCAGGAGCTGTCATTGCTAACAATACAAGTAATAATGGTGGCGACGACATTTCCTTCTATGGTAATGTTGGAGGCACATTGAATCTTGGGGACGCTTCTCAGATGAATGAAACCGTAACAGGGACAGGCAGGACGATTACAGGTTGGTATCAAGACGCACTTGGTAATCGATGGACACCTGAAACAGCGCAGGTTGTTGATGTTACGACCCCACTTTCTACGGAAAGGTATCATCTGAAAGCCGCTTATGAAAAGGCTGAGACATTCACTCCTTCTTATGAATTTGTCAGCGGCACAGCAGGAAAGCAACTTCCTGAAGAAGTTATGAATTTATTGCCGGCAGATACAACAGAATATGAAGAAGGAACAGAAATCAGGGCAATAGCCCCTATAGAAACAACTGTGAAAGTAACAGATGGACAGTGGGTTTTTAAAGGCTATGATGCAGATTCAAAAATCTCAGCACAAGGAGTTATCTTTACTGGAACCTGGGAGTTTAATGAGACAGCACCGGCAACAGATGGCAACAATACACAGACGGGTGGAAATACAGGAAACAATCAATCATCAGGCGCGAACAAGCCATCGGCAGACAAGGAAACATCTGTCTCATCACCAAGGACGGGAGACAGTACAAATATCCTGCTCTACATAGTACTACTCTCTATGTCTGGAATTGCTGGTGTAAGTGCATATGTATATAGACGCAAAAAAGTAAACTGAAGTATATAAAAGGAACAACTACATCAGAAAGTTAATCAATGAAGACGCTGGCCCACAGGAAGCAAAAAACTGTGGGTCAGCGTTTACTTATGAGTAAAATTTATTAGCACTCAACACTTGTTATCGCAGTGTGGCTTTTGTCTAACTTCATAGAGTGCCGTAAGTGCCTATTTATGGGCATTTCTCGGATTTTATGATTTTGTCTTAACTCGTCAGAAATCGTCATTTTATAAAAATTTGGTGTCAAAATTGGTGTCAATCAGCGGAGAGATACCTTTTCTTGCCACAGTATATCAGTATCACAAATTGAAAAATTGAATATCGCAAGTAGATTATGGAACGCCGATATTGACGTTCCTTTTCTATTTCCAGCCGTTCAGAAATGG
>NZ_CALWFZ010000017.1 GCF_944377805.1 uncultured Mediterraneibacter sp. | reverse complement strand
GGGCTGGAAATCCCCACAGACTGTCTTGAAGGAATTTATTCAGCATGGTGTAACATATGTTTGACAAACCTACACGTATAGTTACAGTATAACCAAAATAGTTGTTTACGGCAAACAGAAATTGGTATATAATAGTCACCGATGGATTTTCAGATAACAGGACAAAGGAGTAATATACGATGAGTGAAAAAAGTTTATTAGAACAGTGGCGTGCGAAAGCGTACGATCAGACTCTCTCAAGAGATCAGCTTGAGAAGTTCTGGGCAAACTACTTTGTGATCGAGAAAGAAATCTATGAAAAGCTGCTTGCTGATCCTGATACAGAAGTAAAGGGAACTGTAAAAGAACTGGCTCAAAAGTATGGTCAGGATTTAATGACTATGGTGGGATTTCTCGACGGAATCAACGACAGCCTCAGGACTCCGAATCCGATTGAGATGATGACGGAGGACACAGAGGTGAGCCTTGGATTCGACAAGGAGCTGCTGTATAAAAATATGGTGGACGCCAAAGCCGACTGGCTCTATGAACTCCCGCAGTGGGAAGCGATCTTTGATGAAGAGACGAGAAAACGTCTGTACAGAGAACAGAAAGCTTCCGGAACGGTTCGCAAAGCGAAGAAGATCGGAAGAAATGATCCGTGTCCGTGCGGAAGCGGCAAAAAATATAAAAAGTGCTGCGGCAGAAACGTATAAATGAAACTTTATTTTTTGATCGTGGGGATTTTGTGTGTTTTATATTATGTGATACTCGCCTGCTATTCACGGAAACTCAGATCAACATTTGCGGTTTTCTGGCTGCTGTGTGGCGGCGTGCATCTGATAGCAGGGTGCGCGCCGCTTTCTGAATACATGTATACAATTCTGGCGCGAGTATGTGCTCTGTGCTGGATTGTTTTCCTTATAGTAGAGAGCAGGATTATAGCATCTCTTTTTTCCCGGGGAGACCGCAAGGCGGATGCGCTGATTGTCCTTGGTGCCCAGGTGAGAGGAACAAAACTGACAGATTCTCTGAAGCGTCGTCTGGACAGAGCTGTTTCATATCTTGACAGCTACCCGGATACGAAAGTGATTGTATCCGGAGGGCAGGGAAGAGGAGAGGCGCTATCCGAGGCGGAAGCTATGGCTCAATATCTCATACGAAACGGAATTCCTTCCGGTCAGATATATCGGGAGGACAGGTCGACATCCACAAGGGAGAACTTCAGGTTTTCAAAACAGTATCTTGGCGAGGAGGATGTCATCGTCGGAATTGTGACAAACGGGTTTCATATCTACCGCGCTTCCAGGATCGCAAGGCAGGAAGGAATGCGCAGACTGGTTCTCATTCCGGCATCCTCCAACCCGGTGTTTCAGATAAATTATCTTGTTCGGGAATTCTTTGCAGTGATTTATGTATGGATGAAAGGAAGAAAAACATGAAAGAAGAACACACTTATACACTGAGCAACGGCGTTCAGATACCGGCAGTGGCCTTCGGGACATATAAGGCGGCAGACGGGAAGAGTGCTGATGTGATACGCACGGCGATTGAAGCAGGGTATCGGTATTTTGACACCGCTTCTTTCTACGGAACGGAAACTTATCTGGCGGAAGCGATCAGAGAAAGCGGTCTTGACAGAGAGAAATTTTTTATTACAAGCAAGGTCTGGAAGACAGAGATGGGATATGAGAACACTCTGAAAGCCTTTGATCAGACATTAAAGAATCTGGATACAGATTATCTGGATATGTACCTGATCCACTGGCCGCTTCCAAATCCCGGATATAAAGACTGGAAGAAGCTGGATCTGGAGACCTGGAAAGCGATGGAGGAGCTGTATGAAGCGGGAAAGATTCGCGCAATCGGCCTGAGCAATTTCCTTCCTCATCACATTGATAATATACTGGAACACTGTCGTGTAAAACCTGTGGCGGATCAGATCGAGTATCATCCGGGATACAGTCAGGAAGCGACGGTACAGTATTGCCGGGAGAAAAATATTCTGGTACAGGCGTGGAGTCCTATCGGGCGCGGCCGGGTGCTCGAAGCGCCTCTGCTCAATGAACTTGCCGCGAAATACGGAGTATCGCCGGGGCAGATATGTCTGAAATTCGCGGTTCAAAGAGGAATCATACCGCTGCCGAAATCCTCGTCTTTTGAGCGTATGAAAGAGAATCTTGATCTCTTTTCGTTTGAGATGGATAAGGAGGACATCTGGCGTCTCATAACGATGCCGCAGGATGGGTGGTCGGGCGAGCATCCGGATCGGGAACGTGTAAAAATTCAGAAATCGTAAAGTATATTTTTCTGTGAAAAGGGCATGATAATTATGAATCTGTAGAAAGAGGAGGTATTATTATGCCCGAATTGAAATGTACGGTGCAGACTTGTGTACACAATCAGCAGTATCTCTGCGATCTTGACCAGATCCAGGTAGGCGGGGAGAATGCGAAAAACCCTCAGGAGACCTGCTGTGACAGTTTCCAGGAGAGAAAAGAAGGAAGCGCCATGAACATGAGCACAATGCGGGAGGTTTCCGACCGCTCTGTGATCGACTGCAAGGCAACAAAGTGCATGTACAATGAGCAATGTCAATGTCATGCAGGCAAGATCAGTGTGGAAGGCGGCAATGCCCGGACGAGTGACGGAACAGAATGTGCCACATTCCAGTGTCATTGTGGTTGAGTGACTTCATCAAAAAAATACCGGTCAATTCTTCGGAATTGTCCGGTATTTTTATGGGCTTATCCGGAATTTTTGCTTGTTGACGGTCAGTGACGCCAGGCGTTATAATCTTATTATCTAACTTCGGCGGCGGAAACGCCGAAAATACATAATAACAGAAGAGGAGAAGTACTATGCCCATTCGCGTACAGAATGACCTTCCGGTAAAAGAGATACTGGAGCAGGAAAATATATTTGTGATGGATGAGTACAGGGCCGCACACCAGGATATTCGTCCCATCAGTATCGGACTGCTTAATCTGATGCCCCTCAAAGAAGATACGGAACTTCAGATCCTGCGTTCCCTGTCCAACACCCCGCTTCAGGTAGATGTGACCTTTGTCCGTATGACCAGCCATGTGTCAAAGAACACATCTACAAGCCACATTTATAAATTCTATGAACCGTTTGAGAATATCAGAGACAAAAAGTTCGACGGATTTATTATAACCGGAGCTCCCGTAGAGAGACTGCCTTTTGAAGAAGTGGACTATTGGGAAGAGTTAAAAGAAATTATGAAATGGACGAATACGAACGTAACATCTACGCTCCATCTCTGCTGGGGGGCACAGGCAGGCATCTACTATCACTACGGAATCAATAAAAGAGAGCTGCCCAAAAAGCTCTCGGGTGTGTACAGACACCGTGTGAGAAACCGGAAGATACCTCTTGTCAGAGGATTTGACGATCTGTTCATGGCTCCTCATTCCAGATACACGGAAGTAGCTCAGGAACTGTTAGAGGCAGATGAGAGAATTACCATTCTGGCTGACTCTTTACAGGCGGGAGTATTTCTGTGCATGGCGGAAGAAGGCCGTCAGATCTTTGTTATGGGCCATCCTGAGTATGACAGAGTTACTCTGGACGCAGAGTATAAAAGGGATCTGGGGCGGGGGCTGAATCCTCAGATACCGGAGAACTATTATCCGGAAGATGACCCGGAGAATAAGCCGGTGCTGACATGGCGCTCTCATGCGAATAACCTGTACACGAACTGGCTGAATTATTATGTATATCAGGTGACTCCGTACGACCTGTACGGAACGCCTGCTTTCTGAGAGAGCGGGTATGTTCTGATGCCGGTTATGTCAGATACATGCGAAAATTAAGCGTACCCCGTCTGTTTCCCGGCGGGATGCGGCAGAGGAGGGATAGGAGTGGATGACAGTCATTTTTCAACGGTGATCAATGATTTTAAGCAGGGAATATTCGGAGTGCTGAATGAGAAAAAGGAAGAACTGGAGAGGAAGGGGCGTAAAGTCTTCAACCTGTCTGTGGGAACGCCGGATTTTAAACCTGCGCCCCATGTGATGAAGGCGATGACGGAGGCATGCAAAGATCCTGAGAATTATAAGTATTCACTGTCAGATCTGCCGGAACTTTTAGAGGCGGTTCAATATCGCTATAAAAAGCGATTCGGTGTGGATGTGGAGACAGATGAGATTATGTCTGTGTATGGATCCCAGGAAGCTATGGCGCATATCGGAATGATCTTCTGCGATCCGGGGGATGTGATCCTTGTTCCCAATCCGGGGTATCTCATGTTCGAGATGAGCGGGATCATGGCAAAGGCGGATGTGAGGTATTATACAATTGAGGAGAAGAACGGGTATCTTCCCGATCTTGAGAGTATTTCGCCGGACACGCTGGAGAAGACGAAATATATGATTGTATCTTATCCGTTAAATCCGGTCTGTGTCTGCGCGCCGGATGACTTTTATGAGAGGCTGATCGCATTTGCAAAAAGACATGATATTGTGATCTTACACGATAACGCTTATTCTGATATTACATTTACAGAAAGGGAGGGAAAGTCGTTCCTGGCTTATGACGGGGCGAAGGATGTTGGAGTGGAGCTGCATTCCCTGTCCAAATCCTATAATCTGACAGGCGCCAGGATCTCTTTTGCCGTCGGAAATAAGGATATCATACGCAAGTTCCGTCTTCTGAGATCCCAGATCGATTACGGGATTTTCTATCCGGTACAGTACGCGGCTATCGCCGCTCTGACAGGGCCGGATGATTTTATTGAGGAGCAGCGCAGAGAATACGCAGAGCGCAACAGGGCGCTGTGCGGAGGATTAAGAAGGATCGGCTGGGATGTGCCTGACAGCCGCGGTACCATGTTCGTATGGGCGAGAATACCAGAAGGATATGATTCCTCAGTTGACTTCTGTATGAAACTGATGGAGAAAACCGGAGTAATCTTGACTCCCGGCAGCGCCTTTGGATCGAACGGGGAGGGCTATGTACGGATGGCGCTTGTTGTAAGTGTGGAAATGATCGGGGAAATTCTGGATGTCCTGGATAAGTCCGGCATCTTCAGCGGAAATAATATATACAGGAGAAGAAAAGATGAAAAGAATAGCAAAGTTTGAAAAAGTAAGTTTGGAACAGTTCACAGAAGCGTGGACGGATACATTCGGACTGGAGGAAGAAGAGAAAATAGAGACTATATATGAGTCGGTAAAACTTCCGAAGAGAGCCACAGCTGGCAGTGCGGGATATGATTTCTACGCGCCTGTTGATATTGTGCTCAAACCCGGTGAGACGATTAAGATTCCCACAGGCGTCAGGGTCTGGATGGAGCCGGAGTGGGTGCTGAAGTGCTATCCAAGAAGCGGACTTGGATTCAAATTCCGTCTTCAGCTCAACAATACGGTGGGGATCATTGACAGTGATTACTATAATTCCGACAACGAGGGACATATATTCTCAAAGATTACAAACGACAGTAACGAAGATAAAACAGTAGAGATCAAAGCGGGAGAGGGCTTCATGCAGGGGATCTTTGCGGAGTATGGCATCACGGTGGACGATGATGCGAGCGCTGTCAGAAACGGGGGATTTGGAAGCACAACAAAATAGCCTGCAAGAAGGTATATTTTCAGCGACAGCAGGGTAATCTAACCATAGACAATCTGATGCCTTTAAGGAAAGAGGAGAAGATGCTATGGTAGAAAAGAATAATAAAAAGCTCAGTGCTTCTTTTGAGGAGAATATAAGATATATGAATCAGGTCCTTCCGGTGACGGAGAGTTTCGATGTCATTCGGAGGGATATTATGATTGGCGGAAAGGCGTCCGTGTTCTATTACATTGACGGATTCATTAAAGATGAAGTCATGTTAAAGATCATGGACTCTTTCCTTTCTGTAAAAGAAGAGGAGATGCCTGAAGATGCGGAAGGCTTCATACAGAATCATGTGCCTTATGTGGAAGTGGACATCGCGGAGGATTTTGATCAGGTAATCCGCAATGTCCTTTCAGGCCCGGCGTGTCTCTTTATCGACGGTTATCAGGAATGCATTATTCTGGACTGCCGTACTTACCCGGCCCGCAGTGTGGACGAACCGGACAAGGACAAATCCCTTCGCGGTTCCAGGGACGGATTTGTGGAGACGATTGTGTTTAATACAGCGCTTATGAGGAGGAGAATACGCGACCCTCATCTTGTAATGGAAATGACGGAGGCAGGACAGGCATCCCGCACTGATATTGCCATCTGTTATATGAATGATCGCGTAGACAGAGAACTCCTCAATAACTTAAAGGAGAGAATAAACAGTCTGGAACTGGACGACCTGCGTATGAACCAGCAAAGTCTGGCCGAGGCGCTTTTTAAGAGAAAATGGTTCAATCCTTTTCCGAAGTTCAAGTTTACTGAGCGCCCGGATACCGCGGCTGCCTGCCTTCTGGAAGGAAAAGTCGTGATACTCGTTGATAATTCTCCTTCGGCAATGATTCTTCCCACATCTGTGCTGGACATGATAGAGGAGGCCAATGACTATTATTTTCCGACTGTCACGGCGGTATATCTCAGAGTGACAAGAGCGCTTATTACGTTTGCAACAGTGTTTTTTACGCCCCTTTACCTGCTCTTTATGCAGAATCAGGAGTGGCTTCCGGAAGTGTTCGAGTTTGTGGCTGTTCGGGATACGGTGAATATCCCTCTTATCTTTCAGTTCCTTCTGCTGGAGATCTCTATCGACGGGCTGAGGCTTGCGGCTATGAACACGCCTACCATGCTCAGCACTCCCCTCAGTGTGATCGCCGGTATTGTTATGGGAGAATTCTCCGTGCAGTCCGGCTGGTTCAATTCTGAAGTGATGCTCTATATGGCGTTTGTAGCGGTGGCAAACTATACCCAGCCAAATTTTGAACTTGGCTATGCGCTGAAGTTTATGCGTCTGATGCTCCTTATTCTGACAGCCATATTCAACCTGTACGGTTTTATTGCCGGATGCATTCTCGTACTTTGCTTTCTTTTCTTTAACAAGACGCTGTCCGGGCGCAACTATATGAATGTGAAACTGAACTGATCCGGGAAAGTGTTAAAATATTTTGATAAATTAGCTGAAAAGTGATATGATAAAAAAGTGAATAAGTACCGCCGTTTGTGCGGAACAGAAGTTCAGTTTATGTCTGTTTAGGAGGAAAAGCAAGATGAGAGATTATGTGATCACGGTAAACAGCACTGTTGATTTGCCGAAGAAATGGCTGGAAGAGCGGCATGTGCCGGTAGTTCCCCTCAGATATATGATAGACGGGGAGACGTATACGGATATGGAAGGCCTGTCGGCGAAAGAATTCTTTGCGAAACTCAGAGAGGGAAAAATGTCCACCACCTCACAGGTAAATCCGGAGGAGGCTGTGAATATGCTCGAACCGTATTTGAGAGAAGGTAAAGACGTCCTTCATCTCGGGTTCTCATCAGGACTTAGCGGAACACTAAACAGCATGAAGATCGCGGGAGAGACTCTTCAGGAAAAATATCCTGAAGCAAAAGTGATCGTAATCGATACGCTATGCGCCTGCCTGGGAGAAGGGCTTCTTTTATACAAGGCTCTTCAGCAGAAGGAGAAAGGTATGACCATTGACGAACTGGCTCAGTGGGTGGAGGAGAATAAGCTTCACATCTGCCATAACGTAACAGTGGATGACCTGAATCACCTTCACAGAGGCGGGCGTGTTTCCAAGACGACAGCCGTACTCGGTACTCTCGTACAGATCAAACCGATCATACATATGGATGACAACGGAAAACTTCAGGTGATCGGGAAAGAGAGAGGGCGCAAGAAGTCTCTGAACAAGATCGTTGATATGGCGGCAGAACAGTCAAAAGGCTGGGATAATGACATGATTATGATCACTCACGGCGACTGTTTAGAGGATGCCGAATATGTGGCAAAACTCGTCCGGGAGAAGATGGGGATCGACAATATTCTGATCAACAACATCGGAACCGTAATCGGAAGCCATACAGGTCCGGGAGTAGTGGCTGTATTCTGTATGGGAAATAAGAGATAGAGGCACAGGGGGCTGGCTGAATATTTATTCAGCCAGCCCTTCCCACTGTTCGTACAGCTCTTCCAGCCGTTTTTCATTTGCGGCACGTTCCGCGGCCAGTTCCTGGCATCTGACCGAGTTGGAGTAGACCTCTTCGAGTGTCATCTCATGATCAATCGATGTGTTCCGCTCTTCCAGACGGCTGATTTCTTCCTCTGTCTTTTTCAGATCGTTTTTTCTCTTGCGTTCTTTTGCCTGAAGTTCTTTTTGCTCCTGCCAGCTTAATTTGGAAACGGACGGTGCGCTGCCGCCGTTCCCGGCCTGAGAGGGATCGGCGCGGGCATCTGTTTTCGGAGAAGCAGAAGCGTAGGCGCGGGTGAGCTCTTCCTTTTTTTCCAGATAGTAATCGTAGTTGCCGATATAGTTCACAAAAGTCCTGTTGACCAGTTCCAGAATCCGGGAAGCTGTTCTGTTAATAAAATATCTGTCATGAGATACATAGAGTACGGTGCCGCTGTAATTGTTAAGCGCCTCTTCCAGGATCTCCTTTGAAGTAATATCCAGGTGGTTGGTCGGCTCGTCAAGGATCAGAAAGTTTGCTTCTGAAAGCATCAGTTTTGCAAGAGAGACGCGTCCTTTTTCTCCTCCGCTCAGTGAGCGGATCTCCTGGAATACTTCGTCGCCGGTGAACTGAAAAGCAGCGAGCGTATTGCGGATCTGAGTATTGTTAAGAGACGGGTAATCGTCCGATATCTCCTCAAAGATTGTCTTTTCATCATGCAGGACATGGTGCTCCTGGTCATAGTATCCGATCTGTACTTTGGCGCCGAGGGTAAAAGATCCACTGTCGGCCGCCTGTACCTGATTTAGAATTTTGAGAAGCGTTGTCTTGCCGGTTCCGTTATCCCCGATGACGGCAACGTGTTCCCCGCGTTTAATCTCGAAATTCACATCTGAGAAAAGCACCTGCCCGTCAAACTGCTTGGAAAGCCCCTCTACAGAGAGAACGTCGTTTCCACTGATGCTGGAAGGCTCCAGTGTAAAGTGCATTTCCGCGGCTGCCTCGGCCGGCTTTTCGACCGGAGTAATTTTGTCCAGCATCTTTTCGCGGCTTTCTGCCCGGCGGATTGATTTTTCCCGGTTGAAAGATTTGAGTTTTTCGATGACAGCCTGCTGATGTTTGATCTCTCTTTGCTGATTGAGATACTCTTTTAAGCGGGCGTCCCGAATCTGCTGCTTTTTCTCAGAGTATGCCTGATAGTTTCCGGAATACATGCGGATGCTTCCGTTTTCGATCTCCACGACCTTAGTGACAACCCGGTTCAGGAAATAACGGTCATGAGATACGATAAAGACTGCTCCGGGGTAATTGATCAGATAAGTCTCCAGCCAGGAGATGGAATTGAGATCCAGATGATTGGTTGGCTCGTCTAAAAGAAGAATGTCAGGGTTGGTAAGAAGCAGCTTGCCGAGTGACACCCGCGTCTTTTGTCCGCCTGAGAGTGTGTCCGTCTTTTTGGAAAACTCTTCCTCCTGAAATCCGAGACCTTTGAGAACGCCGGTGATCTCGCTTTCACAGGCATATCCGTTTCTGGACTCAAATTCAGACTGAAGCCGGTTATAAGTCTCCAGTCTATTTTCCAGATCATCGCCGTCCAGTGTTTTTAATTCCGTCTCAATAGTGCGGATCTGGCGTTCCATCTCAAATATATCGGCTCTGGCACTTTTTAATTCCTCATATATCGTGCCGCCAGGGAGAAGATTCTGATGCTGTGCGAGATAACCGATGGTTTTCCCTTTTGCCAGTATAATATCTCCGTCGTCTGATGGCTCTTCATTCATAATCATTTTCAGTATAGTCGACTTGCCGGCTCCGTTTACTCCCACAAGAGCGGCTTTTTCTTTCTCTTCGATATGAAAAGATCCTTCGCGAACGATGACGCGTTCGCCGAATGCTTTCTTAAGATTGTGACATGCGAGTATCATTGTCCTCCTCCTTACAGATATTCATTATAACTGAATTGTGCGAAAATACAAGAAAATTGTAAAAGAGAGAAATTGACAGGATATTAACTATTCTATATAATAAAACAGAATATTAAAAGAACGCATGATGAGCAATTCTATCCGCAGCAGTTTGTTGAAAGTGACTGGAGAATTGCCGGGCGATGGAAGGTGATAGGATTGGAACACAGAAAAATATCCCGTGCAGTAATATCCAGACTGCCGAGGTATTATCGTTATCTTGGAGACCTGTTAGAAGCGGGCGTGGAACGCATATCTTCTAATGATCTCAGTAAGAAAATGCATGTAACGGCATCGCAGATCAGACAGGATCTCAATAATTTCGGAGGATTTGGACAGCAGGGATATGGATATAATGTCAAATATCTGTACACAGAGATAGGTAAGATTTTAGGTTTGGACAAAACGCATAATTTTATAATCATCGGAGCCGGAAATCTGGGACAGGCGCTGGCCAATTACGCCTCTTTTGAGAGGAGTGGATTCGTACTGAAGAGTCTTTTCGACGTAAATCCAAGACTGGAAGGAATGTCGATCCGAGGGATACAGGTGCGCATGATGGACGAACTGGTTGATTTCCTGGAAAATAATGATATTGAGATCGCCGCGCTTACCATACCGAAGTCAAAAGCGGTAGAAGTGGCAGACATACTGATTTCAAACGGAATCAAGGCGATCTGGAACTTTGCACATACAGACCTTACGCTTCCGCGCGATGTGATTGTGGAAAGTGTACATCTCTCTGACAGTCTGATGCAGTTGTCTTATAATATCAGCCAGCGCGAGAAAGATCAGAGAAAATAGCAGTTTATGATAACCCCGCAGCTTGCTGCGGGGTATTTGCAAACAGACGGTAATTTAGCATTAAGAAGGTGAGTGTATATGAGGTATCTTCCGGACGGGATACAGATGAAATCAGCAGACAGGTACACAATAGAGCAGGTGGGGATTCCTTCTCTTGTTCTGATGGAGAGAGCGGCGCTACAGACCGTATCGGCAATGCGCAGGTATGGAATAGACCTGTCAAGACCGCTGATCGTGTGCGGCAGCGGCAATAATGGCGGGGATGGTTTTGCCATTGCCCGTCTTCTCTATGAAGGGGGAAGAGAGGCGGAAGTATTCTTCGCCGGAAAAGACTCTTCGCTGAGTGAGGAATGCCGTATTCAGAAGAAAATCGTAGAAAATCTTGGGATCAAAGTGAGCACTGATTATCCGGCTGGAGAATATACTGTTATCATAGATGCCATATTCGGCGTTGGTTTAAGCCGGGATGTTGCGGGAAGATACTGTGATATAATCGGTTGGATGAACAAACAGAAATGCCGGAAAGCTGCAGTGGATATTCCTTCCGGTATCTGCGCCCGTACGGGAAGGGTGCTGGGAACGGCTTTTCAGGCCGAACTGACGGTTGGCATGACATGTGTGAAGATCGGCTGTGAGCTGTATCCGGGAAAGAAGTATGCAGGATATACAGAAGCGGTTTCCATCGGTATTGATCCGGAGATTTTTTCGGAGAATCATGACGTCTGCGTTACAAGTGATACGGAGGATATTCCACATATGCTTCCGAAAAGAACACAGGACTCTCACAAAGGAAGCTATGGAAAAGTGCTTATGATTACCGGCAGCAGCGGTATGGCCGGCGCTTCCTATCTGTCCGCGAGAGCCGCGTACTCGGTGGGAGCAGGTCTTGTACGCGTCTATACGGATGAAGCAAACCGTGAGGTCTTGCAGCAGCTTCTTCCGGAAGCGGTCATCTCCTGTTATCACAGCTATGATGAAAAGCGGTTAGAGGAACTTCTCAACTGGGCGGATGTGGTCTGCATTGGATGCGGGCTTGGTGAGTCTGATTTATCGTGGAAAATTCTGTCACATACGCTGGAATATGTGTCAGTTCCATGTATTGTCGATGCGGACGGATTGAATCTTCTTGGCAGAGAGAAGAATCTGTTAAAACAGGTTAAGGCGCCTGCTATTCTCACTCCCCATATGAAGGAGATGTCCCGCCTGACCGGATATTCTGTTGCGGAACTGAAAGAAAGGCGCATAGACATTCTTAGAGAATTTACGTCAGAGTATCCGGTTGTGTGCGCGCTCAAAGACAGCCGCACGGCAGTGCTTCAGGAGGGGAAACATCCGTTTCTTAATCTTGCGGGAAATAACGCGATGGCTAAAGCCGGATCAGGAGATGTTCTCGCAGGCGTAATCACCGGTCTGAAAGCTCAGGGGATGAAAGCGTATGAGAGCGCCGTACTCGGAGTGTTTCTTCATGCCTGCGGAGGAGATAAAGCAAGAGACGCAAAAGGCGGATACAGCGTGCTTGCCAGAGACCTGATTGACGGAATCGAAGAATGCTTAATAAATTCACAGGAGAAAGATTTGAGATGAAACAGCATAACCGGGTGTGCGCCGAGATCGACCTTGACGCCATCTTATACAATATGGAACAGATGAAGAAACGAATCGGGGAAGGAGCCAGCCTGATTGCGGTCGTCAAAACAGACGGGTATGGGCATGGAGCGGTTCCCATTGCAAAAATGCTTGAGGAGAAGTCCTGTGTATGGGGCTATGCCGTGGCGTGTCTGGAAGAGGCGGTCGAGTTAAGGCAGAACGGAATCAGAAAACCGATCATGGTTCTGGGATGTGTGTTCCCCGATCAGTATGAAGAGATGATATATTACGATATACGCCCGGCGATATATATGGAGGAGACGGCATCGGAGATTTCAAAAGAGGCGGTGCGTCAGGGGAAAGATGCGTACCTTCACATTAAAATTGACACCGGCATGGGACGCATTGGTTTTCCCGCGGATGCCGAGAGCGTGGATATTATTGAACGGATCAGCGGCCTGCCGAACGTAAAACTGGAAGGGATGTTTACTCATTTTGCCAAAGCTGATGAGACGGATAAGGCCTTTACAATTATGCAGCATGAGCGTTTTCTCAGGATAAAGGAGATGACGGAAAAAAGAGGAATCCCCATCCGCTATTTTGACTGTGACAACAGTGCCGGTATCATTGATTTTCCGGATATGAAGCATGATCTGGCAAGGGCGGGAATCTCCATGTACGGGATGTATCCATCCGAAGAAGTGGATCAGGCGGCGGTTGACTTAAGACCGGCACTGACCCTGACAAGCCATGTGACTTTTGTCAAAGATGTGCAAGAAGGAACCGCGATCAGCTATGGGGGAACTTTTGTATCGGACCGTCCGATGCGGGTGGCCACAATACCGGTCGGGTATGGGGACGGGTATCCCCGGTCGCTTTCAAACAAAGGGTATGTTTTGATTCACGGGAAACGCGCCCGGATACTTGGCAGAGTCTGTATGGATCAATTCATGGTTGACGTCACGGATATTCCGGAGACGGCCTTTATGGACCGGGTCATCCTGATCGGAGACGACGGGAACGACAAAATAACAGTGGAGGATCTGGCAAAGTTAAGCGGGAGATTTCACTACGAGTTTGTCTGCTGTCTGGGAAAAAGAGTGCCCCGTATCTATAAAAGAAACGGGAAAATTGAATGAATACTTCCGATGAACAGGGGAATACTGAAGTATGCATAACGTGCATTTAGTAAGTTGATCGGAGTGTGAAAGAATTGATGATCAGACGAGGAGATATATTTTATGCCGACTTAAGCCCGGTGGTCGGGTCGGAACAGGGTGGAATACGTCCGGTTCTTGTGATACAGAACAACGTGGGAAACAAACACAGTCCTACCGTTATCTGCGCGGCGATTACCTCGAAGATGAATAAGGCGAAGCTGCCTACCCATATAGAGATCAGTACAAGAGATTACAAGATTGTGAAAAATTCAGTAATACTGTTGGAGCAGATCAGAACGATCGATAAGCGGAGGCTGAAAGAATATGTATGCCATATTGACAGCGGGATGATGCGTAAAGTAGACCATGCGATCAAGGTCAGTCTGGAGCTCACTACATACTGACTCCTTTACAGAACAAAGAAAGAGTGATAAAATTGTAAGGCATAATGTGCATATTAGGATGTACATCAGAAAGAAAAGAGGAGAATTTTAAATGTCAGGACATTCAAAGTTTGCAAATATTAAACACAAAAAAGAGAAAAACGACGCGGCGAAAGGCAAGATATTTACGAAAATAGGGCGTGAACTGGCAGTAGCCGTAAAGGAAGGCGGCGGCGCGGATCCCGCTAACAACAGCAGGCTGCGCGACGTGATCGCGAAAGCAAAATCCAACAATATGCCCAATGACACGATTGAGAGAAATATTAAGAAAGCGGCGGGAGAAGGTTCGGCTGATAACTATGAGCACATTACATATGAAGGGTACGGGCCGAACGGTACCGCCATTATCGTCAGGACTTTGACGGACAATAAAAACAGAACCGCGTCAAATGTTCGCAACGCATTTACAAAAGGAAACGGGAATGTAGGAACTCCGGGATGCGTCTCATTTATGTTTGATGAAAAGGGACAGATCTTTGTGGCAAAAGAAGACTGTTCAATGGACGCAGATGAGTTGATGATGCTGGCGCTTGATGCCGGTGCGGAAGACTTTGTAGAGGATGAGGAGAGTTACGAGATCCTTACTTCACCTAAGGATTTCAGCGATGTGCGTCTGAAACTTGAGGAAGCGGGAATCGCAATGGCCCAGGCGGAAGTGACGATGATTCCGCAGACTTACGTTGAACTGACAAGTGAGGAAGACATTAAGAATATCCAGAAGACTCTTGACCTGCTTGAAGAAGATGACGATGTGCAGGACGTATATCACAACTGGAATGAGTAGGGGTTATCGCTATGGAGTTAGATGAACTTTGCCGGAAGCTGATCGATCTTTATAATATTACGTTCGACTATGAGTTCCACCGGTCAAGTTATGAGAAGTATATGGAATCACTCATGACAGATTACGCGGAACTGTTCCGAAAGACGGCTCAGGCATGTGACAGCAGTGAGGATATACTGGAGCAGATCGCATTCAGGATACCGGAGTATATTCAGGGAGAACTTGAAAAGATCCCGAAGAAAAGGGAAAGAGAGATGGCAGCCCTCGATCACAGGATGAATATGGTTGCCTATTATGTACCGCTTCTCGGCGAAATTCCCTCTGTCAGGGCGAACGATCTGTTGGAGCGCACCGTAGACATCTGGAATGAAAAGATGCCGGATAATAAAATCAAATATTCCACTTACGAATTTAACAAAAGAGGATTTAAAAAGGGGATATTCTGCTATATCACGACAGCGGTATGCCGGAGCATGAATCGGCCGGATGACTGTTACGAACTTGAGACGCTCAGAAACTATCGGGATGACTATCTGATCCATACTCCGGGCGGACGTGAGATCGTAGAGGAATATTACAACGTTGCTCCGACAATCGTAAAGAGAATCAACAGACAGGCGGACGCGGACAAAGTGTACCGGGAGATCTGGGGAGAATATCTGAACCCGTGTATCCGGCTGATCGAGGAAGGCCGCAGGGAAGAGTGCCGGAAACTCTATACAGAGATGGTTGAGAAACTGGAAGACAAGTATCTGTACTCATAAAAACTATAGAAGGAGAACGGAAGATGAGCGACTATAAAATTGAGACAAAATGCATTCAGTCGGGGTATGCGCCGGGAAACGGGGAGGCGAGAATACCTCCGATCTATCAGAGCACGACTTTCCGCTATACGAGCAGTGAACAGATGGGCCGGCTTTTTGATCTGGAAGAGTCAGGATATTTCTATACTCGTCTTCAGAATCCGACGAATGACACCGTGGCAGCGAAGATCTGCGACCTGGAAGGGGGCGCGGCCGCGATGCTCACATCTTCCGGCCAGGCGGCAAACTTTTATGCGATAATGAATATCGCTCAGGCAGGAGATCATATTGTCTGTGCCTCAGCACTGTACGGGGGAACTTACAATCTCTATGCCCATACGATCAGAAAGATGGGAGTGGAGGCCACCTTTGTAGATCCTGACTGTTCAGAGGAAGAGTTAGAGGCGGCTTTTCGCGATAATACGAAGGCTGTATTCGGAGAATCTATCGCGAATCCGGCGCTGGTCGTGCTTGACTTTGAGAAGTTTGCCAGGGCGGCTCATGCGCACGGAGTACCGTTTATCGTAGATAATACATTTGCCACGCCGATAAACTGCCGGCCCTTTGAGTGGGGCGCCGATATTGTAACCCACTCTACAACAAAATATATGGACGGCCATGCGGCGTGTGTAGGAGGAGCCATTGTTGACAGCGGCAATTTTGACTGGGAGGCACACGCGGAGAAATTCCCCGGGCTGACAACTCCGGATGAAACTTATCACGGCATTATATACACGGAGAAGTTTGGGAAAGGAGCGTATATTACAAAGGCTACTGCACAGCTGATGCGTGATCTCGGATCAATCCAGGCGCCACAGAACGCATTTCTTCTGAATATCGGGCTGGAGACGCTTCATCTGAGAGTGCCGAGACATTGTGAGAACGCTTTAAAGACAGCCCGGTATCTCCAGAGCCATGAGAAAGTGGCGTGGGTAAACTATCCGTCGCTGCCGGGTGATAAATATTACGGTCTGGCTCAGAAATACATGCCCAACGGAACATGCGGTGTTCTCACCTTCGGTCTTAAGGGCGGAAGAGAAGCAGCGGTTGAGATGATGGATAAACTGAAAATGGTTGCGATCGTAACACATGTGGCTGACGCGAGAAGCTGTGTTCTCCATCCGGCAAGCCATACGCATCGTCAGATGAATGAACAGGAACTCCTTGAGGCAGGAGTACAGCCGGATCTGATCAGATTCAGTGTCGGAATCGAAAATGTGAAAGATATTATAGCCGATGTCGAGCAGGCATTGAAGTAATAAGAATGGTATGGATGTATACAATCTGCGTCCATACCATTTTTCTGCATAAAATTATATCCGTTTTTCAATACTAATCTCAGTAAAATCAAAAGTCTGAGGAGGTATTGATGATGGATAACAAAAAGGAAACTCCTTCCAAAGAGGAAAGGCAGAAAGAAAATGAAGAGATCCGTGAGATGGGAACTGTAGAGATCGAGGATGGCAAAACAGGACATGGCATACAGTTATTGACGATTATAGGAGAAATCGAAGGGCATGAAGCCGTATCGGGGAATACAAAAGCTACAAAATACGAGCATCTTCTGCCGAGACTTGCACAGGCCGAAGAAGACGAGAACACAGAAGGAATTCTGATACTCCTCAACACTCTCGGAGGAGATGTGGAAGCAGGACTTGCCATTGCCGAGATGATCGCCTCCTTAAGCAAACCTACGGTATCGCTCGTGCTGGGAGGGAGCCATTCGATAGGAGGCCCGCTGGCTGTTTCGGCGGATTATTCATTTATCGTTCCAACGGGCACGATGATCGTACATCCGGTTCGCTCTACAGGGATGTTTATCGGTGTAATACAAAGCTACCGGAACATGGAAAAAACTCAGGACCGGATCGCGAAATTTATCGCCTCTCATTCAAAAATCAGCCAGGAGCGGCTGCTGGAGCTGATGCTTGACTCCACTCAGCTAGTAAAGGATGTGGGAACGATGCTGGAAGGAGAGGAGGCAGTAAAGGAAGGATTGATCGATGAAGTGGGAGGCATCAGTCAGGCATTCAAAAAACTTCATGAGCTAATCGATCGGCAGAGGGAAGACAGAATAAAAAAATAATGACATGTTTTTCAAATGATGATATACTAAACCGTAGTATGTTTAATTATCAAGGGGGAATTATATGGCTGCTAAACAGACAAAACGCAGTAAGAATTCTAAAGGCAGACCAAAAAAATCACAGCAGGGCACGGAGCTTAGAGGGGAGATTGTCATACTCGTATCACTTGCGGTATGTATTCTGCTTGTGCTCAGCAACTTTGGCATCGGAGGAATCGTGGGGGAGGCGGTCTCATCCGTATTTTTCGGACTATTTGGTTTTATGGCGTATGTGTTGCCATTTGTATTATTCGCACTTGCGGCATTCCTTGTTTCAAACAGAGGAAACACCCATGCCTATATTAAAATCGCGGCGGCAGTAGTTTTATTTCTGCTGATAACAGCGATTCTGGAGCTGATTTTTAACTCTTATACGCCGGGGGCGTCTTTGCTTTCTTATTACAGAGAGGCGAGCGAACACAGAAATGCAGGCGGTCTTACGGGAGGCTGCCTGGTCAGTCTTTTATGCCCTTTGATCGGAGTGGCGGGAACGTATGTGGTGCTCGTGATTTTTTCGGTTATCTGTCTGATACTTGTGACAGAGAAGTCTCTGCTTGCGCCGATTGGACGCAGGAGCCGGGAGGCATATGAAGACGCGAAAAAGCACCGTCAGGAGACGGCAGTGATCAGAGCTCAGAAGAGAGAAGAGAACAGACAGAAAAACGCCGCGGCAAGGGCGGAGAGAGCGGAGAAAAAAGAAAAGAGAAAAGACAGAAAAGTCTCCGGCGTTTCTTTTGCCACAACACTTGGCGTAGAAAGCCCGGCTGGAAATGGGAAGAAACGCAAATCACCGGACATCTATGAACTGCGCCCGGAGGATGCGCCTGTGAATGAATATCAAAGCGTAAGCGCGCAGGATTCTTTCGTGATAAACCGCGCGGAGCCGGCAGAGTCAGCAGAAGCGCAGCCGGCGGAAAATCCCATTCTGTCAGAGGACAGGTGCGAGACGGATGAGACGCCTCGGGCCCAGTCTTCAGATGAGGGGGGCTTAGAAGCACTTCCCAAGAAAAAGCGCAGCAAAGCCCAGGAGGCGGCTATCGTCTCGGCAGAGACGGAGAATGTCGCTGCCCAGGCAGAGCAGATGGAACAGGAGCAGGAAAAGAACATATATCATACTCCGCCTCTCAGCCTTCTCAAACGGGGGAAAAAGAGCGGCGGAGATTCGGATTCACATCTGAGGGCAACCGCTCTCAAATTAGAGCAGACTCTACAGAACTTTGGAGTGGGCGTCCATGTGACTAACGCGAGCTGCGGTCCATCCGTTACCCGGTATGAACTGCAGCCGGAACAGGGTGTGAAAGTAAGCAGAATCGTAGGACTTGCCGATGACATAAAGCTCAACCTGGCAGTGGCTGACCTGAGGATCGAGGCGCCCATTCCGGGGAAGGCTGCCGTGGGAATCGAAGTGCCAAACAAAGAAAATACGGCGGTTATGCTCCGGGATCTCTTAGAGTCTGCAGAATTTAAAAACAGCACATCTCCGATTACATTTGCAGTGGGCAAAGATATTGCGGGGAAGGTCGTTGTAGCCGATATTGCCAAGATGCCGCATCTGCTTGTGGCTGGCGCGACAGGTTCCGGTAAATCAGTCTGCATCAATACGCTGATTATGAGTATTATCTATAAGTCCGACCCGGAAGAAGTAAAGTTGCTTCTTGTAGATCCGAAGGTCGTGGAACTAAGTGTATATAATGGAATTCCGCACCTTATGATTCCTGTCGTGACAGATCCGAAGAAGGCTGCCGGCGCTCTGAACTGGGCAGTGGTTGAGATGGAGAAACGCTATAAGCTGTTTGCGGAATACAATGTAAGAGATTTAAAGGGATTCAACGCAAAGGTCGAGCGAGGGGAAACCGGTGAGGAAAACCAGAAAAAGCTTCCCCAGATTGTTATTATCATCGATGAGCTGGCGGACCTTATGATGGTTGCTCCCGGAGAGGTCGAAGGCGCAATCTGCCGACTGGCACAGCTGGCCCGGGCCGCGGGACTTCACCTTGTTCTGGCAACACAGCGACCTTCGGTCAATGTTATCACGGGACTGATCAAAGCGAACATGCCGTCCAGAATCGCATTCTCTGTTTCGTCAGGGGTGGATTCGAGGACGATTATTGATATGAACGGGGCCGAAAAACTTCTCGGAAAAGGAGATATGCTATTTTACCCGTCCGGTTATCCGAAACCTGTGCGTGTGCAGGGATCCTTTGTATCAGATAAGGAAGTTCAGGATGTGGTAGACTATCTTCTTAAGAATAATGCCGGTACGGCTTACAATGACGAACTGGAAGAACATATGAATACGAACATACCTGTTTCGGACGGCTCAGCGTCATCGGAGACAGGAGATGACAAAGATACATATTTTGCCGATGCGGGAAAGCTGATTATTGATAAAGAAAAGGCGTCCATCGGGATGCTTCAGCGGATGTTCAAGATTGGATTTAACAGAGCGGCCCGCATTATGGACCAGCTTGCGGAGGCAGGTGTTGTCGGACCGGAGGAGGGCACGAAGCCCCGGAAAGTTCTTATGACAAAAGAAGAATTTGAAGAATATCTGAGCAGCAGCCAGCAATAGACTCAGGACAGATAATGATATAGCAGCAGAGGAGGAAAGAAATAAATATGAAGACAGATATTGAGATCGCACAGGAAGCAACGCTTGAACATATAAAAGATGTCGCCGCGAAAATCGGCATTGACGGGGATGAGCTGGAGTTTTACGGAAAATATAAGGCAAAACTCTCAGACGATCTGTGGGAAAAGATTAAAGATAATGAAGACGGAAAACTTGTTCTTGTAACAGCGATCAATCCGACGCCCGCAGGAGAGGGGAAAACAACTACAACGGTAGGTCTTGGGGAAGCGATGGCAAAACTCAATAAGAAGGCGCTGATCGCGCTCAGAGAGCCTTCACTGGGGCCTTGCTTCGGCATCAAAGGAGGCGCCGCGGGAGGCGGATATGCACAGGTAGTGCCGATGGAGGATCTCAACCTGCATTTTACCGGAGACTTCCATGCTATTACTTCAGCGAATAATCTTCTGGCAGCAATGCTTGACAATCATATTCAGCAGGGAAATGAACTTGGTATTGATCCGAGGCAGGTTGTCTGGAAACGCTGCGTCGATATGAATGACCGCGTACTGCGTAACGTCGTTGTAGGGCTGGGCAATAAAATGGATGGTATGGTTCGTGAGGATCATTTTGTTATCACTGTTGCATCTGAGATCATGGCGATTCTCTGTCTTGCTGATGACCTCGCTGACCTGAAGAAGCGACTGGGCAGGATTGTCGTGGCTTATAATTTCAGCGGCGAGCCAGTCACAGCCGATGACCTCAAAGCAACAGGCGCTATGACAGCGCTTTTAAAAGACGCGATAAAACCGAATATCATCCAGACACTGGAACATACCCCCGCTCTTGTACACGGAGGACCGTTTGCGAATATCGCACATGGATGCAACAGCGTCAGAGCCACGAAAATGGCGCTTAAACTCAGCGATATTGCGATCACGGAAGCCGGATTCGGCGCGGATCTGGGCGCTGAGAAATTCTTTGACATCAAATGCCGCATGGCAGGTCTTAAGCCAGATGCGGTCGTTTTAGTTGCAACAGTAAGGGCTTTGAAGTATAATGGAGGCGTTGCCAAGGGCGACCTTGCGAAAGAAGATCTCGAGGCTCTGGAAAAAGGAATTGTTAACCTCGAAAAACATATCGAAAATATTCAGAAATACGGAGTTCCTGTAATTGTGACGCTCAACTCTTTCGTAACAGACACTGAAGCGGAGAATGAGTTTATCCGAAAATTCTGCGAGGAGAGAGGCTGTGAGTTTGCCCTGTCCGAAGTGTGGGAGAAAGGCGGCGAGGGCGGGATCGCCCTTGCTGAAAAAGTTCTGGATACTCTGGAACACAAAACGAGCAATTTCCATCCACTGTATGAGGATGGGCTTTCAATCCGCGAAAAGATCGAAAAAGTGGCGAAAGAAGTATACGGAGCGGACGGTGTTGTATATGAGCCTGCCGCTCAGAAGCAGATTGACCGCATTGAGGCGCTGGGCTTTGGAACATTTCCCGTATGTATGGCAAAGAATCAGTATTCTCTGTCAGATGACGCGAAAAAACTTGGTCGTCCCCGTGGATTTAATATTCACATCAGGGAAGTATATGTGAGCGCGGGAGCAGGCTTCGTGGTTGTGCTTACCGGAGCTGTGATGACAATGCCCGGACTTCCGAAGGTTCCGGCAGCGAATGGAATCGATGTCACAGAGGACGGGAAGATCACAGGACTGTTTTAAATAGAAGGAGAAATCAATGTCGCAGTTAATTGATGGAAAACAGATTTCAAAGCAGATAAAAGATGAGCTGAAAGAAGAAGTAGAGAAGCTTGGGGCTCTCGGACAGAAAGCCTGTCTTGCGGTCGTGCAGGTTGGAGACGATCCGGCCTCCGCGGTCTATGTTAATAACAAAAAGAAGGCGTGCGCATATATCGGAATCGAATCCAGATCCTTTGAACTGCCGGAGAAAACGACAGAGGAGGAACTTGTTTCACTTGTGGAACAACTCAATCGGGATGACAGTGTGAACGGGATACTTGTCCAGCTCCCGCTTCCGGATCATATTGATGAGGACCGGATCATACGGAGCATATCTCCCGAAAAGGATGTGGACGGATTTCATCCTGTCAGTGTGGGACGCCTCTGGATTGGAGAGGATGGATTCCTCTCCTGTACCCCTGCCGGTATTATCCAGCTTCTGAAACGCTCCGGCATAGGGATAGAAGGAAAGGAATGTGTGATCATCGGAAGAAGCAATATTGTGGGAAAACCGATGGCGGCTCTCCTCCTGCGCGAAAACGGAACTGTGACCGTTGCGCATTCCAGAACAGAAAATCTGAAAGAAGTGGCGAAAAGAGCCGATATTCTGATAGTTGCAATTGGAAAGAGAAGGTTTATCACTTCTGATTATGTGAAGGAAGGGGCGGTAGTCATTGATGTGGGAATGCACAGAGATGAGAATAATCGCCTCTGCGGCGATGTGGATTTCGCGGACGTTGAGCCTCACACATCAGCAATCACTCCGGTTCCGGGCGGTGTGGGGCCCATGACAATTGCGATGCTGATGAATAATTGTGTTGAAACGATACGTACTTAGGAGGAATAACCATGAGATGTACTCATTGTGGAGCAGAGTTTCCGGATGATCAGGTGGTATGCCCCGTATGTGGAGCCGAAGTACAGATCGTTCCGGACTATAATCCACTGGAAGACGTCCTTACAAGAGAGGTAAAAGGATCTGTAGAAGGAGCGACCCGTCAGATACAGACAGATGACATCAGAAGCTACAGAAGAGCTGACATGAATCAGAATGTCAATTCTACGAGAGTGCTCAGCCGGGAGGAAATGAACAGAATCAGAGACGGACGCGGCGGGCGCGCCTCCAGGACAGCAGAGCAGCCATCCAGACCGTCCGGCACCGGAAACGTGCGCAGGACAGGGGAACTTCGCCGCCAAAGACAGCAAAAAAGGCTGGAAGCGGCAAAACGTAAGAGAAGAAATCTTTTAATTACAATGTTTGTCATACTGGCAATCATTATAGCGGGAATTGTTCTCATATATCAGAATTCCTATACCTCTATGATTAATAAGGGATACCGCTCGATACAAAGCGGGGATTATACGGCTGCTGAGAACTATTTTCAGAGAGCGATCTCAAAAGATGAATCCCGACCGGATGCATATACAGGAAATGCGCAGATTTACGTTGAGCAGGATGATCTTGAAGGCGCTGAAAATGTATTCTTATCAGCTATAGAGACTCAGCCCACGAATGCGGAGCTCTATCAGGCGGCAATTGACTTCTATATGGAGACAGAACAGCCGGGAAAAGTATCGGTTCTCCTGAATAACTGCGAAGACAGAGGCGTGCTCAATGCTGTGTCCGAATATGTTTCGGCGGCTCCGTCGCTGAGCCCCGAGGAGGGAAAATACAGTGAGGTTCAGGAGATTACAATTACTTCCGAGACCGGCGGAGAGATCTATTACACGATGGACGGAACAGAGCCGACAGCGGCGACCGGAACAAGATACACCGAACCTGTTCTTTTGCAGGATGAAAGAGAAATACAGATTCGGGCGATTGCGGTCAACGAAAACGGAATTCCAAGTGTGGTATCTTCGGCAACCTACACGATTGAGTTCCCGATCGAGAATGCCCCGGCTGTGACTCCTTCTACCGGACAGTATACAGAGCCGACTCAGATCACAATCACAGTGCCGGATGGCTATACAGCATATTACACGATGGATGGAAGCACACCGGACCCGTCATCGTCATCAACCAGTCAGTATACCGGTCCTGTCGACATGCCGGAAGGCACCAGGACGATCTTCAACGCAATACTGGTAAATAACCAGAATGGGAAAGCGACGGAAGCAACGACAAGAAATTATATTACGACTTCAGAGTGATGACACCAGGTGTGTAATATTTGTAAAAAACAGGAAATACAACTCTTGTATTGTTTTAAATCTTTATGTATTTTTAACAATACAGGGGTTGTTTTTTTATTGAAACAGAGCTATAATAACTGTGTTAAAAAAATAACAATATAGTAAAGGAGATGCAGGATATGAGCAGATTTTGTTTACCAAGAGACATTTATCATGGAAAAGGATGCTTAGAGGAACTTAAGAACTTAAAAGGCTCAAAAGCGATGCTTGTCGTAGGCGGCGGTTCTATGAAACGTCAGGGCTTTCTTGATAAAGCTGTAAACTATCTGAAAGAAGCCGGAATGGAAGTGGAAGTATTTGAAGGCGTTGAGCCCGATCCGTCTGTTGAGACAGTTATGAAAGGCGCTGAAGCAATGCGCGCATTTGAGCCGGACTGGATCGTATCTATGGGCGGAGGTTCTCCGATCGATGCCGCGAAAGCGATGTGGGCATTTTACGAGTATCCAGATACGTCTTTTGAGGATCTGTGTACACCGTTTAATTTTCCGGAACTGAGAACAAAGGCAAAATTTGCTGCGATTCCGTCTACATCAGGAACTGCGACAGAGGTTACCGCGTTTTCGGTTATTACGAACTATCAGACCGGAGTTAAGTATCCGCTTGCTGACTTTAATATTACCCCGGATGTTGCCATCGTTGATCCTGATCTTGTAACCGGACTTCCGGTAAAACAGGTTGCCTACACAGGTATGGATGCTCTGACACATGCGATTGAAGCCTATGTATCCACACTTCATGGACCGTTTACGGATCCGCTTGCGCTTCAGGCAATCGAAATGGTACTGGATTATCTTCCGGCATCTTATAACTGTAATATGGAAGCGAGAGAGCAGATGCACTACGCGCAGTGTCTTGCCGGAATGGCATTCTCCAACGCTCTGCTCGGAATCGTTCACTCAATGGCTCATAAGACGGGCGCGGCGTTCTCGACCGGACATATTCCGCACGGATGCGCTAATGCGATTTACCTTCCGTATGTAATCGCATATAACGCAAAAGATCCTTCCGCTGCAAGTCGCTATGCTGAAATTGCCCGCAGAATGGGGCTTGAGGGAACATCTGAACAGGCTCTGATCAACAGCCTGAGAGAGAAGATCAATGAGTTTAACGCAAAACTCAACATTCCGAAGACGCTGAAAGATTTTGGCATCAAAGAGGATGAGTTCAAAGAGAAAGTTGCTCATATAGCGGAACTCGCTGTAGGCGATGCGTGCACGGGATCTAATCCGCGCCCGATCGATCCTGCCGCTATGGAGAAACTTCTCACCTGTACATACTACGGTACTGAAGTTGACTTCTAAGATAAATCAATATTTTCTGTGTAATAAGAGAGCCATCCGATCTGAGGATGGCTCCTCTGTTTTTTGCTGGAAGAATGGGAGAATAGCTTGCTATTAAGGGATTTATGGCGTATTATATTGAAAGAGTGATTTGTTAAGGAGGAAGACCATGTATCAGATAATGAAAGCAGAGAAGCTTGCCGACAAGATTTTTCTGATGGATGTACATGCGCCCCGGGTTGCACAGCATTGTCAGCCGGGTCAGTTTGTAATTGTAAAATTGGACGAAAAAGGCGAACGAATTCCGCTTACAATTTGCGATTATGATAGAGAAGCAGGTACGATCACGATCGTTGTGCAGGAAGTCGGCGCGTCTACCACGAAGATGGGCGGATTAAAAGAGGGCGATTACTTCCGTGATTTTACAGGACCTCTCGGCTGTCCGTCAGAATTCGTAGAAGAGGATATTGAGACTTTGAAAAATAAAAAGATGCTCTTCGTGGCAGGCGGAGTCGGCGCGGCACCGGTATATCCTCAGGTAAAATGGCTTCATGAGCGTGGAATCGACGCAGATGTAATTGTTGGGGCTAAGACAAAAGACATGCTGATCCTTGAAAAGGAGATGGAGGCCGTATCAGGGAATTATTATCCGTGCACAGATGATGGTACATATGGACATGCCGGCATGGTTACTACTATGATAGAAGAGCTCGTAAACAGTGGAGAGAAGTATGACGTCTGCGTGGCGATCGGACCGATGATCATGATGAAATTTGTCTGTATTCTCACAAAGAAGCTGGAGATCCCGACGATTGTCAGCATGAATCCGATTATGGTAGACGGTACAGGGATGTGCGGAGCCTGCCGTCTTCAGGTAGGCGATGAGATCAAGTTTGCCTGCGTGGACGGACCGGAATTCGACGGCCATCTCGTGGACTTTGACCAGGCTATAAAGAGAAGCCAGACTTATAAGACAGCAGAGGGACGTGCGATGCTGAAACTCCAGGAGGGAGACACACATCACGGCGGATGCGGACATTGCGGAGGTGACGAATAATGGCAGATATGTTAAAAAAAGTACCTGTCAGAGAACAGGAGCCAAAAGTGCGGGCGAAAAATTTTGAAGAAGTCTGTTTCGGATACAATCTGGAAGAAGCGATGGACGAGGCAACAAGATGTCTGAACTGCAAGAATGCAAAGTGCATCCAGGGCTGTCCGGTATCGATTGATATTCCCGCGTTTATCCAGGAAGTAAAAGAGGGAAATATCGAGGAAGCATATAAGGTGATCGGAAAATCCAGCGCCCTTCCCGCGATCTGCGGGCGCGTCTGCCCACAGGAGTCACAGTGCGAGGGTAAATGCATCCGTGGAATCAAAGGGGAACCCGTGTCGATCGGAAAACTGGAACGGTTCGTGGCGGACTATGCGCTTGAAAATGATATTAAGCCGGTGGGTGCAAAATCCCGGAACGGCCACAAGGTGGCAGTGATCGGTTCCGGTCCGTCTGGTCTTACTTGTGCGGGAGACCTGGCCAAGAAAGGATATGACGTCACTGTGTTTGAGGCGCTTCATGAACTCGGCGGCGTTCTTGTATACGGCATTCCGGAATTCCGTCTGCCGAAAGAGAAGATCGTTGCAAAAGAGATTGAGAAGGTTAAAGAGCTGGGCGTGAAGTTTGAGACAAATGTTGTAATCGGCAGATCCACAACGATTGACCAGCTTATGGAAGAGGAAGGATTCGAGGCGGTATTTATCGGTTCCGGCGCGGGTCTTCCAATGTTCATGGGGATTCCGGGAGAGAATGCGAACGGCGTATTCTCCGCTAATGAATATCTGACAAGAAGCAATCTGATGAAAGCCTTTGATGAGTCTTATGACACTCCGATTATCGCGGGCAGAAAAGTCGCGGTCGTAGGCGGCGGAAACGTGGCTATGGACGCGGCCAGAACAGCGCTGAGACTTGGAGCCGACGTACATATTATATACAGAAGAAGTGAGGCGGAACTTCCGGCCAGAGTGGAAGAGGTTCACCACGCAAAAGAGGAAGGGGTTGTATTTAACCTCCTGACAAATCCGAAGAAGATCAATGTGGATGAGAACGGAAATATTTCCAGTGTTACGGTCATTAAAATGGAGCTGGGAGAGTCGGATGCTTCCGGAAGAAGACGTCCGGTAGAAATTCCGGGTTCAGAGTATGACATCCAGGTGGACACGGTAATTATGGCGCTGGGTACTTCTCCGAATCCACTGATTTCATCTACAACAAAAGGGCTTGAGACGAACCGCAGAAAATGTATCGTAGCAGATGAAGATAACGGCCAGACTTCAAAAAAAGCCGTATTTGCCGGAGGCGATGCCGTGACAGGAGCGGCTACGGTTATTCTTGCTATGGGAGCGGGAAAAGCAGGCGCAAAGGGCATTGATGAATATTTGACAGGTAAAGAGAGCCGGGATTAAGATGTTAGACGAGATCAGGGAGACACTGTACAGTCTGGCAGAAGACGACTACAGAGATTTCAACAGGAAACTTCTGCCGGATGTGGATAACATATTGGGAGTGCGTCTTCCCATGTTGAGGAAGCTTGCAAAAAAGATTGCGGCAGGCGACTTCCGGGCGTATCTCTCAGAAAGCGCGAGCGAGGCGGGAAGTGATTCCGCATATGAGGAGATCATGCTTCATGGTCTTGTCATAGGATATGTAAAGACAGACCGGGAAGAATACAGAAAGTTTCTGGATGAATTTGTTCCAAGGATCAGTAATTGGGGAGTCTGTGACAGCTGTGCCAATAGTCTCAAATTCATGCGGAAAGATCCGGAATATTGGTTTGAATATCTGATGACATATCGAAACAGCAGAGAAGAATTTGAACTCCGCTTTATGATTGTATCGATGATGGATCATTTTCTCGATGAGGCACACATAGATACGATCCTGGAGAACTGTAATGAAATCCGCCATGAAGGGTATTACACAAAGATGGGCGTGGCATGGACACTGCAGGCATGTTATGTGAAGTTTCCTGAGAAAACGCGAGCGTTGCTGGAAAACAGCCGAATGGATGGCTTTACCCACAACAAGGCGATACAAAAAATCAGAGAATCATATCGGGTGAGCAAAGAAGAAAAAGAAGAACTGAAGAAACTTACAAAATAACAGTAACTGCCCTATGGGCTTGACTACAAAGAAAACTGCTGGATTGAGTCTTAATAGCTAAATCCAGCAGTTTTTTATGATTGTAACCGAGCCTTGAGGCATGGTTCAGCCATTTCAAGCCAGGGAATTGAAAATTATATGGTGAATAAGCAAACTACACAGGAATCACAAAATACTATGGTACAATACCGCTTTAGGAGGTGTTTATATGCAACACATTTTAATTGTTGAGGATGACTTGGATATTCAAAACCTTTTGAAGAATTTTCTGCAAGAGGTTGGATATAAAACGACCATAGCCAATGATGGAATCGAAGCCGTTTCCCTTTTTTCATCCGAATATTTTGATCTAATACTTATGGATGTTATGCTTCCTAAAATTGACGGATTTTCTGTTTGCGAGTTAATCCGCAAACAATCGCAAATTCCTATCATTATGCTTACAGCCCTAAGTGGCGAGGAGGAACAAATTAAAGGTTTAGATTTGCAGGTGGATGATTATATTACAAAGCCATTTTCTATGCCAATACTGATTCGTAAAATTGCCGCAGTACTCCGCCGCAGTAGTATAATGCATGAACAGGAAAATCAAACCATACTCTACAGAAATCTTGTTTTGGATCTGGACAGTTATACCACTTCGGTAAATGGGGATCCTTATGACCTTACGCAGCGGGAATTTGAGATTCTGCGGGAATTGCTGTTGAATCAGGGACGTGTTCTTACCAGACATAATTTATTAGACAGGCTTTGGAAATATGATTTTTATGGAGATGAGCGTGTTGTTGACACACATATCAAAAATCTGAGAAAAAAGCTTGGCATAGATTTCATACAGACAATTCGAGGGGTGGGATATAAAATTGATAAAGAAAGTTAGAAGCAGACTGTTCGCAAAGATATTTATAATTACGATGTTATTAACAAGTTTCTGCTGTATGATAACTTATGCGGTGATCTCGTGGATTGTTCCGAAAACCTATAGCACGACTCTTGATGAAGGACTGGATGAAGCTGCGAATACACTTATTTCAGAAATTGAGAATATGGCACCTTCAGAAAGTGGAAAGCTGTTTGATGAATTTATATTGAATAACAGCGATGTATTACTCCAATTGTTTGACTCTTCCGATAATGAAATAGAACTTCCATCACAAAGCGGTTCGATGTTTCCTGTTATCGTTACTGGAGGAGTGGCGACTGAAAGTGACGATCCGGCAGCATATCGTGCAACACACAGGTATATTTTTAACTTTGCTGATTCAGACGAAATCTATACGTTGACAGTTGCAGGGAGCGCACAGGAAGTTAATTTGCTGAAAGATACTTTGGCAGGAATATTTCTAATTCTGTTCCTTGTGATTCTGCTGGTTGCTGCATTGGCTTCTTTTCTTTATTCTCAATATGTAACCAAACCTGTTTTGCGTATAAGCAGCGCATCGAAAAAAATGGCAAACCTGGATTTTAATTGGAAATGTGAAGAAAACAGAACAGACGAACTTGGAATATTAGCTCACAGCTTAAATAAAATGTCAAGAAGATTATCAGCTTCTATGACAGATCTGAAAAACGCCAACGAAAAGCTGAAAGCAGATATTGAACATGAGCGTGAACTGGAACAAGCGCAATTGGACTTCTTTTCAGCAGTTTCTCATGAACTGAAAACTCCTATCACGGTTATAAAGGGTCAAACCGAAGGTATGCTTTTAAATGTTGGAGATTATCAAAATCGTAATAAATACCTGAAGCGCTCTCTGGAAATCATCAATACAATGGAAAGTATGGTACAGGAAATTCTGACAATTGCCCGTATGAAATCTTTTAAAATCATGCCTGCGAAAGAGAAATTCTGTTTCTCGGATATGCTGAAGCAGGAATACGTCTTATTTGAAGATCTGATCGTACAAAAGGGGTTAAACTGGATTGAAAATATCACATCTGATATATATATGACCGGAGATAAGATGTTGATGCAAAAAGCAGTCAACAATCTGGCTTCCAATGCGGTTTCATATTCTCCTGAAAACAGTTCTATTTATCTGACAGCATTGGCTGAGGAGGGGAAGATACGATTAGAGATAGAAAATACAGGTGTTCATATTCCGGATGCCGATTTACCGAAACTTTTCGATGCTTTTTATAGAGTAGATCATTCCCGCAATAAGAAAACTGGAGGAAGCGGACTGGGACTATATATTGTGAAAACCATTTTAGAACAACATCAGGCACAATATTGCATAGAAAATACAGAACGTGGTGTTTTGTTTACTGTTCAATTGGTGACTTGAACTACACACAAAAAACATATTTATCACAATGGCATCACAAAATACTCTGATACAATATAATCATCAAAAGAAAGGGGTTTTATCCGATATGAAAAAACACAGTATCAAATTCTTGGCATTGACAATGGCCCTCTATGCAACAGCAACACTAAACGGCTGTGTCACGACTTCAAAAGCGGCAGATAGTGGCAGTTTATCTACAAGTAGCGATTCCCAGGCAGAAGCCTCTGAAAGCAATAAGATACTGTCAGTAGAGGATCAGGAAAAAGCTGAGGAAGAGCGTCAGGATGAAATTGCGAAACAGTATTCCATTTATGAACCCTACGGAATGACCTATGACAAAAAGAAAGACCGTTTCCTGTATAACGGACAGATGGTACGCTACTTTAAGGATCAGATCAGCGAGGAGAATACAAATGCCTTTTTCTTTGATGATGGGGTTGTAGATGTAGAGCCGATTAGAAGCGTGAATGGCGATCTGATCGGACTGAAACAGTCCTCAGATTCCGATTTCAAAACTCGGTCTAAAAAACAGGAAGAAATCAAAGTGGAATTTGAAACAGTTGATATTTCCGGAGAGAATGCTGGTTTTGAAGGCGGAGATCCAGAGTGGCGTGATGACAGTCTGGATGATTACGTTGATTTTGGCATATCTTATGATGAAGCCAATAATAACTGGAAATATAATGGAAAACCTATACATATCCTTTACGATGCCGATCATAATACCTACTGCAATAATAGTATAGATGATGGTATCAGCATCAGAGTAATTCGTGATAAGCATGGTAACATTGTTGAGTTGAAAGAAGCAGACGCGAAAGAACTAAAGCAATATATAAAATAAATCAAAGAATTTACCGGGCAGCGGCAAAAGATAAAGCCGTCGCGCCCACATTCAAATAGAGTGGCAAATCAGAATTCTCTGTATTTTGCCACTCTATTTATATGCATTACTGATAGATTCCGTTGACTGTCACTTCAAACAGAGCTTCTTTTCCATTCAACTCCTCGTTCCCGTAATCTTCGGGGAAAGTGACATATACGTCCACCTGGTCTCCAGGATGGGATCCGATCAGCTGTTCCTCGAAGTCATCAATATATAATCCGGAACCGATGGTGAGATCTGCTCCCTGGCCCAGCGTGTTTCCTCCTTCGAATTCGACTCCGTCAATAGATCCTACATAATCGATATTTACGGTATCACCGTCTTCAACGGTAAGCGATGTATCTGTGGCGTACGACGGTGAAGACGTACTCTCGTCGGAGGCAGCGTCAGTATCTGTGCCCGTATCGTCTGAGCCGCTCTGAGTGCCGGCATCGGATTCGGTTGTCGCATTATTCGAATCTGTATTGCTGTCAGAAGAATTATTTGTTGCAATGATTGCAATGATCAGCGCAATGACTGCGATCAGCGGAAGCGCAATCACGATGATTTTGCTGATCCTGCGCTGAAGTTCCTTCTTGCGTCGCTCTTTCGCGCGCCGTTCCTGAGCCATTTTGCGGTTCTCTTTTTTCATGTGTTTTTACCCTCATTTCTTTTTTATTATTCCATGTCATCAGATTATGATATATGGATGCTGTCGATGAATATTATAAATATAAAATATGACTAATTTGTGATTTTTTTTGAAAAAATACATGATATACTATAGCTATCGTCTGCACACTGTGGTAAAGTATCACATCAGGCGGACCTATAAAATGAATCTTTAAACACTGAAGATCAGGAGCATTACTATGGCGATGAATAACAGACATTCAGACGGGGCACAGTTCTTAAAAGAAGTTCTCATGAAAATAGAGAAAAGACTTGCAGAGATCAGCCATGATCTGAAAGAAGGAAAAAAAGAAATAGAGAGCATGCATGAGTACTACTGGGAAAATTATACAGAAATGGACCAGTACGGCTATGAGGAGTTTGATAATCGTCAGGCTCTTCTTCAGCAGACAAATGCGAATGAACAGAAATTAAAATTAAAACACCGTTTTGAACGAATGAAGGACGCCCCGTTTTTTGGAAGAGTTGATTTTACCTTTGAAGGAGAAGATGCGCCGGAGACATTTTACATCGGAGTCGGAAACTTTGCCGAGGGAGCGGGTATGACGCCGCTGATCTATGACTGGAGGGCTCCGGTGAGCAGCCTTTTTTATGATTATGATAAAGGCCCTGCTTCCTATGAGGCTCCGGCAGGTCTGATCAGCGGAGAAATCTGTTCAAAATGGCAGTATAAAATACGCGGCGGCAGGATGGTTTACGCATTTGAAAGCGATACGAAAATAGACGATGAGATTCTCAAACAGGAACTTGGAACTAACGGAGACGTAAAGCTGAAAAATATCGTGCGTACAATTCAGAAAGAACAGAATACAGTTATCCGAAACACAAAAGATAAGATTCTCGTAATTCAGGGAGGAGCAGGGAGCGGCAAGACGTCAATCGCTCTTCACCGCATAGCGTATCTTCTCTATCATGACAGAAAGAACCTGAAGTCCTCGAATGTACTGATTTTGTCGCCGAACAGCGTATTTTCGGATTATATCTCGCATATACTCCCTGAGCTGGGCGAGGAGAACATCCGGGAAATGAGTTTTGATCTGTTTGCCTATCGGGAACTGAAAGATACGGCTGCAGACTGCGAAGACAGATATGATTATCTGGAACGGATGATGAAATTCCCGGAGAGCCGGGAGAAAGAGCGGTTTCAGATGAAGCAGTCCGGAGATTTCGTCGGTCTGATATCAGGTTTTCTGGCCACTCTGGAGGACAGGCTGATTGACTTTAAGGAAGTCAGCTTCCGGGGCATGAAGATGACGGAAGAAGATCTTATCAAAATGTTCTATTTCAAATTCCAGAATACGCCTCTGCTTGCGAGAATGGATGCTGTCATGGAGTATTTCATTGACGCCTATGAGACATTGAAGGGAAGCGCGATTTCGGATGAGGACAGAGAGCTACTTGAGAACAAATTTGGCAGCATGTATGTATCCAAAGACATATATGTAATCTATAGCTGGCTGCTGGAAGAGTATGGATATGATTCTCTTCCCGATATTCCGTACGAGCGCAGGAAGATTCCCTATGAAGATGTGTTCCCCATGCTGTATCTGAAATATCAGCTTCTCGGGCGCTCCTCCAGAAAAAGCATCAAACATCTCGTAATAGACGAGATGCAGGATTATTCTTTCATTCAATATGTAATTCTGGAGAATCTCTTCAAATGCCGGATGACAATTCTGGGAGATTATGCCCAGACACTGGACACAAAACAGCATAATGTTCTGGAATTCCTGCCGAAAATATTCGGAAAGGACATTCGGGAAGTCGTGCTTAATAAAAGCTACCGCAATACTTACGAAATCGCCCGGTATGCGGGAAAAATCAGCGGTATTACCGGACTGGAACTTCTGGAGCGCCACGGAAAACCGGTGATGGAGGAGAAATTTTCTTCCGAAGAAGATATGCTGGAATCCATCATAACTAATCTGAACCTGGGAGAAGACGGATATGAGACAGGGGCTGTCATCACGATGACAGAAGAGGAAGCCTGGGACATTTACCGTCTGTTAAAGAACAGAGGCACAGAGGCGGCCTATGTGAACCGTGACAGCTCGGCGTTTGAACGGGGGCTTACCGTGACTACATTTTATCTGGCGAAAGGACTGGAATTTGATCAGGTATTCGCCATACGCGGAGGTCAGGAGAACCCTCTGGCGGCTCAGGCTGAATATATCGCTGCGACAAGAGCACTTCAGGAGTTGTATGTGTATCAGGTATAAACTGGCACCTGCGGGGGATGTTATAAGTAAAAAACCACAGGAGGCAGAATATGGAGTCCATATGGAGCAAGACATACAGGAGGAAGAAATACGCCGCTCTGAACCAGAATATCGAGACAGAGGTGGCGGTAATAGGCGGAGGCATGGCCGGAATACTGACTGCGTGGCAGCTTGAAAGAGCCGGAGCGCGCATCGTCGTTTTGGAGGCAGATCAGATCGGAGGAGGGCAGACAAAAAACACGACTGCCAAAATCACCTCGCAGCATGGGCTGTTCTGTCATTCATTTATTGAGAAAAAGGGCGAGGAAACGGCCAGAAAGTATGTGCAGGCAAACCAGTACGCGGTAGAGGAGTATAAAAAGATCGTACGCGATGAGAATATTGACTGTGATTTGACAGAAGCAGACGCGTACGTTTATTCTGATGATGGCGAAAAACTGAAAATGGAGACGGAAGCGGCCCAAAAGCTTGGGATTGACGCTTCATTTAAGACGCAGATCGAGATTCCGGTTCCATGTGCGGGCGCGGTCTGCTTTCCGAATCAGGCACAGTTTCACCCTTTGAAATTTATCGAGGCGCTCTCAGAACATATGACAGTTTACGAAGATACTCCGGTTACGGATGTAGAGGGAAATCTGATAAAGACATCCGGCGGGAGCGTGAGAGCGGAAAAGATAGTGTTTGCCGCACATTTTCCTTTTATAAACTTTCCCGGCATGTATTTTGCAAGGATGCATCAGGAGCGCTCTTATGTTCTCGCCCTGGAGGGCGCCGGCACATTAAATGGTATGTATATCGGAGCCGGAAAAGATACCCTTTCTTTCCGACAGTACGATAAATATATCCTGCTTGGTGGTCAGGGACACCGCACCGGGGAAAATCGGGAAGACGGCTGCTATGAGAGATTGAAAGTGTCTGCAGAACAGCTATATCCCGGGAGCTGTATAGCGGCGCAGTGGTCGGCGCAGGACTGCATAACATCAGACGGAATTCCATTTATCGGGCAGTATGCCGCAGACCGGACGGACTGGTATGTGGCAACAGGTTTTCAGAAATGGGGAATGAGTTCGTCGATGGTATCCGCAATGCTTCTCAGAGATATGATCTGTGGGAAAGAAAATCCCTTTGTAGAAGTATTTGCTCCCTCAAGATTTTCGGCGGAAGAATTGCCGCAGATTCTCAAAGACAGCGGAAAGGCCGTGAAAGGACTGACAAAACGATTCTTTCATCTGCCGGACGAGACGGTAAGTGCTCTTGAGCGCGGACACGGAGCGGTTGTCGACACCCCGCAGGGCAAAGCAGGAGTATATAAGACAGAAGAGGGAGAGATTTATCAGGTTGACATCGTCTGTCCGCACATGGGATGCGAGCTGGTCTGGAATCCGGATGAGCATTCGTGGGACTGCCCCTGTCATGGCTCGCGCTTTGACTGTATGGGAAACCTTCTGGATGGCCCGGCGCAGGAAGGGATTCAGAACAAATGACAGTGACGAAGTCAGCGGGATACACAAAAGAGGAGTACAATGAAAATAACATTAATCACAGTAGGAAAGATAAAAGAGAAATACTTAAGGGACGCGATTGCCGAGTACAGTAAACGGCTGAGCCGTTACTGTAAGCTGGAGATCATTGAGGTTGCGGACGAAAAGACCCCGGATCAGGCCAGTGAGACAGTGGAAGATAGTATTCGTTCAAAAGAAGGAGAGCGGATCTTAAAATATATCAGGGAAGATATGTATGTGATCACTCTCGAAATCGGCGGAAGTATGCTTTCCTCAGAAGAATTTGCCCGGAAGATCGAAACGCTGGGAATACAGGGAAAAAGCAGCATAGTGTTTGTGATTGGCGGATCCATTGGACTGGGCAAAGAGGTGCTGAAGCGGTCAGATTATGCGTTGAGTTTCTCAAAAATGACATTCCCTCATCAGTTGATGAGGGTCATATTGCTGGAGCAGGTGTATCGGGGATACCGTATTATAACTGGAGAACCATATCACAAATAAATGCGGTTTTTTCGTATTTGGATACGTTATGCACAGCCGTATCATAAGAGAGGGCACTGTGAGATGAAGATTACAGGAACAAAATGCTATGTACAGATTGAAGATGATGCCGGGAATATCGCAAGATTCGACGGGGGAAGTCGGCTTTAGAGAATTTTGCGCATTGGCTGACTCAATCCAGTGGATCCGGCATAACGGTGAGACGACAGAGCATGACAGGTATTGAGGACATGGACGCATATCTTACGCGGCATGTTGATGCGAAAAAAATCACTACAAAGAAATGAGGGAGGTATTGCAAAATGACAAGAGAGGAATATATGGAAAGGATGGAGAAGGTCGATGACTGGGCACCCGGCTGGGATGCCATCGATAGAGAGTTTGACCGGCTGTATCCCGGACAGGAGCCTGCCCATTACGGTACAAATATCCACGCAAGAGCGATTTTCGGAGGCGATAATTATCTTGACGGATATTCTGTTTATGAATCTCAGAAAGGCTATCAGCATATAGTCACATACGGAATGAGTGAGCTCTATGCGAATGAATGGTTATATAAAAAAGAATTGCGGGCTGCGTGTGTGAAAAAATATTATTTAGATTATATGGAGTACAATAGTAGAAAAATCCATAAAATAATTAAATTTTTAAATGAATTAGAAAGGAGTAATGAAGATGAAAGTAATGAAATTATCAAATGAAACGTACACTGGCTTGGGATGTTACAGGCGGACGCAATGAAAGTACTTGTAAAAAAGTATCGCTCCATTTTTGCATTGGCTGTTTTCATTTATTTAATCCGCTTACAAAGAATATAAAGACACTGAATTTTATACTTGTGCTCAAAAGATGGTATTGAAACAAAATGTTGCCGACCTCAACAAGCAACTGCATTATGGCAGATGGAAATAAACGAATCTATGGGTGATAATATGATGGAACCGATCATTCGAGAGATAGAAGCCAAAAGCGTCCTTACAAAATCCAATCTGCCGGTGAGCGACTATTCTGTGAATCCCTATGTGGGCTGCACCCACGCCTGCCGGTACTGCTATGCCTCTCAAAACCTTTCCGGACGCTCGTGTCTCCTGGTCTGTCAACACGCTGGACGAAAACCTCAGCATGGAAAGCGGCGACAGACTCATCCTTCAATAATTTGATGAATAAGCCCCTTTTCCTTCGTGGAGAGGGGCTATTTAATTCCTGCAACCCTGTTTTAAATTTATTCTGTCAGATACTTTTTGATCAGGTAGACCGGTGTACAGCTCCATGCATGACAGTAACTATTTATAATCGGACTTCCGTAAGGAGAGTATTCCGGCATATTAGGATCAAAAGCTTCCCAGAAGGTATCCGCGCCGAGATCGATCATCTTTCCCCAGTAGTTTTTCATCAGAGACACGGCGTCTTCTCTTAGGCCCGCCTCAAAAAGCGCCTCTACAATATGGTGATACATATATGGCGTAGCGATGCCTTTGACAGGGAACAGTTCTCGGACTACAGTCTGCATGATTTCCTTGTTTTCTTCCTGACTCATAACGCCAGCCAATACCATCCAGACCTGGCTTGCGATATTATATTCATCATTTCCTGTGACAAACAGTTTACGCTCCTGTCGATACAGCTTTTCTTTTGCGTAATCGCTGATGAGAGACAGCTTCTTGCGATAGGATTCTATATCCGGATCTTCAGCAATCTTGGCAAGTGAGATAAACTGCTTCAGCACATAGATCATTTCTGCCTGTCCGGCTGTATCCTTGTTGAACTCATTAGACCAGTCTACAAAAACCGGATAATCCTCGTCCGGAACTAATCTGCCTTCTTCACCAAACATCTGAAGAGAAATGTCTATCTGTTTTTTTGCCGTCGGATACAATTCTTTTACGAGAGCTGTATCCGGATGAGCCTGATGCAGATCATACAGTACAGAGATGAAAAACAGGCTATATTCAAAAAGGAAAGTGTCATCCGGAATGTTTTTCGGGCTGACGAATACATTGGCGGATATTTTTCCTTCTTTTGTTGTCATGCCGGCAAACAGATACAGACAGCGTTTCACCAGCGCAGTATTGTCAAAGGATGCATAATCGGCGAGAGCCTGGAGGCGGAGATCGCCGAGCCAAAGTCTGCGGTCTCTTTTCGGGCCGTCTTCAAATACGTCCTGCATACAGTCTGCCAGTGTTTTGAGCCCTACGTCATAAATACGCTGCAGTTTTTCGTCCTTCAGGCAGAGAGGCTGGAATGTGGAAGCATCTGCAGACGTCTCTGTAGTTACAACCGGATCAGAAAACACTGCCTGCCATTTCGGAGATGTGTCGATTATTTTCAGTTCCACATAGCGAAAACTGTAGCGTCTCGGAAGAGACAGTCTGGCGGGTAGCTTATCCAGATGAATGAATTCTTCCTGGATCCAGGAGCGGCTCAGCCACCCGTCATAGTCCGAAGATTCCGCTGTAAGCTCGGCCGGCACTTCTGCAAACTTAATGCGTAGATATAGGGGAGCGTCCATTGGCGATCCGGTCTGGTCAATATCAACTTCAAAATTTCCAACTCTGTGGTCTCCGAAATCCAGGATCAGTCGGTCGTCTCTTTTCCATCCGTAAGTCGACAGTTGTGAGATATCCTTGTTGCTTGTTTCCGCTTTTGCACCGTTTAACCAGGCGTGATTATAAACGATTTCTACGATGCGGGAAGGAGAAACTTTTTCCGACCGGATCACAGGTCTGTTTTCTTCCGCCTTTTTAAGTAATTTTTCGTCATGTATGAATTCTACGTCTTTATTGATCTGAAATGTAAATGCCATTATCTCAGCCTCCTTTTACATCTGTCCAACGCCGTATTTCTTTTGCAGACGTAGCATTATCGTGCCGGCTGCCGCGCTGATAAGTACGATTACCGCAAAGCCATACATAGTTGACTGTATGCGCTCCGGAACAACCAGATACGGCGTGACAAGAGCGAACAGACCACAGCACAGTCTGGAAAATCCATTGATAAATCCCTGCATGGAAGCTCTTGCTTCTGACGGGAAGGATTCCTGTGTCCATACTTTGTAGATGGATTCTCCTGCGAACTGATTACCGATGTTATAGCAGGCGATCATAGCAACGATCATAAACAGCGCGCCACCGCCCAGGGCAATGCCGATCATGGCTGCCGCCTGGATGACAATGCCTACATAGAAGAACTTGTTTCTATGTTTGCTGCCAGCAGCAGAAGCGAAGAGAATGCCGCAGATCAATCCTGCAATATTCAAAGCGATTCCGCAGCCTGTCGCCAGTGCCTGAGACGCATTTGCTTTAACAAGCATATAAGTCTGGAACTGTCCGAATGTATTTGCCAGCAGATTCCAGCATACATAGAAAATGATAATGCTAAGGAAGAAGGAAAGGTATTTACTCTTTGCATTCCCTTTAAATAAAGTTCTAAAAGATACTTCTGTGTTGCTTTTTGTGCCTTCGGCGGCACGATAACGATCTCCTTCACGGTGCAATTCTTTAAATTTCTGCGAAAAGATTCTCCACATAAACGCGATCACTGCCAGTCCACCGAGAATTCCAAATACGATTCTTGCCCCAAAAGCGCCTTCCACTCTGGAAACAATGAAGGCCATAGCATAGGATCCCAGCACGCCGATCTGCCAGAACACCTGTGTAGACGCGACGAGTCCGGCAGAAGTCTTTTCGTCCGGCGCATCGTGAGATATGACAGTAAGACTGATGGGAAGATCAGCGCCGGATGCAAATCCGGTAAGGATCAGTCCGACAAGGAGCATATAGAAGTTGCCGGACAGTACGCAGATCAGAGCGCCTGCCGCATATAGTATATTCATGTAATTAAACGCGCGGATCAGCCCCATAAGTTTAGTCACATATCCGGCCAGAAGTGATCCGGCGGCAATGGCAAAGGTCAGTGCACCTGAAAGAATACCGACCTCGCCTGTTGAAAGACCCAGACCTTCCTGCCATACGGTGATGGTGGCGGACAGGCCGATGATGATGCCGGAACCAAGCATGGATCCGATTCCGGCGGCCCCTACCAGGGGCATATATTTCTTTGAATTCGTGTTACTCATGATTTTGTCTCCTCTGTATTATTGTTGAGTTGATTTTTCTGTATTGCCCTGCGCTGCGCAAGCTCCTTTTGGATAACCGAAAACTGGCCGTCCAGCTTATAGAATGCCATTGTTATAATGGAGCATACGAGCAGGATCGCAGGTATGTAAAGATACATGGCTTTGATGGCAAACAAAGCCTCCGAAGACTGCACCGCCGCGGATTCGCTGTAGGATCCCCATGCCAGCAGAAGCCCGGAGAGACCACCTGCGACGGCCTGCGCGACCTTTCCGAGAAATCCGTTGATGGAAGAGAGCGTTCCAGCTGCCTGGATACCTGTTTTCCATTCGCCGTAATCTACCGGATCCGCCTGCATAGAGAAGTAGATACTCTCTTTAATTCCATAACCGCAGGCTGAGATAACCGCGCCCGCAATAATAAGTCGGGTATTCATATCTGCCAGAAGGATTACCACAAGTCCTGCCAGCTGTACGGCAGCGGCGGTTGAATACAGGTTTCTTTTCCCAAGGCGTCTGGCAAGGAACGGAACAGTCAGGTTCGCAGCCATAGGGATCATGGTCATGATCGTCGCCACCAGGGAAGAGAGAGCAGTGTTCCCGATGTAATATTTGTAATAGTAAATAAGGGCTGACGACTGGAGAAAGTATCCGGTCCACATAAACATGATATTTAACGCAAACAGTTTCCAGGGAGTGTTATGCGCCAGAGAGCAGGCTGTCTCTTTTAAGGTGGCCTGTTTTTCGCATGTTTGAAGGTTATTTTCTCTGGTAAGAGCGAATGTCAGGAAGAAACACAGACATCCGATAACACCAAAGACGCCCATTACAATGCGAAATCCCAGCGTTTCGTTTCCGCTCCCGGTAACTCGTACCAGGGTAAGCGCGGTGGCGGAGACAATCGTAGATCCCAGGAATGCGAAGAATTTTCTCCAGGTCGCAAGAACAGTCCTTTCATTTACATCATCTGTCATCGCAGGCAGGATTGAAGCAAGCGGGATGTTTACGACTGTGTACATAAAGGATAAAAATATGTAAGTCGCGTAGGCATAGACGAGCTTGCCATCCGGTGAAATATCCGGAACGCTGAACGCCAGAAAAGCGGACACAGCAAACGGAATCGCACCGAACAGAAACCAGGGACGGCTCTTTCCCCATCTGGATTTTGTCTTATCAATGGCAAAGCCTACCAGAACGTCTGTCACTGCGTCGATTACGCGGCACACTACGAACATAGCTGCGATAGCTACCGGCTGCAGCCCCATGACATCTGTATAAAAATACAGCAGATAAAGAGAAATTACCTGCCAGATAAGATTACATGCAAAATCTCCCATTCCATAGCCAAATCGCTGTTTGTAAAGAAACAGTTTTGTACGGTTCATATCCCCTTTCCTCCTCGTATTATATAGTAGTAGTGTTTATAGACCCTCTCCAAGGTCTGTATGCTATACTGTTTGGAGATACTG
>NZ_CALWFZ010000016.1 GCF_944377805.1 uncultured Mediterraneibacter sp. | reverse complement strand
CTGCTGCGCGCGTCTGACGGAACGGATTCTACTGCCGTCCGCGCCCTGGATGCCACCTGCTCCATCTGATCCACATGTTCCTTACACTGGTCTGCCAGCTCCTTTAATTCCGTACAGAGTGATTCAATCTCTGACGTGCTGAATACTCGGTTCATATCTGTTTCCCTTCTTTCTTATCTTCTGGTCATATGCTGCGCTCCTGTGGAGTCCATCGTGGAAAGTTCTTCCGCTGCAAACTGTATGCTGGACACAAACCTGGACAGGGTTTCTGTCAACGTCCTGACAAGTTCTGCTTCCGCCTTCTGCTGATCTCTGAGCGCATCCGCCTCTTCACCTGCCGATTCCGCAAATATGCCTGTAAGGCTGTTATATATGTCGTCTGCATTCTCCTGAAGTTTATTGATCTGCGACGTAGCCTTTCCCACCGCATCACCTACCGCTTCTATATTGACTCTAATATCTGCCGCCATTTCTTCCTCCCTCTTAGCAACATGTATCAAGATCTGCGATGGCAGTCTTGAAACTGTCTATAATTTCTTCATGCGCACTGTAGATCTCTGTTATCACAGACATCGCAGACTCAAGTTCTCCACATACCATGTCCACTTTCGGAGTAATGCTTTTTGTATAAAACTCTCCTTCTGAACTGTTAAGCGATTCCAGCATCTTGAGTATCTCTTCGGTCTGAGATATGATGTCCCCGTGTACATCACTAAGCTGACCCTTCAGGCTATTATATTCGTCTTCATGAACACCTATTTTTGACGCCATCCTTCTACCTCCTAATATAACTGCGACTGCCAGTAACTGATACTGCTTTTCAAATCTGATATTTTGTTATCAATCATCGTGATCTGAGAGCTGAGGGAATCCGCAAGATCGCCCGCTGCTTGTATCCCGTCGTTGTTCTCATTTACAGCCTCCTGTCGATACTCTGTGAGTTTCTGTGCCATCTCTCCCTCGAAGATTTCCGTCCTGGTGATCTCTTTAGCTGAAAGACTGTTTACAACTGTCTCCCAATTGTTTTTTTCTGTCTCGCAGCTGTTTTTCGCGCTCTCTACTGAACGCCTGGCAATTTCATACTGTGTCACTTCTGCTGACAGCGCTATTATATTAGCATTTGCCCTGGCATGTCTCTTCTGACGTCTGATCCTCTTTTCAAGTTCTTCCGATGATATGCTCATTATTCCACCTCCACCTTTTCATTCATCTATTCCCTGTCCTCCGTCGGTATCCGACTCATATTTCTCGCCCAACTTGTTTATTTCTGTCTCCAGTCTGTCAAGCCTTTCTTTCTTAGTTTCGCCGTCTATCGTTGTGTCATTTTCCAAATCATCTGCCTCTTTCATATATGCATAGATAAGCAGCTTGTCATCAGACAGAGAAAGTGCGATTTCTTCTGCTGTCTTCGTCTCCAGCCGCCCGATTCTGATCCAATATTCAAGCGCTTTTGGATTGCTGTTCGGAGACAGATTTGAGATGATAGTCTGCATCTCGTCTCTCCGAAAACTTTCTGCCGACGCATAGGAAACCGCCAGAATATACAATGTATCCGAGTCCATATCCTCCGGCTCCATCTCTCTTAGATTTTCAATACAGCTCAGATAATCTCTTTGAATATAAGCCCTGTTTGCCGCCAGAAGATTCTCCTGGCGCGGTACAACCCGCGCGAATAACCATCCTGCCCATATAGCGCATACGAGGAATCCCACAGTCGCTGCCACCGCGATGATTCTCCATATAAGATATGATTTTCTGCCCACTTCTCTTATCTGGACTGATTTTTTTGCTTCATAATCCGTCTTCGCACTTCGTATTACATCTGCCACTTCATCAGACGTCGCGCATTCGTAAACAGGGGCGAACCATTTCTCGCCTTTACATATTTCAATTCCGCTTTCCAGTATCTGGGATACACTATATTTACTTCCAAGCACGCCGGCCACAAAGCTCTTATATGCCGCAAGGAATCGAGCCTCGTCGGGCTTTTCTCCCCTTGCGTATATATCGCGCTCTTTCAGATACAGCATATAGTTTTCATCATAGTAGAGATTGTCTTCCCGAAAAGAGAGTTTGTAAGAGTCCAAAAGTTTTCCAAGAAGCGCAAAATTAATAAGAAGCTGGTACTTTTTCTCTCTGGCTTCACCTTTTATAGAGTTAAAAGGTTTCATTCCCCTTGTGTCATAAGAAAAATACAGATCCTCCCTGTCTTCTTCATAACTACATGGCAAAAGCCCGTCCCGGTGTATGCACAGCTTCTCATAATCATATCGATCTCTGGCATTTAGCGCAGATTTTTTAACTTCTGTTCTGATATACCTTTCCGCTGTTCCCGCAGCTGCTGTATTCTGTTGTTCCTGTTTCTTTCTGTCCTTCTGTTGTCCCTTCATGTCCCGTCCTCTCATAACCCTTTATTCAAACGGCGATACAAGGATTCTGTCTCCGCTATATATGTGTGCTTCTTCATATGTCTTTTCTGCTTCCAGATGTCGTCTGCTCCGCTCCGACTGGAGTTGATAACGATCCCCTATACCATCCATTGCGCCCGGATAATTCTCTTTGAGAACTCGTATTGTCGTCTCCAGTTTCTGTTTATTGTCGAGAGATACATCATATTCTCTCCCGACAGCATTATTTCGTATTGTAAGGGTTATCTTCATGACGCTTTCTCCTCACTCTGTCTATGAAAAAAAGAATCACTCCGGCCAGAAAAGCGCCCAGCAGACCATATGCCGCCGGGATCCAGACCGGGCTATTCTGATCATTGTACATATAATCGGCTTTAATGACTTCTACTTTTTCCGCCCGGATTACCCGTTGGAATGATTCTTCTGTTTTCTCATTCTTACTGTTGTGCATAACTGCATAAAATATATCTGTTTTTTCCTGATTCTGTTCTTCTTTATACTGTGATTCCTTTTCAAGGAATTCCGGTGAATACATATGTATTCCGAACCTGTCACACAGCGAAGTGCTTACATTGCCTTCTTCCTGTAATACTTCGGTATTAAGCTGAAGGTTATGAGTCTGTTCATCTCCGGTTACTGTTTCACCTGACTCCCACTGTGTCTCTCCGTCTGTATTCACAATACATCCCTCCGCTCTGAGCGGGGACCGCCTCATGGCAGCCCCCGCGCATTATTACATCTGTCCTGCCATGTCACTGTCTGCCTGAGCAAAGTTATCTGAGATCTTCTGCATCTGCTGTGCCATATCTTCGATCATGTCTCTGACCTGACGAAGGCCCGGCTCTGCCTCTTCAAACTGCTCTACATACCTTTTGCTTGTGTCGGCCTCCCATACATCAGGAAGACCATTGATAACATTCTGCATGATATTAATACAGTCCTCAAAGGTGTTCCCCTGCTCTGTAAGTGTCTTTGACGCTGTCGCCAGCGCCTCATAATCCACTCGTAACATAATTTTGTTTCCTCCTTAATTAAATGTATATATTTCATAAAGCCCGATGAAGGCTATTATGATCAGAGTTTATCTGTCCTGTGCGTCCGCCCGATATGTCTTGCCAGAACCCCCAGTATCGCGGCAAGTATCAGCAGTGCGCCTATCCCCAGGAGAATCACGGGCGTAATGCTGTTTGTTTCCACGGCCTGTTTTCTGTCCTGGGAGTCTGCCGATGCTTCGACATTTTGAGCAGTGACAGAGTCGGATTGTGCCGCCAGTTCATCCAACACAAGAGGGTTTGTCATGAATCGGTATACCAGCTGATTTTCCTGTGTTCCCAGACGTGTATAGGGAAGTATGCCCCGTATATTGGTCAGGATCTGTTGGTTCTGTTCATAAGTATCGCGCTTGCCAGACTTTGCCTCGGACAGATTTGTCTCCAGCTTTTCTCTGGATGCCGTCTCTCCTGCCATTATGCTTTCCTGCTGTTTTAGCGTATTTTCAGACGCATTTTCATAGACCTGAGACACAAAATCTTCATATGTCTGATTCTGTTCTGCGATCTTGCTCTCTATATCAGCTCCATTCTCTGATAAATCCTGCCTTAGACCGCTGATCGCCTCTGTATCGATATAGGATGAGAGATCATAATTTCTGACTGATCCGGACAATATCCCCTGATCTTCAAGATGAGAAGAATACGCAAGATCAAAATCAGAGAAGCTGCTCTTCACTGAATCATATGCCCGCTGTGTACTCTGCTGCTGACTGCTGATCTGATTTGTTCTCTGGGTACGTCCATTCATTGCCGTATCAATAATAGTTGTCAGCAGTTCCTCTGCTGTTCCTTCTACTTTCTCCCCGTCGCTCTGGGACGGTTCTGTCGGCACGTTCAGGGACGGCAGGGTCACAAGCTCCGCACTGGGATCCGTCTCCGGATAAGCGCTCTCCGAAACTTTATATGTAGTAACCATCTCTGCCTGTGGGACAGCTGTCGATACATTTGGATCGGAAACCGCCTCGTATGTCGGTTCATCAGAACCGATCATAGATGCCCAGTCCGGCTTTGTAATATCAGGGTCTGTAATATTCTCCTGATACCATGCATCTAAAGCTTTTATTGCATCACTGTTTTTCTTCTGTACATCGGTATAATACTCTTCCAGCTTTTCATTGGCATACTTCTTTTTAACGTCATCCGCCGCATTTATCAGGGTATCTACTTCTGACGGAATATAATACTTATATGTTCTTACAGTAATGTCGTACTGCTCTTCCGAGTCCACTGTCATCTTCTGTGTTGTTTCGTCTGTTTTTAATGTTTCAAACTTTCCAAGCGCTTCTTTATACCATGCTTCGTCCTGTTTAAGTTTATCCCCATAATCCCGGATGCCCGGAATATTTTCATTCATGGTTTTGACTGCTGTTTCCACATCATTTATGCGGGACAGGAGTTCTCCTCCATATGTGTCATATACTGAATCTTCGGACGCCGCCAGAAAAGAATCATCATAAATATCTGTCGCAAGGCCGTTCACCACGCCTGCCAGCTCTTCCTTTTCAGTGCCGGCTGTCGACTGGGAAGCTTCAGCCGCCGCAAGCTGTTCACGAATCTTATCGTAGTCTACAATTCCGTTGGATACCGCACTTTCATAACTTGTGTTGATTGAGTCAAGAATATTGTCATTTTCCTGATAGTCAGCTGTCAGGTCGAGCACCTGTATATTATTTTCCACCGTCTCAAGTTCCGGGAGCTGAATCGATTCCGTCAGATCATCTCCCCGCACGCTTTCCAACGCTTCCAGATCCTTCTCGTCATTTCCCATAATTGTTTCTACGGAGTCCTGAACGCTGTGTATTTCATCCACAACAGAAGAGAGATACATCTCGCTCAGGCCGTTGTTAAGTTTTGTGTAGGCATTTCCTATATCATAGATTGCCGTCTCTTTTGCCTCATCTGTAAGCTGTGTCGAGACTGCATACTCCAGCACTGCTTTCTGAGGGGATGTGTTAATCGTCTCAACAGATGCTGAAAAAGTGCCCGGCAGAATCAGATATGAACTGTATCTTCCATCCTGCATCCCCTGACGGGCTGCCTCCAGATTTGTAACTTCATACGGTATATCCAGGGTACTAAGCAGCGCCTGGCTATAGCTGATCGTCTCTCCGCCACCAGTCACACCCTCGTCCAGATTTACGATTGCCATCATTTGAACATCATACTCTTCGTTCTGTGATCCTGACAGAAAAGTACCTTTCCCTGCGGTTGCCGTACTCCCATGAGCGCCTGCCAGATAACCGCCGGCGGCACAGCAGATCATGATCAGCACCGCTGCCGATCCCCTTAAAATCGTTCTTTTCACGCGATTTTCCCCACTTTCCTATTTTTATACCTTTTTTACACAAAAAAAAGGCAGTCTTCCCTGCCTGTTCAAGAATTACTGCACCACATTGATAATGTATCATATAGTGCACCAAAAGACAATCTTTTTTTTACAAAATTTACCATTTTTTTGCGAGATCGCCGGAAGTGCCAAAAAGCACATTCCGGCGCGCTCTCATATCCTCTCCAGCATCACTTCCACAACGCCTCCACAGACCATTCCCTCATCCTCTGCCGCGTCAGCTGTCATATCTACCGTGCATACCTGGAATTGCGGCGTGTCTGTCCGCATCATAACAAGAGCTTTCTGTATGATCTCGCTCTCCACACAGCCCCCGCCGATGGTGTCAATAGTGCTCCCGTCTTCCAGAATGAGCATCTTCGTTCCGATTCCCCGCGGCGCTGAGCCTTTTCGGGAGATGATTGTTGACAGGACTTTCTTCTGCCGCGCGCCCTCCTGTCTGTCGTCCTCTCTCTCAAAGATACATGCCAGCATCTCCTCTGAATAACCGGCTGATTTCCCTCTGCTGTTTCTGGCCTGTATGATCTCCGCCATCACAGATACCGCGATCTCTTCCGGAGTCTCCGCTTTTATCTTCAGACCAATCGGCGCGTGGACGGCATCCAGTATTTCCCGGTTTATCCCCCTTTTTTCCAGCTGGTCTTTTACGATGGCAACGCGTCTTCTGCTGCCCATCATCCCCACATAGGCACGGCGCTTTTTCAGAATCGCCTCGAGGCACTCCTGGTCATACCGATGCCCTCTCGTCACAATGATAAACCATGAGTCCGAGTCCCCCTGTATCTGTGCAAGACCCCCGGCAAAAGATTCGCAGATCACACTGTCAGCTCCCGCCGCTCTCGCGTGATCTGCGAACTTCGGACGGTCCTCTATTACAGTTACTCTGAATCCGAGCATCTTCCCCATGTGTATAATGGGGATCGATACATGTCCTCCTCCGCAGATGACCAGTTTCGGAATCCGGCCGATACGCTCTCGGAATATTGCCGGATGGCCGGTCTTTCCGGATACTTCTTCCGGATAGCCGGCCCTTTCTTTCTTATCCGGACAAGTATGAAACAGACGTTTTTCTCCCGCATGTTCTCCTGTCAGAATTGTTTCCGCCCAGATATCGTCTCCGGCCGCTTCCAGTTCTTTTTTCAGCTCTGTATAAAATCCATTCATGCCGTCCTCCCTGACGTTACATGTAATTCAGGCTTATGAAGCCGCCAGACGCTTCAGCACATCTTTGAGCAGTTCATAGAACCGCTCAAATGAGTCAAGCGGCACATTCTCGTCCGGTGTGTGCACGTTATAAAGCGTCGGGCCTACCGCAATGGCGTCCAGTCCGGGCAGCGCCTCTGAGAAGAGTCCGCACTCCAGTCCCGCGTGCAGCGCTTCCAGACGCAGTTCTTCTCCGAACAGTTCCCTGTAGCTCTCCTGGAACACTTCTCTGATTCTGGAGTCCTCTTTAAAATCCCAGCCCGGATATTCTCCACTGTACTCGATTTCGAATCCAAAGGTTTCAGCCAGAAGCGCGAGCCTCTCTTTTGTGTCCTCCTGAAGAGACGCCACAGAAGATCGCGGCGATATAACGATTACAAGTTCATTATCATCTGCTCTTACAACCCCCATATTGGAGGATACGACTACGAATCCGTCCATTTTGATATTGCGTCTGTACACACCGTTAGGCGCCAGGCGGATCGCGTTTACAAACGCTTTTGCGTCATCGTCTTTCAACGCGGATACGCTCTGACCTTCCTCCACGGATATTTCGCAGCCGAAGTCCGGTTCAAAGGATGATATTTCCCCGGAAAACGTCTCTGCCATCGCGCATGCAAGTTTCTCCGCTTTCTCTGCTTCCGCTTTCTCCGCATAGATCAGAGACGCCTCGCATTCTCTTGTAATGGCATTATCCTTTGTTCCTCCCGCATATGTGACAAGTTTCCCGTCCGTCTCATTCATCAGCCTGCTGATCATGCGCGCCATCAGAATATTAGCGTTCTGACGTTCCTTATCAATATCAGTTCCGGAATGTCCGCCCAGGAGCCCTTCCATCTTAATCTGTACCAGTGTTCCTTCAGCGCTTACTCTCTCTGCCGCTTTTGTAAGCTGTACTCTGAGGCCTCCGGCACAGCTTATCGTTGCGACCCCCTCTTCTTCCGAGTCCATGTTGATCATCGTACGGGCAGTGATCTGAGATTTGTCCAGCGCCTGTGCTCCGTTTAAGCCGACTTCCTCTTCTGTTGTAAACACGCACTCCACCGGCGGATGCGCGATCTCTTCATCATCCAGCACCATCATCATAAGAGCGACGGCAACACCGTTATCCGCGCCCAGCGTCGTTCCGTTGGCAGAGAGCACCCCGTCTTTTAAAACCAGGTCAATTCCTTCTTTTTCAAAATCATGCTCCACCCCGGCGAGTTTATCGCACACCATGTCGATATGGCCCTGAAGCATAACAGGCTCTTTGTTCTCAGCCCCCTTACTTCCGGCCTTTTTGATAATAACATTATGGCTGTCATCCTGGTACACCCATAAGTTTCTTTCTTTCGCAAAACTTACAAGAAAATCACTTATTTGTTTCTCATTCCCCGATCCTCTGGGAATAGCGCACACATCCTCGAAAAAGTGAAATAATTTTTCCGGTTTATATCCGGTGATCTTATACCCCATGGCAATTCCTCTCTTCTCTGTTCAATATTCTTGCAGTAACATCTCACGCCTGCACTTTGATTATAACAGATTCCGCTCTGTTTTTCACTCATCATTTTATATTTGTTTTTCCTTGACACATCCGCCTCTGTGAACTAAAATGTACACATATGATAGAAGAAAACATAATACGTCATTTCGGTAGGTGAGGTTACCACAGGGATTGGGTTATTCCCGAAGATTGCTGCCGCGATATTGTGGAGACACAAGGAGTTGGTCAGCAGGCTGTGTCGTGAAGGTGCAGCCTAATGCAATTGATATGCCCTGTGATACTAAAGCTTGAACGATGCGCGCTGTTATATTTCAGTTTACGAGATCATTATGATTCCGTCATTGTTCAGGCAATGACGGATTTTTTTGTAAAAAGGAGGTGAGGTTATGGACTCTGGTGCCAGTTGCCATTTATACAGACAGATAATGACAAAACAGATAAAGAGAGGTAATGATTATGAACAAAGAGATTTTTGTAAAACTTCTCCAGCAGCGTCAGTACAAAGCTGTGAGGAGTATTCTGGATGTCATGAACGAGGTGGACATAGCCTCACTGCTCTCGGAATTAGATGACAGGGAACTCGCCCTTGCCTTCCGCCTGATTCCGAAAGATAAGGCAGCCGAGGTGTTTGCCAATATGGAGAGCTCCATGCAGACTTATCTTGTTGAGATGTTTTCAGAAAAAGAGTTAAAAGAGCTGTTGGACGACCTGTATATGGATGACACGGTAGATCTGCTCGAAGAACTTCCTGCCAATCTGGTCAACCGCATTCTCGATGCGGTGACTCCGGCTGACCGGGCGCTGATCAACCAGCTTCTGAATTATCCCGAGGACAGCGCCGGAAGTCTTATGACAACGGAATATGTCGATATACGGGAGCATATGACGGTTGCTCAGGCAATGGCTCATATCAAAGAGACGGGCATCCACAAGGAGACGATATATACATGTTATGTGACGGAGCGCAGAAAACTTATCGGCATCGTAAGCGCGAAAGATCTGATGACAACAGATGATAATGTGCACATCCGGGATTTGATGGAAAAAGAGATTATCTCGGTAAATACTCATACAGATAAGGAAGATGTGGCAAAGCTGTTTACAAAGTATGATTTCCTCGCAATCCCGGTTCTCGACGCGGACGGACTTATGGTGGGAATCGTCACCTTCGACGACGCTATGGACGTCATGGTGGAAGAGGCGACAGAGGACATCACAAAGATGGCCGCCATCAATCCAAGTGAGAAGACTTATTTTGAGACTTCTGTATTTGCCCACGCAAAGAACCGTATCCCCTGGCTTCTGATCCTGATGTTTACTTCGATTATCACAGGAACGATCATCACAAGGTACGAGGACGCTTTCGCTGCCATTCCGCTTCTTGTATCCTTTATCCCTATGCTGATGGATACAGGCGGAAACTGCGGCTCTCAAAGTTCCACTCTGATCATCCGCGGCATTGCCCTTTCACAGATCCGTTTTAGAGATATTTTCCGGGTCATTTTCAAGGAATTTGGTGTCTCTCTGATCGTAGGATCGGTGCTGGCCGCCACCAACGGCATCCGCATTATGATTCAGTATCAGAATTTTAGCCTTGCGCTTGTCATCGCGCTCACTCTGATCGGTACGGTTGTCATATCAAAGATGATCGGGTGTATGCTGCCTCTTCTGGCAAGCAGGGTCAACCTTGACCCGGCGATCATGGCTTCGCCGCTGATTACCACGCTGGTTGATATTTTCTCTATTTTAATCTATTTTAATATCGCGACTGTTCTCTTTGACCTGTGAGAAACCGCCGGACACACAGACACAGGCAGGAGCACCTGACACAACTCTGCCAGATGCTCCTGCTTTTCTTTTCTACAGTTTTCCGGGTATTATCCCCGATTATTTATGCCATATTCTTGCTCCGTATTTTTCTTCTAAAACCTGGTTGTATTCTCTTCCGCCGTCAATATTGGCGCTTTTGAATACCGGCGGTTCATATCCGTTTTCAACCATGTTCCTGATCGCTTCATACATCGTCTGCTGAAGCAGCAGGCATGTCGCGAAAGAAGACGTACCGCACACTTTCGTATCCAGGCCGTCAACGGCAAGAGCCGCGTCGCCAAACTGTGACTGATTATCAAGCACCACGTCCGCGAACTCATACAGGAGTTTCCCTGAAGAATGGCGCGACACAGAAGACCTGGATATATCAAGAGCCGTAACGACAATCAGCGGGTTCCCCTTTTTCTTAATGTAATCCGCCATCTCGATTGTCATAGGGTTACGCCCGGAGTTAGAGATAAGGATGAAAATATCATTCGGCTGAATGTCTACTTTACGCATGACGAAATACGCGTTGCCCTCGACACTCTCGAACTCTCCGTACTGGGTCTCTCCGATCACCTTGGAGGGGATCAGACCTCCCGCGCGGCCGCACACTTCGATGGCTCCCGCGTAGGAGTGTCCGCTCCCGTATGCCTGGAGAATACCGCCCTTTCGGATGGCCTCTGAGATTAGTTCCGCCGCCTTGCGGATATTCTCCTGCTGGGTGTTTTCCAGCTTTTCCATTACTTCTTTTGCTTTGTCAAAAAATTCAAGTCCCATAGTTTTCTCCTGAAATTACTCTTATTTTATCCAAGAATTCCCAGCGCGTACAGAATGATGGAAAGCACCATCACAAGGATGATCGCTTTTGTAGAGGTCATTCTCTTTCTGCCGAGGAGCCAGTAGATAAACGCTACCACTGCCGCCGGAATCAGGCATGGCATGATCTGATCCAGAATCTCCTGTCCGCTTACGGTGACCTCGCCGCTTGTGAAGCTTGCGGTTGCGTTAGCTCTTACCACAGTTGATACGAGGGCGCCGACTACAGTTACACCAAGAAGTGTCGCCGCTGCTGTAAGAGCGTCCAGTTTATCTTTCGCGGATGTGATAATCTTGGAGCCTTCACGGTATCCGATTCCCGCCGTAAAGTATCTCAGGCATAGAATCGCGATATTGACGATCAGCCAGATAACCGCTCCTGCTATATTGCCTTCCTGTGCCATATATGCCGCAATGGAACCGAAAATTGTCGGGAAGAGCACGCCGAACAGCGTGTCGCCTACTCCGGCGAACGGGCCCATCAGACCTGTCTTAAGACCTTTTACCGTTTCTTTTGCCTTATATCCTTCCGCTTCCTCTGTCGCCGCATCGATGCCGCAGATAAAAGCTCCCATGTGAGGAGTCGTGTTAAAGAACTGTACATGTGTCTTTAACATCTCTTTTTGTTCTTCCGGTTTCTTATAGAGTTTGCGGATGATCGGGAGCATTGCCCAGAGGTATCCGACTGCCATCTGTTTCTCATAGTTCCATGTGATCTGCGAACCCATGATCCAACGCCTGCTGACGCTGCTTATATCTTTTTTCGTGAGCTTTGTCTCGTTAGTCTTCATATTCTCCATCTATAAGTCCCTCCTGTGAATCTACAGCATTTGCTGCGACTGCTACCTGGTTACTGTTGATATTCTTTTTAAACTCAAGGACTGCCATTGCGACTCCGAAGATCGCAACACCTACCATCGGCACTGACAGATATGCTGCCAGGAAGAACCCGAGAAGCAGGAAAGAGATGTACTTCTTAACAGGCAGATAACGAAGAAGGATCGCGATACCGACTGCCGGGAGAAGTCCGCCCGCTACGCTTAAGCCGCCTGTAAGCCAATCCGGCATATAGTTGACAAGCGCGTTTACAATATCCTCGCCAAAGATCAGCATGATGAAGATCGGAAGCGCTCTGGAGAGGCCCCAGGGAACCATGCCAAGCCATGTGTTGCGGGCGATTGCCCTGTAGTCCATTCTCTCAATCGCCGCCTCGACTCTCTTGGCAAAGAATACGTTACAGAAACGTGCCAGCACATCCAGGTTGACCATGAGAAGTCCAACCGGTACTGCAAGTCCGATACCAAAATCCACGCCCTGTCCTGATGTCACCGCGAACACTGTACCGATAATCGCGCCGGTCAGGTAGTCCGGCATGGAAGAGCCGCCGTATGTTCCGACGCCGAGCACCATCAGCTGAAGTGTTGCCCCGACAGCAAGACCTGTCGCCACATCGCCCATGATGATACCGGAAAGAATACCCGCGAACAGCGGTTTCCCGTCGAAGATCGCCGTTGAAAGGCTGTCCCAGATAAGGATCATTGATAAGATCGTAAGTGCAATAATCTGCCATAACTGTATTTCCATACTTTTTAGCCTCCTTTTACCTAATTCAGATAAGACTCAAATGTCTTTTTCTCGTCATTCGGAACCATCTGGGCGTATACCTGTACGCCTTTTTCTTCCATGCTCTTAATCTCAGCGATCTCGTCAGGAGTACAGTAGACAGATTTCTTGATCTGCTTCCTTCCCTCTTTCTCTCCCATGTTTCCGATGTTTACTTCTTTTACTTTCAGTCCTGCGTCAAGCATGCGGCTGATTGTCTTTGGCTTATTCACAATCAGGAATACTCTCTGTCCGCTGTAGCGGCCCTCGTTCAGTCTCTTAGCGGCATTATCCACCGAGAGGATACTCAGATGTACGCCTGAGGGAACCGCGGCTTTGAGCGCTTCCATCCCGATCTGGTCTTTGAGCACGTCGTCGTCCGCCACGATAATCCGGTCTGCCTGGAGCGTACGTGTCCAGTAGGTTGCCACCTGTCCGTGGATCAGTCTCTCATCCAGGCGGAAGTTGACGATCCCGTTTTTCTCAACCGGCTCTGCCGGAGCCTTTGCCTGCGCTTTCCTGACATCTTTTTTTACGCCAGCGTTCCCGAAAATCTCCCCGGTCTGCGCGATGGCGTCTGCCAGGTTTTCCCCGGAATTTAACAGAACTAAAAGCTGCTGGCACAGGCCCGCTGTGAGCTGGATATTCTTATGCTCTGCCACGATCCTCATGGCCGCGTTGTACGGAGTGCCGCCTGGAAGATCCGCAATAATCGCCGCGCACTGGTCGGCTCCTTTCTCAGCAAGGATCTCTTCGTATTTCTGCTCGACAGCCTCTTTGGTCATGTCATCAGTAAATATGACGGGCACAAATGACGGCGCGGCTCCCGTGATCATCTCACAGCTTGATTTGCACGCTTCCGCATATGCGCCGTGTCCGGCAATAATATAATACATGTGTTAGTCCTCCTGTTCTTTCAGGACAAATTCAATGACCGGCACAATCACATCCGGTTTCTGCACCGGCAGAGTGATGAGCATTGCCTTATCCTCGAATTTATCCTTAATATGAATCTCGGTTACTTCCTTATTCAGGTCTTTGTGGGATTTTCTCTTTCCCGAAAGACCCTCATCCTGGATATATTTGATCTCAGAATGGTCGTTGAGAAGCTGTGCATATTCAACTTCTCCCCCCAGGCCGTTGATCAGCAGTGAGCGGTACGGCCAGGAGAACAGATGAAGATACAGGCGGTTTCCTCTCTGGGTAAATCTGGCGTCAGCAGGAGCTTCGTATTCACTCGGCCCGCATCCGTAGACGGACTCGCTGTGAAGCCTCATCCACTCTCTGACGTCATCCATGATCTCCATTGTGCGTCTGTCGATCTCTCCACGTCCGTTTGGACCGATATTAAGGAGCATATTTCCGCCTTTTGATACTGTATCAATCAGAAGTTTAATCACCATCTCCGATGACTTCCAGTTCAGGTTATCCCTGTCATATCCCCAGCTGTTATTGAGGGTCTGGCACGCTTCCCACACAATCGGTTTTCCGTCGCTGTCAGCTTTTGAACTTCTCTGATACTGCTCCGGGGTTCCAACGCCGCGGCCAAGCCCCAGTCTGTCATTGATGATGATGTCCGGCTGGATGGAAAGGATCATTTTCTCCAGCTCTTCCGACCCCCAGTCATCCTTTCCTTTCCCTACGGAATCCCCCCAGTCACGCTGCGGATAAGAAAAGTCAAACCAGATGTAGTCGATTTTTCCATAGTTTGTAAGAAGTTCTTTCACCTGTCCGTGCATGAACTTTCTGTATGATTCCATATCTCCCGGATGACTTTCGATATATTCTTTGTTATTTCTCTCCGGATGATAGCCGTCAACGAGAAAATCCGGATGATACCAGTCGAGCAGCGAAAAATAGATCCCCACTTTAAGGCCTTCCGCGCGGAATGCTTCTATGTATTCCCCTACAATATCTCTTCCGAACTTTGTATTCGTAATCTTGTAATCGGAAAGCTGCGTATCCCAGAGGGCAAAACCTTCGTGGTGCTTCGCAGTGAGAACCGCGTATCGAAATCCCGCCTCTTTTGCCATCCTTGCCCACTTCTTTGCGTCGAACATATCCGGATTAAAGTTGTCAAAATATTTCTGATACTCCTCTATTCCGATCTGCTCCAGCGTCATTACCCATTCGTGTCTCGCCGCTGCCGAGAACAGTCCGAAATGGATAAACAGGCCGAAGCGGTCATGGATGAACCAGTCCGGGTTACCGTAATTTTCCGGCCACTCATAAATGTCCTTACATTCCATCCTTCTACTTCCTTTCTGTTTCATTTGCTATGCATAACAACTGTCTTTATTATAGATTTTTTATTTTTTAATATTAGAAATTTCACATTTTGGAAACTTATTTATGCACAATTTATATTTTTGTGTAATATTTTTGTTAAATATGCATAATTTCTCTGTTTCATATATTCATAACGGTATTTTTGTGCTATACTCGTCAATCAGAAAACTACAGTCAGTAAAATAATGAAAATGAGGTGATTTATAATGGGAAATTACATTCTTGAAACTTGTGTGGATTGTGTGGAGTCCGCTCTCGCGGCGGAAAAAGGCGGCGCAAGCCGCGTTGAACTGTGCAGTGATCTCGTGATCGGAGGGGTATCTCCTTCCCTCCCTCTGTTTCGCCAGATCAGAAAGTATACGAATCTGAAAATCAGAGTGCTTCTCCGTCCCCGTTACGGAGACTACTGCTTCAGCAGTTACGAATGCGATGAGATGAAAGAGGAAGTCGAAATGTTTCGCGATGAGGGCGCGGACGGCGTCGTAGTCGGCGCCCTCAACTCTGACGGTACGCTCAATACAACGGAACTCTCACGGCTCAAAAAAGCGGCCGGAAACATGGAGATTGCGCTTCACAGGGCGTTTGACGTCTGCCTTGATCCCATAAAAGGCTTAGAAGAGATGATTGATCTTGGATATGATACGATCCTGACAAGCGGCCAGGAACCCACCGCCTGGGAGGGGCGCGACATGCTTAAGACTCTGCATGAAAAAAGCCGGGGCAGGATCGAGATCCTTGCCGCCGGCGGTATCTGTCGGGATGTTATTGAAAAGCTTGTTCCCTATACGGGAATCTCTTCCTACCATATGTCAGGAAAAATCGAGGTTGACAGCGCTCTCACTTATCGCAGGCCGGGCGCGAGCATGGGCCTTCCCGAGAGGGATGAATACAAGCTGCTGCGCACAGACAGTTCACGCGTCAGAGACGCAGTGGAATACCTCACCCAAGCTTTTTGTACTCCGAAATAATCAGTTCCATAACCAGGCGCTCTGCCAGCGGATGGCCGTGGACATTGGTAGCAAATGTATATAAAATGGGATATTTGACGATGGGGTCCGAAGCGGCTTCCTCGTTTGAAGTAATCAGAGCAATCTCTCCTTTTGTCCGCTTCAGATACGTCTTAAAATACCCCTGCAGTCTCATACCGTCTCCGTAGAGGTACTGACCGGAATTGGAAAATATAATGACCAGAGTGTCTTCATCCATATTTTTCATATAGTCTTCCTGGGCAAGATCATAGGTATATGTGCGTATGATCTTGCCCTCTTCAGCCATACGGTACATAAAATCAATCGCCACAGTCTGGGAATATACGCTGCCAAACGCCGCTACTTCCGTGTGTTTATGAATAGCCGCGGCCAGCGTACGAACCATATTCATGTCCATTCTGTCTGTCAGGCAGTCCAGGTCGCGACGCAGGATCTGGATATAGGAATCCCACCCCTCTCTGGCCATATAACGCCCCATAGGAAGTTTATCCTCATACCCATAGTACCCTGACCTGTACTTCTCATTTTTCACAAGATCTCGGAACTCTTTATAGTCGTCAAATCCGATCTTTTTTACGAATTTTGAGAGCTTTGATTTGGATATACTGCAAAGTTCCGCGACTTTCTCTATGGACATCTGATCTATCTCATTTATATTTTCCAACAGGACTTCAGCTATATAGGCGTCCGTAGAATCCCGTCCCGATGTGTTTCTCAGATTGATCAGCCGGTATGCTACAATATACATTTTATCACCTTTTATTCAATCACTTTGATCCATCCTTCAGGAGCTTCGATCTGTCCCATCTGAATGCCGGTCAGAGTGTCGTACAGTTTCCGGGTCGTTGGGCCCATCTTTTCCATGCCGCTTGGCAGGCAGATTTCTTCCCCGTGATTTACGATCTTTCCTACCGGGGAGATCACAGCTGCCGTTCCGCACAGACCGCACTCCGCGAAGTCTTTCACCTCGTCAAAGTATACGTCTCTCTCCTCTACTTCCAGACCAAGATAATGCTCGGCCACATACATGAGCGATCTTCTTGTGATAGACGGGAGAATCGTGTCGGAGTGAGGCGTTACGATCTTATTGTCTTTTGTGACGAAAATAAAGTTCGCGCCGCCTGTTTCTTCTACTTTCGTTCTTGTTGCAGAGTCAAGATACATGTTCTCGTCAAAGCCGTTCGCATGCGCTGTCACGATGGCATGAAGGCTCATCGCGTAGTTCAGGCCCGCCTTGATATGTCCTGTTCCGCGCGGAGCCGCACGGTCAAAATCCGAAACGCAAATCGTAATCGGTTTCGCTCCTCCCTTAAAATACGGGCCAACCGGAGTTGTGAAAACCCTGAACTGATACTCGTCAGCCGGCTTCACGCCGATAACCGGATTGATCCCGAACATATACGGTCTGATGTACAGAGTCGCTCCGGATCCGTATGGAGGAACATACGCCGCGTTCGCCTTAACAGTCTGAACGACCGCGTCTATAAAACGTTCCTCCGAAAACGGCGGCATCTCAAGCCTTTTCGCGGAATCCACCATCCGGGATGCATTCAGATCCGGACGAAAAGTCACGATGCGTCCGTCCTCTGTCGTATACGCCTTCAGTCCCTCGAATACAGTCTGCGCGTACTGAAGCACTCCCGCACACTCGTTCATAACGATATTCGCGTCATCTGTCAGCGCTCCATCGTCCCATCTGCCGTCTTTATAATTTGCTACATACCTCTTGTCAGTCTGCATGTAGTTAAATCCCATATTTTCCCAGTCAAGTTTTTTCTTCTCCATTGTGTATCCTCCTCTGCTTGGAAAAGCCTGTCATTACTTTACGGTGACATTATAATACGATGATTAATAAAAATCAAGAGTGCGCTCGGTTTTATCGTTCCATCATACTGATCGATTCGATTCCAACGCTTCCGCCCCTCACGACTTCGATACTCTTGAACTCTTCTTTCATCAGCTTCACCACCGCGTCATTCTTCGTGGCGGTCTGCACAAACTCCACAAGCACGCTGTCCTTTCCGTAGTCGATCACTTTCGCCTTGAATGTCTCTGCGATCTGAAACACTTCCACTTTATCGGCGGGAGAACATTTAAATACTTTCACATAGAGAATCTCTTTCATCCTGACGAAAATGTCAGTAAAATCAATCACCTTGATCACTTCGATCATGCGGTTGAGCTGCTTTTTAATCTGTTCAAACGTCTCGTCATCGCTGACGGTGGCAATAGTCATTCTCGACACCGTCGGGTCCTCCGTCGTTCCCACAGTCAGACTGTCCAGATTGTAACACTTGCCGGAGAACAGGCCGGAGATCTTGGAGAGCACGCCCACCTGATTTTCTACATAAAGGGAAATCCATCTCTTTTTCATATTGTTATCCATTTTTCACGCACTCCTTTCTCTAACAATCCATAATCATCTCTTCGAGTGTTCCGCCCGGCTGGATCATCGGATAGACCATCTCTTCCGGGTCAATGATAAATTCGATCAATGTTGGTGTCTTCGTATTCTTCTTTGCTTCTTCAAAAGCTGCCGCGATCTCTTCTCTTTTCGTCACGCGAAGGCCTTTTGCTCCGTAGCTCTCCGCCAGTTTGACAAAGTCCGGCGTGTACTCCGGCATCTCCTCCCCGTTTGTCCTGCGGTATTGCGCCCCGGCTCGCATATTTGTCATGCCGTAGCGTTTCCCGTAGAACAGCTTCTGCCACTGACGCACCATCCCTAAATATTCATTGTTGAACACACAGAGGATAAGGGGCAGTTCTTCGAGCACCGCTGTGGCAAATTCCTGAATATTCATCTGCATGCCGCCGTCTCCCGATATTGAGATTACAGGCCTGTCGGGATTGCCAAGCTTTGCCCCGATCGCCGCCGGGAATCCGTATCCCATCGTCCCGAGTCCTCCTGAGGTGACGAGCTGTTTCTTCTCGTTAATCTGAGCGTACTGGGTGACAAGCATCTGGTGCTGCCCCACATCTGTTGTGATGATCGCCTCATCAAACTGCCGGTTCATCTCCTGTATAATATCCATTGGGCTCATCTGCCCTCGATCTCTCATCGTCAGCGGATGTTCTTTCTTCCACGACCCGATCTGCTCTACCCATTTCTTTGTCTCACACGGCTCCACATACTCATTCATCTTCGTCACAGCCTCAAAGGCGTCTGCCACAATCGGCACATGCACATGGATGTTTCTTGAGATAGACGCCGTGTCAATATCAATGTGAACAATCTGGGCGTTCGGAGCGAACGCGTGAAGTTTTCCTGTGATGCGGTCATTGAATCTTGTTCCGATGGAAAAGAGCAGATCGCACTCACTCACAGCCATATTCGACGCATACTGACCGTGCATTCCGAGATTTCCGATGTACAGAGGATGGTCTGTGGGCACTGCTCCGCGCCCCATAATGGTCGTCACAACCGGTACGTTTGTCTTATTCACCACTTCCGTAAACTCTCTGTTCGCACGGGCAATATTTATGCCGCCCCCCGCGAGGAACAACGGCTTTTTCGCCTTCTTTAACATCTTGAGGGCACGCTTTAACTGCCCCATGTGAACACTGGTATTCGGCTTATATCCCCGGATATTTACTGTCTTCGGATATTCTGCGCTGCCCAGCTCTCCCATCATGTCTTTGGGAAGATCGATCAGCACCGGACCCGGGCGCCCTGTTCTCGCGATATAAAACGCCTCCTTGATGATCCGTCCCAGATCTTCCCGGTTTCTTACGGTTACTCCATATTTTGTAATGCTGCGGGTGATCCCCACGATGTCGACTTCCTGGAACGCGTCGTTTCCGATCAGATGTCTCGCCACCTGTCCTGTAAAACAGACGAGCGGCACACTGTCATAATTGGCTGTGGCAAGACCTGTGACAAGGTTCGTCGCTCCCGGTCCGCTTGTCACCAGGCACACTCCGACTTTCCCCGTCGTTCTCGCGTAAGCGTCCGCCTCGTGCACCAGCGCCTGCTCATGCCGGGGAAGAATCACTTTTATATCGTTCTGTTTATACAGTTCGTCGCTGATGTCAAGCGTACAGGCTCCCGGGTATCCGAAAACCATCTCCACGCCTTCTTCTTTTAAGGCTCTTACTAATAACTTATTCCCTGTGATCTGCTTCATATTTCTGCCTCCTGTTCTTCCGCAAAGGATAATTTACCAAAAAGAAAAACCCTGAGCAATTATGCTCAGGGCGAATCTTTCTTCCGTGTTACCACCTGAATTCAGAGAAAACTCTCTGCACTCTGCCGGTACGGGAATCGATCTGTCTGTCATGTCATATGGCACTGTCTCTCATCCGATACCGTCTCCCTGTAACGTGGGAAAACGTTGGAGCCTACTTGAAACGCAGCGGTATTCGCGCGCCTGTTCGGTCCACTGCTCGAAGGCTACTTCCATAATTTCTTCACGAAGACTTACACCAGCCGTCTCCTCTCTGGGCATCGGAAAATTATGTACTCCTCCTTGTCACTGCATTTTTTGAGATAAAATTTAAGTACATTATAGTGTGTATTTTTATCTATGTCAATCATATTTTCTTGATCTATTTTATCATTTATTCTTCATTTCACGCTGTTCATAATCTCTCAGCGACGCCAGCGCCCTGGGCGCCAACGGAATGAGCGCGATCATATTGAACACTGTCATAAGCCCCACGCCGAGGTCACCAAGATCCCATACGAACTGATAAGCGGCCAGTCCTCCGACAAAGAGCATCACAAGCGCCAGTACCTTGTAAAGTGTCTGGGAGATCCAGTTATCCCCGAACAGATACGCCACATTCGATCTGGCATAGAACAGAATACCCAGGAATGTGGAAAAACTGAACAGCCACAGGATCACAGCAATGAAGATGACGCCAAAATCACCAAGATGATACTGCATGGCAGTCTGAAGAAGATCCATTCCCTCCAGTCCCTTTGTCATCGCCTCCGGGGTCAGCAGCATAATCATTGCGGAACAACTACAGATCACAAGGGTGTCGATAAAGACGCCCAGCGCCTGCAAAAGTCCTTCCTTCGCCGGATGGCTGATGTCTGCCGCGGCTGCCGCGCACGGAGCGGATCCTGATCCCGCTTCGTTGGAGAAGAGCCCTCTCTTTGCCCCATTCATAATCACGGCTCCAATGCCGCCGCCCACAACCTGGCGGATGCCGAACGCCTCGGCAAAGATCCTCTCAAATACCGCCGGAAGCTGTCCCGCGTTTTTCACAATAATAAAGATGGTGATAAAAAAGTAGCACGCCGCCATAACAGGGACCATAATATCCAGCACTTTTACCGTCGCGTTCTTCCTCAGTACAATGACCGCCGCTATCACTACGAGGATCACAGTGGAGTAGATGGGCGGAACGCGAAAGGCATTTTCAAAGGAAGATGAGATCGAGTTGCTGATCACCTGGCTGATTCCGCACCAGCAGATCAGGCCCGAAACCGCAAACAGCACGGCCAGCACGGATTTCTTCCGTTTGCTGTCCTTTTTGATAAATAATGCATGAATGTAATATGCCGGCCCTCCTCTGTAGCCTCCGTACAGAGGATCTTTCTCCTTATAGATCTGAGCCAGCGTCGCTTCGATAAACGCTGTGGAAGAGCCCACAAGAGCAATGACCCACATCCAGAATACAGCCCCCGCTCCTCCGGCGGAGATAGCTGCCACCACTCCCACCAGATTACCCATGCCCACCCGGCATGCCGTGGAGACAATCAGTGCCTGAACACCTGAGATTCCCTCTCTCTCTTCTTTTTCAACCTTCTTATTATTCTCCAGAGTCACTCTGACCATCTCGGGAAATAACCGGAACGGAAGGAATCTGGTCCGGATCGTAAAGTAAATCCCTGCCGGAACAAGGATCAGCACGAGAAGAGACAGCCCCAGAGAGCTTCCTCCCGGCAGAGGGATCGTAATAAGGTCCCCCCAGAGTATATTAAATATCGCATGAAATAATTCCATATTATGATTCTCCTCTATTTCTGAGCAGGCCGATCAGGGAATAAATGATAAGCGCTCCGATATTTACCATAACAACGCTTGCCCCGGCCGGCGTTCCCCACACATAAGACACTGTAATACCAACAAACAGACACAGAACAGAGAGCATCGCCGAACTGACAACCACGCCCTTAAACGTCCTGCACACGCGCATGGAAGTAAGCGCTGGAAAGATAATCAGGCTTGAGATGAGAAGCGCTCCCATCATACGCATGCCGAGCACGATCGTCACCGCCGTGAGTATCGCGATCAGCGTATTGTACAAGTCCGCCTTTACCCCTGTCGCGCGGGCAAAGGTCTCATCAAAAGTAATCGCAAATATTTTATTGTAAAAGAATACAAACAGGATCAGCACAATGACTGCCATTACTACGCTCAGCCGCACATCTTCATCGCTCATGGCCAGGACGCTTCCGAACATATAGTTATACACATCCGTATTCATTCCGGTCGTCATCGAGATCACCATGATCCCGGCCGCAAGAGAACTTGTGGAGATCAGAGCGATCGCGGCGTCTCCTTTGATCCGGCTGTTTCCCCTGATGCGAAGAAGAAGCACGGCCGATACAATCACCACCGGAACCGCCACAGCCAGAGGCGCTACATTCAGGGCGGCCGCCACGGCCAGCGCGCCGAATCCGACATGGGATAAGCCGTCGCCGATCATAGAGTAACGCTTCAGTACAAGACTTACTCCAAGCAAAGCCGAGCAGAGCGCCACAAGAGCTCCCACGACAAAGGCGCGCACCATGAAAGGATAGGAGAACATCTCAATAATCATTTCCATCATGCACACCTCCTAAGAACCTTTTTCCGATCCGGCTTCTGCGGTAGTCCTCCGTCGTACCGAAGAACAGCGCCGTTTCCTGCAGATGAAGGATATGGGTCGCGTCCTTCACCGCGCTCTCAATATCATGAGAAACCATGACTACCGCGATATGAGAGTCTCTGTTGATTCTGCGGATCAGTTCATAAAATTCTCCTGTAACAATCGGATCCAGCCCCGTTACCGGCTCATCCAGCAAAAGAAGGCTTCTGGTGGCGCACAGCGCCCGGGCCAGGAGTACTCTCTGCTTCTGTCCGCCCGAGAGATCCCGGAAGCACTGCCTCTCCAGGTTTCGTATGCCGAGAAGTTCCATCTTATCCAGCGCCTCCGCCTTGTCACGGGCTGTATAAAAAGGCCTCAGCCCCCGGCTGTTCAGCCTGCCTGAGAGCACTGCCTCGTAGACGCTGGCCGGAAAGTCTCTCTGAGCATCTGTCTGCTGGGGCAGATAGCCGATCTCATTCTGCCTCAGTCCGTCTCCGAATGTGATGCTTCCCTTTTCCACAGTCTTCAGACCAAGCAGGCTTTTGACAAGCGTGCTCTTGCCGGAACCATTCTCTCCGACAATGCACAGGTAGTCGCCCTTTTCCAGAGAAAAGCTTAAATCTTTTACAACCGTCTGTCCCTCATAACCAATAGAGACGTTTTCACATTTTATCAGGGACATCAGTTGAGTACCTCCTTTAAGGTTTCTACGTTTTTCTGCATCATGGTAAGATACGTTTCTCCTCTTTCAAACTCATCCGCAGACAGATTATGGCAGCTGTAGAACACTTTTACCTCTGTATCCGTCGCCTCCGCGACGGCATTGGCAATATCCTCATTGCTCAACTCCATCTTCAGCACTGCAGGCACCTGCTCTTCTTTCACTTTTTCTATAAGAAATGCCATCGTGGCCGCGCTTGGTTCCGTGTCTCCCGCACATCCCGGAAATGCGGCGTAGTATTTCAGACCATATTCGTCCGCAAAATACCGGAACGGAAACCGATCGCCAAATATAAGAAGATCCCGTTTTGCATGTTTCACCGCCTCACGGAATTCTTTATCCAGCTCTGAGAGTTTCTCCTGATAAGAGCGTGCATTTTCCTCATAAGTCTGACTGTGAGCAGGGTCAACGGAAGAGAGTGTCTCCCGAATCTGATCTGTGATCAGCGAAGCATTCACCGGAGAAGTCCAGACGTGCTCGTCCACTTCGTGGGGGGACTCTCCCGACTCCTCTTCGTGAGCGTGAGCATCCGCTCCATGCACCTCATCGTAGGATTCTTCCCCGTGATCGTGTCCGGCGCTTCCCTTCATCCCCTCGACCTGTTCCTCTTCCACCGTGTCTACGCAGTCAACAAGCCTGAGTATCCGCATATCCGATTCCGGCATGGAACTTAAAATGTCTTCCACCCACACATCGTTCTCTCCGCCGGTGTAGATAAACACGTCGCTGTTCTGTATCGCAATAATGTCCCGGGGCGTAGGTTCATAGGAGTGAGTCTCCTCGCCGGGCTTTAAAAGCATCTTAAGCTCCACCTGGTCTCCCGCGATCTCACGCACGAAATCATAGGGCGGAAATATCGTAGTCACAACACTGATCTTCTCTTCAACGGAGTCTCCCGTGCCGGAATCTGCTGTTCTTCTGGCCGCGCACCCCGCCGAAGAAAACGCCAGACAAAAAGAAAGGAGCGCCGCGCCCACTGCCGCGCCCCGTCTTGCCGTCACTCTCCTCTTTTTATTTGCGTTCATACTTTGTAAAACAGAATTCCAGATCAAAACAGGTCTGCTCCTCGCTTTCTTCCGTCATCACCCACTCGTCCGTCTCGTCCAGGTTCGGGAAAAAAGTATCCGCCTGAAACGCGCGATCGATCTTCGTCACATAGACAGTGTCGCAATAGGGCAGCATCATCCGGTAGATGCTCTCGCCGCCGATCACATAAATATCTTCTGAATCGTATTTTTTCAGTTCCTCCAGCAGTTCATCCTCTGTATGAACGACAACCGCGTCTTTTACATGATAGTTTCTGTTTCCTGTGAGGACAATATTCGTCCGATTCTTAAGAGGCATCCCGTTCGGGAAACTTTCCAGTGTCTTTCGACCCATTACTACAACTTTTCCTGTTGTTGTCTGCCGGAAAAATTTCATGTCAGAAGGAATGCTGACAAGCAGACGGTTCTGATACCCGATCCCCCAGTTTCTGTCCGCGGACAGTATTGCTTTCATAAATATATCCTGCCTTTCCTAAACCGCTATCGGTATGTTTTTGATCTGCGGATGAGTCTGATAATCTTCCAGTATCACATCATCCGGGGTAAAATCATAGAAATCCGTGATCTCCGGATTCAGTCGGAATGCCGGAGCCGGATAAGGCTCTCTTGAAATCAGTTCCTCGATCATAGGCACATGTCTGTCATAGATATGGGCGTCCGCGATCACATGTACAAGTTCTCCCGCTTTCATGCCGCATACCTGGGCGAGCATGTAGATCAGAACCGCGTACTGGCATACGTTCCAGTTGTTTGCCGCCAGCACATCCTGAGAGCGCTGGTTCAGGATGCCGTTCAGAGTAAGGACGTCACTGTCCTTCTCTTTCGTCACATTGAACGTCATGCTGTACGCGCACGGATACAGGTGCATCTCGTGAAGATCCTGATGCACATAAATATTTGTCATAATACGGCGGCTGTACGGATTGTTTTTCAGGTCAAAGATCACCCGGTCCGTCTGATCCATCATCCCTTCTTTATACTGATGTTTCACACCCATCTGGTAACCGTATGCCTTGCCGATGGAGCCGCTCTCATCCGCCCAGCTGTCCCAGATGTGGCTCTTCAGATCATGTACGTTGTTGGACTTTTTCTGCCAGATCCACAGCATCTCATCCACACAGCTTTTGATCGCCGTGCGGCGCAGCGTCAGCGCCGGGAACTCTTTTGACAGATCGTATCGGTTGACAACGCCGAATCTTTTGATCGTATAAGCTGAAGTGCCGTCCTCCCATACAGGACGCACCTTCTCTCCTTCCGTACTCGTGCCGTTCTCAATAATATCACGGCACATATCGATAAATACTTTGTCTGCGTAACTCATCGTTTCCTCCTTATACTACGGGTCTGCTATATTGTCCAGAAGCTTTGCCAGACTCTTTCTGAGCGCGTCAGTCTCCCGCTTTGTCATCCCGCGGGTGAGCTCTTTATCGAGCTTTTTGCGGTCTGCGTCCATCCTGCGCCGAATGTCATACGCCTTCTCCGTAAGATAGATATTCTTCTTCCGTCTGTCACGGGTATTTTGCACACATAAGATATAGCCTTTTTCATCCAGACGCTTTAAGATGCCGGTCACCGTAGGGTTCTTAAGGTTCAGATTTTTTTCCACATCTCTCTGGCTTATCTCTTCCTTGCTCGTGCTGAAAAGATAGTCGAGCACCGCGCACTGGGACGACGTAATACCGATCTTTTTCAGCCGTTCGGTCAGATCTTTTTCATATACATTATTAATCTGCTTTATCATAAAGCCGACAGGCTGACTTCTTTTCTCCATCTGTAACCCTCACTGCGTTTCGTATTCACAGTATAGCATGACGCTTTCGATACTGCAAATAAAACAAAAAGCACCTGAACTCCCTACCGGAATCTCAAGTGCTTATCTCTCAAGCGACAGACGGGGTTCGAACCCGCGACCCCGACCTTGGCAAGGTCGTACTCTACCAACTGAGCCACTGTCGCATCTTAGGCGTTCCGCTGATCGGAACAATAGATACTATACTATACCCTTTTGGAAATGTCAACAATTTTTTTTGCATTTTTAAACAGATTTTTTGCGGGTATGAAGAAGAATATCTTCAAGTTTTTCCATCTCTTGATCGCTGAGCGCATCCGCCTCCGGGCAGGATGAGAGAAATACCATAATGTCACCGCCAAAATAGCGATTTAAAAACAGGGAACTCTTTTCTCTAAGGTATTCGTCCTCTTTTACCGCCGGAGTATACACGAACACTCTTCCTTTCTTTTCATAGGTGAGAACCTCTTTTGTCACCAGTCTTCGTATCAGCGTCTGCACAGTCTTCGGGCTCCAGTCTGTAGACTGCACAAGACGGTCTGTAATCTCATTCGTGCTGACAGGGGCATGTTTCCAGACAATCTTCATTACCTCGAACTCCGCGTCTGATATTTGTGGAAGCTTTCCTTTCATCCGCTCTGCATCCTTCCCGTTTCATATCATCATACTTTACATCGCAATTATACTGTTTCTTACGACAGATGTCAAAAAAGCCTTTAGAAAAGTGGAAAGCATCTGTACAAAAGAAGATATGTCCACTATAATAGTCTGGTCATACTACCGGATATCCGGAATATATATCACAGATCACGGAGGATACCTCATTGAAACAGACATATAACCGCACACTCATCGCATGTTATACAGGCTATGTGGTACAGGCTGTCGTAAACAACTTCGCGCCGCTTCTTTTCCTGACCTTTCAGAATACATATAATATTTCCATGAGCAGGATCACCCTGCTTATCACAGCGAATTTCATTATCCAGCTCATCACTGACTGCCTTTCGGCCGGCTTCATTGACCGGATCGGGTACCGCGCGTCTCTGATGATCGCACATGCCGCGTCGGCCGCCGGGCTGATCTGCCTTCCCCTTCTCCCCGGACTGATGCCCGATCCCTTTATCGGACTTCTCATCGCAGTGGGAATCTATGCGATAGGCGGAGGTCTTCTGGAAGTCATGGTAAGTCCTGTTGTAGAAGCGCTCCCGACTAAAAATAAAGAGAAAACTATGAGCATGCTCCACTCTTTCTACTGCTGGGGCCATGTGGGGGTAGTCCTCATCTCCACTATATTTTTCACATTCTTCGGAGTAAATAACTGGAAAATCATGGCTGTGCTGTGGGCGCTGATTCCCCTTTACAACTTTTTTGTCTTCCGAAAAGTTCCACTCTGTCCTCTGATCGAAGAAGGGGAAGAAGGGATGTCCTCTTCCGAGCTCATCCAAAAGCCCGCGTTTTGGATTCTCATGATTGTTATGGTTTGTGCCGGCGCCAGTGAGCAGTCGGTCAGCCAGTGGGCATCCACCTTTGCGGAACAGGGTCTGGGCGTCAGCAAGACAATAGGCGACCTGGCAGGTCCGATGTTTTTCGCTGTCTGCATGGGAGGCTCACGTCTGCTCTACGGGCTGTACGGAGAACGGCTGAATCTGAAAAAAGCCATGATCTTAAGCGGTGTCCTGTGTGTATTCGCGTACGGCATGATCTCTCTGTCGCCGGCGCCCGCGCTGAGTCTCTTAGGTTGCGGTATATGTGGTTTCTCCGTAGGGATCATGTGGCCGGGCGCATTCAGCATCGGCGCCTCCGTCTTAAAGGGAGGCGGCACGGCCATGTTCGCCTTCTTTGCCCTGGCGGGTGATCTGGGCTGTTCCGGCGGTCCCACATATGTAGGGATGATCTCGGAGCATGCCGGCGGCAGCCTGAAGATGGGAATCCAGTGGGCTGTTATATTTCCGCTCCTGCTGATGACAGGCGTAATACTGATACGAACACGGCGTGAAAGCTAGTTTTTGCCTTGTTATTTTACAGAGTTTATACTATACTTATAGCGAATTATCTATAGTAAAGGAGCAATTGATTATGAAGTTTATATACCCTGCGGTTTTCCGGGAGAAAGAAGAGGGCGGCTATCACGCGTTCTTCCCGGATCTGGAATGCTGCGAAGCGGAGGGCGCGACGCTGGACGACGCCATTGAAAACGCAAACGAGGCCTGCCGCTCCTGGATCACAGTGGAGCTGGAAGAGGAGGAACCTCTGCTGCCGTATGTATCCGACATCGAAGATATTGAAACGAAAGACGGCGATATTATAAGAAACATTTCCGTGAATATCCGGTTCTATGAGGGATGGGATGAGTAGATAGTCTTCAGAAAGAAATATAAAGTATTGCAACAAAAAGCGGCGCCTGTGTAAGGCACCGCTTTTTTGTGGCGCATATTTCTATTTCTGAATATCCAATGCGCTCTGCTCTTCCTCTTTAGAAGCGACTGTCAGCCCCAATTCTTCGAGCTGTTTCTCATCCGCCGGGGTGGGAGCCTCTGTCATGAGACAGGATGCGTCCTTGATCTTCGGGAATGCAATCACATCACGGATGCTGTCCTGCTTTGCCATAAGCATGACAAGACGGTCCAGACCGTATGCAAGACCCGCATGAGGCGGCACTCCATACCTGAACGCTTCAAGCAGGAATCCGAACTGGCTGTGGGCCTGTTCCTTCGTAAATCCGAGAGCCTCGAACATTTTCTCCTGAATATTGTTCTGATGGATTCTGACGCTTCCGCCGCCGATCTCATTTCCGTTGAGAACAATGTCGTAGGCTTTCGCGCGAATGCTTCCAAGTTCTCCCTTTTCCAGAAGCGGCAGATCCTCTTCCATCGGCATGGTGAACGGGTGATGCATGGCAAGATAACGTCCCTGCTCATCACTCCACTCAAACTGCGGAAATTCGGTAATCCACACGAAGCAGTATTCATTTTTGTCGAGCAATTCAAGCTGGCGCGCCAGCTCCACGCGAAGCGCTCCCAGAGAATCCCATACTACTTTATTCTTATCTGCCGCGAACAGGAGCAGGTCTCCCGGCTGTCCGTCCATCGCTTTGATCAGAGCATCCATCTCCTCTTCGCTCATGAATTTGGCGAAGGAGGATTTCACAGCGCCGTCCTCCTGGAGGGCAATATACGCGAGTCCTTTTGCGCCGTAGTCTTTTACAAAGGCGGTCAGCTTATCGATCTTCTTTCTCGGCATGGCCCCCTGCCCTTTGGCGTTGATACCACGGACGCTTCCTCCGTTTTCAATCGCGCCTGTAAACACGCCGAAGCCGCATCCTTTTACCACATCTGTCACATCGGTAAGCTCCATACCAAAGCGCAGGTCCGGCTTGTCGGAACCGAAGCGGTCCATAGCCTCCTGCCATGTCATTCTCCGGATCGGGAGAGCAATATCTACACCCAATACTTCTTTAAAGAGTTTGGCAAGATACCTTTCATTGACGTCGATCACATCGTCCACATCCACGAAAGACAGTTCCATATCGATCTGAGTAAACTCCGGCTGTCTGTCGGCACGCAGATCCTCGTCACGGAAACACCTGGCGATCTGAATATAACGGTCGAATCCCGAGCACATCAGAAGCTGTTTATAAAGCTGAGGCGACTGGGGCAGTCCGTAGAAACATCCCGGATGGACACGGCTTGGCACAAGATAGTCTCTCGCCCCCTCGGGAGTAGTCTTACCAAGCATGGGCGTCTCGATCTCAAGGAATCCTTCGTCGCTGAAAAACTGCCGCGTCAGAGTCATAACCTGGCTCTTCATCATAAGGTTTCTCTGAATATCCGGTCTGCGCAGATCGAGATAACGATATTTTAGGCGCACTTCTTCCTTTGTCTTGCAGTTCTCTTCTACCTGAAACGGCGGTGTCAGTGACTCGGAGAGAACGCGCAGTTCACAGGGTATCACCTCGATCTCGCCTGTTGCTATTTTCTCGTTGACCGCGCCGGAACGCTTTGCCACTTCACCGGTAATGGCCACCACATACTCCGCGCGCAGAGACGCCGCCTTTTCAAGAAGAGCTGCGTCTGTCTCGCCCTCTTCACACACGACCTGAATGATTCCGGAGCGGTCGCGCACATCGATAAACACAAGGCCTCCTTTGTTTCTGTTCTTCTGCACCCATCCCATGACAGTTACAGTCTCTCCCACGTTTGCCGCGGAGAGTTCCCCACATCTGTGGGTTCTTTTAAGTCCCTGCATTGATTCAGCCATTGTACACCTCCATAATATCTGTATATCCCTGTTCTACAAGCTGTTCCTTCTGGAACTTCTTGTTCTTCTTCATATTCATGATCATAACCTGCATTCCACCCGCGCGGTCCTCTTTCGCCTGCTCCAGCACTTCAAGCAGTTTCTCCCTGGAGATCTTTTTCTCCAGCAGATACGCTTTCTTCGGCTTGCTGGTCGGCACCTGGTAGCCGCGCTCCAGAAGCAGCATAACGATGCGCTCAAATCCGATGGAGAATCCTACCGCGGGCGTATCCTGTCCGGTGAATTTTCCGATCATTTTGTCGTAGCGTCCGCCGCCTCCCACAGAGCCGCCGAACTCGTCCATCGAAATTTCAAAAATCGTTCCTGTGTAATATGACATACCGCGCACAAGCGTGGGATCGAATTTCATACGGAAATCCGCCTCTTTTTCCTGTTCCACACATGCAATAATCATCTCCAGGGCATCCGCCGCCTCAGGCGCAAGATGGCCCTGCAACTTCTCTTTACACATGCGGACGCCCTCAACATCGCCCGTAATCTCTTTAAAAAGATCAAGGTACTTCTCAACCGCTTCCGCTCCATAACCGTTCTCCTTAAGTTCTGATGCCACGCCGTCCAGCCCGATCTTGTCCATCTTATCGAGGGTGATGAATACACTGTCGTAATCTTCCTCCTTAAATCCGCTGTAGGCAGCCATCGCTTTTAAAAATCTTCTGTCGTTTATGCGGATTGTGAAGTTATGAAAATCCAGCTTGCCAAGAAGAGTGGTCGTCGCCAGGATCAGCTCGATCTCCGCCAGGTTGGAGGGCTCTCCGAGAATATCGATGTCGCACTGCATGAACTGGCGGAAGCGCCCTCTCTGAGGTCTGTCCGCGCGCCACACATTGCCCATCTGAAGCGCCTTAAACGGGGACGGCAGCTCGTTGGCATGATTCGAGTAATACCGGGAGAGCGGCACTGTCAGATCGTATCTGAGCCCGCCGTCCACAAGATCCGCCTCTTCTTTTGCCTCATCGATCCTGAGCTTCTCCCCTCTCTTTAAAATCTTAAAGATCAGTTTCTCATTGTCTCCTCCCTGCTTGCTGCAAAGATTTTCGATATGTTCGACACAGGGAGTCTCAATCGTCGAAAACCCGAATGCCTTATACGTCTCTTTGATCAGACTGATCACATAATCCCGGACTTCCATCTCAGAGGGCATCATATCCTTCATGCCTGTGACCGGCTTTTTCTTCAGCGCCATAATTGTCTGTTCTCCTTTCATCTGTCTGCCGTATTTCCCGCGGCATAGTGATACGCCATATGGCGTTTCCGTTCTATCATTTCATCGATCCGCGCGATGTATTCCTCAATGTTCTTTACATTCTCCACGCGGACCAGATTCGCTTCTTTTCCGCCTTCCCTGCGGATGGGCTCCCGGAGCAGTATTTTTGTAGATGCTCCTGCTCCCGCGGCAAGGATGGTCTGTTTTTCTTCCATAATCAGTATATTGTATATTCCGGCTTTGTCAAGTTCTGCATAGCCCACATTTTCAAAATTCCCGGCGATGTTCTTCTGCCGGTATAAATAATATGGAACAAGCCCCATTCTCCGGGCTCTGGCATAAGCCTCCTCCACCATACCCGATATTTCGTGATGGAGATTTGCCGTCCTCCCTTCCTGTCCGAACCTGGCCGCCCGCTTAATGGCAAGGGCATGAACAGTCAGACTGTCGGGGCGAAGCGCTTCTACCTTTGAAAGAGTATCCTGCATATCCTCCACCGTCTCGCCGGGAAGCCCCGCGATCAGATCCATATTAATATTGTCAAATCCCATCTCCCGCGCCAGATGAAAGGCGGATACCGTCTGTTCTACCGTATGGCGCCGTCCGACAAGATCCAGCGTTTTCTGCTGCATCGTCTGAGGATTTACAGAGATCCGGGTGACCGGATAATCCCGGATTGCCGCGAGTTTCTCTTTCGTGATGCTGTCCGGACGCCCCGCTTCGACCGTGTATTCCAGCACACCGGACAGATCAAAGGCTTCCCCCACTGTATCCAGCAGTCTGTGAATCTGTTCCGGCTCCAGCGTGGTAGGCGTCCCCCCGCCGATGTAGACGGTATCCGGTTTATGTCCGCCTGTGAGTTCGCCCAGCGCGCGTATCTCTTTTGTGAGCGCGTCCAGGTAGTCATCCACCCGGCTCTTCCACATCTCAATCGGCGAGGAACTGAAAGAACAGTAGGAGCACACGCTGGGGCAGAATGGTATCCCCACATAGAGGCTGAACCCGCCGGGGCCGTTCAGCCGGGAGAGCAGTTCCCTTTCCCTTTGAGCCACCTCACAGGCAAGTCTCGCCTTCTTAGGAGATACGAAATATTCTCCCATCAGTTCCTCCGCTGTCTCTTCCGGCGTCATGCCGGCGTCCAGACGCTTCATCGCCATTTTCGTGGGGCGTACCCCGGTGAGTGTTCCCCAGGCGAGCTGCCGCCCCGTATCGTCTGAGAGTACCTGATAGAGCCGTCTGGTGAGTTCCTTTTTCACCGCCTGCTGCCACTCCTCCTCCGAAGAATAACTGCTTCCTGGATTCTTCGCTTCCAGCGATCCTTCCACTTCCCCCGGCGCAATGGAAAAGCAAGACCCTCCCGGCATATCCACCACTGTGAGAGGTTCCTGCTTCTCATCTACCTTCTGTATGATCTCTTCATTTGGGAAAAATGATTTTACGAGATGATATACATTATAAGTATATTTGTTCTTTTTACTGCTTATCGTAATCATAGTAGTTTCCTGCTTCAGAAAAACGGATTGTATTTCTTTTCATAACCGATCGTCGTCTCTTCCATATGGCCCGGATATACTCTCGTCTCATCGGGAAGCACAAACAGCCTGTCTTCCACGGAACGTACAAGCGTGTTCATACTGCCTGTAGGCAGATCAGTTCGCCCGACAGATCCCCGAAAAAGAGTATCTCCGCTGAAGAGAACCCCCTCTTCCAGAAGATAGTAACAGCAGCCGCCGCATGTATGCCCGGGAGTTTCGATCACCCTGATTTTCATCTCCGCAATCTCAAGAGTATCCATATCCTTTACATACTGCGCGCCGTCAAACGCATACCGCCGGCCCAGCATGGAAAGAGACGAGTTAAGCTCCGGGTTCGTGATCAGCTCACGCTCCTTCTCACAGACATAAACCGGAACCGGATAAACTTTTAACAACTCATCTAATCCCATAATATGATCAAAATGTCCGTGGGTAATGAGCACTGCTTTCACTGAAAGCTCCTCTTTCCTGATATGACTGATAAGTTCCGGCGGGCATGCCGCCATATCCACCAGAAAACACTCCTTTGACGTTTCATTCAGCACAATGTGGCAGTTCGTTCCCACAGGCCCCAGCACAAATTTCTCTATCTTCATCTCTTATCCCGCTGTCCTTTCAATGTCGATTACACTTTCTACCTGGCGCAGTTTCTTGATCACGGCATTGAGCTGATCGCGTCCCTGTACGATGAATCCCATGTCCAGGGTTGCCGTTCCCTTCTTACTTGTGCGGATGTTCACAGACTTCACGTCAATCTTCTCCTCTGTAAATATCTTCGTAATATCCATAAGGAGTCCCTGTCTGTCGTCCGCGTACATTTTAAGCTCTGCCAGATACTGACCGCCGTCCGTCTCTTCCGGATCTTCCCACTCAGCGTCAATGAGCCGTTCTCTCTCAGCGGCGGAGAGATGAAGCATATTGACGCAGTCCGTCCGGTGAATGGACATGCCGCGCCCCCGGGTGACGAACCCGACGATCTCGTCTCCTGGAACCGGATTACAGCATTTCGAGAAACGCACCGCCATATCGTTGATCCCCTTCACGACAATACCGCTCTTGGACTTTCCGATATGCACCTTCTGGTTATTTGCCTCGGAGATCTTCTCCAGAATCGTCTCTTCTGTGATCTCCTTTTTGTGTTCCTTCTCATATTCTTCAGAAAGACGGTTGACTACCTGGCCCTCTTTGAGCCCTCCGTGACCGATAGCTGCCAGCACCGCGTCCCAGTCCCTGAAGCCGTATTTCTTCTGCACGATCTGCTGATATTTCGGTTTCAGAATATCCAGCAGGTTCACATTCTTGCTGCGGCAGTAGGAAACAATCAGTTCTTTCCCCCGTATGATATTTTCTTCCTTGAACTCCTTTTTAAACCACTGATTAATCTTGTTTTTGGCCTGAGTGCTCTTGACAATTCCAAGCCAGTCGCGGCTCGGCCCTTTTGAGTTCTGGGAAGTCAGTATCTCAATTCTGTCGCCGTTCTGTATCTTGTAGTCAATGTTGACCAGCTTTCCATTTACTCTGGCGCCTACCATCTTATTACCCACTGCACTGTGGATCGCGTAAGCGAAGTCCACCGGAGTGGAACCGTTTGGCAGATTCTTCACATCACCGTTTGGAGTAAAGCAGTACACATCCTCCGCAAAGAGATCAAGGTCTCCCTTTAACAGACTTAAAAACTCCCGGTTGTCGGACATGTCTCTCTGCCACTCCAGTATCTGGCGCAGCCAGTTCAGCTTCGCTTCCTGCGCCTCCATACTCTTGGCCGCGTCCGCGCCCTCCTTGTATTTCCAGTGGGCGGCAATACCGTACTCCGCCGTCTTATGCATCTCCTCGGTGCGGATCTGAATCTCAAAAGGCTGTCCGGACGGCCCCATCAGCGTCGTATGAAGAGACTGGTACATATTGGGCTTTGGCATGGCGATATAGTCTTTGAATCTGCCCGGAATCGGCGTATACATCTCGTGGATGACCCCGAGCGCCGCATAACAGTCCTTCACCGAGTCCACGATAATCCTGACCGCGAACAGATCGTATACCTGATCCAGCGTCTTGTTCTGGTTTACCATCTTCTTATAGATACTGAAGAAGTGCTTCACCCGCCCGTACACCTTCGCCTGAATGTGGGCGTTCTTCATATGTTTCGACACCTCGGCCACGATCTGCTGGACGAACTCTTCCCTTTTTGTCTTGCGTTCATTCAGATCCTTAACCAGCTGATAATACACATCCGGTTTCCAGTATTTAAGAGACAGATCATCCAGTTCTGTCTTTATCTTAGAGATACCGAGCCTCTGTGCGATGGGCGCATAAATGTCCATCGTCTCACGGGCTTTTTCCTGCTGCTTGGCCGGGGTCATAAATTCCAGCGTACGCATATTGTGCAGCCGGTCGGCCAGCTTTATGATAATCACCCGAATGTCCTTTGCCATAGCAAGAAACATCTTTCTCAGATTCTCCGCCTGCACTTCCAGCTTATCCTGGGCGTAACTGAGCTGTCCCAGCTTGGTGACGCCGTCTACAAGAAGAGCCACTTCTTCCCCGAAGTCTTTTGTAATATCATCTAATGTCATAGCGGTATCTTCCACTGCGTCGTGAAGCATCCCCGCCACAATCGTCTCTTTGTCCATCTCCAGATCTGCCAGAATAATCCCAACCCAAAGCGGATGGATGATATAAGGCTCTCCGGATTTTCTGACCTGATCCCTGTGCGCTTCCTTCCCGATCTTATATGCCTTCTCAATCATCGAGATGTCGGCAGAGGGGTGATATTTTCTCACTCTGGCCGCCAGAGCCTGGTAGAGCTGCTCCGGGTCCTGGTAGTCTTCGGGAGCTTTTACGGCATGGCCGTCTACGATCTCCAGGTTCTTGTTCAGTTCTTCATATTCAAGCGTGCCTGCCATATTCGTTCCCCCTTGTATGAGTTCTTATCTATAATGAAAAGGATGCCTCTGTAACTTCGGGGCATCCCCTATGACTCTATAATATTCATAGTATATCACTATTTTGTCGATTTTCAAATATTTTTCTGTAATCTGTAACCGGGATGGCTCTATCGGTAATTCTCAATCGTAAGTTGTATGGTGCGCCGCCCCATATATTCATTTACAGACGGATAATAGGTAAATGACATCGTCTCATTTTCCTCCATCGCACTGAGGCATGCCTCAACATCTCCGAAGTAGACCGCTTCCATCTGTACTCCCCGCTCATCCGTCAGCCTGCATCTGAGAACGTTTCTGTTCTTTCCCACGATGCGCGCGCCGGTCACACGGAGATTTTTCTCCGCAAAGAGCGGCTTTCTGTTGCCGTTTCCAAAAGGCTCCAGGATACTCAGCTCCTCGATAAACTCCTCCGTAATACAGAAAAACGGGAGCTGCATATCTATAGATACCTTTTCCTGAAGATCCTCTTCCGTCAGATCGCAGGACTCGTTGATCTGCTTACGGAAACGGTCTATATCTTCCTCTCTGAGCGAACAGCCTGCCGCCGCCTTATGGCCTCCAAACTTAATGAAGAGACCCCCGCATCCCGTCATCTGTTCGTACATATTATAAGCGTCTATAGAGCGCCCTGATCCCTTTACCTCGTTCCCGGACCGGGTCAGTATAAACGCGGGCCGACAGTATTTCTCCCGGATGCGCCCGGCCACAATTCCCGCAATGCTCTCGTGACAGTCCGGCAGATAAACGACAAGGACACGGTCGTCTTTCAAAGAGGTTGTCTCGATCAGGCGGATTGCCTCTTTCACCCCGTTCTCGGTCATATCTTTACGAGTGTCGTTGAGTTGTTTTAAGTCCTTCGCCAGCGCCGCAGCCTCCTCTTCCGTCCCGGCATTAAGAAGCCTGAGTACTCTCTTCGCCGTGTCAAGACGGCCTCCCGCGTTAATGCACGGCCCGATCACAAAACCGATATGGTAAGTGTTCAATCGGTCTTCATCGATGCCCGTACATTCGATCAGCGCTTTCAAGCCCTGATTCTGCGTGCGTCTGAGCATCTCAATACCCTGCTTTACAAATATCCGGTTCTCTCCGGTGAGTTCCATCACGTCACATACTGTCGCAATGGCCACATTTTCCATCAGACAGTCCACATCTTCCGGATCTCTCTGCATTACATTATAGAGGGCCTCTACGAGTTTATATGCCACCGCTGACCCGCAGAGTCCTTTAAAAGGATATTCGCAGTCCGGCCTGTGAGGGTCTATGACAGCGTCCGCCCGCGGAAGGATATATTCTTTTTCCCCGTTTTTTTCGACATAGGGAATCTGATGATGATCCGTTACAATAACCGTCAGTCCGTTGTCTTTCCCGTAGGCAATCTCAGCCGACGCGGCGATTCCGTTGTCACATGTAATAATCGTGTCGACCCCGTCGTCTATGGCACGCTCCACCAGATCAACGTTCAGTCCGTACCCGTCTTTAATCCGGTCCGGAATATCTGTGTCTACATCCGCTCCCAGTTCTGACAGGCCTTTCTGTAAAATATAGGTGGCATTGACTCCGTCAACGTCATAATCCCCGATTACGCGTATCCGCTTCTCATCCCGTATCTTCTCGGCGAGAATCTCTACCGCCCTATCCATATCCCGCATCAGCATGCCGTCATAAAGATCGGCTATGGTTCCGTTCAGATAGAAATCGATGGCCTCATCCCCGATAATATCCCTGTTGCGGATCAGCCGCGCCAGTATGGGAGAGATATGGTATTTTTCTCCGATATGATTGAAGTCCGCCTTCTTCATGGCAATAAACCATTTTTCCATAATAGTTCCTCCTGACCGATCATCTGTCGTAATGCCGAGCCGTTTCAGGCTCTCCTCTTGTATAAGCATAGCAAAAGACCGGTATGTTTGAAAAGTGTTTACACATTTTTTCTGAATTCAATGAGCAGGATTATGTTATAATTTTACAGAATACTGCAAGCATTTTATGAAAAGAAGCATTATACTGCAACTATAATAGTTATTTAACCAGAGGAGGAACCGACATGATCCGAAAATACACTTACGGCACACCGTTTAGCACAGAAGCCGTTCTCTCTGATGTTCCGGCCGAAAAGGGTGCCCCCGAATATGGTATGATCAGCATACAGCAGGGATTCTCTTTTACCTATGTCATGAACGAGGACGATGTAGTCTATGGACTTGGCGAGGCGAACCGGGGAATCAACAAGAGAGGCTACTGTTACATCAGCGACTGCACAGACGATCCCAATCACACAGAAGACAAACGCTCCCTCTACGGGGCACATAACTTCATCGTAATATCCGGCAGTCAGACTTTCGGCCTGTTCTTTGATTATCCGTCAAAACTGACTTTTGACATCGGATATACGCAGATAGATACGCTGAGCGTCTCCTGCGGAAACGCCGATCTTGATCTCTATGTTATCGACGGAGACTCTGCCTATGATATTGTAAAACAGTTCCGGAGCATCATCGGACGCAGCTACATCCCTCCAAAGTTCGCCTTTGGCTTCGGTCAGAGCCGCTGGGGATACAAGACGAAAGAAGATTTTGAAAAAGTGGCGAAAGGCTACCGGGAAAATCACATCCCCCTTGATATGATCTATATGGATATTGATTATATGGACGCATACAAGGACTTTACCCTGAACGATGAGTTCTCAGATTTCCCCGCATTTGTACAGGAGATGAAAGATCAGGGCATCCGTTTGATTCCGATTATCGACGCGGGCGTTAAGATTGAAGATGGATATGATGTATATGAGGAAGGCGTAAAGAACCGTTATTTCTGCCAGAGAGAAGACGGAAGCGACTTTGTGGCCGCAGTATGGCCGGGGGCTACTCACTTCCCAGATGTGCTCAACCCCGAAGCGAGAGAATGGTTCGGAGACAAATATCGCTTCCTTACAGAACAGGGGATCGAGGGATTCTGGAATGACATGAACGAGCCTGCAATCTTCTACTCCGAAGAAGGACTAAAGGAAGCTAAAGAGATGGCTGAGAAGTTCTCCAGAACCGGGACCGGCAGCTGGAACGTCAGTGGAAAAGACGGTAATGACAGGGAAAACATCGGCGTATGGCAGCTTGGAAACAAGCTGGGAAGCCTCGCCAACAGCCCGGAGGATTACCGGAGATTCTACCATAATGTCAACGGCGAGATGATCCGTCACGACAAAGTGCACAACCTGTTCGGCTTCAACATGACACGGGCGGCCGGTGAGGCTTTTGAGCGCATTGATCCTGACAGACGTTTCCTCATGTTCTCCCGCTCCTCTTATATTGGAATGCACAGATACGGCGGCATATGGACAGGAGATAATAAATCCTGGTGGTCGCATCTTCTGCTCAATCTGAAGATGATGCCTTCCCTGAATATGTGCGGCTTTCTCTACACCGGAGCTGATCTGGGCGGCTTCGGCTCTGATACGACAAGGGATCTGCTGCTTCGCTTCCTTGCTCTGGGGGTATTTACTCCGCTAATGAGAAATCACTCTGCCCTGGGTACAAGGGAACAGGAATGCTATCAGTTCGGGGATACAGAAGATTTCCGCCATGTGATCAGCGTCAGATACCGCCTGCTTCCCTATCTGTACAGCGAATACATGAAGGCGGCATTAAGTGATGATCTGTATTTCAGGCCGCTGGCATTTGATTATCCCGATGATCCGATGGCAAGACACATCGAGGATCAGCTCATGCTGGGCGGCGAGATCATGATCGCCCCGGTCTGTGAGCAGAACGCGGCGGGCCGATATGTATATCTGCCCGAAGAGATGAAGTTTGTAAAATTCATGCCTGACGGAAACATTTATGAAGAAGTTCTGGCAAAAGGCATCCATTATGTCAGCGTGGCTCTCAATGAAATTCCTCTCTTTATCCGGGCAGGGAAGTGCATCCCTGTGGCAAAACAGGCAGAATGCGTCGATGAGATCCGCACAGATACAATGGAGACAATCGGTTACAAAGGCTCCGGGTACATGCTCTACGATGACGACGGAGTACATAAGGACTATGATCTGAAAAAGAACTGCCGTCTTCTGAAGCACTGAGACTTAAGGCACCGGACGCAGACAGATAAGTAAAAGCAAAAGGAGAAAAAGAATGAATAATATCGAAAGAAGAGACAGAGAGATGGCATACATCTCCGATGATTCCGTTATGGAAGAACAGAAAATATGCCGCAGGATTCTGCAGCGCTTAAACACAGCAGACCGTTCGGATTTTGATAAGATCGGGGAGATTGTAAAAGAACTTCTTGGAAAATCCGAGGACGCATTTATCAATCCGCCCTTCTACTGTGACTACGGCTCACATATCGAAGTGGGAAAGAACTTTTTCGCGAATTACAACTGTACGATCATCGATGTGGCAAAAGTAAAGATCGGGGATAACTGCCAGTTCGCCCCCAATGTCTCTATCTATACCGCCGGGCATCCGCTCCATCCGGTGTCCCGCAATTCCCTCTATGAGTACGGAATCAGCGTTACCATCGGAGACAATGTATGGATCGGCGGAAACACCGTCATCATGCCGGGCGTCCACATTGGAAGCAATACTGTTATCGGCGCCGGAAGCATTGTGACAAAGGATATACCGGACTGGGTAGTCGCCGCGGGCAATCCGTGCCGGGTCATCAAGCAGATCACCGAAGAGGACAAAAAGTATTATTACAAAGACAGAGAATTCGACCCTGAAGCATGGGAATACATCTCAGGCATTGAGTAGATTATACCATCCCAGGACTCCTCAAGGATCGCTGCCAGCTCCTCCCGGCGGAAGCCGAGTCAGACAGCAGCCGGCAGAAACAGCGCCGACCATCTCAGCTCTGCCGCGATACCTAATATAATCGGATTGGTGACAATTCCCTTGAGTGTCGTCTTCCACTATAGCCCAGCACCATCAGAAGGAATATTAGGAACAGTAGCGTTCAAGCTGAAGATCAGATTATCCATCCTGCTGCCCTGCCGCTTCGTTGACGCACCTGAGCGCGTTCAGGCTCCTTGGATACCCAATGTAGGGCAGACACTGTGAAACGACCTTGATGAGGAATGCCCTGTCATTTCCGATTTTCATATTGGCTGCGGCGTGTGAGGTGAGCTGAGGCTCACATCCGCCCTGTGCGGCCAGAAAGCAGAAGGTAATCATCTCCCTCTCTCTGTAGTTGAGACCTCTCCGGGTGTAATAATCCCCAAAGCAGTTGCCGGAGAGCCACCGGTTAATGTGACGGCTTTCCTCAGGGCCTGAGCTTGCAAAACCTTTCATGCCGTCTCCGAAAATATCTACCTGAGTCTGCTCACCTTTTTGAATACGATCTTCAGTCGTTGTCGTCGCCTGCCCCTCAAGCGGAAGCGCGATTCCCTGCTCTGTCAGGACTTCATTGACCGCGTCAAAGAACGGACGTACTCTTCCGATCCCCAGATACGCGCACGCCTGATAGACGATCTCTTTTACTTCTACCGGCGCCACACCGAGATTGAGCGCTCCCGGCAGCACTTCTCTGAACTCATTGATCCCCTGACATCCAAGGAGTGTTGCCAGGACCGCCATCATCCTTGTACGGTCGTCAAGGTCATCTTCATTCACCACCTCGTCGCAGGAAAAATTCACAAAAAACTCCACAAACTCCGGGTCTGTGTCCATTAGAGTAAATGTTCCATCCGGGTATAATCTGTTAAAATACTTTTCTGCCGCTTCTGTCATAATCATTCATCCTCTCTTAGTTTATATGAGTATGTTATTTTAATTTTTGGTATTCCTCATCAGAAACCGCCTCGAGCCACTCGTTGAACGCTCCTTCAGCAGGCACCTCTATTGCCAGATGCTGGAACCAGCTGTCCTTAGCCGCTCCATGCCAGTGCTTTACTTCCGGCGGAATATTCACTACATCTCCGGCCTTGAGCTCCCGGGCAGGTTTCCCCCATTCCTGATAGTACCCGCGGCCGCCTGTTACAAGCAGGATCTGACCACCTTTATGATGGATATGCCAGGAATTGATCGTTCCTCTCCCGAACGTCACATTTCCGATGGGCACCCTCTCTGTTGTGAGCATTTTCAGATAACATTCTCCCGTAAAATACTGGGCAAATGCTGTATTCGGCTCACCAATATCAAATACGGCGCCACCGCCGAGATCCTGTTTCATTTTCTCTGTATCCATTGATAATTCCTCCATTTCAATAAAATATTGGAAACTTTCTTCCTAAAATAATATTAGTCCTCGGATGCCAAAAAGTCTAATACTTTGTTTGAATGTACTTTCATGCTCGTACTGCATAGCCTTTTATTATTTTTGCATTCTATCTATAATTTATCAACGTCTGTCCTTACTAACATATGGCATCACTCCTGCTGCCTTCGCCGCTTCTTCCCGCCATCCCTTTCCAACAAAAAGAGGGTGTCGCAAAATCATTCAATCAGATGATCAAGCGATACCCTCTCTCTGTTTATAGAAAAATCAGGAGTATATCATTTGCTTTGTTTCTTCCAAAGCGCTCCTGCCGTTCCGGCTGATATGAGCATAAGGAGAATGTATATATATCCACTGTCGGAAACACCGGTCTGGGGAGATGCATCAATGTCTTTTTCTCTGTCCGCTCCTGTACTTACTGTCTCAGACGGAGCGGCGGTTACTGTCTCAGACGGAGCGACGGTTACGTTCTCATTGGGGTTGGGGTTCTCTGTACTGTCAGGCGCCGGTTCCGTGCCGCTTTCTGTTCCCTCTACCTGTATCACCACCGAACCGGTTATAACAGCATAGTTATTACTGGATGGAGAGAACCTGTACCAGAATGTGTGAGAGCCCTCACCCAGCTTCTCCGACATGTCCGCCGGGCTTGTGAACATACTGTCTGTAAACCATGAAAATGTACCTGGAACAGCGTTTCCCTGTGCGTCGGACACAGATGCTGAAGCCAGATCGGAAAGGCTTTTCCCTTCGCTCAGGTTCATATCAGCAAAACTTACAGACGGTTCTGCTGCTGAAATACCTGTCACTTGAGCTGTCACAGTATCAGAGGCAAGCACATAATATTCCCCGTCGTTGCCTGTAAGGGAAATTTTTCCGGCAATAACCTCGGTTGTTCCCGCGTCCGGGGATACGAACTGTATATTCTCAGACTGGATTCCCAGTATATGTTCATCCTGCGCAAGTACTCCGCCCTGCCCGAACCCAAGCGTCAAATCAGAATCTTTCGGAAGAGCGGCAGTGCCGTCGTATACCTTGCCTGCATCTCCTGACAGAACAGCCGTTACGATACGCTGCTGCAGACTCACCCCTGCTCTGGCCTCCTCGTAAGAAAAATCAGCGTTCGGATCCGCGCACCGGACAACCAAATTAGAAGGACCTACAGGCAGTTTCTTTTCTGCAGTGTCTACGCTGAATCGGTATTTGCCGTCTGCATCAGCATTCACAGGCCCGCTTATCTGCGACGAGTTCCCGGAAGCATCTTCCATAAACAGCGTCATTGGCACGCCCGGCGCCTGCGCCGGGATTGTGAAAGCGGCCTCTACAGATACAGTATCTCCGTATATGAATACATCTTCTGCGCCTCCGCTTCCGCCGGAAACAGTCATGCTGTCAGCCGGAACTGTAAGTGGCTTCACCTCTATCGACACCCCTGCGGTCTCTGTCAACGTACTGGATGCGTTAAACTGTACCTGGACTTCTATCATGGCCGCGTATGTTCCGGCTCCCAGGCCCTGTACCGGATAGACTGACCACGAAGTGCTGCTCTGCCCGGGCTGGACTGTTTCCGGAGATTTTGAGGCGCCGGAATTCCGCACGGTAAAACTCTGCGAAACAGTCCCATCCTGATTCTTTGCGCTGACTCCGAGGATAGTCATTTCTTCATTTCCCGTGTTGGTAATAGTAAGCGTCCCGCCGGATACCTGGCTGTATCCGTACTCCACCGGAGAAAAAGCAGGAGTTGATACTTCAAAAGTATGCCGCGGCGATTCAGCCCGCTTGACTGTCACGTCAATATACCGGTAGACGTTATATCCGTAAAATGATTCCGTGTCTTTTACAACCGCCTGCAAAGTATAGCGTCCATTTTCCAGCAGGCTTCCCGCCTCATTCCCCGCTCCGGCGGGCGCTGATGCCAGTCGCCATGTAATCTCGGGCTGTGCGTCTGCCACAGGGGTAATATATGACGTTCCGTTCCAGTATGTCAGCCCTACATTCGGACCATACTTCCCGGTTCCCGCATTGTCAAGCAGCATCTGCACCGTGGCTTTATACTGCTCCTGAAATTCCTCTTCTGCCTCTGCGCTCTGCGGCGCACTCACTCTTCCAACTGTCTGTGTACTGGCTGATGCTGAAGGCAGCACCCCATACTGTTCGGCCTGTGCCGGGTTTCCGGATACTGCGGAAACAGTGCCTCCGATGACCGTGACGCCTACGCCCAGTGTGAGCGTACCATTATTCTCTATCGCCGGTCCATAAACGGTTCGCGGCAAGGCGATAGCTGAGAATGTTTCCCCCGAGTTGATGATAGAGGCGGTATTCCCTGTCTCTATCTTAAAAACAGGCGTTGAATTTCCTTGAATAGCCGGATTGTTTCGCGTGTTACTTCCCTGTCCGTTCAGATCGATCGTTGTTTGATCGGGAATAACGAGCGGATCGCTGCCGGGCACCGTCACAGGCTGCCACAGGCGGATCGTAGTTCCCGGATTATCTTGTGCTATATTGAGAGCTGATGCAAAATCCGTTTCTGTCTGAATCCTGCCGTCTGGCAATATCACCTGTAAAGCAGAGCCGCCTCTCTGAGGATATGCATTCTTAGAAAGCTCAGGATAAGTAAGTCCGTAATCCCCGATCGGCGTCGCTCTATGGTTCCCGCCGAAGCGTCTCATATCCTCTGTCATATTCGCCGGCAGATTGCCCGTGATCGTCTCTGTCTCAGAACCTACCAGAAAATATGCCTCCGTGGCAGGACGGTTTAATATCCCCGGGTCGTCCCATGTGGGATCAAGGGCGTACCATGCCCCGTCAATCTCTACATAATTCCATGCATGCCTTTCCCCGTATGGCAGATTTTTATCATTATATGCCTGCCCTTCCACAAACGCATTATTTATGCCCGCTTTATCCAACAGGACTTTCAGGGCGGTAGCATACCCATAGCAGACAGGGCCGGTCTGAACATCGTTTTCAGAAAGGATCCCGCTCGCGGCACAGCGGGAAAAGTTGCTGGCTCCCATACCGTTTACATTATATGTATTATGGATTGAAAGCCAGTTATTCAGATACCGTA